>CALKTH010000119.1 GCA_937997485.1 uncultured Acidimicrobiales bacterium | reverse complement strand
TCTCTTCTTGTTCGAGTTCTGAGGAGCGCAGACGGATGATGGAGAGCACGCCGAACAGCCCGAGTCCGAGACCCGCACCCACATCGGCGCTGGAGAGGGTTGAGGCGACGGCGAGAACGCCGACGTTGAGGCCGAGGATGGCGACGACCATGTCGCGCCGTCGATAGCGGGGGAAGTAGAGGCCGAACACGAGCACAGTGACGGCGAGAAGATCGACGGAGATGAGAGCTGCTGGTGACATGCCCGCCATCACAGCAACCGTCCTTGTGAGCTTCTTGTGAACCGCCCTGGAGTTGGCGGTGACTGTCGGGACCCCGATCCAGTGATTCACAGAGAACTCACAAACGGGTCGCAGCTACCCACCAAGGTTCGGAGCTTGAGTGAGACAGCATGAACGCCGAAATCACCTCCACCTCCGCCTCCTCCTTCCGTTCCGCTCGTCGGGCCGTGGGCGCCAGTGCCGCGAGCTTGCTCCTGCTTCTGAGCGCTTGCTCGACCACCGCGGACGACAGCGCCACGGCAGACCCCTCAACCGCCGACGGCGCGATCGCGCTCTCCTCCGATGACGTGGCGGAGGCGAGCTTCAACGGTGACCTCGCGCTCTTCGACACCAGCGTCGTGCACGACATCAGCGTCGAGTTCAACGAGGCGGACTACGCCGAGATGATCGAGACGTTCACCACCACAGGAGAGAAGGACTGGATCTCGGCCACCGTCACCATCGACGGCACCGTCTATGAAGACGTGGGGCTCCGGCTCAAGGGCAACTCATCGCTGTTCAGCCTTACCGTTGAAACCTCGGGCAACCCCGAAGATCTGCCCTGGCTCATTCGACTCAACAAGTTCGTCGACGGTGAAGATCACCAAGGCGTCGAAGACATCGTGATTCGCTCGACCTCGACCGAGACGGCGCTCAACGAGGCCGTGGCTCAGACGCTGCTCGCCATGACGGGACTCGCCGCGCAGAGCCCGATGTCGACGACCTTCACGGTGAATGGGGGCGAGACCGAGCTGCGGCTCGCCGTCGAGAACCCCGACGAGGAGTGGTACGAGAACAACTTCGCTGATGAGGACGGCTTGCTCTACAAGGCCGACAGCGAGGGCGACTACAGCTATCGCGGTGAAGACGCCGAAGCCTACGTCGAGGTGTTCGAGCAGAAGGTTGGCGATGACAACTATGAGCCGCTCATCGAGTTCCTCGACTTCATCAACAACAGCGATGACGCCACCTTCAACACCGAGATCGGCGCCCACCTCGACATCGAAGCGTTCGCCACGTATCTCGCCTTCCAGGACCTGATCGGCAATGCCGACGACATCAACGGTCGGGGCAACAACTCCTATCTTCAGTACGACACCACGACCGGACGCTTCACCGTGGTCTCCTGGGACCTCAACCTCGCCTTCGATACGGCCAACGTCACCGGTCCGGGAGCGGGTGGGGCTGGCCCCCTTGGCGCTGGTCCCGGTGGTGAGGGGCGCGTTGGAGGAGAGCGCAACGCTCGACCCGAGCGTGATGCCGGCGCCGTTGGCGGGCCTGCAGCCGGCGGACCCGCTGCTGGTGGTGGCGCCGGCGGCCCCGGTGATCAGCCGAACGTGCTCGTGGATCGCTTCATGGCCAATGCGGAATTCGCAGCCATGTACGCCAGCGAGACGGCTGTACTCACCGAGCTGCTCTTCACGAGCGGTACCGTCGATTCGGTGATCGCCGACTGGTCAGACGTGTTGATCAACCAAGCGGCCGACCTCGTGCCCGAAGCCACCGTCACCGCTGAAGCGAACGCGCTGCTCACCTACATCGAAGGCGTTCGATGAGTTCGCCCGCCACCAACGCACCATCCCCGCAGACGCCAGCCCCGGCCACGGTGCTCGTTGCCGATGACGAAGAGAACATTCGCTTCCTGGTCGAGTCGGCCTTGCAGCTTGCTGGCCTCGAAACGGTGAGTGCCGACAATGGCCGCACGGCGCTGGAGTTGGCAGCGGCCGAGCGGCCCGATCTGATCGTGCTCGACGTGATGATGCCCGAGCTCGACGGGTTCGAGGTCTTGAAGCGGCTGCGAGACAGCGGGTCACGAACACCGGTGATCTTTCTCACCGCTCGCGACTCCACCGACGATCGGGTCCGGGGGCTCACGACAGGCGGCGATGACTACATGGTGAAGCCCTTCGCCGTCGCCGAGCTTGTCGCTCGGGTGCAGCTGCGCTTGCAGCAGTCGGGGCACGCTCGCAAGGACACCGTGTTGCGTTGTGCAGATCTCGAATTGGATGTCGAGGCGCATCGAGCAAGGCGAGCGGGTGTCACCGTCGACCTGTCGCCCACGGAATACAAGCTACTCCACTACCTCTTGGCGAACGCCGGACGGGTGCTCTCACGAGCGCAGATTCTCGACCACGTGTGGGAGTACGACTTCGGTGGCGACTCGTCCGTCGTCGACACCTACATCAGCTACCTCCGTCGCAAGCTCGATCACGATGAGCCGAAGCTCATTCACACCATCCGTGGGGTGGGCTTCTGCCTTCGAGCCGACCAGTGACTCTGCGCTCCCGACTTCTCCTCGGACTCTCGATGGTCCTCGTCGCCCTGCTCACGGCGGGTGCCTTCGTCGTAGTGTCCCAGCGGGCACAACTGAACGAACAGATCGACGAGCAGCTGCTGGCCACGCCCTTGCCAAACGCAGTTCGTCAACGACCGCGAACCGATGTGTCGGCAGCGCCGGCTCCTCCCGCTCGCCCAGAGCCCGAGACCGACACGGCCAATCTTTCCGACCTCTTCGTTGCGGTGATCGATGTTCAGGGGCAGCCCCGCACGGTGCTCGAAGGCCAGTTGCTGGAGGACATGCCCAGCATCCAGTCGGTCATCGAGAGCCCGCCGGCCGAGAACGAGCTGGCCACGGTGCAAGGTGTGAATGGGGTGTCGACCTTCCGTGTTCGGTACGAGCCGGCGACCGACGAATCCTTCGCAGCGGTGCTCGCCCTGCCCGTCGATGACGTGAATGCTGCGATACGTCAGCTCACGCTGACCTTGCTTGGGGTTGCCGCCGCGATCGCGCTGGTTCTTGCGCTCATCGGCTCATGGGTGAGCCGGTTCGGTCTGCGGCCGATCAGCGAGATGACGGATGTAGCCGAAGCCATTTCCTCAGGCGAGCGCGACCGTCGGGTGGAGGAGCAGGTCGCCTCCACCGAGGCTGGACGGCTCGCACAGTCGTTCAATGTCATGCTCGATGAGCGGGATGCCAGCGATGCGCGGCTCCACCAGTTCGTGTCGAACGCATCGCACGAGCTCCGCACGCCGCTGACATCGATCCGGGGCTACCTCGATCTGTATGTGGCGGGCGGGTTCCGCAAGCCGGGCGAATTCGACGATGTCGTGCGACGTCTGCAGACCGAGGCCGAGCGAATGAACCTGCTCGTCGACGACCTCCTCGTGCTCGCGAACTTCGATGAGCAGCAACCGCTCGATGCGAGCCAGGTGGATCTGACGCCCATGCTCCGTGACGTCGCCGCCCTCGCCGAGGCAGCACACCCCGAGCGCCGTATCGATGTGTCGGCGTTGCCCGATTCGATCGAAGCCCGCGTCGATCGCCTCCGGCTGCACCAGGCCGTTGCCGGCCTGGTCGGCAACGCGATCTCGCACACGCCCGACGATGCATCGATCTCGATTGCTGTCCAGGCCTCCGCCGGACGGGCGCAGATCGTGGTCGCCGACACCGGGCCCGGCCTCACCGAGACCGAAGCGGCAACAGTGTTCGACCGCTTCGCGCGAGGCGATAGTTCGCGGGCGCGGTCCACCGGAGGGTCGGGGCTCGGGCTGTCGATCACCAAAGCCATCGTCGAAGCGCATGGTGGCACCATCAGCGTCGAACCCACCCCCGGCCGGGGCGCGTCGTTCGTGATCGATCTCCCTCAGAGCTGACGTCGATCAGCCGGCTCCGAAGTTCAACTCGTACCGGACGCGGCCGTCACCTAAGTTCTCGGGCCATGGGTCCTCTTCAAGGTGTCACCGTCATCGAACTCGCCGGTATCGGCCCCGGCCCCTTTGCGGCCATGATGCTCTCCGACATGGGGGCCAAGGTCATCCGCGTCGAGCGGGCCAGCGCAGTGCGGGGCGGCGATCCCGACAGTCCGCCGCCAGACTCGCTGACTCGTGGCCGTCACTCGATCGGCGTCGACCTCAAGAGCCCCGAGGGCATCGAGACGGTGATGCGTCTGGTGGAGAGTGCCGATGTGATCATGGAGGGCTTCCGACCTGGTGTGACTGAGCGCATGGGCCTCGGCCCGGATGATTGCCTCGCTCGCAATCCCAAGATCGTCTACGGCCGCATGACCGGCTGGGGGCAAGAGGGGCCGTATGCGCTGGCAGCGGGCCACGACATCAACTACATCGCCCTTGCCGGCGCTCTCGAGCCCATTGGCCGTGCAGGCGAGGCGCCCGTGCCGCCGCTCAACCTCGTTGGCGACTTCGGCGGAGGTGGCATGTTCCTCGCCTTCGGCATTGCCTGCGCCTTGCTGGAAGCCAAGAACTCGGGCCAGGGCCAGGTGGTCGACGCGGCCATGGTCGACGGTGCCGCCACGCTGATGAGCATGTTCTGGGGCATGAAGGCCATGGGCTTCTGGCAACCCGAGCGCGGTACCAACATGCTCGATACGGGCGCTCCCTTCTACGACGTCTACGAATGTGCCGATGGTAAGTACGTCTCCATCGGCTCGATCGAGCCGCAGTTCTACGCCGAGCTGCTTCGTCTGTCGGGCCTCGGCGAGCAGGAGCTACCGCCACAGATGGACCGTACGCAGTGGCCGGCCATGAAGGTGCGGGTGGCGGAGCTGTTCAAGACGAAGACCCGCGACGAGTGGTCAGCGATCATGGAGCACTCCGACGTGTGCTTCGCCCCCGTGCTCTCGATGGAGGAAGCCACCGAGCATCCCCACAACGTCGAGCGCGGCACGTTCACCGAGGTTGGCGGTATCACTCAGCAGAACCCTGCGCCTCGTTTCAGTCGCACCAAGGCAGAGATCCAGAGCCCGGCCTCTCACCCCGGCCAGCACACCGATCAGGTCCTGGCCGATGCTGGTTTCTCCGCTGACGAGGTTGCGGCGTTGCGCGAATCAGGAGCCGTGGCGTAGGCCGTGAACGGTCAGCCGATCGAGATCCCTCGCCTCAACGGCCCGTCGCTCCTCGCCGGATCGAAGCACAAGCTGCAGGCCGCGCTGGCCTCAGCGCTTGACGCTGCGGGTTGTTGCGTGATCGAAGGAGCGGCCTCGGCCCAGCAGATGGATGCGATCGGCACCGAGCTTGCCGCCTTTGATGATCAGGGACAGATCGGCGCTAGCGACTTCGAAGGGCACAAGACCCGACGCACAGGTGCCCCTCTCCCTCGATCAGCCACGTTCCGCGGCATCGCCACGCATCCCCTCGTGATGGCGGCTGGCGATCACGTGCTCGGTCACGCCACGAGCTGGCGTTTCTCGGCCGCGGAGTACATCCAGATTGGGCCCGGTGAATCGGCGCAGCGCCTGCATCGCGATCAGTGGAAGTACGACATGGTCGACTTCGATCGCGAGGTCGAGCTCAACGGCATGTGGGCGATCACGGACTTCACCGAAGCGAACGGCGCCACCCGGATCGTCCCCGGCAGTCACCGACTCGGGAACCGAGAGAAGCTCAGCCCAGAACAGACCGTGCCGGCTGAGATGTCGAAAGGCTCGCTCCTGCTCTACACCGGCACCGTGTATCACGGCGGGGGCGCGAACAACTCGAGCGAATGGCGGGCAGGGCTGTCGCTCCAGCACGGCGTCGGCTGGCTCACGCAGTCGACCAACCAGTTTCTCGAGTGCCCTCCGGCGGAGGTGGCTGACTGGAGCGACGAGCTGCTTCGTTTCATCGGTTATGCGAAGACCGGCAACGGATTGGGTTACTGGCGAGACAGCGAAGATCCGCTCGCTGCCGTCCACCCCGACCGGGACCTCCCCCGGGGATGGGCGACAGTCCGGCCGTCCTGACTGTTCCGACGCTCTCACCGCTCACGAACACTCTTCTGCCACCTCAGAGTCCGGGCAGTTGGCTAGTCCGCTTTCTTCGTGGCTGACCTGGTCCAGAGGTCGTAGAGCGTGGCGAGGGTTTCGCCGTATTGGCCCTGACGAACACTCTCGGGATCGATCATGCTGCGGAACGACAGGCCGAGATCGAAACCGAGAATGAGGCTGACGGCATCATCGACGCCACCAGGGATCTCGATTCCCAGGTCGTCGGCCATGCGCTGCACCATTCGCTTGGTGACCTCGGAGGTCTCTCGCTGGTGCTGGACCAGCCAGGAGCGGTGTTCTGGCGTACGTGAGAGGTGCAGGAACAGTTCGATCCCGAGCCCCGGATTGCGGGCGGTGATCGAGCTGCGAGCACGCTCGCCGTTGTCCATCGAGAGGATGAAGGTGAGCGGGTCGACCTCGCTGAGATGCTGCTCGAGATCCGCCGCGTTCTCCGCCTGATCCACCTCCATGAGGTCTCGAACGAGCTGATCCTTGTTCTCGTAGTTCGAGTAGAACGCGCCTCGGCTGAGTCCGCTCGCCGCACAGATCTCTTCGATACTCGCACCGCCAACGCCTTCGGCCGCGAACACGACGGCCGCGCCTTCGAGGAGGCGCCGGCGGGTCTCTTCACGAGTCGGGCGAGTGCGGCCGGTTGACACGAGGGAAACGATACATCATTGTATTCAATACATTCTTGTATCGAGTGGAGAACGTGATGACAGAGGTCAGCCCAACCGTTGGAGAGACGTTCCTTGCCGAGGTCTTCGACCCGGTGAACCGTGCCGACCCGTATGACCTGTATCGGCGAATGCGGGAACAGGGCGCCCTGCTCGAGGCCGGCAATCATCTTTGGTTCACGTTCAATCACGAACTGGCGCACGGCCTGCTTCGAGCGAAGAACATCTCGAGCAACGAACATCGCAGCACGTTCTTCCAGGAGATGGTGGGTGTCGACGAGCGGTTCCAGAAAGCCGCCGAGCAGCAACCCATGATGCTGTTTCTTGATCCGCCCGATCACACTCGCCTCCGGGATCTGGTCAACCGAGCTTTCACCGCTCGCACCGTGGAACGCCTCGTTCCCCGAATCGAAGAACTGACCACACAGCTGCTCGATGCCATTCCGTCCGATGCCGACGGTGTCTCCACGTTCGATGCGGTCGCGAACTTCGCCCACCCGTTGCCGGTGGCCGTCATCTGCGAGCTGCTCGGTATTCCTCGAGAAGATGAGGCGGTCTTCAGTGGCTGGTCCGACCAGCTCACCAAGGGCATCGATCCCGGCGTGCTTCGGACACCAGAAGACGAGCTGGCCATTGAGCAGGCAAATGAAGAGCTCGAGCTCTACCTCGCCCACATCCTCGAGGACCGTCGGGCCAATCCGCAGGACGACTTGCTCTCCGAACTCCTCGCGGTGCGAGACGGTGAGGATCGGCTGAGTGAGCAGGAACTGATCAGCCTGGTGGGTCTGCTCCTGATTGCCGGTCATGAGACCACGGTCAACCTCATTGGCAACGGGCTCGTAGCGCTGATGCGAAACCCGGATCAGCTGGCCCGCTGGAAGGCCGATCCGTCGATCGCCAAGACCGCAGTGGATGAACTGCTCCGGTACGACAGTCCGGTACAGCTGGGCATGCGGGTGCTGACCGAGCCCATGGAGCTCGACGGGCAGGTGGTGGCGGCGGGGGAGCAGGTGCTCACCATGCTGGGTGCGGCGAATCGTGACCCCGCCGTGTTCGAGGATCCCGAGACGCTCGACCTCACCCGGTCAAACGCGGCCCGAAACTTGTCGTTCGGCGGCGGTATCCATCACTGCCTGGGCATGGCGCTCGCCCGCCTCGAAGGACAGATCGCTCTCTCTGCCTTCATCGACCGTTTCGAAACAATGGAGCTGGCCGCAGAGCCGCCCATCCGAGAGCGCCTCGTCCTTCGAGGCTTTCAAGAGATTCAGATACGCGCCACTCGGCAATGACCGTCGACGCGAAATCGCTCCAGAGTGTTTCTGGAGCCGTTGGCGGCGGCTTTCCGTCCGCGGGCGCTCCAGGTTGGTTGTGGAGCGAAACCGGCCCGGCGAAGGCCGGAGGGATGATTTAGCAGCCGCCGCCGGATGATGGGCGGTCGGGGACGCTGGGATCGACGACTTCGATGTGGATGTGGCCCCACGACGGTTCGCCGGTGAACTCGTCGATCTGGGAGCGGAAGGGGAACTTGTTCGGCCCTGCGGCGATCACCGTTTCACCGGCCACCACTCGGTCGCCGCGGATGGCGGTGCGGTCCGTCATGTGGAGCACCTTCACTTCCCAACCGGGGAGCTCATCGGGCTCGATCACGACGAAGGCGTCCGAGTAGCGGCAGTAGAGCGTGTACCCGCCGGCGCGAATGACGGTGCCCGTCACCGGCGAGCGGATCTCGAGGTTCGGGTGAACGGAGATGTCGGCTGCGCCGCGAGCGACGTTGTCCCGGTTGCGAGTTTCCATCGTCATGACGGGCACGACCGTGTCGATCAGCTCGATCTGGGCAGCACCGTCGTGGTTCGATTCGTGGAAACCGATCTGCTCCACGGCGATGGACGGCAGATGCAGAGTCACCGGACCAACGAACCCGAACGGTTCGTACTGCTGGAGGTTGTAGGGGTGCGAGACGACGCCCAACGCAGACGACGGCTGGCACGGACGGTCGGGAACTCCGTCTGAGGGAAGCGGGTGGTTGTTCTCGAATTCGGGGGCGAGCCCAACGTTGAGC
Source organism: uncultured Acidimicrobiales bacterium (assembly GCA_937997485.1). Classification (GTDB taxonomy): domain Bacteria; phylum Actinomycetota; class Acidimicrobiia; order Acidimicrobiales; family SZUA-35; genus SZUA-35. Next base: position 6,193 of record CALKTH010000119.1, on the reverse strand, counting down.
ATCACCTCGGTTCGGGTCATCGTCTTGTTTTGCACCTGCTGGAGCCAGAAGGCCCGGCCGCCAGGTTCTGCGTCGCGATCCAACACGTTTCGGTACACGAGATCGACGAATTCCTCGTTCGTCAGATCGCCGTAGGTGGAGCGGAACTCGTCGCTCGAGCCGAAGAAGTCGGCGATCTGCCGCAAGCCCATGCACTGATCGTGCTGGTCAACCCAAAACATGGCGCCCGCTGCGTCGGGCTTGCGATCGAAGTACGCCCAATAGAGGCGAAAGACGTCGGCATGCGCTCCGGTCAACTCGTCGATCTCAGAGATCTGCTCGAATGTGACTGGGTCGCGGAGCTCATCAGCCGCACCGGTCTGAGCGTCGGCCGCACTCGTGGACAGCAGGGCCACAGCGAGAACGGCAAAACTCAGCAGACGGCGCACCCTGTTCACATCGGCAAGGTTAGCCACGAGCTGAACAGTCGCTTCTCAACGTCGGCCGGCCTTCGTAGGCTTGCCCGATGTCGACGCTCGTATGCTTTCATGCCCATCCCGACGATGAAGCGATTGCGACGGGTGGCCTGATGCTGAAGGCGGCGGCGGCCGGTCACCGAGTGATCCTCGTTTGTGCCACGCGCGGCGAGCAGGGCGAACCCGTTGAGGGTGTCCTGGCCGAAGGCGAAGAGCTTTGGGAACGCCGCATGGTGGAGCTGGCGACATCGGCCGAGATCCTCGGCGCCGAGGCCCCAATCTGGTTGGGCTACGAGGACTCCGGGATGATCGACGAACCCACGAACGACAATCCTGCGTGCTTCTGGCAAGCCGACGTTGAAGAGGCGTCGCAGAAGCTCGCTGCCATCCTGCGAGATGTCGACGCCACGGTCCTGACGTACTACGACGATCACGGCGGCTACGGCCACCCGGATCACATCCAAGTGCACCGGGTCGGCCGCCGGGCTGCCGAGCTCGCTGGCGTGCAAGTGACGTATGAGTCGACCATGAACCGTACGGCAATGCAGGAAATGATGGCGATGCGTGAGGCAGCACCCGAGGTCGCCGAAGCCATGGACGATGCGCCCGATGCCGCCGACATGGAGACCTTCGGTACGCCGGCGGAGGACATCAAGTACGAGATCGACGTCACGTCCGTCATCGAGGCGAAGAGAGCCTCAATGGTGGCCCACGCCAGCCAGATCGCTCCCGACAGCTTCTTTCTCAACATGCCGCCCGAGGTCTTCGCCATGGCGTTCGGGCGAGAGTCGTTCAACATCACGGGTGTGACCGGCACTGGTGGGCCCGAGCTGGTCGATCTGCTCCCCGGCCTCTGAGCCTCGAACTGAGATCTTTCTCGACGCGCGCTTGACCTGGAGTGCGCTCCAGGTTGTTCACTGACCTGATGGTCACTGAAACCAAGTTGTCGCCAGCCGAGATGTCCGAACGCACCGGCGTGAGCATCGACACGCTCCGCTACTACGAGCGCGAAGGACTCGTGCAGAACGTGACGCGGGCCGAGAACGGTCACCGTCGCTACAGCGAAAACGACGTTCTCTGGATTGGCGTGTTGCGCTGCCTCCGGGCGACGGGCATGACGATGGAGCAGCTGCGCCACTACTGCGAACTCGGCGCGCAAGGCGTCACCACCATCCCCGAACGCCGTCAGTTGCTCACCGACCACCGCGCCGTCGTCGAGCAACAGGTCGCCGAACTCAACGAAGCCCTCGCCCTTATCGATCACAAGTTGGAGTACTACCGATGAACCACGATCCCAGCCCCTATATCCAGATCGGCAACAGCGGCCTCACCGTCTTCCCCCTCGGCCTCGGCACAATGCAGTTCGGATGGTCCGTCGACGAGGCTGGCGCCTTCGATGTGCTGGACGCGTACGCCGAGGCCGGCGGCAACTTCCTCGACTCCGCCGACTGCTACAGCTCGTGGGCCTCACGACTGGGCGGCCCACCGAACCCCGGTGGCGTCAGCGAGGAAATCCTTGGCCGATGGCTGAAGGATCGTGGCCTCCGAAGCGAAATGGTGGTGGCCACCAAAGTCCGAGCCGCCATGGGTCAAGAGTTCGCCGATCACCGAGGGACCCGCGCTTCTCGAGAAGGGCTGTCTCGTCGGTGGATCATGCAGGCATGCGAGGACAGCCTCCGTCGCCTTGGCGTCGATCACATCGACCTCTACCAGGCGCACTGGATCGACCCGCTCGTCCCGATCGAGGAGACACTCTCCGCCTTCACCGACCTCGTGCGACAGGGCAAGGTTCGCTACATCGGTTGTTCGAACTTCAGTGCTTGGCGCCTTCTCGAAGCACTGTGGGCCTCGGACCGCAAGAGCCTCGAATCGTTCGTGTCCATCCAGCCCGAGTACAGCCTGCTCGACCCCACCCGCTCCTTCGTCGAGATGGAGTTGGCGCCCATGTGCGAGAAGTACGGCATCGGCATGGTTCCTTACAGCCCGCTGGGCGGCGGGCTACTCACCGGCAAGTACCGCCGGGGCGAGGCGCTCCCGGAGAGCGTGCGCGCCAGTGAGAATGAGGAGAACCGATTCTCGGACAAGAATTGGGACATCATCGAAACCCTGGTCGAGGTCGCCGAAGCCAACGACCAAACTCCCGCTCAGGCTGCGATCAATTGGCTCCGTTCACGCCCGGGTGTGAGTGCCCCCATCATCGGTGCAAACACCCCAGCCCAGTTGCGGGACACGATGGGTGGACTCGAAAGGCCGCTCTCGGCCGACGGCATCGAGCGACTCAACCAGGTGAGCGAGTTCCAGCGCAGCCGACCCTCGCTCGAGGAGTAGCTCAGCGGATCACGCCAGCCTTCACCGCAAGACGGCGAAGGGGGCGCCAGACCTTCTGGACGAGGGCTCTGGCGCCTTCTGGCGTTCGGGCGCCCACGGCGCTGACGATTCGATCAACTCCGCTGGGCCCGGCTGTGCTGGCTGCGGCGGATACGGGTGCTTCAACCACGACTGGCTGGTCGACCAGCTGAAGAAACGGCATCGGCCCCGGGTCGAATGCGGCGTCGGGCTCTCGGGTTGTGGCCACGCAGTCGAACAACCACTCGTCTCGGCGCTGCAGATCAGTGACGACGAATCCGGCCTCGTGCAGCGCCGCCTTCAACGTGAGCTCGGTGAACCCCACGTGGTGGTAGTCGCCGGTGTACGCCTGTGTGCCATACAGGCACTGGATCAGTGCCACGTGCTTGTCGAGGTCTGTCGTGCTGGCGAGCACTCGGGCGGCGCCGATGACGTCGGGCACGCGCAAGATGATCTCGCCCCCAGGGGCCATGAGCCGACGCCATTCCCGAAGCGCAGCATCAACATCGGTCCGCTTCACATGCTCCAGAACATCTTGCGCCACGATCTCGACGTAGTGGCCGTCGGGGAGCATGGGAAGGTCGAGTACGTCAGCCAGCAGATTGGGCTTGTGTTCCTCGATGAAGTCGACGTTGAGATAACCATCTCGAACGTCCCAGCCGCAGCCGAGGTTCAACCGGTTCGGGAACTCCCGGTAGTCGAAGTCCTCAGGGCGGAGCGTGGCAGCCATGTCGAGCGAGCCTAGTCAGTCCATCTCGCCGAAGAACTCGGCCTCATCGAACCCCACCAGATCACCGGATCCGCGGAAGACGTGGGAGATTCCGTCGCTCCGCACGAGCACCGCCGAGCCAGACATCGCGCCTTCGGGTCCGTCCATCTCGAGTGAGTAGGGCGACTGCTCGATGGCGACGCGGACCTTCGTGCGAAAGACGAGCTCCCAGTCGAGATCGGGCGATTCGCTCCGCCGGGCGACAATCAGATCGCCCCCTTTGCCGTCGATGACCCGACCGATCGCAACGAGGTTCGAGATGGTCAGATCGGTGATGTAGTAGCGCTGATGGAGCACGTGCTCACCCTACAGTTGGGCGGGTGAACGTCTCGGATCTGCACATCAACGGTGCGTGGGCCGTTGTGGTGCTGAACGGCCTGGCCGGTGCGTGGGCGCTGGCCGCCCACAAGTATCCGCAACTCTCGCGTCGTGAACTGTGGACGTTCACTGCCGTTGCTCAAGTCGCCGTGCTGCTCCAGATCACCATCGGTGTTGTTGCCATGCAGACCGATGGCGTGGAGGCCTCCGACTTCCATATGTTCTACGGCTTCTTGACGATCGCAAGCGTCGGCATCATCTACTCGTACAAGCAGCAGATCGAAGAGTGGAAGCACCTGCTCTACGGCTTCGGCGGCCTCTTCATCATGGGCCTGGCGCTCCGCTCCATCTTCTTGAACAGCGCAATCTGACGCTGCTGCGCAGGGCCGTTCGCCCGCGCAGCAGCGTGACGTGGTGGTTGCCCGCGCACGCGGTTCGGGGAACCCGAACCCCGCCTCGTTCCGAGCGCAGCGAGGGAAGCGACGAGGCGGAACAGCGAGGCACTGTGTCGCCGAAGGCGACGCAAAGCCCTTGCCCTGCGCAGCAGAGCTGCGCAGCCGAGCGTTTACATGGCCGGGGCGATGCCGAGCTTGGCGAATTCCTTGGCCTCGTAGTTCGAGCGGAACATCTGCACGAGCTTGGCTGCGGCCTCGTCGTAGTCCTCGGGGGCGTCCCAGGTGTCTCGGGGTTCGAGGATGCCGTCGTCGACGTTGGGACATGAGGTCGGGATCTTCAGCCCGATGGCCGACTCGACCAGCTCGACATCATCGAGCTCACCGTTGAGGGCGGCGTCGAGCAGCGCTCGGGTGGCCTTGAGGCTCATGCGATCGCCCTTGCCGTAGGGCCCGCCGCTCCAACCAGTGTTGAGCAGGATGCAGCGGGTCTCATGCTTACGCATGCGATCGGCCAGCAGCTCAGCGTAGACCGACGGCTTGTGGCTCATGAACGGTCCGCCGAAGCAGGCACTGAACGTGGCCTCGGGTTCGGTGATGCCCACTTCGGTACCGGCCAACTTCGAGGTGAAGCCGGTGACGAAGTGGTACATGACCTCGTCGGGCGTGAGCACGGAAAGGGGAGGAAGCACGCCGAACGCATCGGCGGTGAGGAGCACGATCGTGTCCGGGTGTCCGCCACGAGCACCCTCGGCCACGCCGGGGTTGCAGGTGAGCGGATAAGCGAAGCGAGTGTTCTCGGTGATGGAACCGTCGGTGAGATCGAGATCCTGGGGATCGGTCTCGGTCATGGCCTTGCCCGGCAGCGGCGGCACGTTCTCGATGAGGGTGCCCTTCATGCTCATGGCCGCAGCGATCACCGGCTCGTTCTCTTTCGAGAGGTCGATGAGCTTGGCGTAGCAGCCGTCCTCGAAGTTCGAGATACCGGTGTCGGTCCAGACGTGCTCGTCGTCGCCGATGAGCAAGCGGTTCGGGTCGGCGGACAGCGTGGTCTTTCCGGTACCGGAGAGGCCGAAGAGGATGGCGGAGTTGCCGTTCTCGCCGATGTTGGCGGAGCAGTGCATCGAGAGCTGGCCCTTGGACGGCAGCACGAAGTTCATCAGGGTGAACATCGTCTTCTTGTTCACCCCGCAGTAGTCGGCACGACCCAGCACCAGGGCCACACGCTTTTCGATGTCGATGATCACGGCTCGGTTGCTGCGAGTGCCGTCACGCTCGGGCTCGCAGTGGAAGGACGGCACGTTGATGAGCGTCCAGCCCGTCTCGGGGCGGTCGGCGTCGTCGCGCACGGCCTTCGGGAACATGATGTTGCAGAAGTAGGCGTGGGTCGCGTACTCACCAACGAAGCGGTAGGCCTCGGCGAACTCGGGATCCCAGCCACAGAACACGTCGGTGGAATAGAGCGTGCCGTTGCGCTCATTGAGGTGCTCGATCACTCGCGGAAGGAGCGCGTCGAACTTGTCGGGGTCGAACTGCTGGAAGTCCGGCTTCCACCAGACCTCGTCGGCGATGCTCGGGCGGGCAACGGCGAAGGTGTCCTTCGTCGGCCGGCCGGTGCACGTCGGATCCGTGTAGTAGACGAGCGGGCCGTCTTTGCCGAGCGCGGTGGCCGTGGCCTTCTGCGCATCAGCGGGGCCGCCCTCTTCGACAATGCCTCGATCGTTTGCGATCGCGGCGTCAAAGAGTTCGTCTTGGCTGAGCGCGTGCTTGACCTCCACGTTGTGGAGCCCGAACGCGGCGTTCAGCTCAGCGAGTACCTGTTCATTTGTGCGTGTCATGTCTTTCCCGACGTCGTTGTCGAGTTCGTATGACCGTTGGCGGCAAGTCCCCGGCGCCGCCGACCGTCGCTACTT
>CALKTH010000118.1 GCA_937997485.1 uncultured Acidimicrobiales bacterium | reverse complement strand
CCGGCCACTCGAGGCCCACGAGATCGACCATGGTCGGAAGGTCGTCTTCCAACCGGTCGGTTACGAAGTCGGCCCACATCGTGTCGCCGGGCCAGTGACGAATCTCGAAGTTCATGCCGTCGACTTCCACCTCCACGGAGGTGAGGGCGTCGTCGTTGCGGAAGCTGACGAAGGAGAAGAAGTCGTCGTTCGGCTCGATCTCGGTTTTGGTCAGCGTTCGGGTGCCATCGTCGTTCTTGGTGTTGGCCAGCTGGATGAGGCGAGTGTCGACGTCATCGAAGCCCTCGGGCAACGTGATGGAGACGTCGGCGCTGTCGAGGCCGGTATCGGTCCACACGAGGAAGCCGGCGTAGGCGCCGTTCACCCGGGCCGGTGAGTCCGAGCGGGGCCCGTCGTCGGGCAACGTGTAGCGAATCTCGACGTTCGCGGTTCGGTTGTAGCGAAGGTTCCGCCGGAAGCCGAAGTCGAGATAGTCCACGAGTTCGCCGTTGTCGACCCGCTCGAACTCGAGGTCCACGCCTTCTTGGGTGACGGTCAGATCGGTGGCCGACGCGGGGATCAGCGTGGCGTAGCCCTCGAAGTAGAAGTAGCGGTAGCCGCCGCGCACGCTCTGGTTCGGCGAGGTGTTGGTGATCGCCATGTCGTACTCGACGTTGACGACGCCAGCGTCGGGATCCACCAGGTAGCGATAGTCGCCCGTTGCTGTCAGGCCATCGGCCGACTGTGCAGCGACCGGTGAAGCTGTCGGGATGGTGATGAGCAGAGAAGCGAGAAATCCGAAGAGAAGGGTGGCCGCCAAAGCCCGCTTGTTGAACATGTCGCTCTTTCTGAGGAGGGGAGCAACCGTTGATAGTCAGCGAAGAGAGCCGCGACCAGAGAAGCGGGACAAACGCCCTAGCCATTCCGGTCACAAGGGTTCATCCGGCCTACGGATTTGCCGAACCTCCTGAGGGTGTACGAACAAGCCGCCTGCCCCTCTTTCGGGGCAGACGGCTCGTCCTCACTTCTGTACTTCTGTGTTGCTCGGTCAGCGCCGACCAGATCAGGTTTCGTCAGCTGGGGGCATGAACACACCGGTGGGTTCACCGAACGGGTTCACGTAGTAGACGAAGTCCTGGTCGATGGCGGTGCGGCGCCAGGTCTCCTCGAAGAGCTGGTAGCTCGCGGTGACCGGTGTTTCGAATTGGGCTTCCCCATCGATCACGACGAGCAGGTTGATCTCCATGTCGATCATGCCCGACTCGACCGCCTCGGCCGGCACGTCGAGGACCCAGCTGAGCACCGGGTTCTCGCCCCGCCCAGCCGTGACCGAAACATCGTTGATGAGGGCGCCGCTCCACTGGATCGCATCAGCATCGTTGTGGCCGCCGTAGAGAGCGAAGCAGTCAGAGTTCTTCAAGAACAGCTGGAGCTTCGAAGTGTCTCCCTCCAGCGGGTAGGTCACGAACACTTCACAGTCCGGCTCGGTCAGGGGCAGTTCGACCTCAACGGTGACGGTGGCCGTGGAGCACGTGGCCTCGGGCTCGTCATCGTCGCAAATGGTGTAGGTGAACGAGTCTTCGAAGGCCTCGGCCAGCTCGGACGGCGGCGTGTACTCGAACGTGCCGTCTTCGTTCTGGGTGATCGCCCCGCCCGCTTCGGTCTCAGCATCGAATGTGTCGAGCGAAGCGTTGTCGACGATCTCGTCGTTGGCAGCCCAGTCGATGGTGACGCCGTCCGGGGCCCGTGTGGACTCTTCGTCATCCATGGCCGTCGGATCCTGATCCTCTGGGGGAGCCGGCGTGACCTCGATCGTCACCGTTGCCGTGGAGCAGGTGGGCGTCGGGTCGTCGTCGCAGATCGTGTAGTCGAACGAGTCGACCGCGGCCTCGGTGAGTGCGGGTGGGGTGTAGAGCAGCGTGTTGTCCTGGTTGAGGACGATGGTGCCGCCGAGCGTTGATTCGCTGGGGAAGGAAGCGAGGGTGGCGTTGTCGGCCAGATCATCGTTGGTGGCCCAGTCGATGGTGATCGAGTTTGGCACCTGGATAGCGGCAGAATCGTCGACGGCCGTCGGGTTGAAATCGGGCTCGGGTTCCGGCTCCGGTTCTGGCTCGGGTTCCGGCATGGGCTTCGGTTCGGTGGCGGTCTTGAACTCGTCGGACTCGCTGAAACCGATGAGGAGCGAGCCGCGGTCGATGCGGCCGGCGGCCAGTTCGCCCAGCCAGAATTCGAGACCTGCCTGTTCGGCATCTCGCTCCAGCACGTTCGTGTAGACCTGCTTGACGAAGTCTTCGTCGGTCAGTGCGCCATAGGCCGCCTCGAATTCGGCGCTTGCCTCGAACTGGTTGGAGATCTCTGCGAGGGTCATGCCGTTCGCCCGGGCCGTGAGCCAGAACTTGAGTCCGGCGGCATCGGGCTCACGGAGGAAGTAGGCGAGATAGAGGCGGCGAACCTGATCGGCGTCGACGGACTGCTCGATCACGAACTCGATCGATTCGCTGAAGCCGACCATGACCTGCGCCCGGGTGGAAGTGCCAGCATCGAGCTCGCCGGTCCAGTGAGCGAGACCAGCCGCATCGGCCGGACGGCCGAGCACGTTCATGTACACGAGCTGCACGAACTCTTCGTTCGAGAGCGACCCGTAGGCCTCTTCGAATTCTGTGCTGCTGTTGAACTGGGTGGCGATGTCTTCCAGCGTGAACCCATTGGCGAGGCGATCGAGCCAGAAGGTCATGCCCGCCGCATCAGCTGAGCGACCGAAGTACGCCTGGTAGAGGCGCTCAACCTGGGCTTCCTGGCTTCGGGGTTCCGCCGCAGAAGCGGTGCCCGAGAGGAGGGAGAGGGTGAGCATGACCGCCATCAGGACTATTCCTGCAAGGCGCGTTCTTGGTGTTCGACGCAACGACATCCGGCGAGGCTAAGTGCCCTGTTCCGTGCTTTGATCGGTGAAGGCCCCAGTTCCTAGGTCGTTTGGCCCGGTTGTCCTCCGCCGGGGACGTTCTTGTTGGTAGGAAACCGTGGTTGGTCGAGCCTGCGGCGTTTGCGGTGCAGGCGGACGCTGGAGCCTACGATTGCCCCGTGTTCGACGAGGAAGATCTGATCGATAGCGTCCTGGCGGTTCTTGCTGATGGGCCTCTGCACAGGTCCGAGATGATTGCCCGGGTCAGCCACGACATACCCGAACTCGTTCTGGAGTTCGAGGGCGATGATGCGGCGATCGAGCACTACGTGACCGAGCTGCTCTACGAGACGGATGGGACGTGGACCACCGATGCTGGTGTGGTGGCGTCGATGTCCTGGGTCTTGGCGGGAGTTGTCACCACCCTCCCGCTTTCGGCGGAGGCGTTGGCATCCGGTGAAATCGACTTGGGTGGGGATGGCGGCCTGCTCACGGACCTGTTCATTCCCCAGACGGTGCCCGGCGCCGAGGCGTATGCGTTTCGGACCGACACTCCTGGCGGCCGGTTGATCGGACCTGCTGGGTGGTTGGATGGAGCGACGTCCGACGATGTCGTGGTGATGACGTTCGATGGGGCTGAGCTGACTCATGCCCTTGTCCCGAGACGTTCGTTGGGTGAGGGTGAACTGGAGCGGGCGCTCATCGAAGGGCACCTCGAACGGCTACGAGCGGCAGAGCGCGGCATCAACGACATGGTGCTGTTGCTCGACGGCATCATCGATTCGAGTGTCGACAGTTCCGACGGCGCCGGTGTTCGACTGTGGGGCTCAGCTGTTCCACCCTTGGGCGAGCTCTTGACCGACGCTGGATTCGAGCAGCGGGACGACGAGTGGGGGCCGGTCGGCTCGGCTTGGTTGACTCACGGCGAAGCGAGCCGGGCAGCCCGTGATGCCGAGTTGCGAACCCGGTTTGCTTTCGATGCCTGCTGCGATCGCGCGTTCGATGAGGTGCTGGGGTTCCTGAGCCAGATCGACGCGTTGCACGAGGAGGGAATCGAGCTGCCGGAGTTGGCGGAGCACTTTGACGCCGTGGCCTTGCAGGCTGCTGCCGACGCTGTCACGCACTCACTTGTGGGAAGCGCTCTGGCGGTTCGACACTTGTTGCGACCGGTCCGGATCGATCAGGCCTTTTCCGACCTTGGTTGGTTGCTCCGCAAATCCGATCTTGGCCAGTTGCCACAGGCGGCTGGCGCCTTCATCGAGGCCATCGAGTTCGAGCGAGATGGTGATGGCCTGGCCGCAGCCGAGGCGGCAGCTCTGGCCAATCGTCTCCACCCACAGTTCCGACCGGCCGCCGAGCTGGCAGCGGAGTACGCGGTGGACCGGGGCGATCTCGACAAGGCCGTGCGCCTGGCCACCGACCCGAACTATCCGAGTGACGGACCCGCTCGCGCCATCCGCGCCGCGCGCTCCGAGCTGGAGTCTCGCTACGTCGGTGTGCGTCGGAACGATCCCTGTCCCTGCGGTAGCGGTCGACGCTTCAAGCAGTGCTGCCAGCGTCACCCCAAGCACACGCTGTTTGATCGCTTCCGCTTGCTCGACTTCCGGCTGTGGTTGTTTGCCAATCGTCCGCACCGTCTCGAGCGAAGCGGCAGCCTCGAAGACATGGCAGGCACCGTGGAGTCGGGCGTGGACCTTCACGGGCACGATGCCCACGTCGTCTATGGCGGGCTGCTGCGGGAATACCTCGCTGAGCGTGGCGAACTGTTGTCGGATGCTGACCGTGCGTTGGCCGAGGCAGCTGACGCCACCGGCTACGCCGTGGTTGAGGTGGTGGAGGTTCTCGACCCTTCGAGCGTGGCCCGTGTGCGGGTGCTCTCGGCCGGTGATGTGGCCGATGCGATGTACGAACTGGATACCAAAGCAGAGCCGCTGGAGGTGGGGGAGTGTCTGCTCGGCCGCTTCCTCATGCTTGATGGCGAGCTCACCTACACCGGCCTGCTCGTGCAGCTCGAGGCCGAGCGTGTTGACGACGTCATCGAGGCGCTGAGCGAGGAGTGGGACGCATGGAGCTTCCTCGACTGGCTCGGAGCGGCTACGGGTTCTGCGCCAGCGATGGTGGGCGGCGAGCCGGTCGTGTTCGTGACCTCGAGCTTCCGGGTGGACAATGTCGAGGCGCACCGTCTTGCGATCGAGCAGGTGCTGAGCGCGACGCATTCAGAAGGCGGCGGACTGGAGACGGGCTCGTGGTTCCGAGACGAGAGTGCGGGCACCTTCGACGCGGTGACGATCGATGGGCCATACATCGCGGTGCATGAGAGCTCGGTCCGCCTGCACGACCAGCTGATGGCTGACATTGCTGCTGTCGTGGGCAGTGATCTCATCGAATTGGAGCGTACGGACGAGACCCTGACGCTTGGCGAGCTCCGCAGCCTGCAGCGCGAAGAAGCTGCGTTGATGGAAGAGGCCGCTGACTTCGCGGTGGGTGGAGTTGACGAGTTCGACGACGAGTGGACGTTGGGCCTCGAGGCCGAGATGGATCCTGGTGCCGGTGCTCCTGATGGAGATGACGACCGTCCGTCCGGTGGGCTCGTCTTGCCGTAGCAGCGGTTGGGCACTATCCGCCGCCCGGGACCCGTTCGCCGATTCGTTCGAGCGAGTCAGCCGAAGCGAGCGATGAACGCGACGATGCCGGCGAACGTGGCCAACTGCATGAGGATCATGGTGCGAAGCTGATTGGCCATCGCGAGCTGGAGTTCGCCGTTCAGTGAGTCGAACCGGCCATCGACCCTCTCGAACTGGGCATCGACCTTAGTTTCGAGGAGCGCGAGATCGGTCTTGGTGGCGAGTTGGTCGTAGTCGATTGGCGGCAGTGCATCCATGACGATCCTGACGAGGTCTTGACTCTTCAAAATCTGCTCGAAGGCTTGGCGAAGATCGAGTCGTTCGTGCTCGGGAGTTTTCATGCTGGTCGGTATCCCCTGGTCTGGCAAGTGAGTGGGAGCCACGACTCCGAGGACCTGAACCTATTCATGCCATGTGACAGCGCTTCGCCTAGTCGTCCCACTCATCACCAATGGCTTCCCGTGGCTTGGCTGTCAGGCCGCTCGGTCGAGCTCGTCCCGAAGCGCCGCTGTCCGGTCGTACTCCGCCTGGTAGCGGCGTCCGATGCGCCGGTTTGCCACGTAGAGGGCGGCGAGAAAGATCGCGTAGAGCGGAACGGCGACAACAAGGGCTCGGGCACTGGCGTCCAGTGCGTATGCCGCCAATGCGTTCGCCACCGCGATGGGCGCCAAGTACCACCAGAACACGTTTCGATAGAGCCACGACCGGTTGCCGAGTTGCACGAGTGACCGCTCGAGTCCGGAGCGCACGCTCTCGCCGAAACTGTCGGCTGAGGCCCGCTGGCTGACGGTGAAGGAGAAGAGAAACGCGCCGACTGCCAGGATCAATCCGGCGGCGAGGAACGCGGCCCACTGCCGCTGATCGAGCGTCAGGCCGAACCAGCCGAAGATCAAGGCCACGGCGAGGGCAGGCACGGACTCTTGGATCGTGAGCCGGGTGAGGCGGCGCGCCTCCTGCCGGTGCGAGTCATCCAAGGTCGATCGGAGTGCGTCGGGCGAGGGCTTGTTGATGCTCGCGTCTTGGTTGGCCCAGAGGCTGAGCAGCTCGGGATCGATGATCGGGTCGTGGTTCATGATGCGCCTCGTTCTGTGTTGGTGGGCGTGTGGGCGGCCGGGGTCGCGTCGGCAGTCGCTGATGAGCTGGGGGTGGTGGACGGGTCAGGCGACTGAGCATCATCGGACTGGGCTTGCTCGGCGTCTCGGGATGCTCGCAATCGGGAGCGCGCTCGTGAGAGACGGGCGCCGACGTTGGATTCGCTGATGCCGACGATGTCGGCGATCTCCGCATAAGCGAAGCCGTCGAGCGAGAGAAGTACGAGCGAGCGATCCAGCGGCGGGAGTGTCCGGAGCATGTCGTACAGCTCGTTGAGCTGATGGGCGGACTCGGCGGCTTGGGCGGCCGAGGGATCGGGGAGTTCGATGAGCTGGTGGTGCTTGGTCCGCCGACTGCGCTCATCTCGTTGCCACGTGAGTGCTCGGTTGAGTGCCACTCGATACATCCAGGTGGAGGCTTTCGACTCCCCTCGGAATGACTGCCGTGCCGCCCAGATGCGAAGCAGGATTTCCTGGATCAGGTCTTCTTGGTCCTGTGGGTTCGTTGCGAAGCTCCGGGCAACTCGCACGACGATGCCTCGATGCTCGGCGATGGCGGCGGAGATCGCTGCTTCGTGCGTAGACATGGGCCGGGCATCCTTTCCCTCGATTCCGGAGACCACCCAAGTTGGTCGGGCTGGCCTGTTGGAACGGTGAGACGCAACGCTCGGCAGATCCTTACACGCGGGCTGAGATCTCTTCTCTTGTCCTCAGCTGGGAGTCGGGTCGGTGACCTGGCCGGCAAAGAGCACGAGGCCGGTGTCGACGTGACGGATGAGATAGAGGAACGGGCGGTCGGCGATCACCTGAAGCTCGGGCTCGGGTGGGCCGGAGAGCTGGACGCCGAACGCCGTTGCTGCCGCGGCAACCGTGCCCCACTCGTCAACTGCGATGTCCGCGCCGTGCACCGCTCCTCCCAAGAAGGAGCCGTCGGCGATGCCGGGGAAGTTGCCGGGCGCTACGCCTGCCTTAGTGAGCCAGGGCATGAGATCCAGGGCAGAGTTCGCTGTCCACCGAGGGATCATCAGCTCGTAAGGGCCGGTGTCGAAGTTGGCGTCGACCTCGGCCAGGAGGTCGGTGCTCATGCGGTTGCGCAGCTCGGGGAAGCGACCCTTGTCGGGAACGATCACCAGCATCGAGTAGTCGCCGCCGAGGTAGGGGAGTTCGGCGCCCACGTAGCCATCGCCTGAACCGTGCGCTCCTGTGCCCTCGAGCTCTCGCATCAGCTCGACGTTCACGGTCGACCCGTCGAGCTTGGTGAAGTCACGGCGTTCCGTTCCGTACTTGAGGAAGGGCAGTTGCCAGTCGGCTTCGAAGTAGAGCGTGTCGGTGAGGACAAGGACCGTGCTGCCGTTGATGAACCCGTCGGGCAAGAGCGTGGGGATGAGGCCTTCGGTTTGATCGCTCACCCATTCGTTGATTCGAGCCGCGCTGGCCGGGGCGTTCGAGACGTCGATGGGTTCGACGCCGGCGCCGTGGAAGCGAGCAAGATCGTCGAGCCATGCCTGGTCTGGCGAGGCGCCCAACGCTGGCCAGATGCGGTCGGCGATCGTGACGATGGGCGTGGGCCCCTCGTCCCAACCGGTGGCCTGGTTGTTGGCTCCGATGATTGCTTGATCGATGGCATTCCAGGCCTGGTCTGCCGCCTCGTCGGTCGGGAACGAAAACTGATCGTCAATGGCGGTTGCCGTTGAGGCATCTGCGGCGCCCCGGAGCATGAGCACGGCATGGCCGATGCTGCTCGGGCTGAGCACATGGTTGCCTTCGATCTCCTGCGTGCGCAGAAGGTCGAACCCGGCAGCGTTCATGCCGTTCGCAAGATCGCTGATGGGCGCGTCGGAGGCAACCGGTGCACGCTCGCTCGTCGCCGGTTCGAACGCCCCGGGCGGGCTTGTGGGCGCGTCGGCCGCCGCTGGAGCGCGTTCGCTCGTCGCCGGTTCGAACGCCTCGGGCGGGCTTGTTGGTGTGCTCGTGTCGCTCGCGCCGCAGCTGGCGGCGATCACTGCCGCCCCGGCGAGTACGGCGAGGAGGGGAGTGGCGGGCAGTGAACGGCGCATGGTTCTCAGACGGTTCTCGGGCCGGTTTGGTTCCCTGATCCAGGTCCGAGGTTCGGGTTGGGTGTCTACCCCCTCCGCCCTTGCGTAAATAGGCGTAGATAAGTATCGTTGAGAACCTTGGGTGGCGCGCGATCATGCGCTGCTCACCCGTACGGCCTCGAGGTCGTTCGCTCGCAGCTCCGGCTTGCCCCTACCTGACGCACGGAACCAGTTGATGCGTCGCTAGCCAGGAGACATGTGATGACACGACGCAAGCGGAACCATCGCGGGAGTCAGAAACGCGGGAGCCAGAAGCGGCGCCCGAAGGGCAATCGGCCCGGCCCTCGTCAACGAATGCCGATCGATGATGTGGATCCCGAGCTTGCCGCTCGGCTCGGTCGAGACTTCTTCGACGAGCGCGGCGTGCCGTTGTTGGCCTCGGCGCAAGCGGCGTGCGCCATGGCGCAGTTCGTCGAGCTGAAGTACGGGCCGTGCGTGGCGGTCTTTCTCGTGGATGCGGACGGGCGGATCCAGGCCGACTGGCTGCTCTCGCACCCGGCCAAGCTCGAGCACGTCCTGGCCGAGGTGTCGAACGTTGAGGACATCGTTCGGCCCGGCCTGGAGATGGTGATCGTCGAGCACGGCGAGGTCCCGCTGCGTCGCTCGAAGTTGCAGGCCCACGATGATGCGATGGTGGCGATTGAGAAGCGGTTCGCCGGAGTGTTCACGCTGAGGTTCTGGGTGATCTGGGATGGCGAGCGGGTGCATCTGTCCGGACAGCAGGGTGGGCCGGGTGATGCTGAAGAGGACATGAAACGGGCTCGTGAAGCCGGGGCGTCGGTGTTCGATCTTCGAGACGAGGCTGGCCGCCGGGGATTCGGCTCAGTCGGCGATGGCTCGGCGGCTGGCGATGCCAGATCTGTTGGTGATGCCGGGTCTGTTGGTAACGCGAGTGTTGGTGATGCGGGTGTTGG
>CALKTH010000117.1 GCA_937997485.1 uncultured Acidimicrobiales bacterium | reverse complement strand
TCGAGCTTGCTGGCGGAGAACGGAAGGTACGGGGCGAAGAGAACCCGCACGCCGTTGACCGCGCTGAGGGCGACCTCGAGCACGGCGATGCCCCGGTCATGATCGGACTTCACCAGCTTCCAGGGCTCGAGCGCAGTGAGGTAGGTGTTCACGGCCTGCGCCGCTGCCATGGCTGACCGCAGGCCAGCACGAAGCTCTACTGCGTCGAGGTGCTCGGCTGCTTCGGCGAAGGCCGCATCCACCGTGGCAAGGATTTCGAGATCCTCGGCAGTGCGCTCGGCGGGAGCGGGGATCGCTCCGTCGCAGTTCTTGTGCACCATCGACAGCACTCGGTTGACGAGGTTGCCCCACGTGGCGACGAGCTCCTCGTTCACCCGGCGAGCGATTTCCTCTTCGGAGATCTCGGTGTCTGCCTGCTCTGGGAACGACGCAGCGAGAGCGAAGCGAATGGCATCGGGTTCGAACAATTCGAGCGCCTGGCCGATCGTGAGGCCAATGCCCCGGCTGGCCGAGGCCTTGCCACCCTTGAAGGTGACGTACTGGTTGGCCGGCACGTCGGTCGGAAGATTGAGGCCCCCGTAGCCGAGGAGCTGGGCTGGCCAGAAGATGGCGTGGAACGGGATGTTGTCCTTGCCAACGAAGTAGTAGCTCTTGGCTTCGGGGTTCTCCCACCAGTTCCGCCACGCCTCCGGATCGCCGGTCGAGGTAGCCCACTCCTTCGATGCGGAGAGGTAGCCAATGACGGCGTCATACCAGACATAGATGCGCTTGCCCGGCCCGAGATCATCGACGGGAAGGTCGATGCCCCACTCGATGTCGCGGGTGATCGCCCGATCGAGCAAGCCGTCATCGATCCAGCCCTTGGCGAAGTTCTTGACGTGGTTGCGCCAACCCTCTCGACCTTCCAACCACTCGCCGATTTGCTCTTCGAAGTCGGAGTACCGGTAATAGAAGTGCTCGGTCGCCCGGAGCTCCGGCGTGGCGCCGGAAAGCTTGGACCGAGGCTCGATGAGATCGGTGGCGTCGAGGGTGCGGCCGCAGTTGTCGCACTGATCTCCACGGGCATCGCCGTAGTCGCAGTGCGGGCAGGTGCCTTCCACGTAGCGGTCGGGCAGAAAGCGCTCGGCTTCGGGATCGAAGAACTGATCGGTGACCCGCTTGTCGATGTGGCCGTTCTCGAGCTGCTTGAGGAACATCTCCCGAGTGACCTCGGCGTGGTTCTCGGTGCCCGTGGTGGTGAAGAGATCCCAGGAGATATCGAGATCGGCCCAGTTCTGGAGAATCTCGGAGTGGTAGCGATCGACGATGTCCTGGGGCGTCACGCCCTCCTCGTCGGCTCGCACCGTGATCGGCGTGCCGTGCACGTCGCTACCGCTGACCATGAGCACGTCATTCCCCCGAAGCCGCTGATGACGGGCGAACACGTCGGCGGGCAAGTAGGCGCCAGCGAGGTGACCGAGATGGCGGGAGCCGGAGGCGTAGGGCCAGGCAACCGCAACGAGGATGGGTGTACTCATGGCGGAGAGGGTAGCTACCCCTCCCCTCTTCACGTGGCGAGTTCTGGCGCTGCACCCAGCTGCCCAGCTCGCGCCGGCTACTGCACCTGCCGCAGCTCAGCCGGTGGAGCGCCGGTGGTCGACGACGGCACCTCGCGCCCATCGATGGTGACCGACAGCGGTGCAGCGGAGGGTGCTGGTGAGGGCGGCTCGATCGATGGTCCGTCTCGCATGCCTTCCAGCTGATCGAGCCGCTTCTCGAATTGTCGGGCCCTCGGGCCGGTGAGCTCGTCAAATCCGTTCTGCGCCGCGGCGAGGCCGCGTCCGATTTTGCTCGCCGAGTCGAGGAAGCGCTGCCACTGATCTCGAAGGCCAACGAGGCTGTCGAGGATCGAGTCGCTTCGCTGTTCCAGCATGAAGTTGTCGACCGACTGACGGATGACCGCCAGCACGGCGAACAACGACGTGGGAGAACAGAGCACCACCTTCTGGCCGAGCGCGAAGTCGATCAGGTTCGGGTCGTGTTCGTGCAGGAAGCCATAGACGCTCTCATTCGGAATGAAGAGAAGCACGTAGTCGACCGTGGACGGGTCCACGTAGTCCCGGCCAGCAAGCTCCTTCACCCGAGCCCGCACATCCTTGCGGAACGCCTTCTCGAACGTCTCCCGTTCATCGACGGCGCCAGACGTGGACTCCAACCAGCGCAGGTAGTTGTCGATCGGGAACTTCACGTCCATGTGCACGGAGTGACCTCGAGGCAAATGGAACGTGTAGTCCGGGATCGTGCCGCCAGGCAGCCGCACCTGCTTGCCGTAGTTGACACCCTCGACGAAGCCAGCCATCTGGAGCACGTCTTCCGCCATACGTTCGCCCCACTGACCTCGGGACTTGGGTGAGGCAAGAGCGTCTCGCAACGAAGTGGTGGTGTCGGCCAGTTGCGCCGTGGCCGCCATCGTGTGCTCCAGCCCGCTGACCAGACGGCCATCTTGCTCGGCCCGCTCGCGCCGCAGCGTGACGACCTGATCGTTGACGTGACGGAGCTCTTGCTGCAACAGCGCAACGTGAGAGTTCATCGTTTGCTGCACGCTGCGGTCGACCGCCACGACGGTCTCCTTCACCTCCCGGTTGTCTGGCCCGAGCCCGATGCCTCGGCCCCGTGTTCGGTCGGACAGCACGAAGCCCCCGACGAGCCCCACCGTCAGGCCAAAGAGCAGGGCAACAAGGATGGGCAGAACGAGGGCGGTGTCCATGCAAACAACGCTACGCAGGAGGTGTGACAGTCTCTTTCACGGCTTCGTTACTGCTGTTTGGGCATCGGTCCGCTGGGGCGTTCTAGCGAAAGCCGGCCAGCCGGTCGTCGGTATCTGAGATCGGATAGTCACGAGTGCGCTCGTGCTCGAGCGCGGGCAGCACCTCTTGGTAGAGATCCTTGTAGGCGGCGAATGACTCGGAGCTGTTGGCCAGCATCTCCGACAGCAGGGTCTGCAACGCATCATCGAACGTCTCGCGGGGAGCCGAGCGCACGGCAAGACCAAGAGCTGCCGCCTCTTGTCCGTCGATCGTGCGAGCGGTGTAGGAAAGCTCCCGGGCTCGAGCGATGCCAACTGCGGCTGGCAGGCGGGCGGTCATGCCCCATGTCGGCCGCAAGCCGAACTTTGCGTGCGTGTCGCCGATCTTCGCTTCGTCGGCCACCAGGATCAGATCGCAGGCCAGAGCGATCTCGAGGGCGCCGGTGAAACAGAACCCGTTCACGGCGGCCACTACCGGCTTGGGCATCGTCGACAGGGTCGTGGTGAGTTGGCGGGCCGGAACATCGAGGATGTCGCCGACCTTGCCGTTGACAAGCTCCCGCTCGCCCAGCGCCTTGAGATCAACGCCAGCACTGAAGGCGCGGCCCCGACCCGTCAGGACAACAATGCGCACGTGGTTGTCCTCGGCACAGGAGCTGGCGGCCTCGTTGAGCTCGGCCAACATCGTGGGCGTGATGGCGTTCAGGGCATCGGGCCGATCGAACATGATCGTGGCCACGCCGCCGGCGATGGTGAGCTCGATCTCGGTGAAGTCACTGGGCATGCGGCACCGTACCGAAGGTGCGAGGATGCGGCCATGTCACAGCGCTACTTCACGCCAGAGCTGTTCCGGTTTTTGGGCGACCTGGCCGAGAACAATGATCGGGTCTGGTTTCAGGAGCACAAGAAGCGCTACGAGCAGTCTGTGAAGGAGCCCGCCCTGGACTTCATCGAAGACTTCCGTCCCCACCTCGAAGCCATCAGCCCCCACTTCGAGGCCAACGCTCGAGCCAACGGCGGATCGCTGTTCCGAATCAATCGGGACACCCGGTTCGGCAAGGACAAGACGCCGTACAAGAACAACACAGGCCTTCACTTCCGCCACGAGATGGCAAAGGACGCCCACGCCCCGGGGTTCTATCTCCACCTGCAGCCCCGGCAGTCCTTCATGGGCGTGGGGCTCTGGCGCCCAGAGACCAAGGTGGCGTACCAGATTCGAGAGCACATCAGCGAGCACCGGGACGAGTGGACAGCAATCATGTCCGATCCCGCCTTTGCCAACTCCTTTTCACTGGGCGGCGAGGCACTGGCTCGGCCACCGAAGGGCTTCGACAAGGAAGACCCACTGATCGAAGATCTGAAGCGGAAGGACTTCATCGCCACGGCGCAGCTCAAGCAGGGCGAGATCACGAAGGCCTCGTTCATGGACGACTTCGCCGCTCAATGCCGCGCCGGAGCGCCGTTCATCCGCTTCCTCTGCGACGCCGTCGGCGTGGCGTTCTAGCGGCGGTGTCGGTGCCGATCTGGTCTGGGCAGTCGCGTCGGGGGCGCGGCCCGAGACGGGAAGCTTCGACCCCTATCACTGGTTGGTGCTGGCAATGACTCCGACGGCCGACCTGGAACAGAACACCGAGCACCGCATTCGGTCCGTTCGCGCCGTGCGACTCATCGCCCTCGCCCAGCTGCTCGTGCTGAGTCTCTGGTTCTCGGCTACAGCGGTCGCCGCCGACCTACTCAACGGGCTCGGACAAGACCTCGACCGCAGCGGGAGTCTCACGCTCGCCGTGCAACTCGGTTTCGTCGCCGGTGCCGTGGTGTTTGCGCTCGGAACGGTGTCGGACCGGTTGGACTCACGACACATGTTCGCCGCCAGTGCCGTGTTTGGCGCCGCGGCCAACGCCGCCATCGTGTTGGCTGGCAGCGTCGACGACCCCTCCTACGTCGGCGTGCTCGCTCTGCGCTTCTTCACGGGTATCGCCCTCGCCGGGGCCTACCCCTCGGGGCTCAAGTTGGTGGCTGGGTGGACTGTCACACGACGAGGCCGGTCCATGGGTCTCCTCATCGCCGCACTGACACTCGGCTCGGCTACCCCGCACCTGGTAGGAAGCACCGGCCTCCCCTGGCAACCGGTGATGCTCGTCTCGAGCGCCCTCGCATTGGTTGGGGCCGCGATCGTGCACTTCGGCGTTGAGCAGGGCCCGCACGCTCCGAGCCGAAGCGTGTTCGCCTCGGCCCATCTGCGGGTGATCGCCGGCAACCGGAACATCCGGCTCGCCACCTACGGCTACATGGGCCACATGTGGGAGTTGTACGCGCTCTGGACCTGGGTTGGCGTCTGGCTCGCCGCCTCCGATTGGGGCCGGAACCTTGAGCCCACCCGTATCTCGCTCCTCGTCTTCGTCATCGTGGCCGCCGGAGCACTCGGCTCGATCGCCGCCGGGGTGATGGCCGACAACGTGAGCAAGGAAGTCGCCGCCAGCATCGCCCTCCTGGGCTCTGGCGCCGCAGCGCTCTCGTCGCCGTGGCTCTTCGGAGCGGGGCCGATCATCCTCGTTGCGGTGCTCGTGTTCTGGGGAGCAACCGTGGTTGCCGATTCCGCACAGTTCTCCGCTTTGGTGGCCGACCACGCCGACGTTGAGGGCCGGGGCACTGCGCTCACGCTGCAAACCGCACTCGGCTTCGCCCTCACGCTCGTTTCCATCCGGCTCGTCGGCCGCATCGGCGCCTCCGACAACTGGCAATGGGCCTTCCTCGTTCTCGCCCCCGGGCCCTTCATCGGCGCCTGGGCAATGAGAGAATTGCGCCGTGCCCAACCCGCCACCGCCTCACCAACCGCTGTCGCCTCAACCGCTCCCCCACCAACCGCATCCTGACGCCCTCGCCGACTACCCGCCGCAGCCGACCGAGGCCATTCAGCTCGAGGTCATGCGCATGTGGTGGGAACAACTCACGTTCATCCACTGGCCGTTCGAACGGGCGGCCATCCAACGTCTGCTTCCCGACGGACTTGTAGCGGACGAATGGGAGGGCGCCGTGTGGGTCGGACTCGTACCGTTCCTCATGCGGGTGGGCTTCCCCGGCGGCGTGACGATGCCCAAGTGGGCTGGCGTGTTCCCCGAGACGAACGTCCGCACCTACGTGCGCGATCGAGACGGGCGGCCAGGCGTGTGGTTCTGCTCGCTTGAGGCGGGACGGCTCCCGGCCACAGCCACCGCACGCCTGACCTACGGGCTCCCCTACTTTTGGGCCGACATGCATATCGCCAACTCCGGACCGATCTGGACGTACGAGTCGACTCGACGCTGGCCCGGGCCCAAGGGCGCACACCACCGAAGTTCGGTGCGAGTCGGCGAGGCCATCTCCGATGATGACGTCAGCCCGTTCGAGCACTACCTCACCGCTCGATGGGGCTTGTACTCGACGTGGCGGAGTCACATCCTCCATGCGCCCGTCGACCACGGTCGCTGGCCGCTTCACCGTGCCGAGCTGCTGCATCTCGACGACGGCCTCATCGAAGCCGCCGGCCTCCCCGCTCCAGCGGGCGACCCGGTCGTGCACTGGACCGCCGGTACCGAGGTCCGCATCGGCCGCCCATCCCTCGTCCGCTAGTACCCGCGCCCCCACATGACCCCGCCGACGGCCCCCGCGGCACCGTCAAGTGACGCCAGAGCGACAACGAACGGTGCCACCGGACCGAGGTGACCGGCGGGGCAAGGAGGTTCGAGAGCGAGGGTTAGTCGCGAGGGTTAGTCGCGAGGTTTAGTCGCGGAGGTGTTCGGTGAGGTTGGGGGCGGGGGTGTGGTAGTCCGCGTGCTCGGACATGAACAGCGCCGTCGACGTGGTGAGGCCTGTTGGCGCTTCAACCGTGCCGGCGCAGACCGAGACTCGGTGCGGCTCGTCGTCGTTCTTCCAGAACAGTGACGAGCCGCATGTCTGACAGAAGCCGTAGAACACGCCGGTGGAGGCCTCGTACCACTGGAGCGTTGTGTCGGAGTCAAACCGCAGCTGCTCGACATCAACCGAGGTGGCGGCCATGTAGTGACCCGTGATGCGCCGACACCGATGACAGTGACAATTCACGACGGGCCGGAGCTCACCTCCCAACTCGAACGCCACGCCACCACACTCGCATCGCCCGCTCCTGCTCATGAATCGATCTCCTCGCCTCTTGTCTCGTCATTTGCCATCTCGGTGCCCGTCGACGGATCGATGCCCGTCGACTGATCCGTGCTGGTCGACTGAGCGACCTTGCCGATGCGCACTCGGTTGTCGTGGTAGACGGCGCCTTCGCCCATGTCGGAGTCCTTCTCAATGACCGTGGCATTGAGCCCCTGTCGCCACCAACCCTTGGTGGTGGTGATCACTCCCCGACGAGCAGCACCGTTCACGTGCGCCTCGGCAGTGAATGAACCTCGCTCGTTCCAGAGCCGAATCGTGTCGCCTTCGCTGACGCCGTCGCGCTCGGCGTCGGCCGCGTGCAGGGTGACCGAGGGTGCGCCGGTCCGAGACAGCGTCTTCTCCGTTCCCGCAAACACCGAGTTGATGTGCCAGTCGCTCCCCCTGGCCACGAGTGCGTACTCGCCCTCGCCAAGCGCTGGCTCAGCGGGCGCCCGATAGTTCGGCAGGAGGCCATGGCCATCGGCTTCGGCCCGACTCGAGGCGAACTCGAAATACCCCGAAGCCGTGGGAAACCGCTCGCTCACGGGGAGGTAGTGCTCGGTGCCCGGGATGCGGATGAAGCCTTCCGAGCGCAGGCGCTCCACCATCGCCGTTGCTCCACCGACGGAATCACAACCTGATCCATCACTGGTCACGCCGCCTCGATACGTCTCGTTATCGAGCGCGTCAGCGGCGAGCTCGAGGTCGGTGGCCTGCAACAGCGGCTCGGCGAAGCGTTCGTCTCGCTCGGCCATGACCACTGCGAGCCGGCGATGGATCTCTGTGGACGTCAGGCACTCCCCCGGCGGCTCAACAGCGGGCTCGTTCCAGTTGAGATAGAGGTGGGCGAAGGACTCGGTGATGTCGATCTGCTCGTGCTGCATCGCCGATGGGAGCACGATGTCGGCGTAGTCAGCGGTCTCGGTCAGGTAGAGATCCGTGACGACCGTG
>CALKTH010000116.1 GCA_937997485.1 uncultured Acidimicrobiales bacterium | reverse complement strand
GCCGACCGCAGCCGATCAGGGCGCTGACGACACCGTCGACTCCGATGGCATCCCGGCTGTTGACGGCCTCTCGGCCACGACCGCTCCGATCAACGTGCCCGCCGGTGCGGACGTGATCGACGTTGACGCCGGTTGGTTCTTGCCCGTCTCGATCGGTGACACCGTGTTCGTCGATCTTGACGGTGATGGCATCCAAGACGGCAACGAGCCGGGCCTGCCCGGTGTTGACGTCACCATTCTCAGCGCTGGGCCCGATGGAGCCTTCGGTACCGCCGATGACCAGACCACCACGCTGACGACTGACGCCAACGGCATCTACCTCGCTGAAGATCTCGCCCCTGGCGATCATGAGGTCAGCATCGCCGAGCCCGCAGACCTCACGGTCACCACAGGCAACGATCCGGTGATCGTCACGATGTCGAGCGGCGAGACCAACTTCGACGTCGACTTCGGACTCCAGGGCAATAGCGGTCTCGAGGGTTCGGTGATTCACGACCAGAACGCCAACAACGGCGAGGACGGTGGCGAACCGGGCGTCCCCGACGTGACCATCACGATCACCTGGGCTGGTCCGGACGGAGTCTTTGGCACCGCAGATGACGCCGTCATCACCACGGTCACCGATGCAGACGGCAACTGGGCCATCGGTGGCCTGCCGGCTGGCGAGTACGAGCTCGACGTTGACGAAACGACCCTGCCGGAAGAGCTCAGCGCCATCAGCTTCGACCCCGATGCCTCGGCCGACGGCTCCACGCTCGTTTCCCTCAGCGCCAACGAGATCATTCGTGACCTCGATACCGGCGTGGTCGGCGGCGGTGCCATCGGCGACACGGTCTTCGCCGACACGAACGGCAATGGTGTGCAGGACTCGGACGAGCTGGGCTTGGCCAATGTTGGTGTCGTGCTCACATGGGCCGGTCCCGACGGTGTTGTCGGCACCGCCGACGACGTCGTGTTCACCGGTATCACCGATGCCAATGGCAACTGGCTCATCGAGGACCTGCCCGCTGGCGAGTATGTGGCCACGATCGATGCCAACACTCGTCCCGCAGGCTTCGAAGGCACGCCATCGGTCAGCATCACGCTCGAGCAGGGCGCAACTGACCTCACTGGCGACCTGCCCCTCACCGCTGTCCAGACTCAGCCCGACCCCGACCCCGACCCGGACCCGGACCCGGACCCCGACCCGGATCCTCGTGATGACGACGGTGGCGATGATCGCGGTGACGACTTCGATGGCGGCGTGATTGCCTTCACCGGTGTCGAACTCATCTGGCTCCTGCTCGCTGCGTTCATCCTGCTGAGCTCCGGCTCCGGCCTGGTCTTGGCCACCACCCGCCGCCGTCGCCCCTAACGGCACACCCAGCCACCACGTCACCCCCAGCACCCTCGTGGCACCGTTATTTGTCGCTCCGCCGTCACTTATCGGTGCCACCAGCTGGGGACGGGCGGTCAGGGGGCGTGGGGTTTGGAGGCGGCGATCAGCAGGAAGAGGGGAACGCGGCGGCGCCGTTCGTATTCGTTGGTGTCGCCCTGAAAGAGTTCCTCGACCGGCGCGCACTCTCGCAAGTCGTCGACGACGAAGCCAGCGGCCGTGAGTGCGCGGATGTACTCCTCGATGGTGCGGTGTTGCCAGGTGACCGGCTTGCCAAACCACGACCGCGACCGTGGTCCGGACACGAAGTAGTCGTCGACCTCGACGCTGGTGCGGGGACCATCCGGCGGTTGGGCTGGGGCCGTGACGACGGGGTGGACCACGCTGAACACCAGTCGTCCGCCCGGTCGCAAGGCGCGAGCCACGGAAGCGAAGAGCGCACTCAGATCCCCGAGGTAGTGCAACGCCATTCGGGCGGTCACGAGGTCGATCTCGGCCGATCTTGCTCGCTCAAGCTCCAGCACCTGCTCGATTTCGGCGTCTCCCAGCGACGCCACCGTGAACGATGCGTTGGGAGCTGAAAGCTTGTCTCTTGCCCGATCGATCATGGGCTGCGAGCTGTCGATACCGACGTACCGAGCAGCGCGGGCGGCGAGACAGGTTTGGCCGAAGCTGCCGTCGCCACAGCCGAGATCGATAATGGTGAGTCCGGCGAGATCGCCGACCACCTCGGTGAACGCTGGTTCCTCCATCACCAGGTTTGGGCTGGTGACCGCGGCATGCCGGTGGGCGAGGTAGGCGTCGACCGAGGCTGGGTCGTCGTAGAAGGAGCCGGATCCGCTCGGAGAAGTCATCGTGGCACCGTTACTTGACGCTCTGGCGACATGTAACTGTGCCACCGGATGGGGAGTGAGTTGGACGCAGAGGTTGCGGGGGAGTGGTGCGGGTTTGAGCGCGGGCGGCCCAGAAGTACTCGTACTCGGTGACCTCGATGTCTTCGCAGACGGCGGCCAAGTGGGCGGTGATGACGTCAGCGTCCGGGAAGTTCTTGCGTACCTCCCACGCCGAGCCGTCAGTCAAGTGCCGAGCTTGGAACGTGTTGCCCGCCTCATCGATCCGGGTGATGGGGTGATTGCTTTCTTCGACATACCGGTTGTCGAGGAAGAGGACGGGACTGCCAGCCGGCAACCTCTCGGCGACGCAGCGAAGAAATCGGTCGAGGTCACCGACATCCAGGTGTGACCACAGGAAGCCGGCGAGGGCGGCATCGAAGGTTCCCTCGACGAGGTCCAGGGCGAAGGCATCGGCCACGACGAACCTCACGTTGCTCCACGCCCGACGGTGCCGGGCGACGTCGAGTGTTGCCTCGTTGAGATCAGTGGCCACGACGGAGGTGGCCGCGTCAGCGTAGAACTGTGTCCAGTAGCCAGTGCCGGCCGCCACCTCCAGCACGCGGTGTCCGGAGAAGGCGTCGGTCAACGAAGCCTCAATGACTCGAAGATCAGTCTGACGCTCTGGCTTGGCGTAGACGGCGTCGTACTCGGTGGCTCGCTGGGCGTAGTACGTGGCGGTGTCGGTGGTGGTGTTCTGTGCGGTCAATGAGGCCTCCATCATTGTGGAGGTCCGCGACTCGAACCCAGAAGGCGAACCTAGTACACGTCGCCCTCAGCCTGCTTCGGTGAGTGTTGGAAGCAGGGCGGCGGCGACCCGTTCCGGTGCTTCCTCGTGGCTGAACAGGCCGGCGCCGGGAATGACGTCGAGGCTTGCGTTGGGGAACGTCTCGACCATCGCCTTCGCGTCGGGGAGGGGGAAGAACGGATCCTTGTCACCCCACACCAGCTTGACCGGCACATCGATCCGGGCATGGACGGATTCGAGCTGTTTGATCAGTCCGAGATCGAACGTCTTCAGAACGTTCATCGTGACGTCCCGCTGCTCGCGATTGTTGACGAGCGGCTGGAGAAAGAACTCATCGAACTCGCCATCGAGCAGGGACCGGTCGGCGAAAGCGTCGCCGAGCACGAGCCGGCTGCGCCTCAACCGAGGCTTGTCGGCAAGCCAACCCAGAATCGAACCAAAGCCCGGCAGCCGTCCGCTCTGAACGAACGACCGGAATCGCCACCCGATGTTCGGCGTCTCGGAGTTGATGAGAGCCAACGCCCGAAGCCGTGGATCTCCGGCCATGGCATGGCGGGAGATCAAACCACCGCTGTCGTGCCCCACAAGGGCGACGCTTTCGAGGCCGAGTTGGTCGACGACACGGCGCACCGACTCGATGTGCTGGTCGGCGGTCGCGTTGGTCGTGGAGTCGAAGCGACTCGAACCAGCGGAAGGCAGATCGATCACGTGACAGGTGACGTGGTCGACGAGGAACGGCAGAAGGCACCGAAAGGTGGCGCCGCTCACGGGCCAACCGTGAACGAACAACACGTCCGGCCCACTTCCCACCTGGCGGTGCGCCACTTCGCCTTCGCCAACGTCGAGGTATCGGTGGGGCGGTTGGCGGAAGAGGTCCGAGGCTTGGGTCTGAGTCAGCGTGGACATGGCATCTCCTTGTGCGGCCTCGCTTGGGCTGCGAGGTCGAGGACTTGTAGTGGTCGCTACGAGACAGTAATTGAAGTGACTACTACAATCAAGCGTCGTGGGTCACAAGTACACGAAAGCCGAGATGCTCGACGGTGCGTTGGCCGCTGCGTTGGATGACGGCCTGAGCCAGCTGACATTCGGCCGACTAGCGAAGCGCCTCGGCACCAGCGATCGCGTGATCGTCTATTACTTCCCCACAAAGGACGATCTCATCGGTGAGGTCATCATGGCGATGGGCCTTCGCCTGCAGGAAACCTTGGGGGCAGCGTTCAACGAAGTGGCGGCCGATCACCTCGACCTGCTCCGTGTGGCTTGGCCCGTGCTGACGACCGACGAAGCGGATCGAGTGTTCGCTCTGTTCTTCGAAGCCAATGGTCTTGCTGTCGTCGGTCGAGAGCCATACGCAACGCTCATACCAGCGCTGGTTGAGGCGTGGATCGTGTGGGCCAGTGAGTTCGTGGAAGGCGCCGAACAGGAGAGGCGGACCGAGGCCGAGACAGCGATCGCAGTGATCGATGGGCTCTTGCTCCTGCGGAAGCTGGTCGGTGACGAAGCAGGAAACCGTGCGGCACAGCGCCTCGGGGTTGTCTGACCGCGAAATGACTACCGGGGAAGCTCGGTGAGGTCGATGGTCTCCGTGAGGTCCACCGTCGTGGTCACGTCCACGGTCGTGAGGTCGACGGTCGCCGATTCTGCACCGTCGTCGGTCGCGACGGCATCGGCAGCGGCCTTGTCGGTAGTGACGGCATCGGTAGTGATCGCAGCGACCTCAAGATCAGTCTCGTCTGGCGCTGCGATGGCCCGGAGCTCTTCAGCAGATGGGTCCAGTGGTAACTCCATGAGCTCCGGTGGACCCCACCGTAAGAGTTCCTGGAGCGAGAGCGCCTCACCGTGACGTGTCGGCCGATCCCCGAAGAGCAGTCGACGAAGCCGAGCACTGTTGAAAGGACTGACCCGATGGAGTGCCTGGAGATCAGCGCTCTGGTTCGCCGCCCCGAGCCGTCCGGCGAGGACCTGCTCCAACTGGAAGCGGTCGCGCCAGAGCATGTCTTGGGGGTGTTCGTCGCCCCAGCGGAGCCACTCGTGCAGACCCTCGAGCATGCGGTCTCCCGCCGGAACATCGAAGATCCCCGCAACGTGTTCGGCGAACACATCGAGGCCGGACGTGTTCACCGGTTCGGGCAGATCGGCCAAGAACTCGTGGGCGGTACCTGCGCCGTGACCGTCAATCGTGATGCCCTGCAGCACATCACCCGAGCCAGTCCGGACACAGGTGGTGTCGCCACTGGAGACCGCCGGTCCGCTGTGTTCCCACAGGAGCTGGCGCCTTGCCTCGGGATCGTCGGGCAGTCGCTCTTCGCGATGGACGCGGCCAAGAACCGCGGCCAGCAGAGGCGGAATGACCTCGTCGGCCAAGGGTGAGTCTTCGCGCAGGTTGGTGTGCGTGGCGTAGTCGATCCCGGCTTGATCAGTCGCGCCGAGCACGATGCGGGCGTGGGGTCCCGCACTCATAGCAACTTCGAGCTCGAGCGGTTCCGGGAGCTGGGATGAGAGCTCGGCAATGCCAATGCTCAGGCCGTCCATGAACGCTTTCGCCCGAGCTTCACGATCCAGACCGGTGGTGGGGCCGAGGAGCGGACGTGAGCGCACCGCGGCGTCGGTTGGGGACAGCACTTGGCTCGGGAGCAAACGATGGACGGCGGCACCGGGTCCCAATGGCGGTGGCCACCATGGCAGGCCGCGATCGACCCGAGGCGGAGGAGTGAAGAAGAAGTCGTGATCCTCTGCCACGGTCGCCAGCAGTGCAGGGCTGCTTGAAATCCAGACCTCGCCGTTGGTGTGGCGTCCGTAGAAGATGCCGAGTTGCGCCGTGGCGTCGGGAACCACGGCCTCGCCGGAGACAAGGGCCCACCGGCCCGTCCACGTCGCCGTGGGGTCATATCGCTCGGCGTCGGAAGGCCAGCCCACCCACGAATCGACGATCTCCGGCAGCGGCTGAACGCGGCGAACAGTGTCGGCCGGTGTGCCGAGGATCGCCCACAAGCTGCCGTTGCGATCCCGGGAGTAGTGCACGGGAAGATCGGGGCAGTAGGACAACCAGACGTCGGGAGCCAGCTGCTCGGAACGCCAATCAGAAACAGCGGCGATCGGCGCAGGGCCGAGCGTGAATTGACGGCGATGGAGTTGGACAGTTGTCCTCTCGCCCTCATCGAGAGATGACATGGTTGGACATGCTAGTGCGTCATCAGCAGTCGTCTCCTGCCGAACGCAAGAGGCCGCTCCTGCTGCTTCCAACTCCTTCCGTCGAGGGCCTCAGCGCTCGTGCATCCGAAACGTCGGCCCCGGCGGCTGACGTCACGAAGGTGCGTGAATCGCTCGGTCATGCATCGACGGACTCCGCCTCGGGATGGGCGTCTTCAGACGGCTTTGACGAGATCCATCCGTAGATGCCGATCGCGCTGAACAGCCCGAACCAGACGAGGGGGTTGGAGGCAACATCCATGATGCGATCCACCGTGGGCTCGGCGGATGGGAAGGACCGACCGATCTGCGCAGCACCTGTCAGGAGCATGCCAACCATCGCCGCCCCAAGCGCTGTGAGAACGGCCGATTGCAACACCACGCCTCGGTGGGCTTGGAAGCCAACCTTGCCGGTGGTGGTTTGCTGCACGAGGACTACTGCCGAGGCGCCCACGGCAAACGCCAGCAGGAAGCGTGCTCGCCACGAGATCGTCCACCAGTTCTTTCCGTCGAGGCCAGGGTTCAACCTGAGCACAATGCGGCGTGCCGCCTTGGTCGTGTTCTCCAACGACGGATAGCCAACAGCGGCCACCGTCCCGGCAATGAGTTGAATCACGCCGGCGACCAGGAAGCCGACGCCACCGACAGCAGCGACACCACCCCAGCTCGGCAGACGGTCGTAGGTGGTCGCCATCGAGGTGACCAGAACCGTCTCATTGCCCGCGCCCCATTCAAAGAAGACCGCGAGCAACACGGTGATCAGTGCGACAGCGCGGCCGAGCGTGAGGTCCCGTGCATCCGCAGCCACGGCGCTTCGGAACGACTTGGGCTTCGCTGACTCGTTCATATTGGGTTGTTCATGTTGTTGCGGCGGTCATGAGAGGGGCCAGCATGCCACTCCGGCTCGTCAGGTCAAGCTGGCGGCTCGAGCGTTGGCATTCACGAGGAGATAGACGCCAGCGATGACGAGCAGCCCGCCGAAGAACTCCGCCGGGCCAAGCAACTCACCTCGGATCAACCAACCGAAGAACACGCCGAACACAGGGATCAGATAGGCAGTGGCTGCGGCCTGTGTTGGTGTGGCTTTGCGCACCACCGTGGCCATGAGGGCGAACGTCACCGCGTTGGCGGGGATGGCCGCATAGGCGAGGGGAACGAAGAGCCCCAACGTCCACTCCGTCTCGGCCGTTCCCTCCACGGCGAGGGCGAAGGGCACAAGGACCAGAGCGGACATGATGAGCTGCACCCCCACGAGCATGACGGGCGTGACCCGGCTCATGTCCTTCCACTTCATGTAGACGGTGCCGAACGCCCACGCGAGCGCGCTGATGACGAGCGCAAAGATGCCGATGGCCGCTGTCTCACCCTGCAACGACGGTGAAGCGAGCACCGCCGTGCCAGCAAAGCCGACCAGCAATCCCACTCGGCCCAACCGACTCACCGCCGTGCCCATGAGCAGGAACGCGAGCACCGCCGTGAACATCGGCATCGTGCTGGAGACGAGAGAGGCCACGCCGGCGGGTACTCGATTGACGCCGATCAGCAGGAGGCCGCTCGAGACGGTGGTGATGCTGAACGAGACCACGAAGATGTTGAGCAGGTCCTCTCGTCGGCGAGGAATACGCTCACCCCGAAGCAGTGCGAACGAGATGAGAAACGTTCCGCCCACCACCGTTCGCATCGAAGCCATCAGCAGCGGAGTGGTGTGGTCAAGAGCGAACTTGAGGGCGGTGAAGTTGCCGCCGATCAGCACCGCGACGAGGGCGATGGTCAGCAGGACCAGACGCGAGCTCACTCGGGAGCTGCTGATTCGACGTTTCGGCCGCTCGTTCGATACGCCGACCGCTCGGACATGCGAGTGCCGTCGGCGTAGTACCGAGTCGCCCAGATGCCCGTGGCGTCTTCGCCGTCCAACGGCATTCGCCAGCTGGTCACGGTTGCTCCCTCTAGCGGGACGGAAATGAGCGCCCGGGCCTGGTCTGCGGTCGCTCCGAGATACCGGCCCGCGTCTTCAACTGGGAGATAGCGCTCGACGATTCGGCGATACGTGTCTCGCCAGGCATCGTCGTCGCCGACCTCGTGCGCGATCTCCGCCACGCCCTGCACCGACACTTTCCGGTAGGGGAGCGCCTCCTCATCGACGGAGAGCCCAACACGTTCGTCGCGCCTCAGGTTGGCCAGGAAGACCGACCCTGCCCGAGGCGTGAACACGATGCGATCATTCTCGAAGATGAACCAAACGGGAGCGATGCGAGGAAAGCCGCTGTCGTCGACAGTGGCCACGCGCAGGAGGTGCTCCCGCTCGTCGAGGAAGGCATCGCGCTCGTCCGGGTTGAGCTTGGGCATACCGGGAACCTACATGCCGACGTCTGGACACAAGCAAGGGGACGGAGCCCCAGCGCTACTCGAGGATGGAGGTGCTGGGATCCTGGGCGATGTAGGCCACGAACTCAGGCAGCGTCCAGGCATCGCTGTCGATGCGATCGATCCACGCATCGATGTCGTCTTCAGAGGCGTCGAAAGGATCGAGAAGACGGATCACGGACTCCTCGGTCGACTCATCCGCGAACAACGTGCCTGCCCCCGTGAGCCGTTGGGCAGAGTCGAGCAAGGAGTTGTTCATCGTGTTCGAGATGTAGAAGGCAAGGCCCGCTTGGTCGGGCTGCCGTTCGAATGCCGCGAGGTAGAGGTAGGTCACTTGGTCCGCGACCGGGGCCTGCGTGTCTCGCACGCTGTAGCCATCGCCGGTACCTGGCGGCTGGACGGCGTTGGGGTGAGGGCCGGCGGCGATGTTGCCGTCGTTGCGCAGGAAGGGCCAACGATCGAGCTCGACCTGGGTGGGGTGCCGCTGGACGTAGGTGTTGCCAACGCGGTCAACACACTGGGCGTTCGATGGTTCGCTGGCGGCACCGGCGGCGCCGGGGACAAAGGTCCAGAAACAGAAGCTGGTGACCGGGAAGCCGGTGGTCATCACCCCCCGCTCGCCCGGAGCGACCGGGTCGGAGCCAGGGCCAAAGAAGCTGGTCATTCCGTTGCCGAAGGTTTCGGTTGAGGCGCCGGCCAGCACGATCGGCAGCGTTTGCCCTGCGCTCTGCAAGGCGCTCACCGTCATGGTGCAGTTGTCGCCGTTGCAGGAGGAGGACTCGACCCGAAGTCCGCTCGGGGCTGCGGGGTTGATCTGGAACGGGAATGTGGCGAGCGAGAAAACGCCTGGCCCCTCGGTCCGAATGCTGAGCTCGCAGACGCCCGCGGTCGCGATGAGCGCGACGTCGACGCTTCGTCCCGTGCCGATGGACGGGAACGGAGCGGCGGAGGACTGACCTGCCGCCAGCTCACAGCCGCTGGTGGTGAACGTCGCACTGAACGGCCGGCTGGTCGGTCCCTCGAAGGGCAGGAGATCGAGTGAGACGGTGAAGGGCTCGCCGGCCACGGGGCTCGGGGCGCTGGAGATTCTGAAGGCGATCGATGATGGGATCAGTTCCGTGCGGTCGATCCGCGCCTGGGCGACGACACGACGGCCCTCACGGATCACGATCAGCCCCGTCACGTCGAGTTCGAAGTCGTTCGCAACCGCACCAAGATCCGCGCTCAAGAAGGTGACCAGCGAGGACTCGAGGACGAGGACGGGTTCCGACTCGAGGTCCAACGGGAGGGCAACGCCATCTCCTTGGAGCACGGTTTGGATCGTGTGCGTGCCGTTGACGAAGTCGAACGTTCCGCCACAGGGCGCTGGGTAGTTCACGCGGATCCCGGTCCGGCTTGCGCCGGGAGTGATCGCGATCTCGACGCTGTCAGAGAAGTCGCACACTTCCGCTGGTGGCGGATTGGGGCCCGAGCCGGGCGCCGTGAGTTCCTTGAACTCGGGGCTCTCGCTGAATTGGATCATGAGAGCGCCCCGATCGAGGGCACCGCTCTGCAGGCGTTCGAGCCAGAAGGCGTACCCACCGGCATCGGCCGGTCGCCGCACCACGTTCTCGTAGATCTTGTCGAGGAATTCGGCATCGTTGAGTGCGCCGTAGCGATCGATGAATTCTTGGGATGAGGCAAATGCAGCCGACACTGCGGCCAGCTCGACACCTTGCGCCCGCTGGCGAATCCAGAACTCTTGACCAGCCGCATCTGGCTCACGGAGGAAGTAGGCGACGTACAGCCGGCGGAGTTGTTCTGCATCGACAGAGAAGTTGATGACGAACTCCTCGCTCTCGGAGAAGCCGATCATCATGCCGGGGCGGCTGGTGGCCCCAGAGCGCAGCTGCTCGAGCCAGTGGGCCAGGCCACCCGCGTCGGGCTGGCGGTCGAGCACGTTGCGGTAGACGAGTCGAATGAACGCCTCGTCGTCGAGCTCGCCATAGGTCCGGATGAACTCCGGACTGCTGGCGAAGGACTCGGCCAGTTCGATGAGGGGACGGCCCCGTTCCAGCTCGCCGACCCAGAAGACCAGGCCGCTGTCATCAGGCTGGCGGCTGAACGAGGCCTGGTAGAGACGGCGGACGGTCTCGGTCGAACCCCGGGTTGAGGCCTGCGCCGCGGTTGGGGCGCTCACAGCGCCGCCGATCAGAACCGAAGTGGTAACCACCACCGCCAAGACGGTCGAAAAGAACCGCTGTTTCCTGTTTACGCCGCGCACGGCGCCACGCTACGCCAAGCAGCAACGCGCGTCATAGGCAGATAGCCGCAAACGAGTGATGAGTCGTACCTGGCTTGCTAGGCGCGCCCTCTCAGATCACGGGCGTGAGCCGGCGACGCCATCCGCGAATTCGGACAGGACGGCGGCAAGCTGCGCTGGCTGGTCCAGGTGCACATCGTGTCCGGCCTCGAACACTTCAGCGATCCGTACCTGCTCGGGCGTTGCGTGCTCGTCCTTCATGCGTTGGGCCTGTTCGACGGTCAGCGATCCGGCAACTCCTCGCACGATCAGGGTCGGCATCTGCAGCGAACGCCAGGCCGCCCATCGGTCCGGTACCGCAAGCACCTTCATGATCTGGATGAGCGTGTCGGGGTCGAAACGGGGGAGGAAGCCATCGGGTGTGGGGATCAGCCCGGCGACCCAGGCAGGCGTTGAAGGCTTGTCGGCCCCGAAGAAGTTGGTGGCGGCGTGGGAACTCTCGAAGTGCTCTGGCCACGAGTTGAGCCAGGTGGTGACGCTCGCCAACGTGTCGGGAGAGAGGGCGTCCACGCCGGCCTCGACCATCACGAGCCCGCGCACGAGGTCGGGCCGGGCGGCGGCCAGGAGCGTGGCAACGATCCCGCCCATCGACTGCCCAACCACGATGTTCGCTCCGTCATCGTTGCGCAGCCATTGCACCGCATCATCAACGAAGGACTCAGGAAGAAGAGGGTGGGGGTCCACCGCCTGCCCCTGATGACCGCGAAGGTCCGGGGCGAACCAGGCATGGTCCCCGCCGTCTGCGCTCGGGGCGAGCTCATCGGCGACAGCGTCCCATTCGGCGCCATGCCCGGCCAAGCCGTGGAGGAAGAGCAGCGTCGCCATTGCGGGGAACCGTAGACGGATTGCTTGCGAAGGTGAGTCGGTTGCTCAGGCTGAGAGCGTTCCTCGCCGATGCAAAATTCATGACCACGTTCGAGACGCCCAATCCGGGCTCGCTTCCGCCGCCCATGGGTCCTCCGACGATGGCGCCGCCCCCGATGGCGCCGCATCGCGATGCCAGTGATCCGACACTCAAGCGGAACGCACGAACCCGACCAGTCGCCACCTTCGCGAAGGCGGCCCAGTTGGCCGTCGGCGTCTCGATGCTGGCGCAGGTCATCGCGCTTCCCCTGGCGGTGCGATTCATCGGTGCGCTCAACGGTGCGAACGCTGGCACGACGAGGTTCTCCGAGGTTCTTGCGGTCGAACGCCAGTATCTGTTTGGTGCGTTCGCCGCGCAGCTGCTCTTCCTGGCCGCTGGTGTGGCGTCGAGCACGTGGCTCTACCGCATCTCCAAGAACGCCGAGGCGCTTCGTCCCGGCGAGATCGATCACAAGCCGAAGTGGGCGATCATCGGCTGGCTCATCCCGTTCCTGTGGTTTGTTCGACCGCTTCACATGATGCAGCAGGCGTGGCAGACCGGCCGCGTCCGGTACCCGACTTCACCGATCCCGAGCCGCATCGGTCAGTGGTGGGCTTGCTTTGTCGGCTCCTTCGTCATTGGACGGGTTGCAAACGGGATGGCGGCTTCGTCGCTGACCAATGCGCTCTGGGTGGAGATCGCTTCTGCCATTGCCGTTGTTGGCGCCGGAGCGCTCTTCATTCTGCTCATCCGTGAGATCACTGAACGGCAGCAGGCGCTGATCGACAGTCTCGGAAGCTCTGCTGGATTCGCTTCGCCGAGCCCCTGGGGTGAGGTTCCGCAGATGCCGACGGACTTCACTCCCGTCATGCCATCGACGCATCACGGGATCGTCACCGAACGGGAATAGTCGTGAGCCCCTGCCGTTGGGGGCCGTAGGCTCTTCTCTCGGTATGAGCGACGCAACGAACTCCCCCGCCACGGATACACCCAACGCTGGCAGCACTGCCTCCGACGCGCCCGCGCATCGGTACACCGCTGCGCTTGCCCAGACCATCGAAGTTGGCTGGCAGGACCGATGGGACGAGGCCGGAGCGTTCGCCACGCCCAACCCGGTTGGCCCCCTCGGCGACGCCGAGGCAGTGGCCGATCGCGGCGAGAAGCTCTTCGTTCAGGACATGTTCCCGTACCCCTCGGGGGTGGGGCTGCACGTTGGGCATCCGTTGGGCTACATCGGCACCGACGTCTTCTCTCGCTACAAGCGAATGACCGGGCACAACGTGCTTTACACGATGGGTTTCGATGCGTTCGGTCTGCCGGCCGAGCAGTACGCCGTGCAGACGGGCACACATCCCGCAATCACGACCAACGCGAACATTGCCAACATGCAGCGCCAGCTCCGCCGCCTCGGCCTGAGCCACGATCGGCGCCGCTCGGTCTCCACGACCGATCCCGAGTTCTACCGTTGGACCCAGTGGATCTTCAGCCAGATCTTCAACTCCTGGTACGACCGCGATGCCGACAAGGCTCGCCCCATCAGCGAGCTCATCGCCGCGTTCGAGGCAGGCACCGTCCCCACACCCGACGGTCAGCCCTGGGCTGAGCTGAGTGCGGCCGAGCAGCAGGCTGCCGTTGACGATCGCCGCTTGGCCTACGTTTCCGA
Source organism: uncultured Acidimicrobiales bacterium (assembly GCA_937997485.1). Classification (GTDB taxonomy): domain Bacteria; phylum Actinomycetota; class Acidimicrobiia; order Acidimicrobiales; family SZUA-35; genus SZUA-35. The sequence continues at coordinate 204 of CALKTH010000116.1, read as the reverse complement.
GGCTCCCGTGAACTGGTGCCCCGGTTTGGGAACCGTCGTGGCCAATGAAGAGGTCACCGCCGATGGCCGCTCAGATCGCGGCAACTTCCCCGTCTTCAAGCGCAACATGCGCCAGTGGATGATGCGCATCACCGAGTACTCCGACCGCCTGATCGATGACCTCGAGTTGCTCGACTGGTCCGAAGCCATCAAGACCATGCAGCG
>CALKTH010000115.1 GCA_937997485.1 uncultured Acidimicrobiales bacterium | reverse complement strand
CGAACTCGGTCGGATCTTCCCGGACTTCGATCGCTCGCAGGTCATTGAAGACCACCTTTTCCGATTCCGTGACTCGCAGCACATTGTCGACATCGGTTTCGAAGACAAGCTGGCCGACCACCAGACGCCGGTGCCCGGTGTGTATCTCTGCAACTTCTCGCAGATCTTCCCGATGGACCGGGGAACCAACTATGCCGTCAGGGATGGTGCGCGCATGTCCGAGCGCATTCTCGCTGACCTCGGTTGAGGGGCCGAGCCAACATGACTGATCTCGACAGCGACACTTCGATCGTGACCGACCCTGCGTTGGGCCCGCTGTCGACGCCGACGCTCTCGGTGATCGTCCCTACCTACAACGAGTCCGAGAACATCACGGTGCTCATCGACGCGCTCGAAGCCGCGCTCGTCGATGTCTCCCACGAGATCGTCGTTGTTGACGACGACAGCCCAGATCGCACGTGGGAGGTGGCTCGCGCACACGCCGAGACGCTCACGAACCCCGTCCATGTCATCCGCCGAACTGAGGATCGAGGCCTGAGTTCTGCCGTTCTCACCGGCATGCGCGCCGCTCGCGGCGATGTGATGGCCGTGATTGATGCCGACATGCAGCACGATGAGGCTGTGCTCCCCAGCATGGTCAATGAGATCTTGGCTGGAGCCGACATCTGTGTTGGTTCTCGAAAGGCCGAAGGTGGTGGCTACGGCGAGTGGTCGAAGAGCCGCCGATTCGTGAGCTGGACCGCCACGGTGATGGCCCAGCAGATTCTTGGAACGGTGGCGTCGGACCCGATGTCCGGCTTCTTTGCTGTCTCTCGAGAACAGTTCACGCAGGCCGAGGAGAAGATCAATCCTCGCGGTTTCAAGATCTTGCTCGAGTTCCTTGCCCGCTCGAACCCTGACGCGAAGGTTGTCGAAGTCGGCTATGTCTTCCGCAATCGCGAGCGGGGCGAGACCAAGATGTCGGGCGGCGTTATTGGGCAGTATCTGCTCGCGCTGCTGGACCTTCGCCTCGGGCGCGTGGTGTCACCGCAGTTCGTGAAGTACGCCATCGTTGGCGCCTCCGGACTCGTGGTGAACCTGGCCGTTTACCTGCTGGCGACACTGCTTGGATTGGGTGCAATTGCCGCGGTACTGGTGGGAGTTCAGGCGTCTATTCTCTGGAACTTCTTCATGAACAACCGGTTCACGTATCGCACGCAGCGCTACGACCGGTCGTTCCTCTTGAAGGGCGTCGCTTTCTACGAACTGGTGAGTGTGCATGGCCTCTTCACACAGCTCTGCGTTTTCCTCACGCTCGACCGCTGGGGCCCCATGGACGCGCTCGGATTTGCTTCGTCGTTCGTCGCCAACGCCATCGCTATCGCCGTGGCGGCAGTCGGCAACTACTTCCTCCACACGAACTACACGTGGAGCCGTATCGCTGGTCGGCGGCAGTAGACCGTCGACATTCGGCGCCTCTCACCGGTGGGAGCAGTCTCTGATCAACCTGGGTAATTCTGCTCAAGCCGATCGGACACCGCGTCGAAGTTGTGACGCATGAGGCAGAAACTGACGAGGTTCGAGCGCGTCGCGATTCCAGTGGTTCTCTTGGCCTCGCTGTTCGCCCTTGCCGTTGGCGTCTACGCATCGCTTCCGGCATCGGAGGATCTGGCCGATGCTGCCGCGGGCGAGGCGACCACCACAACACCGCCGGACACGACCTCGCTGCAGCCGACGATCCTCGAGCCGGACATGGACGACACGGTGCTTGGCCCGGTGATCACGCTGCCCGTCATCTACGTGAACCCGAACGGCGACGACAGCCGGGACGGGCGGACACCCGAAACGGCGAAGAGAACTCTGGATGCCGCGGTCGCGATTGCTGCGCCGGGCGACGAGGTCATCTTGAGCCCGGGAACGTTTCCCGGAGCCAGCGTCGTTCGAGAGATTCACGGCACAGCAGCAGCGCCGATCGTCATCAGGGGGGCAGGCGACGCATCCATCCTCGACGCTCAGACGTTCGATCGACGAGACACTCTGAGAATCACTCGTAGCTCGCACCTTCGCTTCGAAGACCTCACGATCACCTCAGGTATTCACGGCACCTTTGTCGTTTCGAGCAACCACGTGACCTTCGATCGAGTGACCTGGAGAGATGTGGGCCAGGAGGGCGTGCAGATCGACGGCACGAGCTCGAATCTCCTGTTTCAGAACTGCGTCGTGACGCGAACGGGACTTCGTGGTGGAAGGTTCGCCCAATACGGTGAGGGCATTTACATCGGAAGCTCCCGTTCCGATGCCCCCGTCCAGAACGTCACGGTGCGAAACTGTTCAATCTCGGACACAACCGCTGAGGCGGTGGACATCAAGCCTGGAGTCAGCGGAATCCTGATCGAGAACAACGAGATCTTCGACATCGACACCTGGAACTCGGGAGCGGTGGTCGCGTATCTGGGCGCTACGTATGATGCGCAGTTCGCAGCAGACTTCGATCCAGACATAACGATTCGCTCGAATCGAATCTGGAACGTGTCTCGCACCTCACAATGGGCCGACGGCAACGCCATTGCGCTGAACGCTCCGGCGGAGGTTTACAACAACGTCATGTATGACCTTCAGCACCGCGGGGTCATCGTCGAACGGGACTTCCGGGACAACACCAACAAGATAGAGATCTACAACAACACTATTCACCGGGTGGGCCTGACTCCGGTGGAGATTCGTTCGGGCGACGAGGGAATCATTCTCACGAACAACATTGGTGTGTCTGCTCCTGGAAACCTCCAGGCCTCGGACGATCTCTTCGTCGATTCGGCAAACGGAGACTTCCGTTTGGTCGCGGGATCTCCGGCGATCGACGCTGCGAGCGGGCTCGTTTCGTCGACGGATATCAACGGCGAGTCGCGGTCGGTCGCTGGGTCCAGCCCTGACTACGGAGCGTACGAGTACATCCCACCAGGCACGCCCGCCCAGCCAGGGACCGACAGTTCGCCGGATGCTCCACCGGTCATTGAGACACCTGCGTCGCAAGCTGACGATGCACCAGCAAGCCAGGGCGGCGGTTCGCCCACGACGTCGGAAGTCGCTGTGGTCGTTCCGAGCCAAGGGGATGCCGACGGTTTGCCGCCCATCACGCTCGAGGATCGCCAGACGATTGCGACCTCAACCACGATCGCACCGTCGAGCACGACGGCCCCGGCAGGCGCAGCGCCCTCAACGACGACGGCGGCGTCGGGCGAGGCGGCCACAGACGGACAAGCCGGTTCAACATCGACTCCGGGGGCGGTGACGCCCACGAGCCAAGTGACAAGCCCCTCACCTTCCACGTCAGCGGCGAGCGACGACACGCCGGCCGCATCTACCACGACGGGGCAACCCACACCTGACGAATCGATCGACCCCAACTCCTCCGATGCTTCAGAGGACGAGCCCAAGACGGTGACAGACGAGAACGTGACACCAGCCGATGAGGCCGCCGACGACGTGCCATCGACGACGGCAAGCCCAAGCGACGAAGCGGGAGACGAGACCGAAGCGGCCATCAATGACGAGCCGAACATGTCGTTGACCAGCGACTCGGGTATCTCGGGAGCGATGGGTTGGGTCCCGACGGTCGGTGGCATCGGTATCTTCCTTTCCGGTGGGTGGCTTTTCCTCAGATCTCGACGCCAGATTCTTTAGCGCATGAGCGCCGCGTCGCCGTCTCAATCGGGATGGGGCAGAGTTTCCTGGGCGCTGGTCGCCGAAGGGGCGCAACTTGTTTTTGGTCTCGCCTCGTTTTCGCTCCTGGCGCTCTGGATGGATGTCGACCAGTTCGGCATCTATGCCGCCGCCGTCGCGTACAGCACGCTGGCCATGACGCTTGGCTACCTCGGCTCGCAGCAGATCCTGATGCTGGACGTCGCCGCTGGAGTGTCGTTCCCCACCGTGTGGAAGAGAACCTTGTCTGTGGTTCTGATCGGATCGTTCACGGCCACCGCTCTTCTCGTTGCTGGCCAGCCCCTCATTCTCGCTGGAGCCGGTCGCTGGGCGTTCGGGGCAATCGTTCTCGCCCAGACTGCTGTTTTCGGCGTCATCGACTTCGGCGTGATTGCTGCTCAAGCCCACAGAGATTTGCGGACTGCGGCGGTCATTCGGTGTGTGTCCGGGGTGTTGCGCTTGCTCAGCGTTGGTGTCTTTGGGCTTCTCGGTGGATCCACGTTCGACGAGTGGGCCCCTCTCGCATTGCTGGGTTGGGCCGTCGCAGCGCTTGTGGTGCTCGATATTGTTCGGCGCCGCTACGGCGCCCCTTTCTCCGTCGGTCGCACGTCGTCGAAGGAACTCGCTCGTGGTCGACCGTTCGTTTTCGCCGCGAGCTCACAGAGTGTGCTGGATGCGGCTGATCGCCCGATGTTGGTTGCGTACGGTTTTGAGGCCGATGCGGGTCGGTATGCCACTGCGTATCGATTCGCGAGCCTCGCGTCCCTCCCGCTTCTCGCACTCGTTCGATCGACGGATGCCGACTTTTATGAGGACGGCGCCGCTGGTCCTGACCGCGCGGTGAACCGGGCTCGGAAGATGGCGCCGATCGCTGCGGCTTACGGAGTGTTGGTTGCCATTGTCCTCTTCGTCGGCGCTCCGTTGATCCCTGCTGTCTTGGGCGACGACTACAGCGAATCGACCCAGATCATTCGGGCGCTCTCGGTGCTTCCGCTGATTCGCGGACTCCAGATCTTTTTCGCCAATGCGTTGACAGGTTCGGGCCTCCAGCACCTCAGGAACCGAGCGCTTGCTGTCGCAACGGTCTTCAATGTTGGTTTGAATCTGGCGCTGATTCCGCGCACGAGCTGGCAGGGGGCTGTCGTGGCGACCCTCGCTGCCGAAACACTCATGATGGTCTCAGTCATAGTCCTCGCAACGAGAGCAGCTCGGCGCTGATCAGGGTTGGTACGCCGCCTTGTGCAACCTGGCCAGGCGGTCCCAATCGAAGTGGTCGAGAGGTGGGTCAGGGCGCTCGTGACTCGCCCAATCGATGATCTCGTCCCAAGCTCCGGTTGGATCTGCGAGAGAGGCCACCCAGCCGGTTCCAAGCTCGTCCTCGTAGTAGTTGAATTGTGAGCCGGGGGAGAGGGCGACTGGCACTCCGAGAGGCACCATCGCGGCGACAACACCGGTGTTGAAGCCCTCACGCTGGATCCCGATGGCAAGGTCGGTCTCGGCAATCAGCGCGAAGAGCTCGGACTCAGGAACACGACGGTCGAGCACGGTCAGCCCATCGACGTCTCGGCCAAGATGTCGGACGCGCGCTGAGTACTCCGAATCGTGGGGAGCCCCGGCAACCGTGAGCTCGACCTTGCCGGCCTCGAGTTGTGGAGTGAGCCCCTTGATGACGTCGATTTGGCCTTTGTACGGCCCGATCGCACCGAGGTGAAGCACACGGACGGGGCCGGTGCGAGGAGAGACGACGAAATTTCGGGGCAAGTCGTGCAGTTGGCCGCTCGGAATCACGGTCAACTCGGCGCCAGCGAGGCCCGGATATGTGGCCAGCAGTTCAAACTCCTGGCCACTGCAAAGCAAGATGATGAGCGTGATGCGTCGCTGAAGGAGCCGAAAGAAGCGAGCTTCGCCCGGACGCCAACCCCCATGGGGGACCAAATTGTGAGCGGTCCAGACCACTTGACGGCCGGTGCGTTTCGACTGCGCCAACAAGAAGCTGGCAACGCCGAGCTTTGCGATGCGACCGGCAAGAGAACGGTGCCTGAGAAGATGCTCCGGCCACTGAATGTGGAGCGGGGCGACCGGGTGGGCCCGCGCATTGCGGATCGAGGCTGGGAGGACGCGAACGCCAGCCCGCTCCAGAGCGACGTGGAGCGAGGAGACGTACGGACCGTTGCCGTCCGCATTCGGCGGTGGATGCATGAGGACTGTTGTCAACTGCTCACTCGGCACCCGGCGAGCGTAGCCAGCTCGGTGACGTAGCAGGGGCACGGAGATTGCGATCAGGGGAACGTCGCTTCTGCCCTCGTGTGTCGTTGTAGGTTCTTGACTTCGTGAGTTCCGCGCGCGCCAAAGATTCAGCTTCTGCCGTCCGGCAACGAGCTTCGCCGCGCTTCTTTCGCTGGCTCGTTCCGTGGGCCTGTTTCACACTGGTCTTCTGGCTTGGCGTTTGCGGGTGGATCCTGCTGTCGGCCCGGTCGGACGCTGCGGCCGCCGAGGTTTCGCTGCGCACGCTCACCGAACTGGACGATCCGGCCTCGATGGACTTCGAGGTGGTGGAAGCAACCCTGACCGATGGTCAGACCAAGCTTCGACGAGCGAACGAACGTCTGGAACACCCCGTGCTGTATCCGCTGCGAGTTCTACCTGTCGTCGGCCGTCAGCTCGCTTCGGCTCGGTCCCTGGGCACTGCTTCGGAAGATCTCGTAGACGTTGTCCGGCCGCTCGTGTCATCCGCTCGAGCGGTTCGTGCCGATCCGGACAGCGTCGACCGAGTGCAGTTCATGGCGGACGCTGCGGCGCAGCTGGCGCTGTTGGAAACCACGATCATCGAGTCCGATCTCGGGCCGTCTAGCAATCTGGTACCGACGCTTGCGGAGGCCCGTTTCGAGCTCGCCGATCAGATGCAGACCTTGCTCGCGGACGTCGGTGACTATCGCCTCATCGCCGATGGAATGGCAGCGTTCTTGGCCAGCGAGGACTATCTGCTTCTGGGAGCCAACAACGCTGAAATGCGAGTTGCCTCAGGCATGCACCTCAGTATTGGCGAGTTGGAGGTGGCCGGCGGCGAGTTTTCGATCGCCGACCTCGAGCCTTCGGCCGAGCTCTTTCCTGTGCCTGCTGCCGGCGTGGTCGACGCCGATGTCGCCGAGAGATGGGGCTTCTTGAGCTTGGACAATGACTTCCGCAAGCTTGGTTATTCGGCGAGATTCGATGAATACGTCGGCCCGCAGGCCATCAGCATGTGGCAGGCCGAGACGGGTCGGGAAGTTGATGGCGTCCTTCTCCTTGATCCGTTCGTGCTCGATGCTCTCTTGGGCGTCGTCGGGCCCGTCGACGTGGACGGTCGTACGTTGGAGGCGGGTTCGGCACTCGAATTCTTGCTCCAGGGCCAATACGCCGAGTTCGGGACCGGCGAAGAGGAGACCGACGCCCGAAGGGACGTGCTGTCCACGATTGCCAGTGCCGTTGCCGAGGCCTTCCGCACGACGTCGTGGGATCCCATCGAGTTGCTGGATGCGCTCGAACCGATGGCGCAGGGACGCCACATCATCGCCTTTTCACCCGATCCGGTGCAGCAGCTTGCCTGGGAGCGCCTGGGCGTGTCGGGTTCGGTCTCAGCGAATGACATCGGTGTCTTCTTCGCCAACACCGGAGCGAGCAAGCTCGATCCCTTCCAGGACGTCGTTGTCGAGGCCAACACGGTCTCTAAAAGTGAATCCCACACGGTGACCATCACCGCAACCTTGACCAACCGGGCCAACGCTGAGCTTCCCCGCTATGCGATTGGCCCATGGCAGCTGCTGGAGCTCGATGAGCCAGGCAGCTACAGCGGTCGATTCGGCATGGTGCTTCCTGGTTCTCTCCAGAGCTTCTCTTTGGCCTCCAACCGGCCTGGCTTCGCCGAGCTCGCAGTCTTTGGTCCCGACGGAGCCTCGACCATCTTTGCCACTCGAGCGTTTGCCATTGCTCCGGGGGCTTCAGTCACCTTCACTGTTGTGGTCGACATTCCCGTAACTGCGACCGAACTCGAACTCCTCCCCTCAGCGCGGTTTCCCTCAAGCGAGTGGACCTGGAACGGGGAAACGTTCCTGGACGACGTGAATCGAACGATTCAGTTGCAATCGGGCTGAATCGACATGTTTGCTCTGGCGTCTCGCACTGAGCGCGCTAGTCTCAAATATCTCAAGCCAGCTGGCTTGCGCCGTCGAGGAGAGACAACATGTTCAAGCGTTTCATGAGGGTGATCGCTATTGCCGCCGCACTGACCTTTAGTCTTGTGGCCCCCGCTCACGCAGTGGAAGAAGCAGTGTGCGAGGAGTCCGCCGGAATCGTGTGTGAGAACACCGAGGAAGTGCTCGTCGGTGATACAGACAATGGTGACGATGAGGGTGGCGAAGATCCCAACGATGATGCCGTTGTTCGTGGCAAGGGTCAGCCCGCCAACCCAGCTCCCCAAGCGGCACCTGAGGTCGCTGTGCTGGGCTCCCAGCAGCTTCCCGTGACCGGATCTGAGACGGTGGCCCTCAGCGCCGCTGGCCTCGTGCTGCTCGCCGCTGGCGGTGCACTGGTCTTCCGCTCTCGTTCGGCTCAGGCGGCCGACGTCAGCTGACGCACGTCACTGACAACAACAGTACTTAGAGCCGCACGGCGCACCTTCGGGGGCGCCGTGCGGCCGCGTTTTGCCTCCGCAGTGGCACACTGAGGGGATGGCGCCCAGGCACGACCGACGCGGACCCCACAGGGTCAAAGGCCAGCCGATCCGCGTCCTGTTTGTCTGCACGGCCAACATCTGTCGAAGCCCCGCAGCTGAGTACATTGCGCGGCAGGCATTCAAGGGCCAGCCGTTTCAGTTCCGGAGCGCCGGCTTCCTGTACGACGCCAAGCCGATCGAGCCGAAGATGTTCGAGACACTCCAAGCCCATGGGGTAGACGCTGGCCGGCACCGAAGCCGCATCATGGACGACGACACGCTCGCTGCAGCCGATGTCATCTTCACCATGGAGTCCCGTCACCTGCGAGACATCGTGGTTCGTGACCAGTCGTTGATGGCCAAGACCATTCCGCTCACCGAAGCCGTCGAGCGCTTGCGCACGCCGGTGACGGTCGCCGAGTTCCGCGAGCTGATCGCCGATCGCGATCCGTCCCGCTATCTCGACACCCGCTGGGACGTAGAAGATCCGTACAAGCGCAGCGCCCGCAAGTACCGGTCAGCGGCGGAGATCATCTCCGAATACGTGCGAACCACGGTCGGCAAGCTGGTGTGGACAGGCGATGACACGCCCGACACCACCGTGGAACACGTGTCGAACGCCTTGGTTGGGGGACGAATTCCCAACCCCGAGAATCGCAAACTTCAGCTTCCTTCCCGCTGATCACGGGCGTTTACGCAGCGGCTCATTGCAATCGGTGGGCGAAAGCTCACGAATGGTTCAACATGGAAGTTGTTTCGGTGTAGCGTTCTGTCATGGATAGCGGCGCAAGCCTGCTGTCCGCTGGCCCCGGGAATGCCGCCGCCCCCCGGGGCCAGCTCCTTTTTCGGTTCAGGGCGTATCGATTCAGGGTGGGCTCGGAGTGAGCCTCGGTCTGGATCGACAATCCCAATCAGCCGGCGTAGTACCGATACACCACGGCGGCGACGCATGACGGCTTCTCGGCGCCCTCGACCTCGAAGGTGAGATCGATCGTGGCCTGAGCGCCACCAGCGATTTCCTTGACTTCAGCCATGGTTGCGCCCATTCGGAGCTTTGCTCCGACAGGGACGGGGGAGGGGAACCGGACTTTCTCGCAGCCGTAGTTCACGCCCATCACGAAGCCCGTCGCTGTGAGGATCTCCGGCAGGAGCCGAGGCGCCAGCGAAAGTGTGAGGTACCCGTGGCCGATCGGCCCACCAAACGGAGACTCGGCCTTCGCTCGCTCCACGTCGATGTGGATCCACTGGTGATCACCAGTCGCCTCAGCGAACGTGTTGACCATCTCTTGGGAAATGGTGACCCAATCGCTGTAGCCAAGGTGGTCGCCGACCACGCCCTGGAGTCCTTCGATGCCTTCTACATGTGTAGCCATCCGGGGACCCTAGAAGGCCAGAGCCGCCAACGGGCAGCTGACCGCGAGACTCACTCGGCGATCGGGGTGTTCCGACGGGGTCGAAGGGTGACTGGCTTCGCCTCGTGATTGGCTCGGAGTTGTCCGCAGGCGGCGTCGATGTCGGTGCCCCGGTTCGCCCGGACCGTGACGTTCACGCCGTCTCGCTCGAGTTGTGAGGCGAACTCGCGTATTCGCTCTGGCTTGGTCCCAACCGTCGGCCAACCCGGTGTGGGGTTCAGCGGAATGAGATTGACGTGGGCCCGGGCGGCCTTCGCCACGGTCGCCAACTCACGGGCATCGGTGTCTCGGTCGTTGACGCCGTCGATCATCGCCCACTCGAACGACACTCGCCTCCCCGTGTTCTCGCGGTAGAGGCGGCTCGCCGCGATCACCTCGTCGATCGGATGGCGTTTGTTGATCGGCACCAGTTCGGTGCGGAGCTCGTCGTTGGCGGCGTGAAGCGACACGGCGAGACCGACCTGCAGGCCTTCTTCGGCGAAACGGCGCATCTGCGGAACGAGGCCGACGGTGGAAACGGTGATCTTGCGAGCACCAATCTCCAGGTCGTCGATGATGCGACGAACCGCCGTCATGACTCGGTCGTAGTTGGCGAACGGTTCACCCATGCCCATGAACACGATGTTCGAGAGCCGGCGAGGTGCAGCCTCGGCCCGGGCCACGATCACTTGCTCCAAGATCTCGCCGACGCTCAAGTGCCGCTCAAACCCAGCCTGTCCCGTCGCACAGAACCCGCAGGCCATCGCACAGCCCGCCTGGCTCGAGATGCAGACCGTGGACCGCTCCGGATAGTGCATGAGCACACTCTCGACTCGTGCGCCGCCTGGTAGCTCCCAGAGACGCTTCACGGTCATGCCGTCGGCGGTCTCCTGTCGGGCTGCAGGAGAGAGCGCCGGAGGGTGCGTCTGCTCCAGCTCGGCTCGAAGGGCCTTGGGCAGCGTGGAGATTTGGTGCGGTGGTAAGCCCTTCTCGTACAGCCCTGCCCACAGCTGATCGAGTCGATACCGAGGCTGATCGCCGACAAGCTCAGCGAGGTCGGAGCGGTCGAGATCCCACGGCGAGGTCATGGCGTCGCCCGATCGGTCGAGTCGTCTGGGGTCGATGAGTGGTGGAGCGGTCGGGACCATGCTCGATCAGTGCGCACGACTTCGAAGCCCATGCCGAGGTAGGTACGCACGGCTGGGTCGTTGTCCGCTTCGACGTACAACATGCCGGTGGCCATGCCCTGTCCGCAAAGCCAATCCAGCCCTGCAGCGGTCATGGGTTTGCCCAGGCCCTTGCCGTGTTGCGACGGGTGAAGGCCGATGGCGAAGATCTCGCCCAGGGGTGGTTGCTCGTGGATCTTCGTCCAGCAAAAGCCCGCCATCCTGCCGTCAACCTCGTGGATACGTATGCCCTCGGGCGTCACGCCGGGCTCGGCGAGCTTGGCTTGAAACGCTGCGACCGAGAGTGCCCCTTGGTCCGGATGGCCCTCGAACGCTGCATTGTTGAGCTGGCGAAGCGCTTCATCGTCTTGTCCGGGAACAAACGACCGAGTGGCGATTGCGTCAATCTTGGTCGGCAACGTGCACCGCATTTGATGCAGCGCACGAGCTGGCTCGAAGCCAAAGCGCTCGGCGGCGCGCTGGTGGCAGTCGTCGGCTGGCTTGGCCCACATCTCAACCGTGCGCACCGTGGCGAGGCTCGAGTCTGCCCTGGACGACGCTTCGAGCGTCTCTTCGATGAGTGACTCGAGCACATTGCAGGCGTCTGCGGTGCCTGCTGGATCCACCAGCATGTCGAGGAAGAGCACGTCCTGGTCGATGAGCCCGCCGAGATAGCCGACGGGGTGACCGTCGAGCATGGCGAAGAGACCGCGGTAGGGCTGGGCCGGATCGGCCACGGCATCAGCCCACCGGTGATCGAAGCGATCATCGTTGAGATGTGGCGGGACCACATGAGCAAGCAGATGGCGCGCGTGACGCAGCGTCTGCGGGTCATCGGGAAGCGCTCGTCTGATCTCCAACACCTGTGCAGTCTATGGAAGGTAGTGTCCGCCCATGGCCAGACCCCGAACACCCAAAGGGCGCGCGCAGCGCGTGCATGAACGCCTCGCCGTTGAGTATCCCGAGGCGATTTGTGAGCTCGATCACGAGACGCCGTTTCAGCTCCTCATCGCCACCATCTTGTCGGCCCAGGCCACCGATGTCGGGGTCAACAAAGCCACGCCCGGTCTCTTCGCTCGGTTCCCCGATGCGGAGTCCCTGGCCGAGGCGAGTCTCGAAGAAGTCGAGCAACTCATCGGAACACTCGGACTGTTTCGCAACAAGGCCAAGAGCGTCACGAAGTGCGCCCAGCAGCTGATTGACCGCCATGACGGTGAAGTGCCGACGTCCATGAAGGACCTCGTGGCGCTGGCCGGTGTCGGTCGCAAGACGGCGAACGTGGTGCGCAGCGTCGCTCTTGATCTGCCCGGTCTGCCCGTGGACACCCACGTTCTGCGGCTGTCGAACCTTTTGCAGCTCACCGAAGAAACCGATCCCGTGAAGGTGGAGCTAGAGCTGAATCCGATGGTTCCGGCCATGGAACGGGGCGAATTCAGCCTGCGGATGATTTTGCATGGACGGCGCGTCTGCGTGGCTCGGCGCCCCCGCTGCGCTGATTGCACGCTGAACGACTTCTGTCCATCATCAACGCTCTGAGTTTCCGCTGGATTGCTCGTCGTTGAATCAACCTTGATCAACAAGTGTCATGAAAAGGTCGCGATTTGGATCACCCCATCGCTCGGGAACCTGCGTTACCGTGACCAGATCCAGGTTCCCGCCACCTGGTAGCAGCGACACATATGGGGTTCCGCCACCCCGTGTCGCGCCGCTGGCGCCCCCGTTTTCGGGGGCGCCAGTGTGGTTTTTGGAACCCACCTGGTTTGGAAACAGCGTGTCCGGGACGCCGTTGCTGTGGCTGTCTTCAGCGATCGAGGCGACGAAGCGCCTTGCTCAGGCGTCGCGAGGCCATGGTCAGCTGTCGCTCAACTTCCCGGAGTTCGGTGGCAACTTCGTCGTCGTCATTGGTCTCGGCGCAGACGCGCCCGAGCCGGTCGAGAACGTCGTCGAGGGTGAGCTCGACTGATCCCAGCGCACTCACGTCGATCCCCACGAAAAACCTCCAGAATTGGCTCGCCACTGCGGCAGGGACGCACGGTACCGTCGAGCCGTTCACCAAACGAACGGAAGGCAGGAGCACATGCTGAATCGACTGGACTTGCGAGGTCTTGGAACCGATGTCGCCCATCTGCTTCCCCGCCCGACGCTCGATGGCGCGGAGCCAATCGACACCGTTCGCGCCATCCTCGATCGCGTACGAGAAGAGGGCGACACCGTCCTTCTCGAGCTAACGGAAAAGTTTGATGGCGTGTCGCTCGATCGTGTCCGGGTCGCCGACGCAGATCTCGACGCTGCGGTGGAGGCTCTGACGCCTGAATTGCGAGCGGCAATGGACACCTCCATTGCCAACGTTCGAGCCTTTCACGAACACCAGCTGCGCGAGCCGGAGTTGATCGAGCAGCCCGGTATGCGGATCAAGGCGTATCAACGAGCAATGGACCGCGCTGGCATGTACGTACCTGGCGGTCGGGCCGAATATCCCAGCACCGTGATCATGACCGTGGTTCCTGCGAAGGTTGCAGGGGTCGACGACGTCATCGTGTGCGTGCCACCCTCCGCAGAATTCGGTGGCGTGGCCCCTTCTGTTCTCGCCGCCGCTCGCCTCGCTGGCGCGTCAGAGGTCTATGCCGTCGGCGGAGCCCAAGCCATTGGCGCCATGGCCTACGGAACCGACGAAATCGCTCCGGTCGATGTCATCGCCGGACCGGGCAACGTGTTCGTCGCCATCGCCAAGCGAGAGGTCGCTGGTGATGTTGGCGTGGCTGCTGCCTTCGCCGGCCCGTCGGAGGTGGTCGTGGTCGCGGACGAGACTGCCGACGCATCGTTCGCGGCGATCGACGTCATGGTCCAAGCCGAACACGGGCCCGACGGCTTGGCCTGGCTCGTCACCTGGGATGAAGCCGTGGCCGACGCCGTGTGCGAGGCGGGGGAGAAGCTCCTTGCTGCCGCGCCCAGGGCCGACGACATCCGGGCCACGCTCCGCGATGGCGGCTACGTCGCCTTGGTCGACGATCGGGAGGCCGCCCTCGCCGTCATCGACAAAATCGCTCCGGAACACCTCGAACTGCAGATCAGCGATGCCGAAGCACTCGGCGAACGAGTGCGAAACGCCGGCGCCATCTTCTGTGGCAACTTCGCCCCGGCGTCGGTTGGCGACTACGTCGCGGGCCCGAGCCACGTGCTGCCGACGTACGGATCGGCCCGCTTCTCCAGCGCATTGACCGTCGCTGACTTCCAGAAGGATCATCACCTCGTCACCATCACCGCCGAGGGAATCAGCGAGATGGGGCCCCACGTCGTTGCGCTGGCGGACCGTGAAGGACTTGCCGCCCATAGCGAGTCCGTTCGACTCCGCCTCGCCCAGATCGAGACCTCATCATGACTCGGCCACGAGTTCGAGACGACCTCGCTGCTCTGACGGGCTACCACTCACCGCAAGTCGACGTCGATGTTCGGTTGAACACCAACGAAGCACCGGCCGCACCACCGGCGGCGTATTCAGCAGCCGTCGCCCGAGCGGCCGAATCGATTGCATGGCACCGCTACCCCGATCGGGCGGCGACGGAGCTGCGATCCCGATTGGCGGCAATCCACGCTGCCGAGGGCGCTCCCGTCACCATCGACAACGTCTTCTGTGCCAACGGCTCCAATGAAGTCCTCCAGACCATCTTGCTGGCCTTTGCCGGCCCGGGGCGGCAGATCCTCACCTTCGAGCCCACCTACGCACTCCACCAGCACATTGGTCATATCACCGGCGCAGAGCGCCTGGCGGTTGACCGCACATCTGACTTCCTCATCGATACCGGTGAGCTGGCTGAGCTGTTCGAATTCGAAAGCCCAGCCGTCACGTTCGTCTGCTCGCCAAACAATCCAACGGGCATGGTCGAGCCACGGGAGACGATCGAGGCGTTGCTAGAGCAGGTCACCGCCTCGGGTGGCCTCCTTGTGGTCGACGAGGCATACGGGCAGTTCTCGGACTTCTCCGCCCAGGAATTGTTGGGAGAGGACGTGCCACTGGTCGTGTCCCGCACCTACTCCAAGACCTGGGCGATGGCCGGAGCGAGGCTCGGCTACCTGCTGGGCCCGGCCTGGCTGGTCTCCGAACTCGAGAAGGTTGTGTTGCCGTATCACCTCGACGCCCTGAAGCAGGCCGCCGGCATTGCTGCGCTCGACTTCCTCGATGACATGTCCGAGCGGGTCGCCGAGATCGTTGCCGAACGCTCTCGTGTTGATGCCGCCCTGCGAGCACTGGGCAACACCGTGTGGACGTCCGGCGCGAACTTCATCCTCTTCCGGCCTCCGCTGGACGCAAATGGCAAGACCACTGGTTCCGCTGTGTGGCAGGGTCTCGTGGATCGCTCTGTGCTCGTCCGCAACACCTCCAGCTGGGAGTATCTCGATGGGTGCCTTCGGGTCACCATCGGCACACCGGCCGACAACGACCGTTTTCTCGCCGCACTCACCGACGTGCTGACCGCATCCGATTCAGGAGATCCGACATGAGCAACCGATCGAGCAGCAAGTCTCGCGTCACCGGAGAAACCAGCATCGAGATCGCGCTCGATCTCGATGGGTCCGGCGTCACCGACATCGACACCGGTCTCCCATTCTTTGACCACATGCTCGACCAGATCGGTCGCCACGGCGCCTTCGACCTGACCGTCAAGGCGGTCGGCGATCTGCACGTAGATAGCCACCACACGGTGGAAGACACCGCCATCCTTCTCGGTGAGTGCTTCGCCGATGCCGTGGGCGACAAGAAGGGCGTGCGTCGCTTCGCCAGCGGGCTGTACCCGCTCGACGAAGCGCTGGTCGAGGTTGCGCTGGATCTGTCTGGTCGCCCCTTCTTCGTGTGGGACATCGAGATGCCCGAGTCCATCCCGCTGGGGACGCCGCCCTTCGATCCGCAGCTCGCCGAGCACATCTTTCAAAGCTTCGCCACGGCCGCTGGCATCACGCTGCACATGCGCCTCAAGTCGGGCCGCAACACCCATCACGTGATCGAGGCGTCGTTCAAGGGGCTTGCCCGTTGTCTGCGAGACGCCGTGCTCGTGCAGGGCTCCGGGGTGCCTTCGACCAAGGGAACGCTGCGAGCGCAGAGCGTCACCGCCGACGACTCCGAGGGCCAGGACGAAACTCCATGAGTGAACCCGCAGCCGACGGCCCGCTGATCGCCGTTCTGGACTATGGGATCGGCAACTTGCACTCCGCTCACCAGAGCTTCTGCCACGTCGGGGCCAACGCACATCTCACCGCGGATCGCGGGCTCATCGCCGACGCCGCAGCCGTGGTGCTGCCTGGCGTTGGCGCGTTCGGGGCCTGCATGCGGGCGCTCCACGACTCCGGTCTTGCCACCGTCGCCATCGACGCTGCGGCTGACGATCGCCCCTTCATTGGCATCTGCGTGGGAATGCAGCTGCTGTACGAGGGCTCGGAGGAGTCACCCGGCGTCGAGGGACTCGGCATCCTGCCGGGCCAGGTTGGCTGGCTTCCGAAGACCGAGATTCGTCCTCAGATGCAATGGAATCAGCTCGATCTCACCGATGCTGGAACGACCGATCCGCTGCTCGACGGCCTGGACCGCTCGTGGATGTACTTCGTTCATTCCCTCGTCGGTCCCGGCGCCCCCGAGGTCACGGCCACGTGCCAGTACGGCGGCGCCCAAACCGCAGCCGTTCGCCGCGGCTCGGTGTGGGCCACCCAGTTCCACCCTGAGAAGTCGGCCCGCGCCGGCTTGCAACTTCTCACCAACTTCACTCGGATCGCGGGAGCTGACGCATGATCTTCTATCCCGCCATCGACCTCCGGGCTGGAAACGCCGTCCGGCTCTACCAGGGCGACTACGCACAAGAGACCGTTTACGGGGAGGACCCTGCAGCCCAAGCTCGAGCCTTCGTCGCCGACGGGGCCGAGTGGCTCCACGTGGTTGACCTCGATGCGGCCAAGACGGGCGATCCGGTCAACCGACCCGTGATCGCATCGATCTGCGCTTCGGTCGACGTGCCGGTCCAGGTCGGGGGCGGGGTGCGCACCGTGGAAGCGGCTCAGGCGCTCTTCGACCTCGGCGTCACCCGGGTCGTGATCGGTTCAGCTGCGGTAGAGAATCCCGATCTGGTCCGCGCTGTCGCCGCTGAGCATCCCGTGGCAGTCGGCCTCGACGCCCGTGGCGACGAGGTTGCCACTCACGGATGGACCGAGCGGTCCGGACGATCGGTCGGTGAATTGGCGGCTGAGTTCGCCGACGCCGGCGTCGCCGCCCTCGTCGTCACCGAAATCTCTGTCGACGGCACACTCGCCGGCCCCGACACCGAAGGGCTCAGCCGTCTCCTCGCATCGACTGACATCCCCATCATCGCCAGCGGTGGCGTTGGCACCGTCGAACACCTGCGAACGCTGGCCGAGATCGAAGCCGATGGTCGTCGTTTCGAAGGCGTCATCAGCGGTCGCGCGCTCTACGAGGGTGCCTTCACCATGGCCGACGCACTGGCTGCCTTGCGGCTGACCCCAACCGATCCGGAGATCGAGCCATGACCGTGGTGCGCGTAATTCCCTGCCTTGACGTCGACCAGGGCCGGGTGGTCAAAGGAGTCAACTTCGTGGACATCGTTGACGCTGGCGACCCCGTTGAACTTGCTGCGGTCTATGACCAGCAGGGCGCAGACGAACTCATCTTCCTGGACATCACGGCATCGCATGAGCGGCGCGACACCACGGTAGAGATGGCTCGAGCCGTCGCAGAGCAGGTCTTCATCCCGTTTACGATCGGTGGCGGCATTCGCACCGTTGACGACGCTCGTCGCCTGCTTCGCGCCGGAGCAGACAAGGTCTCCATCAATTCTGCTGCCGTCGCTCGCCCCGAGCTCGTGGCCGAGATTGCCGACGAGTTCGGCTCGCAGTGCTGCGTCGTGGCGATCGACGCCAAGCGTACGGACACCCCGGGACTCGACTCGGGCTTCGAGATCTTCGTGAAGGGCGGCCGGGAAGGCACCGGCATCGACGCCATCGAGTGGGTGCGCAAGGTTGTTGACCTCGGCGCCGGCGAGATCATGGTGAACTCGATCGATCGTGATGGCACGCGTGATGGGTACGACCTCGAGATGACCCGGGCAGTCGCAGACGCCGTTCGCGTCCCCGTCATTGCTTCGGGCGGGGTGGGAGGCGTCGAGGACTTCGCTCCCGGCGCGATCGAGGGGGGAGCGACGGCAGTGCTGGCCGCCAGCATCTTCCACTTCGGCGAGGCCTCAGTGGCCGAGGCCAAGACGGCGCTCGCAGCATCTGGCGTGAGGGTTCGGCCGCCCGAATAGCGGAGCACGAGTAGCGAACCAATCGTTGCTCGTGCCCGTCGGGCAATCCCCAGCGTCAATGCGCTTGGTTAGGCCTCAGCGAGAAGAATATTCCCGACGGCGTCGTTGATTTCACCCAACGCGGTACTCAAGAAGTGGTCGGCTCCGGCCACGGCTCGCAGCTGGCTGTTCACCCAGTCCTCAGTCGTTTCGATGGCCCGAGCAGGCGGATTGAACTGGTCGTGCTCCGGAACCAGGAGATAGACGGACCGTTCGTCGGTTCCGGCGACCATGGCATCCGGGTCGACAATACGCAGCGGGGGAGCGATGGCCACCCATCCAGCGAGCCGTTCGTGATCGACGGCGAGAGAAACGTCCGCTCCGAACGACCAGCCAATCAGCCATGGCGATTGGGCCGGTACGGCCGACGCGAGATGTTCGAGCGCAGCGAGAACGTCTCGTTTCTCCTCGACCCCGTCGCCATGAGTGCCTTCGGATCCGGACACACCCCGGAAGTTGAACCGAAGACACGTCACACCGATCCGGGGGAGGGCGTTGAACAGCTGTCCAATGACCGACGCATGCATGTTGCCGCCGTGCAGAGGATGCGGATGGCACAGCACCGCGGCTGCTCGAGGTTCGCGGACGGTGGAGATCTCGGCCTGTAGGGCAAGACCATCGTCAGTGGTGAGTGTGATCGGGGTGACAGCGCCGTCGTCTGGCATGAGGCGGCACGGTAGCGTTCCTCGGGTGACCGCCGAGAACACTCAGGACGACAAACTCCCGATCAAGATGCTCAACGATCGGATCCTCGTGCAGCTCGAAGGTGCCGACGCTGAGCGTAAATCCTCCGGGGGCATCCTCATCCCGGCCACCGCAGAGGTGGGGAAGCGTCTGACGTGGGCCGTCGTGGTGGCCCTCGGCCCGAACGTCCGCTCCATGGAGCTCAACGATCGAGTGCTCTTCAACCCCGAAGATCGTTACGAGGTTGAAGTCGGTGGGACCGCCTACATCATCCTGCGCGAACGCGACATCCATGCCGTTGCCGCCAAGCGTCTCGACGATTCTCACACCGGTCTGTATCTCTAGTCCTCTACAGTCGCCAGATGTCCGACCAGCTGGGTGTGCCGATCAGCGCCGACGACCGCCAACTCGCCGCCGTCCGTTTCGATGAGTCCGGGCTCGTGCCCGCCATCGTCCAAGACACCGACACTCGATCGGTGCTGATGATGGCGT
Organism: uncultured Acidimicrobiales bacterium; assembly: GCA_937997485.1. Taxonomy (GTDB): domain Bacteria; phylum Actinomycetota; class Acidimicrobiia; order Acidimicrobiales; family SZUA-35; genus SZUA-35. The sequence continues at coordinate 40,666 of CALKTH010000115.1, read as the reverse complement.
ACATGAACGCCGAGAGCCTCCGACTGTCGCTCGAGCAGGGGCGCACGATCTTCTGGAGCCGCTCGCGTCAAGAGCTGTGGCGCAAGGGCGACACATCAGGCGAAGAGCAGTACATCCAGGAAGCGTTCTACGACTGCGACGGCGACACGCTGTTGTTCATCGTGGAGCAGCGAGGCGGGGGAGCGTGCCACACCGGTCGCTACTCCTGCTTCCACAACGCCTTCGGGCCGGAGACAACGCCATGACCGGCATCACGAGCAGAGACGACTTCCACACCCTCGCATCGGAGTATCGAGCGATCCCGGTTACCCAGGAGCTCCTGGCCGACCTCGTCACGCCGATGGCGGCATTTCTGCGAGTGGTTGGGGACGAGCCGGGTTTCATGCTCGAGTCCGTCGAGAACGGAGAGCGATGGAGCCGCTTCAGCTTCGTCGGCCGCCGACCCCACGCATCGATCGTGGCTCGAGGCCGAGAGATCGAGATCCGGGGCAGCCTGCCCGACGACGATCTCCCGCTGGCCGAGGGTGCGTTGGCCACGATCGAAACGCTGCTCGAGCGGTATCGCGGTCCCTCTCTTCCCAACCTGCCGCCGCTCACCAGCGGGATGGTGGGATATCTGGGCTATGACGTCGTGCGCGAAGTGGAACATCTGCCTCACACCCCGGCCGATGATCGGGGCTATCCGGATGCTGTGCTCGACGTCATCGGCGAGATGGCGGTCTTCGATCACTGGCGCCAACGGGTGACGCTCGTGGCGGTGGCCTTGCTTCCCGCCGACGCTGACAACGACACGATCGACGCCGCTTACGATGATGCCGTCTCTCGCTTGCATGACTTGGCCCGCGACGGGGCTCGCCCTATCGACGAGCCCATGCTCGAACCACCCAGTGCCGAGCCTGTGCTGCCCGACGTCGTCTCGTCAATGCCGAGCGGCGACTATCAGCGCGCCGTCGAAGCAGCGAAGGAGTACATCCGCTCCGGCGACATCTTCCAGTGTGTCCTGTCCCAACGGTTCGACTTCGATCTCAACGCGGATCCGACCGATGTGTATCGAGTGCTTCGCCAGATCAACCCGAGCCCGTACATGTATCTGCTCCGGCAGCCTGATGTGACGCTGGTGGGTTGCTCCCCAGAGCCACTCGTGCAGGTTCGAGACCGACGCGTGATCTCGCGGCCGATCGCCGGTACCCGTCGCCGTGGACGAACCGATGAGCACGACCGTCGGATGGCTGCTGAGCTCGTCGAGGATCCGAAGGAGCAGGCGGAGCACATCATGCTCGTCGACCTGGCTCGCAACGATCTTGGACGAGTCGTCGAGTACGGATCACTGAGCGTCGAGGAGATGATGACTCTGGAACGGTTCAGCCACGTGATGCACCTCACCAGCCAGGTCGAAGGCGATCTCCGGCCGGAGGTCAGCGTCATCGACGTGCTCCGGGCCACGATCCCGGCCGGCACCGTCTCGGGAGCGCCAAAGGTGCGGGCAATGGAGATCATCGACGAGCTCGAGCCGGTCAAACGCGGCCCCTATGCCGGACTCGTCGGATATCTCGACTTCAGCGGCAATCTCGACTCCGCCATCACCATCCGAACGATGTTCTGTGACCCGGACGGGCGAGCATCGGTCCAGGCCGGGGCTGGCGTTGTGGCCGACAGCGATCCCGAGCTCGAAGATTTGGAGTGCGCCAACAAGGCAAAGGCCCTCTTGGCTGCGGTCGAACCAGCCCGCCGGATGACCGCACGCCGTCAATCGGACTGAGCTAGCTGGCGTTGCCCTCGGCAAGGGGCCCGTCGATGAACTGCCATGAGGCTTCGACGTAGGCCCAGACCGCTTCGGCGATCCAACGGCTGCCGTCGGCAGTGATGTGCACGCCGTCGGCGGCCCGGGCACGAATGGTGCGATCGCCGCTCGGTTCATCGAGGAACTCGGTGAAGCCGCCGTTGGGTGCGCTCATGAGTGGAACGATGTCGGAGACGCTGACCCACGGGCGACGAGCAGCCTCCTCGCCAAGGATCGAGTTGATGCGACCGGCGATCTCCTGGTGCAGCGAGCTTTTCATGGGCGGCAAGTTGATCCAGACCAGCTGGGTATCGGGGTACGCGACCACATCCATGATCGTGGCCACGCGAGTCCGGTATTCGGCGTACCACTCGTCGGTGTTTCGATTGAGATAGGACCCCTCGGTCTGCATGTCCTGCGTGTCGTTTCCGCCGACCATGAACACGAGGACCTGGGGCCGCTCCTCGGCTTGCATGACTTCGCTGAGCCGGGCCGGCCAGTCGAAGTAGTCGGGGCGGGTGAGCCCTGTCGAGATTCGATAGTCGAGCTCGATGCGTGTGAGCCCGAGGTCGGCCTCGCGGTGCTGAATCCGACTCCCGACGTATTCGCCGAGAGAATCACCGCCAAGCCAGACTCGAAGCGGTGCGGCGGGTGAGACCTGACCGAAGACCGGAAGGGTTGTGGTAGGGGCCAGCGTCGTTGGTGGTGCCGTGGTCGTTGTGGTGGGAGCCTGTGTGGTTGGGCTGGCGGCGGTGTTCGTCGTCGGGTCCGAGGTTGCGGTCGTTGAGGATGCGGTGGTGGTGGGCTCGGTCGTCTCCGTCGACGGTGCAACGGCGGTTGGGGAAGCTGAGGGCGGCACGGTGGGGCTGAGTGGTTCGACGTCCGGGTCGAGGACAGCGAGTGCGCCGAGTACAACCGTGGAGGAGCTTGAGGACCGACCCAATGCCGACTCGACCGCATCGGCCGGTCGATCGAGCGAGAAAAAGGACGAGACGCGATCGATTCCATGAGCAAGCGCAAGCCACCGATCGCGTGCCGGGCCGAACTCCTGCCGGTCGGCCATGGTGACTAGGCGCCCCGATCCGAGCAGTCCCGCAACCAGGAAGCACACGAGCAGACCGCCGAAGACTCGGCGCACGCTGGACGAACCGGGAGCATCCTCGGAGAAGATGCTCTGGCGTCGGATCAACGAAGGGCGTCCGAGGCTGTGTTCCGGGCGAGTCGACGTCACTGTCCGTCACGGTACCCACCGGCGGGCTCCCGTGGGGGGCGGGTAGGTGTCAAGCAGTCGATTTGCCCACGATTTCGGCGATTCTCGCTGAATCCAGCGGTTTCTCCAGCACGGGAGGCCTAGAACTGGAAGTAGATGAAGGGTGCGACACCCTCGGGGCCCAGCAGAGCGACGAGAACGATCCAAACACCGAGAGCGGCGCCCTGCACCAGCGGATCCACCTCGGCGCTCCACTGGCGAACCTGTGCCGCAACGTCTCGCGGAATCAGCTGGGCGCCCAACGCAGCAAGAATGACGAGCACGGCGAGCCAGTTGAGCGACCCCGTGAGGGGTGCGGTGAGAAGGCCCGTCAAGAAGTCTCCGGCCTGGGCGAAGTTCTCGGCTCGGAAGACCACCCAGGCCACACAGACGACGTGGAACGTCACCAGCCATCGGAGCACCGTGGAGATGTTGACGTTCCTGTCGGTGGTGGAACTCGCACGTGTCGTTTCGGGTCGGCGTCCCGTCAGTGCCCGCTCGACAGCAAGCGCTCCGCCATGAATTGCGCCCCACACGACGAAGGTCCACGCCGCGCCGTGCCACAGGCCGCCGAGGACCATCGTGAGCATCAGGTTCCGGTACGTGCGAAGTGAACCGCCTCGGTTGCCACCGAGCGAGATGTAGAGATAGTCCCGGAGCCAGTTGGACAGCGTGATATGCCAGCGGCGCCAGAAGTCCTGAATCGAGAGGGCTCGATACGGCGCATCGAAGTTCTGAGGGAAGCGGAAGCCGAGCAGCAGCGCGATGCCGATGGCGATGTCGGTGTAGCCGGAGAAGTCGGCGTAGATCTGGATGGCATAGGCGTACATCGCCTGAAACAGCTCCAGCCGGCCAGCCGAGTTCGGTGCGGCGAAGACAGGATCGACCACGGAGTCAGCGAGGTAGGTGGCGATCACGACCTTCTTGAAGAGGCCCCGTCCGATCAACCATGCAGCCTCGGACACGTCAACGACGTTCGAAGTCGGGGCATCACCCCGGCCCGTTTCACCTCTCAATTGAGGCAGAAACTCTTTGGCTCGCACGATTGGGCCGGCAACGAGCTGAGGAAAGAACGCGAGATACACCGCAACATCGAGCAAAGGAGCGGGGGTGATCTCGCGCCGGTGAACGTCCACCACGTAGCTGATGGCCTGGAACGTGTAGAAGGAGATGCCGACCGGCAGCAGCACATCGACGAACGGCAGCTGCGCCGCTTCGCCGAAGAGTTGATTGAACGAGTCCACGAAGAAGTGGTGGTACTTGAAGAAGCCCAGCATCGAGAGGTTGGCGGTCACGGCCAGCCGCACCGTGTTCTTTCGGGCTCTGCCGCGTCGTTCGGCGATCGCCTTGGCGAACGCCCAGTTGGCCACGGTGGAGAGGACGATCAGGCCGCAGAGCCGCCAGTTCCACCACCCATAAAACACATAGGACGCCGCCAGGATGCCGATCTTCCATGCGAGCGGACGCGACCGAAGCAGCATGTGACCGCAGTAGACGATCAGGAAGAAGGAGGCGAACGTGAACGTCGGAAAGAGCATGGGGGAGGCAACGATGACGCCTCGTGCGGCGCCCGCTCCTGTTGTCTATCTCTTGTCCGACCGAATGGCCCTGGGTCGAGCGCGCCATACTGCGGAAATGTCCTCGCCCGATTCTTCCGATTCTTCGCTTCTCATCGAGACGGCCGCTGGCGTCCTCGACGAACGAGACGTGATCGTTGTTCACGGTCCCGACGCTGCCAGCTACCTGCACGGTCAGCTCAGCCAGAACGTTCAGCGACTGGGTGTCGGCGAGAGTGCTTGGTCACTGTTGCTGGCCCCGCAGGGGCGCATCGACGCTTGGCATCGCATCACGCGTCGAGCCGACGAGACGTTTTGGCTCGACATGGACCCAGGGGCAGGGGCCGGGGCGCTCGAGCGTCTTGAGCGCTTCAAGCTGCGAACGAACGCGTCGTTTGAGCTGACGGTGATGCCTCGGGTGGCGTTGCGAGGTCCAGGTCTGCCCGAGATCGGCTCGACCGATGAGATCGCGGCAATCGCTTTCGATTGGCCGGGGATCAGCGGCATCGACCTCCTCGGACATGACGCTGAGCTGCCGGCCGGGATCTCTGAAGCGTCCTCGGAGGCACTACTGGCTCTCGAGATCGCTCACGGCATCCCGGCGATGGGCGCCGAGCTGGGGGAGAAGACCATCCCCGCCGAGGCTGAGATCGTGGACCGGTCAGTCGATTTCACTAAGGGTTGTTACGTCGGGCAGGAACTCGTGGCGAGGGTCGACTCGCGAGGCAACAACACACCTCGCAAGGTGCGCCTTCTCCGCATGCAGGGTGGTGCGGTTCCCTTGGCGGGGGCTGCGGTCACGCTTGATGGCGCCGCAGTAGGCAGCATCACGCGAGCGGCGGTGGCCGCCGGGGGAGAGGTGGTGGCCCTCGCATCGATCTCCCGAGGCAACGAACCGCCCCTCGATGTTGCCGTGGACGTGGCCGGCGGGCAGACGCCCGCTCAGATGGTGACGTTCGAAGGCGCGTGATCGGCTGCTGAGGGTTCTGCCGCCGGGAACGTCAGGGTCATGATGGTGCCAGCGTCGGTCGCGCTCGCTGTCACCGTGCCGCGCATGGCAGCGACCAGTTCTCGGACAATGGCGAGTCCCAAGCCACTGGAGTTCTCTGCTCGCTTGGGCTTGAGCTGGGTGACATAGAGCCGCTCGAACACATGGGGGAGGTCGTCGGCCGGAATGCCGGGTCCGTCGTCGATGACTTGGATCGACATCTCGCCGCCGAGTGGTGTGACTCGCACGGTCACCATGCTTGTAGCGAACTTCACAGCGTTCTCGACCAAGTTGGACAGCACCTGGCCCAACCGATCCGGATCGACATGAATCGTGCCGACCACATCGGCGGGGGCATCCAAAAGAATCGAAAGGTTGTGAGCCACGGCAGTCGGCTGACAGCTCTCGACGACCGTGCGGGCAGCGGTCACCGGGTCGATCGGACGAGGCTCGAGCCGGAACTGACGGGACTCGAGTCGGGCGAGGTCCAGCAAGTCCCCGACCAAGCGATCGAGGCGTCCAGCGTGATGGCTGATGATTTCGCCCGCCCGTTGCGGCTCAGCCACAGCGCCGTCAACGAGTGCCTCGGCGTACCCCGCGATGGCGGTGAGTGGGGTCCTCAGGTCGTGAGAGACGGAGAGAAGGAATTGCTGTTCCATGGCCCGCCCTCGCTCGAGCTCGCCAGCCATGCGGTTCACCGAGGCGCCGAGATCGCCGAGTTCGTCATCTCGATCGACAGCGACGCGAACTGACAAGTCACCATCGGCGATGGAACCGGTGGCCGCTGTCACAGCTCGGACAGGGGCTGTGAAGCGCTGAGCCAACCACCAGGCAGCGATGATGCTGGCCAGCACCACGAACGCACCGGAGAACAGGAACCACCGACCGGCCTGAGAGCCGATGGTGGCGATGTCTTGCCGAACGAGGACACCGAGTGCTCGATCGAGGTTGGCCCTATTCTCCGGACCCCGGCGATCATCCACGAAATCAAGGCGACGCAAGCCGGTGACAGAGCCAGCGGTGTCCAGGACGATCGATTCTCCGTCGTCGAAGGCGTTGACGTCCTTGTCGTCGAGGGAGAGGATCGTGTCCTCACGTGCCGGACCGTCGCGATCGGGACGTCCCCTCAGCTCTGAGACCCGGCCCGAATCGCTCACTCGCACGATGGTGACCGAGCTGACGTCGAACCCTTCGGCGATTCGTACCAGCGCATTGTCGGCCCGTTCCCGATCACCGGTGGTATTCGCCACGTCAGCAATGGCGACAAGCTGCTGCTCAACTTGTCGCCGGGCGTCGTCCCTGGCTCCAAGCGTGGCCAGAAGAAGTACGCCAGCGCCAACCAGGAGCACTGCGCTGAGGGCGACCGCAACGAGGGTCTGTGTCAGTCGCTTCTGCACGTCAGGCCAACCGGTAGCCGGCGCCTCGCACGGTCACGAGCGGAAGATCGTCGCCGAGCTTGCGTCGGAGTTGACGGACGTGCACATCGACCGTTCGGGGATCGCCGTACCAATCCGGACCCCACGCCGCATCGAGGAGTTGCTGTCGGCTGAGCACAGCGCCGAGGTTGTCGCAGAAGACATCGAGCAGGCGGTACTCCTGGGTGGCAAGCGCCAGTGGTTTCTCGTCGACCAGGACCTCTTGCCGAGTGCGGTCTACCTGAACGTTGCCGAACTCGAACTGTGACCGTTCGGGTTGGGAAGCTTCGCCCCGCCGGAGCACGGCCTTGATCCGCACAACCACCTCGCGAGGCGAGAATGGCTTGGTGACGTAGTCGTCCGCCCCGAGCTCGAAGCCGAGGAGCCGATCGATCTCGTCGTCACGAGCGGTCAGGAACAGCACCGGGACGTCGCTCGTGCGGCGGAGTTCTCGGCACACATCGAGGCCGTTCATATCGCCCGGCAAACCGATGTCGAGAACGACGAAGTCGGGTTGACGGGCCCGGATCGTGGTCAACGCTGAGGCGCCGTCGCCACAACGGTGCACCGCCCATCCCTCCCGCTCCATGTAGAGGGAGAGAAGATCGGCGATGTCAGGTTCGTCCTCGACGACCACGACCCGTGTGCCGTTCCGCGTCGCAGCAGAGCCAGTCATCGGTTGGGAGGGTGGGGACAGATCGCTCATCTCGAGGGTTGACGGTACATCTCGAATGTGATGAGTGGGTGAAGAGGCCCGCCCAACCGGGGCGAACCTGACAGTTGGCGCGGCGGTCATTAGTGTCGGCCGGCATGTCGAAGATCAGCATCATTGCCAAGTTGACCGCAGCCGAGGGAATGGCGGACGAATTGCGAGCCAAGCTGGGCGATCTCATCGCCGCAGCCGATGAGGAAAGCGGCCTCGAGATCTACAGCGCGCATGTCGATCCCAACGACGGCAACGTTTTCTACTTCTTCGAGCTCTACACCGACGCTGATGCGCTGGCCGTGCACGGCAAGGGCGAGCGCATGAAGGTTGCCATGGGAGCACTTGGCAAGGGCGTCCTCGCAGGCCGGCCCGAGGTCTCGATTCTGGAACCGGTCGTGGCCAAGGGAATGGACCTCTAGCGTTCGGGGATGGCCACATACCTGGATGCCATCCTCGCTGCCCATCGCACCGCTGCTGCTGCAGATTCGCGCTCCGTCGACGCACTCGTGTCCGAAGCCGCTCGGCTGCCCCCAACCCGGGGGTTCCGTGCTGCGCTTGCTCAGGCTGACGGCCTTGGGGTGATCAGCGAGATCAAGCGCCGCTCACCATCGAAGGGCGATTTGAACGTTGGCCTCGATCCGGCTGAGTGGGCCGCGGCCTACGAGACGGGAGGGGCGACGTGCCTGTCGGTCCTCACCGATGAGGAGTACTTCGGCGGATCAGCCTCGGATCTGCGGACAGCTCGGGAGGCGGTGTCAATCCCCGTGATCCGTAAGGACTTCACCGTCTCGGCGCTTGACGTCGTTGATACCCGGCTGATGGGAGCGGACGCCGTGCTCCTGATCGTTGCCGCTCTCGACGACAGCGAACTGCGGGACTTCCATGATCTGGCCCGCGGTCTCGGACTCGATGCACTCGTCGAGACCCACGACGAGGCAGAGGTCGAGCGGGCGATGAACGTCGGTGCCAATCTGATCGGCGTGAACCAACGCGACCTCGTGACCTTCCAAGTCGACACCGATCGCGCCGTGCGAGTGGGCGAGGCTCTGCCCCGCAGTGTCGTTCGCGTGGCTGAGTCCGGCGTCGAAGGACCTACCGATGCCGCTGTGCTGCGGGAGGCCGGGTATCACGCTGTTCTGGTGGGAGAGGCGCTGGTACGTTCGGGCGAGCCCGCGGCAGCGGTTGCTGCCCTTCGAGCGGCCTGAGGAGCTGAACGTGTTCGTGAAGATCTGCGGCGTGACCACCGAGGACGACGCCTTGCTGGCTGCCGGGCTCGGAGCGGACGCCATTGGCATGATCTTCGCCACGTCGTCACGACGAATCTCTTCGGGCACGGCTCGAGACATCGTCCGGCGCTTGCCACCCGAGGTGCTCACGGTCGGTGTCTTCCGCAACGAATCCAAGGAACGAGTGGTGGAGATCGCCAACAAGGTTGGTCTCCGGGCAGTGCAGCTTCATGGCCACGAATCGGCCGAGGACACGCGGTGGGTTGCCGAGCGAGTGCCCACCGTCTTCCGGGCCTTCTCGGCCGCAGACCCGGCGTTGGACCGACTCTCGGCCTTCGGCGACGTTCGGCTACTGATCGACTCGCCCGAGCCGGGGAGCGGTGAAGCATTCGACTGGCGCACCTTGGAAGATCGAGACATTGATCGACCGTTCCTTCTTGCCGGAGGCTTGCACCCCGACAACGTGGCGGAGGCGATTGCTTTGGTTCGGCCGTGGGGCGTCGATGTGGCCACCGGTGTCGAGGCTCGCCCCGGTATCAAAGACCCTTCGAAAGTCCAGCGCTTCATTGCTGCGGCTCGAGCAGCTGATGGACGACGAGACACTACGTTCCGCACCTGAGTCCGATCCGGCGTGTGAGCTGTGCCGGGCGGATCGCTTCACCCACTGGTACGTCGAAGACGACGTGTGCTGGGTGGCGGACTGTGAAGCCTGTGGGGTACCGATGGTCGTTGCCCACGGTCACGGGCCCGAGCCGACCGATGACGTGATAGCTCACGCCCTGGCTCGTCTCACTGAGGTTGGTGAAGAGCGTTTCGGCATTGATGGATTCACGATCGACCGGATGATGCGACAGGTGCCGGACCACTTCCATGCCCATGCTCGTGATCCCCGGTGGTGGGAGCTCAGGATGCAGCGCCCGCTGAGCCGCTTCACGGGTGTTGGCGGTCAGCGGATCGAAATCTGAACTTCTGGCCCGGCGGGAATGCCAGCTTCCCATGGTGCGGTTTCGTCCCCATGCGTCGCCTCGCCCTTGTCCTTGCTCTCGCCATCCTCGCCGCCGCGTGCAGCTCCAACAGCGGAGACGCAACCGGCGATGCCGTCGAGTCCACAAGCGGTGTCCAGACCGGTGCTGACGGCGCCCCGGATGCTGCCGATGGCGATGGCGAGGCTTCGAACCAACCGACAGACTTCGACTACAGCATCGTCAACTACGACGCAGATCCCGTGGCCTCGGCCCTTCGATCGGACCGGGGGAACGCTGCGTTCCCGCCACCGGTGGTCGACCCGTCAGACATCGTGAGCGGCGGCCCTGGTCCCGATGGGATTCCGCCGATCGATGACCCGGAGTTCTTGGACGTCGGTGACGTCACGTTCCTCCAGAACGACGACGAGGGCGTGGTTGTGCTGGAGATCAACGGCGACGCCAGGGCGTACCCCATCCAGATTCTGATCTGGCACGAGATCGTGAATGACGAGGTGGGCGGCGTCCCTGTCTCCGTGACGTACTGCCCGCTGTGCAACTCGGCCTTGGTCTTCGACCGGCGTCTTGGCGACCGGGTGCTCGACTTCGGCACCTCGGGCGAGCTGTACCAGTCCGCCCTGGTGATGTTCGATCGGCAAACCGAGAGTCTCTGGGCCCACTTCACAGGTCAGGGCCTGGTGGGGCACTACGCCGGTGCCGAACTCACGTTGATCCCCGCTCAGACCACCGGGTTTGGGACGTTCCGTGATGCTTTCCCCGACGGCAGGGTGCTCAGCCCGAACACCGGCCACAACCGTCCGTACGGCGAGAATCCGTACGTCGGCTACGACGACGAGACAACGAATCCGATCTCGCCGTTCATCTCGCAACCCATCGACGATCAGTTCGCGGCCAAGGCCCGCGTGCTCGGGATCATCGATGATCAGGGAGCTGTTGGCTACCTGCTGGAGGATGTGGCTGCCGCAGGCGTGGTTCCGGTCACCGAGGGAGGACGAAACCTCGTGGCGTTCCACACCGGCGGGCTGGCCTCACCGCTGGAGCAATCGGGCATCGGCGATGGCCGTGATGTGGGCCAGACCGGTGTGTACGTGGCCGCCGCCGCCGATGGCACCGAGCTGACCTTCACGAAGGACGGTTCTACCTTCATCGACGCCGAGACCGGATCCACCTGGGACATCCTCGGCCGAGCCACTGCTGGACCGCTCGAGGGCGAACAGCTCGCCGGCGTCCCGCACCTCGACACGTTCTGGTTCTCCTGGTCGACCTACCAGCCCGACCAGGTCCTCATCGACCTCTAACCCTGCCCGCTCATCAAAGCCCCTCGCGCTCTCGCCCCCAACGCCCGTGGCACCGTTACTTGTCGCCAGAGCGACAGGTAACGGTGCCACGACGGGCTTGGACAAGGGCAGAACGCAGCCGTCCGTTGACGGCGCGCTCGACGGCGTCCCTAAACGGCGCGGTTGACGGCGGAGACGATGGCTCGCAACGAGGCGGTGAGGATGTCGGTGTGCATGCCGACGCCCCACAGGGACGTGCCGTCCACCTTCATCTCCATGTAGCTCACGGCTCGGGCATCTGCACCGGCGCCGATGGCGTGCTCGTGGTAATCGAGCACGCGAATGTCGACACCCGTTGCCCCCCGCAAGGCGTTGGCGAATGCCTCGACTGTGCCGTTTCCTTCACCCTCGTAGGTGGTTTCGACGCCATCGGTGCGCATCACTGCGCTGATCGTTGAACGATCCTGGCCGGCAGCGTTCTGCGAGGTCGAGAACGACAGCAGCTCGTAGGGCTTGGTGGCGGAGAGATAGTGCCCCTGGAACTCGGTCCAGATCTGGTCGCCGCTGATTTCCTTGCCGGTCGTGTCCGTGATCTGTTGCACCACACGAGTGAATTCGATCTGCATCCGGCGGGGGAGGTCCAGCTCCTGCTCCGACTTGAGCAAATAGGCGACGCCTCCCTTGCCGGACTGAGAGTTGACCCGGATCACGTCTTCGTACGTGCGGCCAACATCCTTGGGATCGATCGGCAGATACGGAACCTCCCACAGAACCTGGCCGGTGGCCGCCATCGCATCGAAGCCCTTCTTGATGGCGTCCTGATGGGAGCCGGAGAAGGCGGTGTAGACGAGGTCGCCCACATACGGGTGGCGAGGATGAACTGGAAGCTGATTGCAGTGCTCAGCGATCCGGCGGCTCTCGTTGATGTCAGTGAAGTCCAGCTCCGGATCGACACCCTGGCTGAAGAGGTTGAGGGCCAGCGTGACGATGTCGACGTTGCCGGTGCGCTCCCCATTGCCGAAGAGCGTGCCTTCGACGCGATCCGCACCAGCAGAAACGCCGAATTCCGCGGCTGAGACGCCGGTGCCGCGGTCATTGTGCGGGTGCAGCGAGAGCACGATGGAGTCACGGTCCCGGATGTTCCGATCGAACCACTCGATCATGTCGCCATAGATGTTCGCCGTGCTCATCTCCACCGTTGCCGGGAGATTGAGAATCAGCGGATCTTCGGGCGTCGGCTCGAAGACGTCCATGACCGCCTCGCAGATTTCCTTGGCGAACGGGAGCTCGGTGCCGGTGAAGCTCTCGGGGGAGTACTCGTACCGAATCCGCGTGCCCTCGGTGATCGCCTCGCTCATCTTGCATTGGCGTGCACCCTCGACCGCGATGTCGATAATTCCCTGCTCGTCCAGTCCGAACACGACTCGACGCTGCACCGTGGAGGTGGAGTTGTACAGATGGACGATGGCTTGCTTGGCGCCGACCAAGCTCTCGTAGGTGCGCTTGATCAGTTCAGGCCTGGCCTGAGTGAGCACCTGGATCGTGACGTGGTCCGGGATGGCACCCTCTTCGATGATGCTGCGCACGAACTCGAAGTCGGTGTCTGACGCCGACGGAAAACCGACCTCGATCTCGGAAAAGCCGATCTCGACGAGCTTGTCGAACATCATCCGCTTGCGCTCGGGGTCCATCGGCTCGATGAGGGCCTGGTTTCCGTCTCGCAGGTCAACCGAACACCAAAGCGGCGCCTTGGTGATCGGGCGGTCGGGCCAGGTTCGATCGGGGAGATCGACCTGCGGGTAGGCCGCATACTTGTTGATCGGCATGCGACCGGCGGCGGCGTTGGCTGACTGCAACTGGATCGGGGCTCGATCCGCGGGGTGGTTGCTCATGACTTCAATCCTCTTTGCTTCTTCTACTTCTCGTATCGACTCGGACTCTCAGGACGTGACCCGACGCGCACCCTCTTTCTTGCGAAAGAGTCAGGCGGTCGGGCCCAGAAGTCGGAGGTCGAGGAGGAGAAACACTTCGGAAAGAGTACACGCGAAGCGACGCGTGTGGGTACTGCGATTCGAGACCACCCCGTGGGGAGGAGGGGTTCGGTGCTACTCGATCTCGCCGCTGGTGATGCGGTCGGAGAAGGCCCGAATGCTGGCCATGATGTCAGGGTCGACCGGAGCCGCGTTGCTGGCGAGGCTGACCTTGATGTTCTTGAAAACCGTGGACTCGCGATCGCAATCGACGCAGTCGTCGAGATGAGCGGCGACGCCTCGAGCGGTCGCAGCGTCGGTCTCGCCATCGAGGTAGCTCTGCAGCACCTCCATGACGTCGTCGCACGACAGGCCTTTGCGCTTGAAGATGGAACGGATCACGGCAACTTCCCTTCAGAATCAAGACCGTGTTCGCGAAGGTCTTCGCGAATGCGCTTGCGCGCTCGGTGGAGGCGGCTCATCACCGTGCCAACAGGAACATCGATGCGATCAGCCGCCTCTTGGTACGAGAGGCCCTTCAGATCGACCAACTCGACGACCGCTCGGAAGTTCTCCGGCAGTGCCTCGAAGGCGGCTTGCACGCTGGCGTCGAAGATCGGTTCAACGACGATCTCCTCCGGGCCCTCGTTCTCAGCGAAGTCTGTGGACCGCTCGAACGTGAGATCTGGGTCATCCAACAAATCGGGTCGCTTCTTGCGAGCACGATTGATGTTGGCGTTGCGCATGATCGTGAGAAGCCATGCCCGGGGGTAGCGGCCGTCGAAACGGTCGATGGCACGAAAGGCCCGAAGCAAGGTGTCCTGCACGAGGTCCTCGGCATCAGCTGAAGACCGAGTCAGCGAGCGCGCTGTCCGGTAAAGAATCTCGAGTTCGGGCACAACGTGAAGCTCGAACGCTGCCTGTGCATCTGTCGCGGGGCGGGTCATGAGCAACACCATGAGGAACGGAACCGAAAGCTCACTGCAAGCATTCCCGCATCCTATCCTCGGCCCGATGAGCGACTCCGGCCAAGAGACCATCTCCATGTTTGACGCGGTGGGTGGCGCCGGCTTTTTCGAGGCGATGGTCGACCACTTCTACGACGCCGTTCTGACGAATGACGTGCTCCGTCCTCTGTATCCAGAAGATCTCGCTGAAGCCCGTCGGCACACAGCGCTGTTTCTCATGCAGTACTGGGGTGGACCTTCCATCTACAACGAAGAGCGCGGGCATCCCCGACTCCGCATGCGCCACATCCCGTTCGCGATCGGTCAGCCCGAACGAGACGCCTGGCTCGACCTGATGTTGGCGGGGCTCGATCACGCACTCGCCGGCATTCCCCATCCGCCACTGGCTGATCAGATTCGCGAGGCCATCGCTGGCTATCTCGACCACGCCAGCACGGCAATGATCAACCAGCCGTGACGTCCCTCACGAGCTGTCTGGGGTCCGGATCTTTCGCCCCTTGTGATTTGTGCGCAGACGCTCGATGCCAGTATCCATGCGGGTGAATGGGGCCCGCCCAGGCCGGAAATCCTTGACATTGTGATTCTCCAGTGTTCTGCTGGTCGTTGCTTCCCGATGCACGGGGGCAGGTTCCCCGATACTCGGGGAGCAATTGAGAGGAGTTCGTCATGAACAAGACCGAGCTGGTGGACGCAGTAGCGGACCGTGCCGGTGTGTCCAAGAAGGACGCCGGCGCCGTCATTGATGCCATGTTCGTCGAGATCTCGCGTGCGGTTGCCGCAGGCGATCAGAAGGTCACGATTCCCGGCATGGTGTCGTTCGAGCAGGTCGATCGCAAGGCTCGCAAGGGCTTCAACCCGCAGACGGGTGCTGAGATCCAGATTCCGGCCTCGACCGCAGTGAAGATCACCGCTGGTGCCAAGCTCAAGGCGTACGCCAAGGGAGACACCCCGCCTCCTTCGTGATGCGGCGTGACGTGCAGGCAGCGATCGAAGCCGGGGGGATTCTGGCTCGGACGCAATCGCCTGCACACAACAGGTGGGTATCTGCTGGCGCGGGTACCGAATGAAGAACACCCCGAGGCAACCGCCTCGGGGTGTTGTCTTTCGTTTACGCTCGGCGAATGACCTCTGCAGGCCTGCCGCTGCCGATCGACTTGCTCCCTCACCGACCGCCCTTCCTTCTGGTCGACGAGCTGACCGAGCTCGTTCCTGGGGAGCGCGTGGCCGGCCGTTGGACGCTGACGGGAGACGAGTACTTCTTCCCCGGCCACTTCCCAGGCCAGCCGACGCTGCCGGGTGTTCTCATGATCGAGGCACTCGCTCAGGTGGGCGCGTGTGCCGCTCTCGCTGATCCCACGCACGCTGGCAAGATCCCCTTCTTCGGTGGGGTCGACAAGGTCAAGTTCCGACGTCAGGTGGTGCCTGGCGACACGCTTGATCTAGAGGTGACGTTCAGCCGGATCGGCTCACGGGGCGGCCGAGGCTCAGGCCGTGCGACGGTCCAGGGAGAGCTGGCGTGCCAGGCCGAGCTCATGGTGGTGCTGGCTGCCCCCAACGCCGGCTGAGACGCGACAAGGCGCCCTGCGCCGTCTTCCGTCGATGAGATCGGTGCCGATCGTCAGCTGGCGGGAGCGACGATGACGGATCCGTTGTGACCACCGAAGCCGAAGCTGTTCGAGATGCACGGACCCGGATCCCAGGCACGTGCCTCCCCGAGCGCAACATCGATCGCCGGCAGAGCGGGATCGACGGCCTCACAGCCCATCGTGGGCGGAATGCTCTTGTGCTCGATCGCCAGCAGCATCGCCACGGCTTCCAGGGCGCCAGCAGCACCGAGTGCGTGGCCGGTCACGCCCTTGGTCGAGGTGACGACCGGGCCGTTCTCGGTTCCGAACACCTTGGCCAGAGCCTCGGCCTCGGCCTCGTCGTTCTTTGGCGTCGACGTGCCGTGAGCGTTCACGTGGCGAATGTCGGAGGCAGAGATGCCAGCGTCGGCAAGCGCTTGCTCCATGCACTGCACTGCGCCCGCTCCACCGGGGGAGGGGGCCGTGATGTGGTGGGCGTCGGCGGTACTGGCTGAGCCGAGCACCTCGCCCAGGATCGTTGCCCCACGAGCGACCGCACGTTCGTACTCTTCGAGGACAAGCACCGCTGCGCCCTCGGCAATGACGAAACCATCCCGCCGAGCGTCGAACGGCATCGAGATGCCCTGGTTGGTCATCGCCGTCATATTGCGGAAGCCAGCCAGCGCCGTTGGCGTCAGCGGCGTTTCCGAACCGCCAGCCAACATCACATCGGCTCGGCCAGCCTTGATGAAGGTGGCCGCATTGCCGATCGAGTGGGTGCCGGCGGCACAAGCAGTGACGGTGGTTTCGCACGCTCCTTGGAATCCATGACGCATAGACACCGAGGCGGCGGCACTGTTCGGCATCATCATCGGAACGAGGAAGGGGGAGACTCTGCGGTCGCCTTTGACGTGCCGGTTGACGATCTGTTCTTCGGTGGTTGTGATGCCACCAATTCCCGTGCCGATGAAAACACCGGCACGGGAGGGGTTCATGGCGAGATCGCCTGCCTGTTCAAGGGCCTCTGCTGCAGCAGCAAGGGCGAACTGGGCGAAACGATCGGAGCGTCGAGCTTCCTTGGGGTTGTCGAAGAACGGGGACGGATCCCAGTCCTCCAAGCTCCTCATGTCTCCTTCTCCAGGCTGGGTGTGCAACCCGGCCCAGAACGCATCGACGCCCACACCGCAAGGTGCGACGACGCCGATGCCGGTCACGGCAACTCGACGCATGTTCATCAGGTCAGCTTGCCGACGACCAAGTCGTAGGCGGCACCGACGGTTTCGACGCCGTCGAGTTCTTCTTCATCGACGGCGACGTCGAACTCTTCCTCGAGCGCCATCACGAGCTCGACGAGGTCGAGGCTGTCGGCGTCGAGATCCTCGGCGAATCGGGCTTCTTTGGTGATCTTGGCGTCCTCAACGGACAGCACTTCGACCGCACACTTCTTGAATCGTTCGAAGTTGGCTTCTTCACTCACTACTGGTTCCTCCTGAACCGAATTCCGACGACGTAATGTCGCTGGATGGCGAACAATCTATCGCTCTTGTCATCATCCCATTCCCAGGCCGCCGTCGACGGGGATGGTGGCGCCAGTCACGAAACCGGCGCCTTCTGATGCGAGAAAACTGACGGCGGCGGCCACGTCGTCAGTGGTACCGACACGGCCCAGCGGCACGGCGCTCACGATGGCGGCCTTGGTGTCGTCCCCGAGGGCGCTCAACATGTCGGTCTCGATCGGGCCGGGGGCAACGAGGTTCACGGTGATGTTCCGTGAGGCGAACTCGCGGGCGAGCGAGCGACCGAGCCCAACGAGCCCTGCCTTCGACGCGGAGTAGTTCGCTTGGCCGGTTTGACCCATGGCACCAACGACCGACGACATGAAGATGATGCGGCCCCAACGGGCCTTCATCATTCCCTTCACCGCACGCTTGGCGACTCGGAATGCGCCCACGAGATTGGCATCGACAACGTCGCTGAAGTCCATCTCGCTCATACGGAGCACGAGGGTGTCTTTGGTGATGCCGGCGTTGGCCACGAGGATCGTGACTGGACCAAACGCTTCCTCGACGGCGGAGAAGGCAGCATCGACACTGTCAGCGTCGGTGACGTCGCAGGCGACCCAGAGCAGGCCATCGTCGAGATCGGCGGGCTGACTACGTGAGCCAACGGCGACCGAGTGTCCTTGCGCTGCGAGCTGGCGGGCGCAGGCCAGGCCGATGCCGCGGGAGCCGCCGGTGACGAAGGCAACGCGTGGTGTGTCGGTCATCGAGTTTCGCCTGCCCATCGAACGATGGTGCAGGCCCAGGTCATGCCGGCACCGAAACCGAGGAACATCACCGTGGAACCGTTCTGGAGTCGACCCTCGTCGAGCGCCTTGTCGAGCACGAGAGGGATCGACGCCGCCGACGTGTTGCCTGTCTCTTCGAGTCGCATCGCCGTCTGATCCATCGAGAAGCCGAGGCGCTTCCATGCGGCTTCGACGATGCGCACGTTCGCCTGGTGAGGAATCACGAGATCGATGTCCGCAGCAGTGAGTCCCGCCCGCTCCAGCGCATTGCCCGCCGAGCGCTGCATCGCAGTGACCGCTTGGCGGAACACCTCTCGGCCGTCCATCTTGAGCACATCACCGTGCTCGGCGTAGAGAATGTGCACGTACTCGCCCGCAGCACCCATGTCCCACGAGAGCAGATCTCCCGCACGGGATTCGTCGGTCTCCACAACCGCCGCGCCCGCACCGTTGCCGAACAGGATGCCGGTGTTGCGATCGGTGTAGTCGGTGATCTGGTCGAGCGCCTCGGCGCCAACAACCAGAATCTTCTTCATGCCTTGGAGGAGGAGACCGTTGGCCATGATCAGGCCGTAGACCCAGCCCGAGCAGGCGGCCTGGATGTCGAGCGCTCCGCAGTCGAGGCCGAGTTGGTACGCAACTTCGGGAGCGGTGCCGGGGCAGATGAAATCTGGTGACGTGGTGGCCAGGAGCAGCTGGTCGATGTCTTCCGGGCCGACGTTGGCCCGTTCCATCGCCTTGCGGCTGGCGATCGTGGCGAGTTCGGAGGTGGTGCCCCCGACATGGCGCTGGCCGATGCCAGTCCGTTCCCGAATCCACTCGTCGCTGGTATCCATCGACGCCGTGAGATCGGCGTTGGTGATGATCTTTTCGGGCAGGTAGGAACCAACTCCCGAGAGTCGGAAGCCGTTCGTCGGGGTGCTCATCTCAGACCGTCCGGAGCCAGGCGATGGGTTGGGAGGTGGTGACTCGCTCGCCAGCGAGGGCCAACATGCCTTGCAGCTGTCCCTCAAACGGGGAGCGGACATCGATCTCGCCGACGGTGCCGACGATTTGTCCGGCGGCGATCGCGGTGGCGCCGTCTCGGAGGTCGAGATCGGCACGGGGCGTGAAGACGCCGGTGCTCGGACTCACGACGAGCCGCTCGACGGCATAGAGGTGTTCGCCTTCAAGACGCGCCGGTCCTGCCTCCGATGCGCCGGCCAGCTTCTCGAACAGCTGGTCGACGTCGCCAGGAGACGAGACCGAAATGTTCGACGAATTCGACAGCGTTCGCTTGGCCATGCCGGTGAGCACCGTGCCCGGGCCGAGTTCCAGCATGACGGTTGCGCCCGCCTCTTCGAGGTTGTGCAGCGTCTGCCGCCAGCGAACCGGGCTGGTGAGCTGTGCACCCATGAGCTGCGCCCAGTCCTCGCCAGCAGGGTGAGGCAGTGCATCGACGTTCGCAAAGACCGGCCGGTTCGGCGAACGCAGCTCGACATCGACGATGGCCTTCTTCAAGCGATCTCGAGCCGGAGCCATGAAGGGGGTGTGGAACGCCCCGCCGACCTTGATCGGCATCACTCGCTTCGCACCCAGTTCTTTGGCTTGGACCGCAGCTGCTTCGATCGCTTCCGGCGAGCCAGCAATGACAACCTGGCCCGGGGCGTTGTAGTTCGCCACCCAGACATCGCCGTCGGTGCGTTGGCAGGCCATCTCGACCTTGTCGTCGTCGAGCCCGAGCACAGCGGCCATGGTGCCGTCTTGGTCGTCGGCGGCGGCCTGCATGGCATTGCCGCGCTCGGTCACGAGGACCACGCCGTCTTCGAAGCTCAAGGTGCCGGCGGCGGTGAGCGCCGAGTACTCGCCGAGGCTGTGTCCGGCGTGGAAGGCAGGCTCGATGCCCGTTCGTTCCACCGCATCGAGAACCATCATGCTCATCACATACG
Source organism: uncultured Acidimicrobiales bacterium (assembly GCA_937997485.1). GTDB lineage: Bacteria > Actinomycetota > Acidimicrobiia > Acidimicrobiales > SZUA-35 > SZUA-35. The sequence continues at coordinate 20,768 of CALKTH010000115.1, read as the reverse complement.
TGGAGAGCTGGGAGTTCCGTGTGTGACGGAGTTCTTCATCGTCCGCCTCCAACAGAAGGTGCGCGACGTCTCGGCCGGAGGCATCGCTGGCTTCCTCGACCAGCTCCCATGAGGGATGGGACTGCCATGAGGCACCCATTCCTTGCTTCTGAGAACCTTGGCCGGGGAACGTGAAGGCTGTCATCACAGAGCTCATTGCGTATTCAGACCAGCGGGTCGGCCAAGAGGTTTCACTTTTCGAGCGAAGATTTGAGCAAGGATGCCTACGTGTCGCTCGACGCGAAGAGCGCGGCCGTTCAGGGCTCGGTGCGATCGTTCCATCGGAGTCCGGCTTCGCGCACGATCATGGCCACAACCGCAAGGGCGAGGAGGCGGATGACAGACTGGGCGGCTCCGGAAATCATGGTGCGAGCGTAGCCCCCTTCGGCGCTACACTCAGGAGTTCGCACATCCGCCCGGATGGCGGAATTGGCAGACGCGACGGACTCAAAATCCGTTATCCGAAAGGGTGTGTGGGTTCAAGTCCCACTCCGGGCACCACATGGCACGAATCATCTCCCGCTTGTCGAACCGACGTAGAGGAATTGAACGCCGCCTCGCTTCGTTGGCGCCGGAGATCGGAGCGGCACGAGAAGAGGTGCGAGTTCTGGATGAACAGATCCGCCACTTCGCCGACAGCGCAGACGAGGCCAGGCTTCGCTCCATGGTGTCGGAGACGCCACAATCAACGAATGAGCACCGGCACGCGGCTCGCACCGTTGTGACGCTGCAAAAGGACCGCGATCGCTGGTCTGCCCGAGTGATCGAACTTGAACGGAAGCAGGACGAGTTGCTCGACCAGATGCTGGATCTCCGAACGGGAGCAGAGGCCCAATGACCATCGAGCCAGGCCGAGAAACTCGCATCGTGATTGCCGAAGACGAGGCCATTATTCGTCTCGACTTGAAGGAAACGCTCGAAGACGAGGGCTACATCGTCGTGGGCGAGGCTGCCGAGGGCGCCGAAGCCATCCGGTTGGTCACCGAACTCAAGCCCGACGTTGCCATTCTGGACATCAAGATGCCCGGCACCGACGGACTCGAAGCGGCGCGTGCGATTCTGACGGATCAGCTGGCGGCGGTGGTGATTCTGACCGCCTTCTCGCAGCGGGATCTCATCGAACAGGCCCGAGACGCTGGCGTTCTGGCCTACGTCGTGAAGCCCTTCCACCGCAACGAGTTGGTGCCCGCCATCGAGCTGGCGCAGGCCCGGTTCCGCGAGTTGGTGGCACTGTCCGAGCAGGCGGAGTCGCTCGCCGAGCAGCTGGCGACTCGCAAGCTCGTCGATCGGGCGAAGGGCACCCTCATGGACGCCCACGGCCTGAGTGAGGGCGACGCGTTTCGCTTTGTTCAGCAGAGCGCAATGTCAAAGCGGAGCACGATGAAAGACGTGGCCGAATCGATCCTCGACGGCACGCTCGTTCCGTAGCCGCCTTCCCAGACCCCTCCACAAAGGATCTGGGCGCGTTGGCCGCTGGTAAGGTCCGGCCCAATGCTGTTCACATCGGCGGGCTTCGCGCTTCTCGCCGCGCTCACGTTCACGGGGTTCTATCTCGTTGGGTGGACACGAGTTGTCCCTTCCGGCCTCGCTCAGCGCGCTCAGTCGGCCCTTCTTTTGTTCGCCAGTCTTGTGTTCTACTCGTTCGGCGACCCTCGGTTGTCGATTCTCCTCGTGGCGATGGTGGCAACCAATGCGCTGCTCGCCTCGAGGTTGATTCGGGCCGAGACGACCGAAGCGCAGCGGCGAACCATCGTCCGAGCCGGGGTGACGATCAATCTGCTGGCTCTCGGCTTCTTTAAGTACGCACTGCTCGTTGCCGAGCTGCTTCTCCCGGCACGTTTCGAGGAGTCGGCGAGTTCGATCCCACTGCCCATTGGCATCAGCTTCTACACGTTTCAGGGGATCTCGCTGATCGTTGACGCAGGAAGGCGGAACGACGACCTCGCATCTGCGCTGGGGCAAGCCCGAGACAAGGGTGTGTTGAACTATTTCGTCGCCGTAGCGCTCTACATCAGCTTCTTTCCCCAGCTGATCGCCGGACCGATCGTCAAGGCCAGCAGCTTCCTCCCACAAATTGGGCTTCACCGGATCCGAGATATTCGTTGGGAGACGGTGGTCAAGAGTTTGGTGTACGGCTACTTCTTGAAGCTGGTCGTCGCTGACAACCTCAACGAGCACACGGCGGCGCTGACCCAAGGGGAGTTCGGCGGCCTCACGAAGACCGACCTGTTGCTGCTCATCTTCGGCTACAGCTGCCAGATCTTCGCCGACTTCGCCGGTTACAGCCTGATAGCGATCGGCCTCGGAGCGCTCTTCGGCTACGACCTGCCGGTCAACTTCAATCGCCCGTACATTTCCCGGTCGATCACCGAGTTCTGGCGCCGCTGGCACATTTCGCTGTCATCGTTCCTCCGCGAGTACCTGTACATCCCCCTCGGCGGGAATCGCCGAGGCGTTGGCCGCACCTATCTCAACCTGATGATCGTGATGACACTGGGAGGGCTGTGGCACGGCGGCGATCTGAACTTCGCGGTATGGGGCTTTGCCCACGGGTCGCTGTTGGCGGTCGAGCGAGCGCTGCTTGGGCCGAACCCAACCCAGGTCGGCAGCGCGTTGGTGGACGGTGTCCGGTCTCTCGTTGTTTTTGTTGTCGTTTCGCTTCTCTGGTTGTTCTTCGTCACGCCGGACTTCTCCGGTTCCTGGCAGTTCTTCGAGACCCTGGTGCAGGCCCGGATCGGCCTGAATCCGTTCGGTGGCGGCCTTCCACGGCAAACTGTCTACGGGTTGTTGCTCTTCTCCGTTCCCGTGATCGGGTATCACCTGTGGGCTTTCGGCTTCGAGCGGTCTCGTGCCTCGAGCGTTGCCCCGCAACCGATTGGACGGACTTCGGTCCTCCGATATGCCGAGCTGGGGTTCCTCGGCCTTCTTGTGTTCCTCGTCTCGACCAACTCGGGGGTGTCAGGTGACTTCATCTACTTCCAGTTCTGACGCCGCTGAGGCATCGGGTTGGTCTTTCCGCTTGGCCGCGATGCCGGTGGTGATCGGCGTATTGCTTTCTGTTCTCTACGGCCAGTTTCTGAGCTCGGGCGCTGTCCCGGTTGCGTTGCTTGCCGAGAGTGGGGTGCAGTCGTCGCTCATTCATGTCCAGGACGCCGCACAGCGAAGCGGGAAGCTCGATGCCGTGGTCGTCGGATCCTCGCTGACGGCTCGGATGCACGAGTCCTTCCTCAGCGAGAGTGGCTTCGAACTCGCCACGGTCGGGCTCGATGGCCAGGGACCGACGACCGGGCTCGACGTTGTGGTGGCGACTGACATCGACGTTCCGGTTGTTCTGATCGAGGCCAATTTCCTCGAGCGGGTGCGCGGCGACAACGCTTCGACGCTGCTCGACGCGATCGATGGACCCATCGGTCAGCTCAACTCCGTCTTCCCAGCGTTGCGGGCAGAGTCCCGACCTTCGTCGATTCTCTACAGCCAGCTCAAGACGCGCCGCGACGGTGGGCTTGGAACTTCCGATCCAGACGTCGCTCCTCAGGTAGCAGCTACGTGCCTTCGCTTCGATTCAGCGCACACCACGGTCCTCGCCCCCGAATTGGACCCTGTGCTGTCAGAACAGCTGCAGGATCTGCAAGGAGAGGGCCGGTCGGTCGTCTTCTACTTCCTGCCCGACAACGGTCGAATGACCGACGATCAGCAGGCGGTGGCCGAGGCGTACGCAGCGCGCTTCGACATTCCGATTCTCGATCTGCGCTCCGCAGAACTCGAACTGACGTACACCGATGGGCTTCACCTGAACGTGGCCTCCGCCCGCTCCGTGGCTCACGTGTTGGCCCGATCTGCGCTCCCGGTCGAATCGCTCTGCTCCTGAGCGGCTGTCACACCGGCTGGCTAGCGTCAGGTCCAATGCCGACGCTGATGCTCGTTGACGGAAACTCACTCACGTACCGCGCCTTCCATGCGCTGCCGCCGGACCTGGCGACGGCATCGGGGCAGGTGACCAATGCGGTGTTCGGGTTCACCTCGATGCTGATCAACCTCGTGCGCGATCACCAACCGGACGGCCTCGCAGTGTGTTTCGATCTGCCGCAGCCAACCTTTCGACATGATGCCAACCCCGAGTACAAGGCGAATCGCAAGAAGGCCCCGGACACGCTCCGGGAACAGATGGGCATCGTGCGCGAGGTCATCGAGTCGCTGAAGCTCCCGATTCTCGATCTTCCCGGCTACGAAGCCGACGACATCATTGCCACCCTCGCGACGCGAGCGGCAGCCGACGAGGTCGACGTCCTGATCGTCACGGGCGATCGGGACAGCTACAAGCTCGTCGAAGACCCCTACATCAAGGTGGTCTACACCAAGCGCGGCGTTTCCGACTACGCCCTGTACGACGAGGCCGGCATCCTCGAGCGCACGGGTGTGAAGCCGTCGGACTACGTCCACTACGCGGCGCTCCGTGGCGACACGTCGGACAATCTTCCCGGCGTCCCCGGAGTGGGCGAGAAGACTGCCGCGAAGTTGATCAACACCTATGGGTCGATCTCGGGGATCTACGAGCACACCGCCGATCAGACGCCCAAGCTGCGCCAGAACCTTGAAGAGAACGAGGCGCAGGCCCGTTCCAACGTCGAGATGATGGTCCTCGTCCGAGACGCACCCGTTGATCGCGAGATTCACGAGCTCATGCATCCCGAGCGCTACGACGTCGACGAGGTGAAGAATCTCTTCGACTTCTTGGAATTTCGCACCTTGTTCGATCGACTCCTGGCCAGCTTCGCCGTGGGCGAGCACTACGGGGGCCCGGCGGCACCGATCGCCGAGGATGCGGCCTCGAGCGAGCTCGTGGCCACCGTCGTCGAGGTATCTGATGCTCGCTGGGAGGAACTGCTGAGTTCCGGCGAGCCGGTTGCGCTGGCCGCTGGCCGAGACGGCGGCGTGTTGACCGGTATCGCCATCGTGGTCGACGCCGAAGCAGGCGAGGTTGGCTGGGTCCCGCTGCCGGACATGCCGGCACCAGTCGCCAAGATGCTGGCTTCTTCGGTTGATCGCTCGGTGTCGGGCGGGCCTTCGGGCTTCTGGACGCATGACGCCAAGCCGCTGCTTCGTTCCCTGGTCGAGTTCGTGCCGGTGGGCAAGAGCCTGATGGCAGACACGATGTTGGCCGCCTACTTGCTCGACCCCAGTGGCCGGAGTTACCCCCTCGAGGAACTGCTTGCGAGCCGAACCCCGTTCCGTTTGGCTGCCGACGATGGCCCACCCGAGGGCCAGCTCGATTTTGGTGAGAACACCGTCTCGCCGTCAGCCCGCGCCGCGCTGGAAGCGCTGGCTGTCGCTCACGTCGCTCCCTCGCTCATCGATCAGATCGTCAGCGAGGGCGTGATCGACCTCTTCGCCAACGTCGAGGTGCCGCTGGTTCGCGTGCTGGCCCGGATGGAGCACGCAGGGGTCGGTATCGACCGCGCAGAATTGCAGAAGCTGAACGACGACATGACGGCTGAGGCCACCACGCTTGCCGCACAGATACAGGAAGACGCTGGCCGCGAGTTCAATGTGAACTCCACGAAGGTGCTTCGTGAGGTGTTGTTCGAGGACCTTGGCCTGAAGCCGGGCAAGAAAGGCAAGACCGGTTATTCCACGAACCAAGCGACGCTCGAGAAGCTGAGCGGTGAACATCCGATCATCGATCACCTCCTTCGCTACCGAGAGGTGGAAAAGCTCAGGTCAACATACGGAACCGGGCTGTTGGCGGAGGCAGGGGTCGATGACCGGATTCGAGCCACCTTCAACCAAACCGTCGCCCGAACGGGTCGGCTGTCGAGTGAGAACCCAAACCTGCACAACATCCCCGTGCGGAGCGAGATGGGTCGGGGCTTCCGGCGTGCGTTCGTGCCAGCTGAGGGAACGCAATTCCTCGTGGCCGACTACAACCAAATCGAACTCCGCTGCATCGCTCATCTTGCCCAAGATCCTGGGCTGATCGAGGCGTTCACATCAGGCACCGATGTACACCGAGCGGTCGCTGCTCGGGTCTTCGGGATCGAGGCGGACGAGGTCGATTTCGAGCAGCGGAGCAAGGCGAAGATGGTCTCCTACGGCCTGGCCTATGGAATGGAGGCCTACGGACTGGGCCAGCGCTTGGGCATCAAGACCTCGGAGGCGGCGGGCATTCTCGATTCCTACTTCGAAGGCTTCCCCGCCGTCCGCGCGTACATGGACGCCACGGTGATCGAAGCCAGGAAGAAGGGGTACACCGAGACACTGTTCGGACGCCGGCGTCAGATTCCCGAGCTGATGAGCGATCGGACCAACATTCGGCTCGCCGGAGAGCGACAGGCGATGAACGCCGGCATTCAGGGGTTGGCGGCCGACATCTTCAAGGTCGCGCTGGTGCGTCTGGACGGCGCGCTTGATGACGCCGAGCTCTCCAGTCGAGTGGTGCTGCAGGTCCACGACGAGGTGATCCTCGAAGTGCCCCCGAGCGAGACCGAAGCGGCGACCGCCGTGGTGACCGAGGCTCTGTCCGGCGCCTTCGATCTCGCCGTACCGCTGGAACTCAACATGAGCTTTGGCGCGACCTGGGCCGACGCCAAGGACTGACGCGTGCCCCACTGGTTCGAGGCCATGGCCGAGCACATGGGCGAGGCCTACCACCGCTACTCGTTCACCAAAGGCACGGAGAACGAGGTCACCGCGCTGATCGACATGCTCGAGCTGGAATCAGGCGAGCGAGTGCTCGACATCGGATGTGGCCCGGGCCGCCACTCGTTGGCCTTGGCCGAGCGGGGGTTCAATGTCACCGGGCTCGATGTGTCGCAACGCTTCGTGGAGCTGGCCAACGCCGCTGCAGAGACCGCCGGCTTGCAGGGGCCGGGCGCAGGTGGCGCCCGGTTTGTCGTCGGAGACGCCCGAGAGTCCTCGATCGTCGACAGTCTCCCTGGACCGTTCGACGCCGTGATTTCGCTCTGTCAGGGCGCCTTCGGTCTGGCTGGGGGAGCGGGAGCGCAAGACGAACTGCCGCATCGTGAGCTCGACGAGCCGATTCTCATAGGCATGAAACAGGCGCTGAGACCGGGCGGTCGCGTGGCGGTGTCTGCCTTCTCCGCCTACTTCCAGCTCCAGTACTTGGAGGATCAGGACACCTTCGATGCCCGGACAGGCGTGAACCACGAGCACACCGAAGTGCGTGATCCGGCCGGAAAAGTCGCCCCCGCTGATCTTTGGACGACGTGCTTCACCCCTCGCGAACTTCGGCTCCTGGCTCGCATCGTTGGATTGACACCAGAACACATCTTCGGCGTCACCCCCGGCGACTACGGAGCGCGCCCGCCGTCACTCGACCGCCCCGAGTTCTTGCTGATTGCCCGTCGAGACACCGACAAGGTGGCCGCAGGCCGAACACACAGGTAGCCTCAAGAGTTGGCTGGGATAGTCCCCGCCCCTGCGGAGCCTCGCTCACGACCACCTTGGCCGTTGATCGAGACCGTTGGAAACCTCAAAGGTCCCCTACCTCCGTGTCCACTACTGAATCACCCGCAACCGACTCACCAACGACCGAATTCGAAGAAGCCGTCGGCTCCGAAGAGACTTATGTGCCTCGCCAGATCGTGTTCAACGATCTCGAAGGTTCCCTCGACGATGCGTACACCGCCTCGATGGTCTCCGTCGACGATGGTCAGCTCGTCACCGGCACCGTTGTCCGCGTCGACAAGGACGAAGTCCTCCTCGACATCGGCTACAAGAGCGAAGGCGTCATTCCTTCCCGTGAGCTCTCGATCCGCAATGCGGTCGATCCGAGCGAAGTCGTCACCGTTGGCGACGAGGTCGAAGCCCTCGTTCTCCAGAAGGAAGACAAGGAAGGACGTCTCGTCCTTTCCAAGAAGCGGGCGCAGTACGAGCGTGCCTGGGGCACCATCGAAGAGGTCAAGGAACGCGACGGCGTCGTGTCCGGCCCGGTTATCGAGGTCGTCAAGGGCGGTCTCATCATCGACATCGGCCTTCGCGGCTTCCTCCCGGCCTCCCTGGTGGAGCTCCGTCGAGTGCGCGACCTTCAGCCCTACGTTGGCAAGAGCCTCGATGCCAAGATCATCGAGCTCGACAAGAACCGCAACAACGTGGTGCTCAGCCGCCGTGCCTTCCTGGAAGAGACCCAGAAGGAACAGCGCGAAGACTTCCTCGCCAACCTGCAGCCCGGCGAGGTCCGCAGCGGTGTGGTCAGCTCCGTCGTCAACTTCGGCGCCTTCGTCGACCTCGGCGGCATGGACGGACTCATTCACGTGTCCGAGCTCTCCTGGAAGCACGTCGATCACCCCGGCTCGGTCGTTGCCGTCGGCGACGAAGTCACCGTGCAGGTGCTCGAAGTCGATCTCGACCGGGAGCGCATCAGCCTCTCGCTCAAGGCCACCCAGCAGGATCCGTGGCAGGAATTCGCCACGAGCCACCGCGTGGGCGAGCTCGTCTACGGCCGTGTCACCAAGCTGGTGCCGTTCGGTTCCTTCGTCCAGGTGGGCGACGGCATCGAGGGTCTGGTCCACATCTCCGAGATGTCGGCTCACCACGTCGACCTTCCCGAGCAGGTGGTCACCCCGGGCGAAGAGCTGTGGGTGAAGATCATCGACATCGACCTCCAGCGTCGCCGGATCAGCCTCTCTATCAAGCAGGCTGCCGAGGGTGGCGTCGTGGCTCAGGAGTACCAGGAGCACTTCGGCGAGCACGCCTTCGACTCCGACGGCAACTACATCGGCCCAACCGATGTGGATCCCGCGACCGAAGCTGCGTGGGCTGAGTACTACGAAGACCTCGAGGGTGGCGGCGAGACCGCTGCCGCCGAGGGCGCTGCTGCTGAGGGCGAAGAGGCTGTCGCCGTTGAGGAAGCTCCGGTCGAGGCCGCAGCCGAGGCGACCGAAGAAGCCTGATTTTCCTGTCTTCACCATCCGCTTCGTAGGCGGGTGGCAGACAACCGACACCGCCGGTGGCCGCTCCCTTTTGGGGGCGGTCACCGGTGGTTTTGGGCCTCGGTGATCATCGAAGGGCCATATTGCCTATGCCCAATGGCAAGGAAGTTCTAAGCCTGGGACCGACTTGCGCCGACAGAACCTCTTGAGTCATCCAAATCCCGCGCTGACACCAGCGATCGGGCGTAGACCCAGGAGAGTGTCGTGAACTCACGGCGGACCGTCATCCTCATCGTTGCCATCTTGCTCGGAGCCCTTTCGGCTCTCGGGCTGTCCAGGTACGTCTCGGGACTGGAAGCTGAGGCCAATGCTGGCCAAGAGCTGAATCCAGTCTGGGTCGTCGTCGCCCCGATTCCGAAGGGAACGCCGATCGAGCAGGTCATCAATCAGGGCCTGATCGCTCAGGAGCAGGTGCCCGTCACCTACATCCCCTCCTCCGCCATCAAGGATCCGGGTGCTGAACTCGACGGCCTCGTTGCCGTCGTGGACCTGCCGGTCCGCTCCTTCGTTGTTCAGGGCAACTTCGTTGCACCGAACATCGTGCAGACCGGCATCACCGATCGCCTCGAAGAAAATGGCATGCACACGGTCACCTTCCAGGTCGACCAGCTGCGTGGCGTTGCCAACTTCGTGCGGCCCGGCGACTTCGTGAACATCCTTTCAATCCGCCCCATCGCCTTCCCTGGTGAAGCTGAGGAGGGTGCAGAGGGCGAAGGTGGTGAAGAGGCGGAGATCGGCGCCATCTACGAAGCACTGAACATTCCTCGTAGCGCCGAGGACTCGCTCTACCAGAACAGCGTTCGGTACGTCTATCAGAAGGCAGAGATCCTTTCGATCGGGACGACCCTCACCTCCGACCTGGGCGATGCAACCGCCGAGGGCGCCGCCGCTGCTGCTGCCCCCGTTGCCGGCGGACTGATCACCCTCGCCGTGCCGCCGGAAGCCGTGCAGCTCGTGCTCTCGATCATGCCCGACGAGATCTACCTGTCGCTCGTGCCGCCGACCTACCAGCCGGTTGAGATCCTGCCGCTGGACACCGGCGACATCATCTTCCCGGCGGAGGACGACACCCGCCTGACGCCGTACGGCCCCGAAGGTGCCGTGAACGATCCGTCCCGTGACGCCGACGAAGAAGAGGTGGCACCTGCAGGCGTCACCCCCGCCCCGTCCGAGGACGACACGAGCGCCGAAGCCGATTCCGACGCCGAGGCGGACGACCAGGGCTGACCTGGTTCCTTCGTTTCACCACTACCGCAGCCGAACACCCGCACCCGAAACACCTGCATCCGGAGATCCACGATGAGTGACACCGACTTCTCAAGCTTCAGTCTCGACGACTTCTCCTCTTTCGAAGAGGAGACCGCCTCCGCCCCGGCGACGCCCGAGCAACACACGCTCGGCGGCGCGGCGATTGCGGTCGTGGACATTGACCAAGCGGTTCGTGAGTACCTCTCGGCTCAGTTCGGCGAGGGTGTCGCCACGGCCGAGAGCCTGGCCCAGATGGAGTCCCGAATCGGGCTCGGTCCGCTGGTGATTGTGCTCGGTCCCTCCTGCACCGGCCCGGATGACTTCGCCATGGTCGAGCAGTGGGGGCGAACCAACCCCGAGATCGGCACGGTCCTCGTGACCAGCGAGCTCACGACACAACTGCTCCAGACCGCCTTGCGTTCCGGCGTGAAGGACGTGCTGTCGGCTCCCATCGACCAGATGCAACTCATCGACACCGTCGGTCGAATCGCAGACACGCTTCACGCTGCTCCGGCAGCCCCGGCGCCTCAAGCAGCGGCCCCCGAGGGCCCGGATGCCCTCGAAATGCTCGAAGGTGAGCGGGCCAAGGTCATCTCGGTCTTCTCAACGAAGGGTGGCTCTGGGAAGTCCGTGGTCGCGACCAACGTGGCAGCGTCGCTTGCTCGCAAGAGCGCCAAGCCAGTGGTGCTGATCGACGGTCACCTCCAGTTCGGCGACGTGGCGGTCATGCTCAAGCTCCAGCCGAGACACACCATCGTTGACGCGGTCTCCCAAATCGATCGACTCGATGCCGCGCTGCTCACCGACTTGCTGACCGTGCATGAGGAGACCGGCCTGCGGGTGCTTCCCGCGCCCCTCGAGCCCACCTTCGCTGATCAGATCACGGGCGAACAGATGGTCCAGTTGGTCGACACGCTCCGCGACTTCGCCGGCCACATCATCATCGACATGCCGGCCTACTTCAACGACGTGGTGCTCACGCTCATCGAGTCGAGTGACGACGTGGTGCTGGTTGCGGGCCTGGACATTCCGAACATCAAGAACGTCAAGATCGGGCTGTCGACCCTCTCGCTGCTGAACATCGGGCGAGAGAAGATCCACCTGGTGCTCAACCGGGCCGACAGCAAGGTCAAGCTCGACGTCGGCGAAGTGGAGAAGACGCTGCAGGTCACCGCCGCAGCGCACATCCCGTCCGACGTCGTCGTACCTATTTCTGTGAACAAGGGCGTCCCCGTCGTTGTTGCCTCACCCAAGTCTGGTGTGGCAAAGGCGCTCGAACAGCTCGCCAATCGCTTCATGGATGGTGAGGCCGCAGCAGCGGAGTCGTCATCCGGTGGCCGTCGTCGTTTCTTCGGCGGCTGACGAAACAAGATCTGAGAAGGAGCGAGACGAATGTCTCTCTATCGACGTTTGCATGAAGCGAGTGGCGAGGACGCAGCTGCGGCTGGTCCCGGCCCCGCCGCAGGACGGGTTGACCCGGCCATCGAGGAACTGCGCCATCGCGTGCACTCCTCGCTGATCGAGGAACTGGGCCCGATCCTGTACGACACTCGCATGAGCGAGGATGAACTGCGCAAGCGCGTCCATGAGTCGTTGCATGCGGCCATCGCCAACGAGCGGACCCCGATCTCTGCGGCCGATAAAGCGCAGCTGATTCAGGACGTCTCCGACGACATTCTCGGCTACGGCCCGATCGACAAGCTGCTCCGAGACGACGACGTCTCCGAAATCATGTGTAACGGCCCGAAGCAGATCTACGTGGAGCGCAGCGGCAAGCTCACGCTCGACGAGGTCACGTTCGTCGACGACATGCACCTGCGCCGCATCATCGACAAGATCGTGGCTCAGGTCGGTCGTCGAATCGACGAGTCCTCGCCGCTTTGTGACGCTCGTCTTCCCGACGGCTCACGTGTGAACGCAGTGATCGCTCCGCTCTCCGTTGGCGGACCGTTCCTCACCATCCGAAAGTTCTCTGCCGACCCGCTGCGCATCGATGACCTCATCCGTTTCGGCACGCTGAGCGTGCACTCGGCTCGCTTCCTGCAAGCGTGCATCGTCGGCAAGCTCAACGTCATCGTCTCCGGTGGTACCGGTACCGGAAAGACCACCACCCTGAACGTGCTGTCGTCCTTCATTCCCAGCGATGAGCGAATCATCACCGTGGAAGACGCCAAGGAGCTCCAGCTCATCCAGGACCACGTGCTGTCGCTCGAGACCCGGCCAGCGAACGTGGAAGGCAAGGGTGAGGTATCCATTCGCGACCTCGTCAAGAACACGCTTCGAATGCGTCCCGACCGCATCGTGGTCGGGGAGTGCCGCTCCGGCGAAGCACTCGACATGCTGCAGGCCATGAACACGGGCCACGACGGCTCGCTCACCACCCTGCACGCCAACAACCCACGAGATTCGCTCAGCCGTCTCGAGACGCTGGTGCTCATGGCCGGATACGACCTGCCAGTTCGAGCCATTCGTGAACAGATCGCCTCCGCTGTCGACATGATCGTCCAGCTGCAGCGACTCCGTGACGGCAGCCGCCGCATCACCCACATCACGGAGGTGGCCGGCATGGAAGGCGAGATCATCACCCTCCAGGACGTCTTCCTCTTCGACTATTCGGCGGGCGTGGACGAGAGCGGTCGATTCAAGGGATCGCTCAAGCCCACGGGCGTGCGCCCGAAGTTCGCTCAGAAGCTTGCCGACCACGGCATTCGTCTCGGCCCGGAGATGTTCAGCGTCCCGGCCGCCGGCGGCGAGCAGCCCGCACAGCAGGGTCGAGGCCGACGATGAAGCGCTTCGTTGCCCTCCTCGCCGCAATTCTGACTCTCGTCCTTTCGGCTGTCGGCGTCGCCGGTGCTCAGGACGGCCCCTCCGAGTTGACGATCCACCGGGTGGACAGTCGGACCGCCCCGGTCGAGATGATGATGATCGCCGACGCCTACAACGTTGGCGCCGACGCTGTCTCGATCACCGAAGATGGCGTCGCTCGAACCATCGAGCGGGTCACCACTGCGGCCGCGACCGGCCAAGCGCATGAGCTGGTGTTCGTGATCGACTCGGACCAGCGCATGGTTCGTGCCGACGCTCTCGCCGAGGTGACTTCCACGCTGCAGCAAGAACTTCGCCAACTCCCCAACGGCCTCGAAGTCGGCGTCGTGCAAGCCGGCAGCAGTGCCATCACGATGCAGAAACTCACCAGCGACGGCGCGGCGGCCAGCAGCGGCGTGGGTCGCATCGAAGTGAGCAGCGGCGCTGTTCTCGTCAACGCTGTTGACCGAGCTGTCTCGCTTTTCACTGAAGAGGACCCCGAGATCATTCGCACCCTCGTGGTCATCTCCGCAGGCGAAGACACGGGTTCTGCCATCAGCCTCGGTGGAGCCCAGGCTGCCTTGATCGCACGCGGTGCCCAGCTCGTTCACGTCCAGATCGATGGCGGCTCGCCCAACATCTCGGCAATGGTGAGTCGGGTCGGTGGCATGAACATCGCCACCGACCGTGCGGACCTGTCCGCTACGACCGAGCGGGCATTCGCTGTTGCCAGTGATCGTCTGGTCGTCCAGTACGACGGTTCGACCAGTCTGGCGGAACGCTCCGACGTCAAGCTGACTGTTGCTGGAGTGACCCGGGACGTTTCCTTCGGAGCCGGCGAGTTCGTGAACCGAACGCTCGCACTCACTCCGGTCATTGTCCCCGAGCCCTCGCGCTTCAGCTTCCTCCAGACGTCGATGGGCCTCTACGGCATCATCGGCCTGGCCTTCATCGGCATCGCCCTTGCCGTCTTCTCTCTCGGCCAGTTGTTCGCCGGTGGCCAGACGTCGCTTGATGGTTTGCTCTCGAAGTACGCCGCTGGTGGTGACGAGGCGGACCTCACCGCTGAGGACTCCGCAATCGTTCAGACCGCTTTCGTGCAACGAGCCGTCGAAATGTCCGAGAGCTTCGCTGAAGATCGCGGCTTCCTGCTCAAGGTCGAAGAACTCCTGGAGCGAGCGAAGATCCCTCTCCGGCCCGGTGAGGCGATGTCGTTCTACCTCGCCATGATCGCCTTCGGCGGCGCACTTGGCTTCTTCCTTCTTGGCGGCATCTTGGGCGCCATGATCGCGATGTTCCTGGTGGCCGTGATGGCCCTCGGCTACGTCCGATTCCGGGCCTCTCGACGAATCCGTGCGTTCGAAAAGCAGCTTCCGGACACGCTCCAACTTCTCGCTGGCACGCTTCGAGCTGGCTACTCGTTGCCTCAGGGCCTCGAGGCCGTCTCCAAGGAGTCAGTGGATCCGATGGGCTACGAGCTCCGTCGAGTCATGACCGAAGCTCGCCTGGGTCGAGAGCTGGAAGAGGCTCTTGGCAGCGCCGCCGAGCGGCTCAACAGCCCCGACTTCGCCTGGGCTGTCATGGCAATCGGCATTCAGCGAGAGGTCGGCGGCAACTTGAACGAGCTGCTCATGACGGTCTCGGACACGATGACCGCCCGTGAGCGCCTAAAGGGCGAGGTCGCCACGCTCACCGCTGAAGGCAAGATGTCCGCCATCCTCCTCGGCGGTCTGCCTCCCGGTCTCGGCTTCGTGATGTGGCTGATGAACCCGGAGTACATCAACACGCTCTTCACCAACTTCCTGGGGAACATCTTCCTCGGACTTGGCGTCGTGGCCAGCCTCATCGGCTTTGCCTGGATGAAGAAAGTGATCACGATCAATGTTTGACATCCTCACCAACCTTGGGCCGGCGGCGCTCACCGGTGGCATTGGCCTCGGTATTGCGCTGATCCTGTTCTCGGTGCTTGGACAGGCCGAAGAGAAGGCGACGCTGCGCTCCACACTGCGGCAACTTGACGACTACGAGGTCGAGAATGTCCGTGACCAGGAACTGCTCGTTCCTCTTCGCGAACGCCTCTCTGGTCCGTTGGTCGAGATGCTCAGTAAGTTCGGCGGACGCTTCAACCCACCGGACTACGTCGAGTCGGTTCGTCGCAAGCACGTCCAGGCCGGTATCAACTCGCCCGACAAAGTCGAACGCTTCCTCGCTCAGCGAATCCTGGGATTCGTGTTCGTTCCCTTCTGGGTGCTGTTGCATGTGATTGTCAACCCGCTGGGTCAGAGCGGGATCCTGCTTTACGCCCTCATCGGTCTTGGCGTCATGGTTGGCGCCCTCGGCCCAACCTCGCAGCTCAACAAGAAGGTCGAGACTCGCCAAAAGGCCATCCAGCGAGCGCTGCCCGACATCATGGACCTCCTGGTCATCTCGGTGGAGGCTGGCCTCGGCTTCGAGCAGGCCCTGGACCGCGTGATCATGAACGTCCCGGGCGAGCTGTCCGACGAGTTCAGCCGCGTGCTTGGTGAGAGTCGGGCGGGTTCAACCCGCGCCGACGCGCTGCGAGCCATGGACGAGCGGTGTGACACGCCTGAGGTTCGATCGTTCGTGATGGCCATGATTCAGGCCGACCAGTTCGGTGTGTCCATCGGCCGCGTGCTCCGCTCTCAAGCCGACGAGCTTCGTGTGAAGCGTCGTCAGAAGGCGCAGGAGCAGGCGCAGAAGGCACCGGTCAAGATGATGATCCCGATGGTGTTCTGCATCTTCCCGGCGCTCTTCGTTGTGGTTCTTGGTCCGGCCATCATCAACATCATCGAAAACTTCTGACACCTGCCGACAGGTGAGGCATGACGACGCCGCAGTCACCCGCGCCAACGAAGGCACGGCCGCCTCGAATCAAACGTCAACCAGACGTCCCGGCTCGCAATGCGGAGGCAGCGCCTTCCGGTTCTGAGCCAACGGAGGCATCACGGTCACGTTTCGACGTCGACGTGTCCGCCGGTATTGGGCTCGTCATGGCGCTCGTCGGCTTCATCGTGGGAAGCCGCGTCATCAGCGACAACAGCTTTCTGACGCACTTCGCGACAGGCCGGCTCATCCTCGAGAGCGGATCGGTCCCGACCGTCGATGTCTACTCGGCAACTGCCGCTGGCGAGCCTTGGACGGTCCAGAGCTGGCTCCCGAGCGTCATCTATCGACTCCTCTTCGAGAACGTGGGCTTTTGGTCCATTCGCCTCTTGCACGGCGCCTTGACCGGAACGATCACCTGGATGCTCTGGCGGCTCTCCCAGCCGGCGCGGCACCCAGCCATTCGGGTGCTGCTGGTCGGTTTGGCCGTCGTCGTCGGAGCGTCACTTTGGACGCCTCGCCCCCTGCTCTTCGGTTTGCTCGGACTGGCGTTCGTGCTCCAAGTGCTGCAGAAGCAGCGAGCCGCCTGGATGCTCTTGCCGGTCATGTGGCTTTGGGTCAACAGCAACGGATCGTTCCCTCTGGCGGTGCTGATCGTTGGGGCGACACTCGTCGGCACATGGCTCGATGATCGAGCATTGCCTCGGCATGAGCTCAGCGTGCTTGGCTGGACACTCGCGGGGACGGCGTTGGGTGCCATCAATCCGCTTGGCCTACGGCTGCTGATCTTTCCCTTCGAGCTGATCAGCAACTCAGCAGCCGTGGAGGGCGTCGCCGAGTGGCGATCTCCCTCATTCGACTCGCCAACGCAGTGGGTCTTCCTTGGTCTGGTGTTTGCCTTCGTCGCATCCGCCCGTCTCGGCGGCACCTGGCGCAGCTTGATCCCCGGATTCGGCATGACGGTGATGGCGCTGCTTGCACTGCGAAACCTCGGGCCAGCCTCGCTCGTCTTGGCCACGTTCAGTGCGTTCGGTCTTGTCTGGAAGACCGATCTGGATGGCTCCGAGCGTGGTGTCATCGCGAAGGCCGTCGTTGGAACTGCGCTCGGGGGCATCGTTGTCGTGAGCGCCATGATCGTCGGCTCGACTGCCCTCGACCTCGAGGACTACCCGGTCGAAGAGGTCGACTGGCTCGAGGAGCGCTCACTGGTCGCCAATCCCGACGTGATGCTCATTCAGCGGGACAGCGTCGGCAACTACCTCGAGGCCCGCTTCGGCGACGAGGCGAGTGTGTTCGTGGACGATCGGTTCGACTTCTATCCCCAGGACGTGCTCGACGATCACCGGGATCTCTTCTTCGGCCAGAACATCGAAGAGATCCTCGGGCGCCGTGAGGCTGATGCCGTGCTGTGGGAAGCCGAGTCACCGCTCGCTGAGTGGCTTCGCTCCGACGATGGCGAAGCCTTGGGTTGGGCCGTCGCACTCGAAAGCGACGACTGGATCGTCGCCGTTCGCAATCAGGCCGGCTGATCCGAAGCCGAGCGTGGCGGCGGCCACACGGTCTGTTCCAGCGTCTCCAGCCACGTCCAGCACCGATCGACCTCTGCCACGAGACCAGCCTCAGACCCGCTGTTGTCGATCACGAAGTCGGCGATCGAGCGACGTTCCTCTCGGGTGGCCTGCTTGGCCACTCGGGCTCGGGCGTCCTCCTCACTGAAGTTCCGGAACTCGATGAGTCGGCTGACGGCGGTGTCCACCGGGCAGTCCACGACGACGATGGCCGAGGTGCCCCGACCGTCCGGGCCGGTGCCTCCGTGGAGGCGAGCCTCGGCCAGGAGAGGGAGATCCAGAATCACCACGCGGTCTGTCTCCGCCGCTGCACTGACTCGACGATCCGATTCCTTGCGAACCTCGGGGTGAATCAACTTCTCCAAGGCTCGCAGTTCCGCTTCGTCGCTGAACACGATCTTGGCGACCGCAGCGCGGTCAAGGCCCCCGTGCTCTGCCACCACGCGGTCACCCCATCGCTCGACCATCGCGTCAAAGACTGGCTGGCCCGGAGCCTGAAGCTCCTTCACGATGGCGTCGGCATCGACGAGCACCGCGCCACGTCGAACGAGCTCGGCCGAAACCGAGGACTTTCCTGATCCGATACCGCCGGTGAGTCCGATGAGTCGCACTGGGTCATCGTGACCCAATGGGCCGCCTGACTCAACTCGGCGATGCGCCCGCCGATGCAGGGAGCACGGGCCGAATGGCCCGCCTTCGCGCATGGTCGAAACTGTCAATCGCCCCGAGGACCGCTCGACGGTCAGACATCCGCTCTCCGAGCGCGGCCGTTCAAGTCGCGCCCGAGGGACGGATCAGCGACGCGGGGCAAGCTCCTCTCCGGGGAAGGACCCCGATCTTCTCGCTCCGTTCGCACCGGCAATTCTCGCTGTCCGGTGGGCAACCGCCATGGTGTCGGTCACCTTGGCCGCTGGGGCCTTCGTCGATTCGAACCTGACGGTCGTGGCCTGGGTCGCTGCCGTGGTTTGCAACACCGCCGTACGAACCACCACGCCCCTGCGCGACACCGGCTCGACGCGCAGCGTGATTCCCCTCCTCCTGGAAGTCGTCCTCCACGTCTTCGCACTCACGGCGACGGGATATTGGGAGTCACCGCTGGTGTTCTCGCTTGTCACCGCCGTCATCGTGGCGGGTTTCGCTCGCGGCTTTGGCTTTGGGATCCGGATTGCCGCAGCTTCCGGTTTCGCTGTTTCCATCCCCGCTCTCGAGAGTCAGAACTGGACGCAAGAAGCGTTCGCCGCGGCCGGCCAGTGGATGGTGGTGCTCCTCCTCGTCGGTGTCGTCGCCGGGTACGGACGCCGAATCTCCGGCGAGGCCAACCGTCAGCACTCGCTGGCCATGGATCGGCTCACGCGCCTGGCGGATGCCAACGCGCTCTTGTTCAACCTCCACCGCGTCGCCCAGACGCTTCCCGCCTCGCTCGACATGGAAGAGGTCCTCGAATCGACGCTGTCGCGGCTGCGCGGGCTCCTGGGCCACGATGCGGCCGCCATCTTCGTGGTCGATGAAGCGGATGGATCCTGGGTGGTGGCGAAGAAGTCGGCGCTCCCGCTGGGGCGAGACCTCCGGTTGTCGGATCTCCCTCCTCCGGTCAGCAAGGCCATCCGTACCCGCCGGTTGGTCCTTGCCAGCGATCTCTCTGTGGGCGGCCCTGGCTTGCGACCAGCGTCACAGTCCGCCATCTACGCACCGCTCATGGCCCGGGGGAACCTCATCGGCCTCCTCGCCATTGAGCACCGGGACCCGGAACGATTCGGTGAGCGGGATCGCGAGGTCATGCAGAGCTTTGTGGACCCGGTGGCGCTGGCCATTGACAACGCTCGCTGGTTCGCTCGGCTTCGTACGGTGGGCGCCGACGAAGAGCGCACCCGTATTGCTCGCGATCTCCACGACCGCATCGGTCAGTCTTTGGCGTATCTCGGGTTCGAGCTGGATCGTCTCGCCCGACGACAAGAGCAAGGCGAGCCGCTGGGCAACGCCATTCAAGATCTGCGCGACGACTTGGGCACGGTGATCGGCGAAGTCCGAGACACGCTCTATGACTTGCGCACCGACGTTGACGCCGAAAAAGACTTCGCCGTCACCGTTGAGGAATTCTCGGCTCGCGTCGCTGAACGAAGCGGTATCGAGATCGAATTGGACTGCGATCGCGGTCCGCGTCTGCCCATCCTGCAAGAGCGAGAAATGTGGCGAATCGCTCAAGAAGCCCTCGTGAATGTCGAACGGCATGCAGAAGCAACACGTGCATCGGTCACGTGGCGCTGTGATGGGACAGAAGCAGTGCTCGACGTCGACGACAACGGAAAGGGATTCCCCGCTGGCGATGCCGGCCGGGTGGACTCCTACGGGATCGTTGGCATGCGAGAGCGGGCCTCGAGTATCGGGGCAACGCTCGAATTGAACTCATCACCCGGAGAAGGGACAAACGTACGGTGCTTCCTCGCACAGGATTGACGACACAACAGGGGTCTCGGCGACCAGAACCCCGGACACCAGCGAGCATCCGTTTGATGCTGGCTGATGATCACAAGATGCTGCGTGAGGGCCTTCGACGTTCGATGGCCGAGCGTGGCTTCGAAGTGGTCGGAGAGGCTCGCGACGGAGCAGAGGCCGTGGATCTCGCCATGGCGCTGCGACCCGACGTGATCCTCATGGACGTGTCCATGCCGGAACTCGACGGCGTCGAGGCGACTCGACAGATCAAGGAGCGGCTCCCCGAGACCCGGATCGTGATGCTGACCATGCACGCCGATCAGGATGTCTTGGCCGAAGCAATCCGAGCGGGAGCCAACGGCTACCTCGTGAAGGACTGCTCGACGGACGAGATCGCCTCAGCGATCGAGACCGTGGCCGGGGGAGAGACCGCACTGTCACCTCGACTCGCTGCCTCGATGCTGGCCGAGGTGCGCCGCCAGGACAACGAGTCCGAGTCTCAGCGGATCATCACAAAGCGTGAAGAGGAGGTCCTCCAGCTCATCGCTGACGGGTGCTCCACGCCGGAGGTGGCCGAGAAGCTGTACATCTCCCAGAAGACCGTCAAGAACCACCTGGCGTCGATCTATCAGAAGCTGGACGCCCGAGATCGCACCCAAGCCGTGCTCCAGGCAGTGCGCATGGGCATCGTCACCCTGGACTGACCCAGGATTTGGGGCTGGTGGCCTATGAAGTGAGGGGCGTGTTGTGTCGTTGGTTTGGTTACACCTCGAGGCATGAGCCCGGGGGTCAGAACAACAAACCTTCGGAGAAATCCAATGCTTCATTTCGAATTCATCAGCGCCTTCCTCAAGGCTCAGGCCAAGACCGAGCGTGGCGCCAG
>CALKTH010000114.1 GCA_937997485.1 uncultured Acidimicrobiales bacterium | reverse complement strand
GATCGCATCGAGCTCGACGAGAGAGCTGGTGCGAGTGCGGTGGAGCGCCCGAAGCTCGTCGCCACGACCGATGCGATCCGCAAGCCCCTCGACCAAGCCGATGGTGAACGGTGTGCGAGGCGTGATGGCCTGACGCATCAGCTCCCACGCGTGGTCGTGATCGCCACGGTGGAGGGCAAGGGCGGCGAAGCCGATCATTGCGTCGTTGCTCATGCGCCGAAGCCGACCCAAGAGCGAGGCTCGGGCAAAGCCGAGCACGAGGTCGGCCGCTTCGTCTGCCCGATCCAGGTCGAGGAGCGCGACGGCTCGCAGGATGGCCGAGGAGTCCCATCTCGAATCGCTCCACGAATACGAGTTCAGCGTGTTGAGGGCTCCTGCCGGTTGGCCGAGCACGAGCTGTGTGGTGGCGAGCGACAGGCCCGCATAGATGGTGTTTGCGGTGCGATGCGGCGCGCAACGGGCCAGCTCAAATCCTTGCGAGAAGCAGCGATGCGCCTCATCGAGGTTTGGCTCGTAGAGCGCATGGGACCCGCGGGTCCACAAGGACATGATCTGGAGGTCTGGGTCGAGATCGTGTTCGCAAACCATTGCATCGGCTGCATCGAACAATGGCAAGGAGGCCTGGGGAGTGACCCGAGCGAGGAGATAGCCAAGGAGCGCTGTGCCGCTCGCCTTCACTTCGGGGAACGGACTCTCGCACAGTCGTTGGAGAAGCTCCTTCACCGCGTCGAAATTGTCCAGCTGTGCTTCGAAGAGGGCAAGGCCCCACATGAGCAGGCCCACCTCGACAGCATCGTCGTCAAGGTGCGGCAGAATCGTCTCCACCCAACGCTTGCCCTCGATAGTTGGTACCGCGTCCTCCCACAGCCCGAGGCAGCCGCTCGCCAGTCGGGCCGCTTCCTGCCAATGGCCTCTTGCTGCTGCCCATTCGAGCGCTCCGGACATGTTCGACCACTCGGGAGCGAGCTCGACGGCCCGATCCAGATCGCTCGCAGTGGCAAGGCTGGTTGTGGCCACGAGATCCACGTAGTGGCAGAGGTGGAGCTGCCGTACGTCGTCCTCCACGTCCCGCTCTGCCAGTCGAAGCACCGCGTAGGCCCGCACGGTTTCGAGCAGCCGGAACCGGCCGGAAAGCGCACCCTCGGAGATCACGAGCGACTTGCGGCTCAGCGAGTGCAGTAGATCGGCAACGTCGAGTGGGTCGAGCGTCGGTACCAAAGCCGAGGCGGCTGGCAAGTCAAAGGACCCGTTGAAGACTCCGCAGCGTAGGAAGAAGTCTTGCTCACGCTCTGAAAGCAGCCCGAAGCTCCAGTCGATGGTCTCCCAGAGCGTTCTCGAGTCGTCACCCCGAGCCGAGGACAACATGCGGAACCGGTTGTCCATGCCTTGCAACAAGTGCTCGAAGCCGAGAACGCTGGCTCGAGCCGCCGCGAGTTCGAGGGCGAGCGGGATGCCATCGAGGTGTCCGCAGATCTTGGCAATTTGCCCGATCTCGGTCCAAGACGGCGAGAACTCCGGCACGTGCTCCCGGATTCGCTGCACGAACAGCTCGACCGCAGCGCCCTCTACGCCAGTTTCGAGCGGCCCGAGGGCGACGAGTCGTTCGCCCCGCACGGCGAGGGACTCGCGGCTCGTGGCCAGGAAGCGCACGCTCGGAGCGTGGGAGAGGAGGACGCGGATGAAGTGCTGAGCCTCGGCAACGACATGCTCGCAGTTGTCGAGAATGAGGAGCGCGTGGCGATCGGCGAAGTGCTCGCCGATCTCGATGAACGGGTCCCCATCACCGAGCTTGATGCGGCAGCTACGGGCGATCGCTGGGCCGATCGAGGCGTGCTCGCTCACCGAGGCGAGATCGATGAAGTAGCAACCGTCGGGATGGTTGCGCATCTCGAGGTGGGCGACTTCGATAGCAAGCCTGGTCTTGCCTGCGCCACCCGCTCCCACCACGACCACAGGAAGCCGTTGATCGAGACCAGCCCTCGCCTCGGCAATCGCTCGGTCTCGGCCGATGATCGTGCCGGC
Source organism: uncultured Acidimicrobiales bacterium (assembly GCA_937997485.1). GTDB lineage: Bacteria > Actinomycetota > Acidimicrobiia > Acidimicrobiales > SZUA-35 > SZUA-35. The sequence goes on along the minus strand of CALKTH010000114.1, from coordinate 2,452 downwards.
GACAGCGGGCACGCTGGAGAGCGCTGACTCAACGGCCCTCGGCGGGGCGAATCGCTGGCTCCCAAGCTGGAAGAGCTCCATGGCCTCGGCGACATCTCGCACCCGCTGGCGCCCGAGAGCGGTCACCGATTGAGCGTCGAGCCCCGCCGCCACGTTCGCGGCAACCACGGTTTGCCCCGGTCGGGCCATCTCCTCGAGCCGAGCGGCCGTATTCAGCGTCGGTCCGAAGTACTCACCATCTCGGGCCAGGGCATGGCCATAAGTGACACCAATGCGCACCGAGATCGAGGGGTTGCCCCGCCAGTCGGCGTTGGCCAGCTCACGATGAATGAGGTGGCACGCTGCCGCTGCGTCACGTCGGTCGGCGAAGGCGGCACGAAAGGAGTCGCCGGCCCACCCGAAGATCTCCCCGTTGTGGGTTCGGAGAGAGCTGCGCACGACAGCATCGTGAATGGCGAAGCTTCGAGCTGTGGACTCGGGATCAGTGGCCCAGAGCTTGCTCGATCCCACGACGTCGGTGAAAACGAAGGCCAACCGTTCGGTCAGCGCGGCGTCCCCTTCCGTCTCCACCCGGACATTCTCGCTCAGATCAGCGCTGGAGGCTCAACGAGCGTGCCGATCCACTCAAGGCCCCGGTTTTCGGCGGCCTGGGCCCATTTCCGCCGTTCTACCACCTCAGAGTCCGGCCAGTACCGGACTCTGAGGTGGCAGAACGAATCCTTCAGGAGGATCAGCGGGCTCGGACACCGTTGAGGAACATGTCGGTGAACGCTTCGACGAGGTCGTCGAGGGAGTGATATTTCGTGTTCGTTTCTTCTGAGACGTTGTCGAGCTTGGGTGCCAACGTGACAAGCCCCTGCATCCCGGCCCAGCAAAGGGTGGCGGCAGTGCTGACGTCGAGCTCGGGATTGAGCTCGTCTCGAACGACTTCGATCGTGTTCTGGAGATGGCCGTAGGCCGTGAGGCTGGCCGTGAGGCAGGCCTCGTCGCTCTGATCGATCAGATCGCGTTGGAAGATGACGGCGAAATGGCCGGGGTACCGCAGCGCGGTTCGGACGTAGGCCTTTCCGCAACGATTGAGCCGAGAGGCGGCGTCACGGGGTCCCGCATCAACGGTTGCATCCAGGGCGTCGCTCAACTGCTCGAATCCCTCAGCCGCCAACGAGGTGAGGAGGCCCCTTGCATCGCCGAAGTGATGGGCGGGAGCGGCATGAGAGACGCCGGCTCGGCGGGCTACCTCTCGAAGCGAGAAACCCGACGCTCCCTTCTCAGAGACGAGTTGGGCAGTAGCGGCGCGCAGAGCAGCCGGAAGATCACCGTGGTGATACGGCTTGGCCGACGTGGTGGAGTCGATGGTCTCGCTCGATGTGGTTTCGGCCATGGCATTCGATCTTATGTCTTGACAGTGGCAAGTGTCATCTTTACATTGCCAATTTGACAGTGCAACCTGACACTGGAAAGTCACCCAAGAGTCCGAGTCAAGATCGACGAAACCGACACGAAAGGAACACCGATGGCATCCACGCTCACACCAGAGGCGTCATCCCTCCCGCCCGTAACTCCCGAACTGAATCCACGGCGCTGGCAGATCCTCGCCGTTATCTGCGTGGCCGCCTTTGTCACCGTTCTCGACGGCACCATCGTGAACATCGCTCTCCCTTCGCTGGCGGTCGACCTGGGCGCATCGACTCGTCAGCTCCAGTGGATCGTTGACTCGTACCTGCTGGTGTTCGCCGGACTGTTGCTTGCCGCTGGCGGTCTCGGTGACCGGTACGGCCGGAAGCGAGCGCTGATCGTCGGGCTCGTGATCTTCGGAGCCACATCCGCCTATGCCGGCTCGGTCGACTCGGCCAACGCACTCATCGTGGGTCGAGCCTTGATGGGCATCGGCGCTGCGCTCATCTACCCAGCCACGCTGGCGCTCATCACGAGCGTCTTCACCGACGCCAAGGAACGGGCCACCGCCATCGGCATCTGGGCTGCGGTCAGCGGCCTCGCCGTCGCCGCTGGTCCGATCACCGGGGGATGGTTGCTGGAGAACTTCTGGTGGGGCTCGGTGTTCTTCGTGAACCTGCCGGTGGTCGCCGTGGCTGTCGCCGCGACGATCGCCATCGTCCCGGACTCGAAGGACACCGAGACCCCGGCGCTCGACAAGCCGGGCTTCGTCCTTTCGATCCTGGCCATCACCTCCCTCGTCTTCACCATCATCGAGGCGCCCGAGTTTGGTTGGACGTCGCCGCTCACGTTCGCTGGGTTCGCAGTTTCAGCGGCGTCGCTTGTCGGCTTCGTGATGTGGGAGCTGCGGGCCGACGAGCCGATGCTTCCCGTCCGCATCTTCCGCAACCTCCGCTTCTCGGCCGCAAGTGGTGCAGTCACAGCGAGTTTCTTCGCTCTCTTCGGATTCATCTTTCTGATCACGCAGTACTTCCAGTTCGTCCGTGGCTACGGACCA
>CALKTH010000113.1 GCA_937997485.1 uncultured Acidimicrobiales bacterium | reverse complement strand
CGCCGTGGTCGCCCCGACCGTCACGCTGCTGGATCTCGACGAGCCCTTGGGCGAGGCCGATCTTGATGGTGATGTCAACGATCCGGATGATCCGAACGACAACACCAGTGTCGACTTCGGCTTCGTTCGCCTCGCACTCGGCTCCATCGTGTTCGAAGACACCAATGAGAACGGTGTCCAAGACCCCGACGAGCCCGGGATCGAAGGCGTCACACTGAACCTCCTGGACCCAGAAGGCGAACCCATCGTCGATGGCACCGGCGAACCCATCAGCGTCGTCACGGGCCCCGATGGTGAGTACCTGTTCGATGGCCTGCCCCCGGGCGAGTACATCGTCGAGGTCCCCGCTGAGGAGATTGCCAGCGGCGGGCCCTTGGCCGGCACAGCGTCTTCGCAGGGCAACAGCGACCCCACGACGGGGACGACACCCGACGCTGATGATGACCCGACCGATGCGGATGACAACGGCGACCCCGTGGGTGGCGATCCGTTTGCTGGTGAGCCGGTGCAGACCGCACCGATCACCCTCACCCCGGGCACCGCGCCCACGGGTGAACAAGTCGACCCGGCGTCGCCGTCTACGACTGACAGCAACGAGAACCTGACGGTTGACCTCGGCTTCACGCCGGTGCCGCCGTTCGAACTCGGCGGTGTCGTGTGGTCCGACGTGGACAACTCCGCCGGCATCGACACTGAGGAGACGACCTTCTTCGAAGGTGTCGTGATGGAACTTCTCGACGGCGACGGCGAACCAGTCGTCGAGGAGAACAACATCCCGCTCTCTGTGGTGACTGATGAGAACGGCTTCTACGTGTTCGAGGGCCTGCCTCCGGGCGAGTTCATCGTGCAGATCGCCGAGGAGAACTTCCAACCCGGTGCAGTGCTGGCGGGCTACTGGCCCTCTGACGGCGTGCTCCGGCCCGTTGATCCCGACGATGATCAAGTTGGTGTCTCCGACGGCTTCGTGATCGACACGGGTGCGCTGCAATCGCGACCGATCACGCTGTATCCCGAGACTGAGCCGGTTGGTGGCGTCGAGCCGATCTCATCCTTGGATGAGTATTCGAACCTGACCGTGGACTTTGGTCTGCACTCCGCCGAGATCGCGGCAACGGTGTGGATCGACACCAACAACAACGGCGTTCAAGACCCCGGCGAGGAACCGGCCGAGGGTGTGCTCATCTTCCTGCTGGACGAGAACGGCGACCCCGTTCTCGGCAGGGACGGGTTCACGCTGTCTTCCACGACCGACGCCAATGGCTACTACCTCTTCGAGGAGATTCCGGCCGGCACGTACATCGTGTCGATCGACGGATCGAACTTCGAAGAGGGAGGCCCGCTGGAGAAGCTCATCCCCTCGATTGCCGAGGACAACGACGCACTCCAGGAAGATGGGTCGCTGTGGTCCGATCCCTTCAGCGTGGATGCGTCACGAAACCGTCAGGGCAGCGCACTTGTCGGCGCAAATCTGGCGCTCACGCCGCTGGGAAGTATCGGAGGTGTCATTTGGATTGACGCCGATGGTGACAACCAGCGAGACGAGGGCGAGAGCACGGTGCCTGGCATTGTCGTCGAGCTGCTCGACGCCGACGGCAACGTGGTCTCGACGGTTGAGACCACGACCGGCGGCTACGTCTTCCCTGACGTGCCCGCCGGTGATTACACCGTTCGCGTCGTCGATGCTGGCCAAGACTTCATCAGCCCCAACGTTGGGCCAGATGGCACGGACAGCGATGTCGGTCTCGACGGCACTGTCGTCATCACGGTTGGGGACGGCGAAGACGTGCGCAACATCGATGCAGGTCTCACACCGATTCCGAGCCCTCCGGATCGCTTGCCGCTCACTGGTGGCGGACTCGTCGTGGCAGGTGCCGGTCTGGCACTGCTGCTGATGGGCCTGGTGCTCGTCGAGCTCAACAAGATCGGACGGCGGGTGGCGCGTTAACGCTCCGTCTTCGTCCAGAGCAGTAGTTGGCTGGCGGTGTTCGCACCCTGACCGCCTCGCCGCCAGCCGGCTGTTGCTCACGTCGCGAGAACCGGCTGGCGGGGACGGGTGTTACGTCTCGAACGGATGGCCGGACTCGGCCCACGCCATCCAGCCGCCGCCGTAGTCGACGACGTTCTCGAAGCCGTTCTGCTCCATGAAGCCAGCGGCTTTGGCGCTGCGGCCGCCCGCCTTGCAGTACACGAGGTAGGGGACGCTCTTATCGAGGGCGAGCACTCGCTCAGCGAAGTCCTCGTCGTAGATGTTGATCATCGTGGCGCCTGGCAGGCGTCCACCTTCGAATTCCTCCGGCGCTCGCACGTCGAGCACGACGAGGCCTTCGGGAGGGGCGTCGAGCATGGCTTTGGTCTGGTCGGTGTCAATAACGGTCACAGAAACTCCTTCTACCGCTGGAGTGCGGCGAGATCGGCAAGGACCTCAGCGGCGTGGCCGCTCGGGTCGCTCACTTCGTACGTCTTGGCGATCGCCCCATCGGGATCGATCAGGTAGCTGATTCGCTGTGGATAGTCAGCGAAAGGGTCATCAGCGGAGCGGAGCGCTTCGTACGTGGTTCCCACAGCTTTGTCGACGTCGGACAGGAGGCGAAAGGGGAAGTCGTGCTTGGTGCGGAACGCCGCATTGTCTTCTGGTGTGTCGAACGAGATGCCGACCACGGTGCAGTTTGCGTCGCTGAAGTTCTGAGCCTGATCACGCAGGCTCGTGCCTTGCAGCGTTCAACCGGGGGTATCTGCCTTTGGATACCACCACATCAAGACCCACTTGCCCCGCTCATCAGCGAGGTTGAAGGTCGTGTTGTCGTGATCGCTCACGGAGAATTCGGGTGCCATCGTGCCGACGTCGAGCATCGAAAAGGCCTTTCTGCTTGGGAACTGTCGGCTCAACGTAGTGCGCCGGTTGGCGTTGGAAGGTTCCTCGGCCAAGATGTCGGGCATGTCGGATACGGACACCCTCATTGATGAAGACGTCGACGAGAAGATCGATCCGGTCTTCGATGACACCGGCGATCACGATCGCTACTCGCACTACGTGAAGAAGGACAAGATCATGCCGAGTGCCATCGAGGGCACTCCGGTGATCGCTCTTTGCGGCAAGAAGTGGGTGCCGAACCGGGATCCGGAGCGATTCAGCATCTGCCCCGAGTGCAAAGAGATCTACGAAGCGCTGAAGTGACGGCTCGTCGATGACTCGGCGCGGGCCCGCGGTCCGCCCTCTGAGCGCGATCCTCATTGGCCTGGTCTTCGCCGCCAGTTGTTCGTCGGCTGATTCATCGTCGGTTGACGGATCGTCGGCTCCCGAAGCAGCGGACCCGAGTGCGTCAACCTCCACGTCCAGTACGACCTCAACAGCCTCGAGCGAACCATCGAGCACCGCTCTCGAGGAGCAGGTGGCTGACCTCGTCGTCTGCCCGGACGTCGCGTTCCCAGAGGCCGAACCTGCATCGTCCACGGGGTGGGATCTCGATGGGGATGGCGCCACCGACGAGGTGCTCACGTTCAACGTGGAGGGTGTCTGGTCGCTTGGTGTGCGCTTCCAAGCTGGTGGCTCGGCGTTGGTCGAGATCCCGGACGCCGATCCATTCACCGATGTGCGCTCCATCGGAGCCGTGGATCTCAGTGACGATCGGATCTTGGAGGTGGCGATGGCGCTCGGCGGCGGGGCCTACACCCAGAGCATTGGCTTCATCGCGTTCCGGAATTGTGCGCTGGTGCGTCTCATGTTCGAGAACGAGACGCCTGCCAGCTTCTTGACCGGCGCCAGCGTGGCCAACGCACTCGGCATCTTCTGCTCCGCCGGTGTGGTGGAGCAGTTCGAGTTCACCCTCGCCGACGAGACAGCGGAGGACGGCGGCCCGATGTTCGAGGGCAGCTTCCAGAGCTACCAGCTGATCGATGATCGCTTCGTCGCTGGTGCCTCCAACGAGTCGACGCTCTCTGAAGATGAGCTCGCGGCCATCGACCTGTTGGCCTGCGGCGGCCTCGCCCTGTGACCGAGAAGAAGATGGAGACACAACCATGACCCGACCTCGGATGATCGTCGATTGCGATCCCGGCCAAGATGATGCCATTGCCCTTGTTCTCGCCGCTGAGCACGCGGACCTTGTTGCCATCACGACGGTTGGCGGGAATGCTCCGCTCACAGACGTCACGGCGAATGCGCTGCTCACGTGCCAATTGTTCGATATTGACGTAGAGGTGCACGCCGGGGCGGCCCGCCCGCTGGTGGCCGCTCCTCGCCATGCGCCAGAGATCCATGGCGTGAGTGGATTCGAGGGTCCTTCTCTTCCCGAGCCCGAGCGAACGGTGGCCTCCCATCAGGGTGTCTCGTTTCTGATCGAGACGATTCGTGCTGAGGAGGGTTTGTGGTTGGTACCGATCGGGCCCTTGACGAACATCGCTCTCGCACTGCGCCAGGCGCCCGACATAGCGAATCGCATCGCCGGCATCAGTTTCATGGGTGGGAGCGCCACGGTCGGCAACCACGGTCCCGTCAGCGAATTCAACATCCTCGTCGACCCCGAAGCAGCGTCGGTCGTTCTCGCCAGCGGCGTGCCAATGCGAATGGCAGGGCTGGATCTCACCCACCAGTTCGTCGTCGACGACGAGCTCGAAGCCGACATTCGTCGGCTGAACGATGCGGAGCCCAACCAGGGCGCCGTTGTTCTCGCCGATCTCATGGCGAACTACTTGACCTTCGTTGGTCGCATACGTGGAGGCGAGCGAAAGGGCGGATTGCACGACCCATGCGCCGTGTTGGCCGTCACGCACCCCGAAGTGATCGAGTTCACCGACCGCCACGTGGATGTTGAACTCAACGGTTCACTGACTCGAGGGATGACCGTGGTGGATCAGCGAGGTGACGGAGTAGGCGCTGAGCCGAACGTGGCTCACGGGCACACGCTCGATGCTGGGGCAGCTCGCGCTCTGGTGCTCGACGCCATCCGTCGGCGCGGAAGCTGAAGCGCGTTAGCCTTCGGCCGGTGCTTCGGCAAAGCCGTAGGGGTGCTTCGACTGCCAGTTCCAGGCGTCGGTGATCATTGCGTCGAGGTTGCGATCGGCTCGCCAGTCGAGCTTCTCGTTGGCCTTGCGGGGATCGGCCAGCGAGGTCGCGATGTCCCCCGCCCGGCGGGGAGCGATCTCGTAGGGGACCGGTTGTCCACTAATGCGGGCGGTCGTCTCGACGACGTCGAGGACCGACGCCCCGGAGCCGGTACCGAGGTTGATGGCGTCACAGCCCTGCTCGATGTGGTCTAGCGCTGCGAGGTGGCCAGCGGCCAGATCCAGCACATGAATGTAGTCACGTACTCCCGTTCCGTCTGGAGTGTCGTAGTCGTCGCCGAAGACACTCACCTTCTCGCGGCGGCCAACGGCCACTTGCATCACGAAGGGAACGAGATTGTTGGGATGGCCCGTTGGGTCCTCGCCGATCTCTCCGCTCGGATGGGCCCCGACGGGGTTGAAATAGCGGAGAAGCGTGATGCGCCAGCGAGGGTCTGACACGGCGGCATCCCGGCAGAATTCTTCGATCATCAGCTTGGTCTGGCCATAGGGATTCGTTGGTCCGGTGGCTGCGTCCTCAGGGATCGGGAGCACCTCGGGATCGCCGTACACGGTGGCCGATGAGGAGAACACCAGATCCCAGCAGTCGTGAGCAGCCATGGAGTCCATGAGGTTCAGCGTCGAAAGCAGGTTCGTGCGGTAGTAGCGCAGCGGTTGCTCCACGGATTCGCCGACCGCCTTGAGACCGGCAAAGTGGATCGCGGCTTCGATGGGGTGCTCGGCGAAGACGGGATCGAGAGCGCCTGGCTCGGTCAGGTCGGCCTCGAAGAACGGGATGGCTCGGCCCGCGAGCGCGTTGAGTGCTTCCAGCGCGGCCGTTGAGCTGTTCGACAGATCGTCGACGATGACGACGTCGTGGCCCCGTTCGATGAGGGCGAGTGCGGTGTGGCTGCCGATGTAGCCGGCGCCACCGGTGACCAAGATCGTTCGTGACATGAGAAGGCGATCGTAGCCGTCTGCGTTGAAGGGCTGAATGGGGCGAACGCCTCGCGTTCGTGGGTACCGCTGCGGGAAGCGGCAAAGCGGAGGACAACGCGGGCGATTCCACGTCTCTGGGGTACGAGCACGGCTAGTGTCTCAACTCAACGTCGCCCCCTGGAGGACCAAGACATGACTGATACGCCCGCCTCGCAACCGCCCGGTTGGTACTACGCCCAAGGTGATCCGCCCGGAACGCAGCGCTACTGGGATGGAACGCAGTGGCAAGGCGGTCCTCAGGCCGTCGGCACCCAACCCGGTGCGATGGGCATGGGTGGTCCGGAAAACAACCTGGCGAGTCCGTGGGCCCGTCTGGGAGCGCGCATCCTCGACGGCTTGATTCTCCTCATTCCGACGCTGCTCGTTGTCTTCCTCATCGGCGGCAGCGGACTCGGTGGTTTCGGCGCCGACGCCGGCACGTCGTTTGCGTTGAACTTCATCGGAACCATCATCTCGACGGCGATCGCCGTCGGCTACGAGTTCTACTTCCTTTCGAAGGATGGCGCGACGATCGGAAAGAAGGCCTTGAACATCAAGGTCGTGTTCGAAGACGGGTCGGCGATCGGCCAAGACGGCGCGATCAAGCGCCTGATTCTCACCGCCCTGCAGGTCATCCCGATCATCGGCGCCATCATCAGCTTCGTCGTTGGTCTGGCCACGATCATCATGATCTTCGCCGACAAGCGTCGCCAGGTCCCCGCTGACAAGGTGGCCAAGACGCTGGTCATCAACAGCTGATGACTCGCCCGAAGTCCGGGCCCGGGAGGACCACCTCCCGGGCCGGGGTGGACGAGGACGGTGTTGCGATCGAGCCCTCGATCCCGTCCTATCGAGAGCGCCATCCGATCATGTTCGCCGTGATCCTGCTGGCGGTGGCAGCGATGGCCTTTGGCACGATCGCGTTGCCGATCTCGCTGCTGTTTTCCTAGCCCTGCGGTTTTCTCCCGCGCAGGGAGGTTCTGGCGTCTCGACGTGCCATCCTTGAAGGTCCCTGTTGTGGCCAAGAACGGCGCACGACGGGATCCTGAGGAGTTGCATGTCGTTCAAGCCCGGTGACCGTGTCGTGTATCCCCACCATGGGGCCGCCATCATTGAGAAGACCGAAATGGTCGAACTCCTTGGCGAGAAGAAGAAGTACTTCGTGCTGAAGACGGCGCACGACGAGCTCACGGTCCGTGTTCCCGTCGACAAGGTCGACGAGGTGGGCATGCGGCCACCGATCAGCCTCGAGGACGTCGAGGACCTGTTCGTGCTGCTGTCGAAGAAGGACGTGCGCGAGCCCGCCAACTGGAGTCGGCGGTTCAAGAACCACCAGGAGAAGCTCAAGTCGGGCGACGTGTACCAGGTCGCCGAGGTCGTGCGAAACCTCGCGTTGCGTGAAAGCGCCAAGGGCTTGTCCGCTGGTGAGAAGAACATGTACTCCAAGGCCCGCAAGGTCTTGGTGTCCGAGCTGTCCTTCGCTCTCGACGTCTCTGAGGACGACGCTATGGATCAGGTCGACGCCCAGCTGGTGGCGGAACCCGCCTGATCCCGCTGGCCGGTGTGAGCTGAGCTCAGGCCAGGCCCAACAATTCGAACATCGATGTTGGAATCGACGAGTCGCCTCGCTGCAAGCGGGCGGCTCGTTCGACGTTCACGGCATCGAATGCGCGGTTCGTCCACTCCTCCCACGGCCCCGGTGGCAGTGCCCCGCCCTTTGCGCTCACGCAGGCCCGCAGGTAGTCGGCCTGGGCTTGGACATCGCCGACTCCGCCCACCGGACCGTGACCGGGCACGTAGGTGGTGCCGATCGCGAGCACTGAATCGAGCGTCTCCGCCCAGGCGCGGGGATCGCCAATGAAAGCAAGCGGCGTCACGCCGAAACTGCCGAGCGCTCCGAGGTACACGACTCGCCCCCCGGGAGCGCTCGCCACGATGTTGATGGCTGATTCGCCGGCGACGGGGCCGATGCGAAGCGAGGGCGTCAGCCAAGCGCCTTCACCCACGGTGTGAGTGATCGGGCGTGTCTCGAATCCATCGTGATATGCCGGGGCTTGCTCGGGGAGCAACGCTCGAATGGCGACATGGTTGATCGGCTGATCAAGTTCATCGCTCGCGGCTTCGCTGCCATAGAACGCAGCGCGCCAGAACAGTGACGATCCGCCAGTGAACGGCACCTTGCTCGAGGTCGTGATCACCCGATTCAGCGGCAGTTCGAGCTCGGCAGTCAGTTCCTCGATGCGCGTCCGAATCAGCTTGCCCCGCACGGGTGTGGCAGATGTGTCGACTGCTGTCAGGCCATCACTATCGATGACCAGCCCCACGTTCGAGCGGCCGAATTGGGGATCAGGGTGCGTGAAGGCGAACAGTCCCGTGCCCAACTCGATCACGAGCGGTTCCACCTCATCGCCCGGAGCGGCGATGAGGTTCGTGGGTTCGGGATCCGAGCGGTCGAAGATCAGGTCGTCTGACACCAACCGGACGGTATCGCAGGGGTCTCAGGTTCGAGAGACGCCGAGAATGTCCCCGGCCGTGAACGTGGGATAGATCCCGGTGGCTCCGGTCCGTGTGGCCAGGATTTCTGCCACCGGCTGACGCCAGTCAGTCAACACCGGCAGCGCCCGTCGGTTCTCTCGCGAGTCGACGATCTCGTCGGGATAGTCGTTGCCGAACACGCCGCCCTGCACACCACCACCGATGATGAATGTCGTGCCGCCTCGGCCGTGATCGGTTCCGCCGTTGCCGTTCTCATCGATCGTGCGACCGAATTCGCTGACCACGATGATCGTGGTCTCGGCCATGTCGTCTCCCATGTGGTTGATGAAGGCCATGAGGCCGTCACCCAGCTCGCGGGCCTTCCGGGTGAAACGGGCGTCCGGATCGAGCGGGCCGCCGAGTTCGTCGTGATGATCCCAGCCGCCGATATCGATGACCGCAGTGATCAGACCGATGTCGGCCTTCAACATGTTGGCCACCTCACGGAAGTGCCGGCCGGTGTTTCCATCCGGATACACGGGTCCGGTCCCACCGTCGATGGCATCGAGCACGCTGACCACGCCGAGGGTGGAGGCGCCAACTTGATTCACGAGGCCGCTGCCGGCGTGGAGCGCCATCAACGCAGCCCGCGCCTCGTCCGGCTGGCGGAATCGGTCGAGCCCGAAGCGGTCCACGTTCGGAACGGCATAGGCGTCGAATGTGCCTCGGAACAGTCGAGAGGTGTTGTTGGACTTGCTGACGCCAGCCACGGGGGCCGATGCAGGCTGGGCCCGCATCACTCGGTTCAACCAGCCGGTGCGCACGCCCCCGGTTGCCGCGCCGTAGTCCCAAAAGCGCTGGGCCTCGAAGTGGCTCCGGCTCTGGCTCTCCGAATCGGGGAAACCAGCGGCCGGGATGACCGCCATCTCGCCCCGTGCCCACACCGTCTCGTGGAGCGGCCGGAGGGCCGGGTGGAGGCCCACTGTGCCGGACATGCCTTGGGGGAAACGGGCGTTCACGTTCGAGTTGTCCAGTGGCAACGCCTGATCTGGCGTGATGTGGATGCCAGGGCGGATCGCTCGATACGAATCGAAGGCGGCGCTCGTCGGCGGCGTGAAGGAGAGCCCATCAGCACCGCCTCTGAGATTCACGACGACAACGGCGTCGCCACGTGCAGGGTTTGACGGGCTGGCGAAGGCCAGGCGAGGGGCGAGGGCGGTAGACGCAGCAACGCCAGCGACACACGCCGCTCCCTGGAGAAAGTGACGGCGGGAGGTCGGCATGGAGGGGCTTCCGATCATCGGAGTTGAAAGAACGGGTGGGACAGCAGGAACGAAAGGAGGTCTCGGAGGTCGTTGTCTGAGACCTCGTCAATGGCGCTCTCGGCGGTAAGGCCCACCGTGTTCAGAAGCTGATCGCGGGTTGCCTCGGGAAGCGTGCCGAGGTTGGCCCGATTGGCCAGCCGGGCGACGAGCTCGCCCGCGGTTGCGCTCGCGCCGACGAGACCAACAGCGTCGATCGGCATGTGGTCGTCTCGACGCGAATCGGTGTGCCGCTCCCGGGCGATGTCGCTGGTGAGGTTCCAGCGACGAAGTAGTCCGTCAGCGTTGACCCACGGTTCGGCAATGTCGGGGTGGCCGTCTGGCGTCTCCCACGACCATGCCTGATGGTTCATGTCTCGCACTCGATCTCGGAAGCGGGTGGAACCTCGACCGTTGGGGTCGATTGGCACCGTGACACCGAGCGTGCGCAACGCCGCCACGACCGTTTCAGTGGGACGACGGACCTTCGCTCCATTGGATGCAGCGAAGTCTGCGCTGCTGATGATGTGGCGCAGCACGGGCACGATCGCTGTGTCGTTCGCCAGATACACCGCAGCAGCACTCTCGATGAGCGCTTGGCTCGGCCGGTCGGCCACGAAGCGACGCGCCAGCTTGTAGGAGACGTACTGAGCAGTTTGCGGATGGTGAGCGAGGAATTCGAGCAGGCTGTCGCCAGCGTCCTTGCCATTGAGTCCGGCGTTGGTCCACTGGCCGTCCAGCAGGCTCACGGGCTCGGTTGAGTGATACTCGGGGCGATAGAGGAACTCGTCACGGTTGCTCGCGTCCCGATCGGTGACCACAGACCAACCGCTCATGACGTGCGACGCACCGACCACGTCCGCCTCGGTGTAGATCTGGACGCCGTTCTGGTCGATCCCGAGTGAGTGAAGCTCGAGCAGCTCACGCCCGTAGTTCTCGTTGATGCCTCGCCGAGCGTCGGATCGGTAGTTGTCGAGGTAGCGCATCATGGCCGGCGACTCGGCCGTGGCTCGAAGCAGGTCTGCGAAGCGTCCCATAGCGTTCGGCCTGATCACCGACTCCTGGTAGTGGCTCACGAGGTGGGCCTCGCCGTCGCCAGGGAAGTTGATATTGAAGTGGTCGTACCAAACCTTGGTCACCATCTCGTAGAGCTGATGCTCGCTGTACCGACCGCGATAGATGTCGGAGAAGAAGGTCTCCCGCTGCACCGTTCGTCGTGTGTCACCCCCATTCGCCACTTGCGATCGGAGCTGCTGGAACGTGACGCCATGGCTCTGATAGCTGGCCAACTCGCCCTCCACTGTGGGGTCCGGACCGCTCTTGGCGAGCTGGTCTTCGATCCACCCGTTGAGGCCGAGGGCGAGGACTGCCGCATCGGTATCTGGGGTCGGGGCGTAGGTCAGCCGGCCGGTGACTAATCGGGCCGTGGCTGCCGGCGGTGGCGGCGGGGGCGGAGAGGTGGTGGTTGGCGTCGTGGTTGTCGGAGCAGTGCTGGTGGTCGAGGGCGCGGTCGTGGTTGGGGCAGCTGTGGTTGGTGCAGCTGCTGCGGTGGTCGAGGTTGCAGCCAGCGTTGTGGAGACCGCTGTTGTGGAGACGGCCGTCGTGGAGACCGCCGTCGTGGCTGGTGCGCTGGTCGTCGATCCCACGGTGGTGGGAGGCGCCGTCGTCGACGGGGCGGCGGTGGTCGGAGTGGTCGTGGCTGGCGTACGAGGTTCGGCGACGAGAGGGCCGTCGTTGCGGGGTCCGGCGTTGCCGTCGCTGTCACTCGCCGGGCTGGCAGTGTCCTCCACGACGTTGCCGTCCGGCACGGGTTCGGCGGGGGAGAGGTCCTCAGGGTCGAGCGTGTCCGCGCCGAGCGGCACCACCTCTTGTGCGTCGACCTCGTTCAGGGCGAGACGATTGGGCGCGTCGTCGGAACCAGTGCTTCCCGAGTCGAGGCCGCCGGGGCCGGAGTTGTCTGGCCCTGCTTCTTCACCACCGAACGGGTTGCAGGCGGTGCCAAGCAACGCCACACCGGCAAGGAGGGCGAGCCGTCTGGAGCGTGTTCCTCCGCCTTCGTCAGCGGGTGGTTCCCCCTGAATCGTGCTTTCGGACGGTGCGGAACGCTCTGGCATGGGAACCCCTGGGAAGACGTGTCCACTGATTCGTCGTTCCTGATGACAAAACTTGATGGGTCGGTGATGAATTGGGCCGAACGGCCCAGATCGCGAGGTTCTCGACGGCTCCGTTTCTGTCGTTCAGTTACCCACGGGTATCCTCTGCCGTCGTGACCAGCTACACCCCACCACTTCGCGACATCGCCTTCGTCCTCGACGAAGTCTCCGGCTACCCCGAGCTGCTCGACACTGATCTCTTCGGTCATGTCGACGGCGAGACGGTCACCATGGTGCTGGGCGAAGTTGGCCGGTGGATTGCTGACGTTGTCGCTCCCACGAACGCAGACGGGGACCAGATCGGCACCCAATGGCAGGAAGACGGCTCAGTCGTCGCTCCCGACTCGTTCACCGCGGCCTACAAGCAGTACGTCGAATCCGGCTTTGGTGCGATCCCGTTCGAGCCCGACTTCGGCGGTGGCGGCTTCCCTTGGGTCATCGGCATTGCCATCCAGGAGATGCTCACCTCGGCGAATATGGCCTTCGCCCTTTGCCCGCTGCTCACGCAGGGAGCGATCGATGCGTTCTTGCATCATGGTTCCGACGAGCAGAAGGCCATGTACCTGCCGAAGATGCTGACCGGCGAGTGGTCCGGCACGATGAATCTGTCTGAGCCGCAGGCTGGTTCTGATGTGGGCGCTGTTGCTACCAAGGCCGAGCCGGTCGGCGATGGTTCGTACAAGATCACGGGTCAGAAGATCTGGATCACGTGGGGCGAGCACGACATGGCCGACAACATCATTCACTTGGTGCTCGCTCGCACGCCCGGTGCTCCCCCCGGCACGCGCGGCATCACGATGTTCGCCGTGCCCAAGTACCTCGTGAACGAGGACGGCTCGATCGTCGATGAGGTCAACGACATCTCGTGCGTGAGCATCGAGCACAAGCTGGGCATCCACGGCAGTCCCACGTGCGTCTTGTCATACGGCGACAACGGCGGAGCGATCGGCTGGCCGGTAGGCGACGAGTTCACGGGCATGCGGAACATGTTCACGATGATGAACAACGCTCGCCTCTCGGTGGGCCTTCAGGGCCTGTCGCTGGCCGAGCGGGCCTACCAGCAGGGCCTCGAGTACTCGATCGAGCGCAAGCAAGGCACGGCCATCGGCGGCGAGAAGGGCGTGCAGAGCTCAATCATCGATCATCCCGACGTGCGCCGGATGCTGATGACCCAACGGTCGTGGATCGATGCCATGCGCTACCTGACCTACACCAATGCGGTAGCCATTGATCGGGCGACGTCGGCGACGGATGCTGACGCACGCCAAGCGGCCACCGAGGTTGCTGATCTCTACATCCCGCTCTCCAAGAGCCTGTGCACGGACCTCGGCAGCGAGCTCACCTCGATGGCCGTGCAGATTCACGGCGGCATGGGCTACGTCGAAGAGACCGGTGTTGTGCAGCACTATCGCGACATCCGCATTGGGCCGATCTACGAGGGGACCAACGGCATCCAGGCGGCGGATCTTGTTGGCCGCAAGTTGCCGATGAGAGGCGGGAACGTCGTGCTCGAACAGCTTGCTGGGTTCGAAGAAGCAGCGCTTGAGCTCGGGAAGATCGATCGACTCGCAGCGTTTGGGGCGAACCTCACCGAGTCGTGCGGCATCGCTCGTGAGGCGACCGCGTGGTTGCTGGAGAACGGTCCGGCCGACATGAACGATGCGCTTGCCGGTAGTGCCCCGTATCTGCGTCTACTTGGCACCGTTGTGTGCGGAGGCCTCACCGCCAAGGCTGCGTTGACCGCCCAGGCGGCACTCGATGGGGGAGCATCCGCTGACGATGCTTCGTTCTACGAGGCCAAGGTCATTTCCGCGAAGTTCTTCGGCGAGCAGCTTCTGCCATCGATCAACGGGCTTCTGTCCTCGGTCACCGCCGGTTCGGCTGACTTGTTTGCCCTCAGTGCGGAGCAGCTTGCCTGACCGAGCGGAGCTGATGCTCGGGGGAGCGGGAAGCATCGGGACCGTCGAGTAGTTTCTTCGGTCATGGCTCTCGTAGGCACTCCGGCCCAGATCGTCGCGTCGATTCCCTCACCCCCGAGTAACGGATTCGAACTCGGCCCGCTGACGTTCCGGTACTACGGACTCATGATTGCGCTCGGCGTGCTCGCTGCGGTGCAGATGGGTGTGCGCCGTTGGGAGGCTCGAGGTGGCGATGGCGACGACATCTTGGAGATCGCGAAGTGGGCGGTTCCCGCTGGGTTGATCGGCGCTCGGCTCTACCACGTCATCACAGATTGGAAGCGATTCCAGGGCCGTTGGTTCGATGTGGTCAAGGTGTGGGAGGGCGGCCTCGGGATTCCCGGCGGGCTCGTACTTGGCGTGGCCGTCGGCGCGTGGGTGGCCAAGAGAAACGGCTGGAGCATTCCGGATCTTCTCGACGCGACGATCCCCGGAATCCCCGTGGCGCAAGCGATCGGGCGGCTCGGTAACTGGTTCAACCAGGAGATCTTCGGCAAGCCCAGCGATCTGCCGTGGGCGGTAGAGATCGATGAGCGATACCGGCCTGCTGAGTTCGCTGATTCCCCAGCCTTTCAGCCGACATTCCTGTACGAGGGCCTGCTCAACCTGGCCATCGCTGCCACGCTGATCTTCGTCGAGAAGCGCAAGTGGTTGAAGCCCTGGCAGATCCTCCCGCTCTGGATCGCTATGTATGGCGTGGCCCGCTTCATTGTCGAGGGCCTCCGGATCGACGAAGCCTCGCTGATCGCTGGCATTCGGGTGAACCACTGGGTCAGTGGCGCCGCCGTCTTGATTGGCGTGGTCTGGTTCGTGCTCTTGGGTCGGCGGGAGACGCCGGCCGAAGACGATCAGCCGTTGGCCGACGATGGCAAGACCGGAACGCCGAAGGTTGATGTGTGAACCTGTCCGCCGAGCGGACCATCACTGAAGATCACCGCGAGGCCCGGGCCAACGTGCGCCCGAGCCCACCGGATCTGTGAGGCGCCACTCGCAGGGTTGATGCCGAACTCACTGTCGGCCAGAGCCCATGTCCATGAGTCCTGGCTTTCCGACGTGATGCCGAGCCGAAGTCCCGTTCGCTCGAGCGCAGCGGCTCGCTCGAAGACCTCTTGCAGCCGAATGAAGGGGATCTCCACGAACGGTTCACCGCTGGCGGGATCGAAGAACTCGAGGGCCAGAGCGCCGGGAAGGAAGCGCAGGCCGGGCGGCGCCTGGTCGCTTTCGGAGATCTCCAGCACCGTCTCGTTCGTCCGTAGATCGACCAGCGCAGCGCTTCCGTTCTCCCCAAACGTGAGCTCGTAGTCGCCCTCGCGGATTGTCGCATCGGTCGGGAGGTTCCCTTCGTCGAGCACACCGTCGTCCCATCCGGTCACGATCGTGACGCCACCACCGGTGGATGCGCTGAGGAGGTCGACCGCAGGTGTGAGCGCTGACGTCCATGACACGCCGCCGTCGGCTGAGTACAGCAGCGCCGTGTTCGTGCTGGGAAAGGGATCGTCTCGCAGCGAGGAGATGATGAGCTCGTTCGTTCCGTTGTCGGCACCGAATGTTCCGAAGAACGTCCGTTCACCAATACTGGACTCCCACTCCAGCCCATCGGCTGACACGAGCGTGTCCGGGACACCGAGGTCGGTGCCGGTGATGGCGAAGCCAGTGTCGGTCGTTGTGAGATCACGCGTCGCCCATGCAGCGCCGAGGCTGGTGACCTCTTCGAGTTCTTGGTCTGCCTGTCCGGCGAAGATCTCCTCGCGCCCGAACGCGGACGGGTTCATGGCATTGAGGTCGCTGACGGTAAGAGGAAGCCGACCAACGTCGATGTCGAGGGTCGTTCCGGCAGAGGTTTCGATGATGAGCGTGTCGCCGCGCAGGGTCCAATTGAAGAACTCCTGGGCGCCCTGCGCCGGCGCCGGGCCCAGCCGGCCTAGCGATTCGGCCAGTGCGCTGTTGGCGGCAGCTGCCTCCGCGAGAAGCGCTCGAACGTCGAGTTGCACCTGAAGACGGCGGATCACGACGAGATCCCCCGATGCCCGGCCGGCGGCCTCGTAGCTGCCTGACAACGAGAGGTGCGGTGAGTCGATCTGAAGACCGATCGGTGGGATGCGCGGTTGGAACCAGTTGCGCTCGAGATCGAGCGACATCATCGGAATCGACAACGAGTCGTCCCTGGACGTTGACATCAAGACGCCAGGCCCAACCGAGAGTCGGCCTTCCTCTTCGAGCGGGGCGAGTGTGGATGAGCGCACGACGATTTCGCCGCTTGTGCCCATCAGGAAGATCTGATTCGAGGGCGTCACGCCGATGATGGTCCGATCGAACCAGAAGAACTCTGAAGGCATCTGCTCGACGGGGAACGGTTGCGTCTGCCACGAGAGCGAATTGGTTCCAGGGCGAATGGAAACGCCATCGTCCGCTCCAGTGTCGCCCCCGCTGTCCGAGCGGTCTGAGGACTCGGGTTCGGGGAAGTTGGCGACGAAGGTGCTGTCTGGGGTCTCGATCAGGCGGGCGCTGTTCTCGTCGGGCGAGCCGTTGTTTGATGACGTAAGGGTGGGAATCGCAAGGGCAACGACGGCGAGGGCGCCAGCTGCGCCGATCAGCCAACGCCGTCGATCCGGTCCGCTGTTGAGGTCGCCCGCGAGACGGGTGAATTCGGTTGGATCGAGCGATGGCGGCGGAAGCTCAGCCAGGGATCGCAGCGTCTCTGGATCGAGCGAGAGGTCATCCCTGTCCGGACCAGAACTGATGGTTCCGGATCGAGGTCCGAGGACATCGGTGCAACGAGCGGGGGACCAGCCCAAGAGAGCGGTGGCAACGCGGTGATCGTCGTCGGTCCTCGCCGCTCCGATGGGCACGTCTTTCCGTGCTGCGCCAACACCGTGCGTTAACACCCAGGTGTCGGGATCCTCGGCCAAGGTTGGTGACGAGCCCCAGCGGCGCGCAGCTGCAGTGACCGCACCGTCTGCGTGCGCCTGCTCACGCGTGATCAGGTGGATGGCTTGATGGATGCGTTCGCCGGAGCCGGCGAGCCAAGCCTCGAAGCTGAGCGACGGGACCGCAGGATCCAAGAACACGGGAAGGTCGACATCTGCCGTGCCTTCGCTTCCCGGTCGGTCCTGTCGATCCGAGGGCACCGATCAGTCGGCTGGAGTGGGGACCGAGACTCGCTCGATATCGAGCCCGAGGGCACGGAAGTTCTCGATCGGTCGGTTGTAGCCCCGATCCAAGTGGTGAGTGCCGGTGATGGTGGTGGTGCCTTCGGCTGCCGCTGCTGCGAGCACGTAGGCGAATCCGCCGCGAATGTCGGGGACATGCACGTCGGTGCCCTGCAGCGGTGCACCGCCGCGTACGACCACCGAGCACGGCGTGTCAGAGCCCACGAAGCGGCTGTCGATACTGCCGAGCGGCGTGTTGTACATCTCGATCTGGGCGCCCATCTTGTTGAGCGCCGGCACGTAGGTGAAGCGGTTTTCGTAGACAGTTTCGTACATGACCGAGAGGCCTTCGCACTGCGTGAACAGCGCGACCATGGGTGATTGCCAGTCGGTCATGAACCCGGGGTGGGTGTCGGTCTCGACGGCGGTGGCGGTGAGCGAGTCGGCCCAGGTGGCGACAGACGTGTCGTTGATGTCGAAGCGGGCACCCATGCCGTGGAGCGTGCTGATCGCTGTGACCAGGCGCTCCTGGCTGCACCCGTGGACTCGTACCTCGCCACCGGTGATCAGACCGGCAACCAGGTAGCTGAAGGCTTCGATGCGGTCGCCCTTGAGCTTGTGCACGGCGCCGGTCAGCTCGTCGACGCCGTCGATGATGAACCGACGGTTCGGGCGCATCTCGATGCGGGCACCCATGCGCTGCAGGAAGAGCGCGAGCTCGACGACTTCGGGTTCGGTCGCTGCGCCGTCGAGAACGGTGCGGCCCTCGGCGAGCGTGGCGGTCAGCAGCACGGTTTCGGTGGCGCCAACGGAAGGGTAGGGGAGCGTGATGTGCGCACCGTGAAGGCGGGTGGCTTTCGCCTCGAGCCCCTCGGAGGTGATGTTGATCTCCGCTCCCATCTTCGAGAGCGCGTCGACGTGAAAGTCGATGGGGCGGGAGCCGATGTCGTCTCCACCAACGAGCGGCACGAAGGCTTCGCCGACGCGGTGGAGGAGCGGGCCGACCATGAGAATCGGAATCCGGTTCAGACCGGAGAACCGGAGCGGCACTCGGCTGTTGTCGATCGAGGTGGGGTCGACGGTGACACTGGTGCCCTCGGCGCCGTCGCCGGTGTCGATTTCGACACCGCAGCCCAACGCTTCGAGCATGCTCGTGGTGATCGACACGTCGCCGACCTCGGGGCTGTTGGAGATGACGGAGGGGGTCCGGCCCAGCATCGCGGCAACGAGGTGCTTGGTCACGGCGTTCTTGGAACCCCGAACGTGGACGTCACCGCGCAGCGGGCCCGCCGGGTTGACGACCCATGCGTCGGTCATTGATTGCTCAGGATTTGACATTGCCGACCAACTTAGTTCGGCCGTCATTCGATCAGGTGGTGGGGTACCCGATTCGAGAGAGTGTCTTCGTCACATGTCCGCCGTCGTGCAGCATCGCCTCGAGGCGCCGGATCGGATGGAGCGGACCAAAGGTGGGTCCACCAGGCTGAGGGGGGAAGGTGGCGAGCTCGCTCACATCGAAGGCGAGTGAGTAGAGCACGAGCCGTTCGTGGAGCTGAGGGTGGGCGAACAAGGCGGGCAGCTCTTCGGCGATCCACCCCGGCACACACTGATAGTCCTCGGGGAGCGCGCTGCTGGCGTAGTCCGGAGCGACATGGGCGGACGGGATGGCGCAGAACCGAAAGAGCACATCCAGGTCGAGATCGGCCGGAGCGCCTCGACACCATTCGAGATCGAGGAGTGCGGTGATCTGCGTGCCGTCCCACAGCATGTTCTCGAACGTCAGGTCGCCATGGATGAGGTGGCTGGCGTCGTAGGGGCGGATCGACTCGCCAACGTCCATCACCTTTTGATCAATGTCGTGAAGCAGGCCGTTGTCCACGAGCGGATTGCGCTTGAGGTGGTCGATCGCCATCAAGAGTGGAACGACAGGGGAGGTGCACGCGGCGTCCAGGAGGTGCGTGGTGCGATCAAGGCGCGGCAAGCCTGGGGGTCGAGGGGTTCGGTGCAAGGTCATGAGCGCTGCCGACAGTTGCTTGATGGCCTCACGCCGCTGCGGCCTCGTCATCAACGGCCACGCACGGGAGAGAGGAACGCCAGGCCGTCGGGCCACGATCAGATAGTCGGCACCAACTTCGCCACCGGACGCGAGGACTCGAGGGCTCCATGTCCGCACGGGAAGCTCGGCGCAGAGAAGCGCCTCGCGTCGGAGCCGTTGATTGGGTTGGCGGTTCACGCGCACGACCGCGTCGCCAGCCAGAAAGACCTCGTTGCGAGTGCTGCTGGCGGGGACGATGTCGTCCGGGCACGGCAAACCCGCCTCTCGCAATGCGTGACGAACACGAGCGAGGGCGAAGCGATCGGGCGAAGGAACGGAAACGGCGGTCATGAAGGTGCGCACGTGTGGCGGCTTGCTGACGTGCGCCCTTCCATCGGCATCCTTGGCCACGATGTGAAGCGTGCTGGCCCGTCCGACCCAGCATGTGGGGCTCGCTGGCCTGATGAATCGGTGTCAGCAGACGCCTGTGTCCGAGTGGATCTGCTGGCCAACGTCAGTGATTGATACGAAGCACCCGCGAACTGAGGATCGGCCAGGCCTCTTGCGCCCACGGCCCGAAGTCCTCGTCAGCGAGCGCGACACACGCCATTCCTGCCACGGGGTCAACCCAGAACATGGTGCCGGCGCGCCCGAAGTGGCCGAACGTGTGGCGGCTGTTGCCGGGCGCCGTCCAATGTGGTGACTTCACCCCTCGGACCTCGAAGCCGAGGCCCCACGGATTTGGCTCTTGCTTCCCGTAGCCAGGCAGCACGCCTTCGAGCTCAGGGAACTGGACGGCTCGAGCCTCGTCGATGGTCTCGGGAGACAGCAGTGTGGGGAGCATGAGTTCGGCGGCGAAGCGGAGGAGGTCATCGATCGTGCTGAACGCGCCGTGCGCCGGTGAGCCGATGAGCGAGGTGTTGGTCATTCCCAGCGGCTCGCAAACCGCCAAACGCAGATACTCCGCCACGGTGAAGCCAGTTGCCTCCTCCAAGACCTCGCCGAGCAGCTCGAACCCGGCGTTGGAGTAGATGCGCCGTTGGCCCATTGGAGCCACTGGCGTGCGTTCGTCGGGAGCGAGGCCGGAGGCGTGCGCGAGGAGATGACGAACCGAGGTTGATGTTCCACCGGGAATCGGAATCGGAACGTCCAGCTCGAGTGAGGCCTCCTCCACTGCGATGAGTACGGCGTGAGCAACCAGTGGCTTGGTCACCGAAGCCAGTGTGAACACGTGATCCGTCGGCCCTCGCCGCCCGGCTTCGAGCTCATCGACGCTTCCCGGCAGGAGGCGGAGCCAGCCCGCTGCCGCGGTGGGAACCGGCCATGCATCAATCACATCGAGGGGATCGGAGCCGGATGAATCGGGTGCGGTCACATCGGCGAAGTTAGCAAGTGCGTGGGTGTAGGGTCGCCCGAATGTCACTGCCTGACCTTGGCTTTCCGAACACTGGCGCTGGCCGTCGCGTCCATCGAACGTTCGGCTTTCTCGACCTTGGCGGGTTCACGCATCATGCCAACGTCGCCGGTGACGACAGCGCAGTGGCAGAACTCACCGTTTTCCGCTCGATCGTGCGAGCGGTCGGCTCCGCGTCGGGCGTGCGCGTCGCGAAGTGGTTGGGCGACGGAGCCATGCTCGTGGGTGTCGAAACTCCTGCGCTCGTCAGTGCGGTGCTCGAAGTGATGCGTCGGATGCGGCGGGCTGACATGGCGTTGCCGCTGCACGCGGGCGTTGCTCGCGGGGACGTGATCTTGTTCGAGGGAGACGATCACATTGGTGTGACGGTCAACCTGGCCTCTCGCCTCGCCGACCTCGCCGAGTCGTGGCAGGTCTTGGCCCCCAGCGACACCCTCCAAGGGCTCGCCGGGACCGACGCGGTCGTCGGTTCCCTGCATGTTCCAGGCTTCGCCGAACCAGTCGAGGTGGCGGACCTGGCGCTGGTCTCATCGCTGGTCGAAGCTCTCAACCTCTGATCCGGGTACCCTTCGCCGCCATATGTCACGTCTTTTCGCCGAACTCGGCGTTTCTGAACCCATTGTCGAAGCCCTGAAGAAGCGGGGATTCGACACAGCGTTCGCCATCCAAGACCTCTCGATCGAAGACGCTCTCGCCGGCAAGGACATCTGCGGCAAGGCCCAAACTGGTAGCGGCAAGACGCTCGCTTTCGGCATTCCCACGGTCCAGCGCCTGGCCGAAGGTGAGTCGGGCCCGGTCCGAGCATTGATGATGGTGCCGACGCGAGAGCTCGCCACCCAGGTGTACGAAGAGCTCGAGCCGCTTTGCCAGGCGGTGGGGCTCAAACCACTCGCCGTTTACGGCGGTGCCGACATCGAGAAGCAGATCAAGGCCATCAACAACGGCATCGATCTCATCGTGGCCACGCCCGGCCGAATGATCGACCTGCTCGACCGAGGGGCTGTTTCGGTCTCCGACGTTGAGATCACCGTGCTCGACGAAGCCGACCGGATGGCCGACATGGGCTTCATGCCGCAGGTCGAGTGGATCCTGCGCCGCATCGAGGGTGACCATCAGACGCTTCTGTTCTCGGCCACGCTCGATGGAGCGATCGACATTCTCGTCACCCGCTACCAGACCGACCCCGTCCGCCACGAGGTGGAACAGAACGAGGTCACCGTCGAGCAGATGACCCACCGGTTCATCACCGTGCACCAGATGGATCAGGCGAAGGTCGCGGCGTCGATCATCAAGGCCGCGCATCGCACGATGGTCTTCTGCAATACCAAGCGCATGTGCGACAAGCTCGCCGATCAGCTCGAGGATCTTGGCGTCTCCGCCGAACCGATTCACGGCGATCTGCGTCAGCGTCAACGGGAAAAGGCGTTGGGAGCGTTCTCGGCGGGCAAGGTCGATGCGCTCGTCGCCACCGATGTGGCCGCTCGTGGCATCCATGTGGACGATGTCGATGTCGTCATCCACTTCGATCCGCCAGACGATCACAAGACCTATCTGCACCGCTCGGGCCGCACCGCTCGAGCCGGTGGCTCCGGTCTCGCGATCACGTTTGTGCTCTGGAACCAGGAGCTCGAAGTGAAGCGGATGCAGAAGCGCCTGGCGCTGGACATCCCAATCGTCGAGATGTTCTCCAACGACAAGCGTCTCCTGGATCTCGCGGCCTGGGATCCGCACGCTGACTGAGCAAGCCCCCGATCCGTGGGAGATCGGCCGCCGACACGAGCAATCTGCCTCGGCGGACGACCGCAGCTCTCGCGGCGCGTTCTACACACCACGACCCATCGCAGAGACGGTGGCGGCCATGGCCTTCGAGGCCGCTGCCGCCAAAGCACCGGCTCGCCGCGGAAGGGCAGGCGTGCCCCGGCGGGTCATGGATCCGACCTGTGGCGGCGGTGCCTTCTTGTTGGCCGCCCTCGATCAGTTCGTGGCTCGGGGTCTCGCTCCCGTCGACGCACTCGCCCGTGTCGCTGGTCACGACATCGATGACGGCGCCGTTCGCGCTACCCGCCAGGCCATCGAGGCGTGGGCCGAGCGCGAGGGCGTTCGCCCGGGCGACCGACCGGAAATGGATGTTCGACTGAGCGATGCGCTCACCGTTGCGGTCGAACCGGGACAGAGGCCGGACGTGGTTCTCGGCAACCCGCCGTTCGCCACACCGCTTCGAGGCGACGGCCTGCCCGAGTCGGCACACACCCTTCGGCTTGAGCACGCCGAGCTTCTCGGCCCCTACGCCGACCTGGCGGCCGTTCACCTGCTCCACGCAGTGCGCTCAGTGATGAGCCAGCAGGGCGAGGAAGGTGAGGGAGGTGTCGTAGCGTTCGTGCTGCCGCAGTCGCTCCTGTCCAGCCGAGATGTGGCCGGGCTTCGTGAGTGGCTTCGGTCCTCGGCCCCGACCACGCACGTCTGGGCCAGCGATCAGCTCGAGTTCGAGGCCAATGTTCGGGTCTTCGCTCCGGTGCTCTCGGTCGGCGGCACGGCTTCGACCACCCAGACGTGGGCGGAGCAGGTGGCCGGTGCGTTGGGAGTACCGCACGTCGATCTCGACCTGGAGCACGGCACCCTCGCCGACCTCGCCACGGCTACCGCCGGGTTCCGCGACGAGTACTACGCACTCGCCGAGGCGGTTGGGGAGGAGTCCGCGCTTGGAACAGGCCACCCGCGGCTGGCGACGGTGGGGGCCATTGATCCGCTGAGCTTCTCCTGGGGTTCCATGCCGCTTCGCTTCGCGAAGCAAGCATGGCATCGGCCCGTGATCGACGAGGATCGGATCCCGTCGGCCAAGCGGGAGTGGTTCGCTCGCCAGCGTCAACCGAAGGTGCTGCTCCCCACCCAATCGAAGATCTTTGAGCCGTACGTGGACCGGAATGGATCCGTCTTGCCGGTCACACCAGTGATCTCGGTGCATGCGGCGGCCGAGGATCTGGACCGCATCGCCGCTGTCCTCTTGGCCCCACCCGTTGTGGCCTGGGCGCATCGGCGCTGGTTCGGGGCCGCGCTGGCCATCAACGCGATCAAGCTGGCGGCGAAGGACGTGGTGACGATTCCACTTCCGCCAGATCGGGCTCGTTGGGATGAAGCTGCGTCGCTGGTGCCAATGGGTCCTGCGGCGCTTCCCGAAATCGCGGCGCTCATGACACAGGCCTACCGATCGGACGATTCACTCCTCCGCTACTGGCTGGATCGTGCCCCAATCAGCGGAGATAGGCTCTCCGAATGACCGACCGGGAGCATCCTCTACGTCGCCCCGCCCCCAGCGGTCCGCTGCCTCCGGCCACCGGTGGCTGGCGTCCAGACGTTGACCCGCCCGCGTGGCGGAGGCTCGTCACGGTCTGTGAGAACCGCTGCTTCGCCCTCGAAGGCGGCGGTCGGCTGGATCGGATCGATCTGGCCTACGAGTCCTGGGGATCGTTAGACGCCACGGCGTCGAACGCCATTCTCGTGTGCCATGCCTTGACCGGTGATGCGCACGCTGCGGGGCCCTCGGGCCCGGGCCAGCCGTCCGAGGGTTGGTGGGAGCAGATGATCGGTCCGGGCAAGCCGCTTGACACCGACAAGTACTTCGTCGTGTGTGTGAACGTGATCGGGGGCTGCGGCGGCAGCACCGGGCCGATGTCGCCGCATCCGGATGACGGAAAGCCGTATGGCGCCCGTTTCCCTGTCGTCACGCCACGAGACATCGTGCGAACCCAAGCAATGCTCGCTGACCATCTCGGCATCGGCCGCTGGATGTCCGTGATCGGCGGGTCCATGGGTGGCATGCAGGCCCTGGAGTGGGCCGTGATGTATCCAGACCGAGTCAATTCGCTCGGGCTCATCGCCAGCACTGCGGCTTCCAGCGCCATGCAGATCGGCTGGAGCGAAACAGGCCGGCTGGCCATCGTGAATGATCCGAAGTGGAACGGTGGCGACTACTACGACGCCGAGCCCGGCGAGGGCCCGCACGAAGGGCTCGCCCTCGCTCGTCGGATCGCCCAGATCCACTATCGGGCCGACACGTCGCTCGAGAACCGGTTCGGCCGTCGAGTCGTCGATCACGTCGACAGCTTCGACATGTGGGATCGGTTCCAGGTCGAGAGTTACCTCGACCACCACGGCATCAAGCTCACCCGCCGTTTCGATGCAAACTCCTACCTCGTGCTCAACAAGACGATGGACCTGCACGATGTTGGCCGGGGCCGCGGCGGCATCGCGGCGGCCATGGCTCGAGTCTCGTGTCCCACGCTTGTCGTCTCAATCGACTCAGACATTCTCTACACGCCACGGCAGCAGGAAGAGACGCGGGATCTGCTCCTGGCCGGTGGAACACCGGTGACGTACGACGTCATCCATTCCGATCACGGTCACGACGGCTTCCTCATTGAGTTCGATCAGCTCGGACCCATGGTGGAGAAGTTCGTCAACGAGAACACTCGGTGGTGACATGCCCGAGGGCATCGAGATCGAGATCTACCGGCAAGCAGGAGAAGCAGGTCTCCACCGCACGATCGAACGGATCGAAGCCGACGATGAGTGGTTCCTGAAAGACGGGACAACCGCCGAAGCGCTGCATGAGGCGCTCATCGGCGAGCAGTTCTCTGCCGCTCGGCGGATCGGCAAGCTCATGATCTATGACGTGACCAGCGGCGCTCGGCTCGGCTTGCGCTACGGGATGACTGGCCGGCTCATCGTCGACGAGTCGGCGGCCATTGGTTACCTCGAGTACTCCAGCCAGCGAGATGACCCGGCCTGGGACCGATTCGTGGTGCACTTCGCCGATGGGGGAGCCCTCCGTATTCGAGACCCCCGCCGGCTCGGGGGTGTCGCTCTCGATCCGAATGAGAGCGCGCTCGGCGCAGATGCGTTCACCGTCACGCTTGGACAGTTGCGGGACCGAGTGTTTGTCGGCACCGTTCCGCTCAAAGCTCGGCTGCTCGATCAGGCCCGGATCGCTGGCATCGGCAACCTGATTGCTGATGAAACCTTGTGGCGTGCGGGCATCGATCCGGCCCGGGCCGCCAACTCCTTGGAAGCCAAGGATGAGAAGCGGTTTCTCACACACCTCCGAGCTGTGCTGGCTGATTTCATGCGGGACGGCGGTTCGCACACCGGACGCCTGCAACCGGCGCGAACGCGGGGTGGGCAATGCCCCAAAGACGGCGAAGAGCTCCTGCGACGAGAGATCGGTGGACGAACCACCTTCAGTTGTCCACGACACCAGCGTTGAGCCCGCTAGGTTTGGCCGCAATGGTGCCGTCGCTCCACATCGCCCCGCAAGTTGCTTCGTTTCGTGCCCCGATCACGGCGCAGCTGAGCAGTCAGGTCACGGATTCACAGATCCGGTTGATCATCCTGGCCCTCATCGGCGTTGCCGTGCTGCTTGGCCTGCTCACGATTTGGTACGCGATCCACACCAGCCCGCGACGCCGCCAGCGGTTGGCGGCTCGCACCCGAGCGGCTCGGGCTGCGACGCAGCCGGAACCGACACCGGCCGAGGTTGCCGCCGCACGGCGTGCTTTTGATGCGCCGCAGACCACCGCTGCACAGCGGACGCCCACCCCAGAAGAACTCGATGACGCCTGGGTCAACCTGACCGGGCCGACCACCCACGACCGGTAGGAGAACCACGCATGGCCGCTCTCGATGTTGATGCAATGATCGCCCGTTTCGCCGAACGAGCCGCGGCGGTGAAGCGCCGAAACCTGCCACCTGTTGGGGGCGATGAACGTGCTGCCTTCATCAAGCAGGCCGAGCAGGACTTCATGGACTTCGGCATGATCGGCGACTCGGTCGCCTCCATCGAAGACGGGTTTCTCGTCTTCCGAGTCGACCTGCGGCCGGCGGATCAGCGAGGTGACGACTCCGACTCATAGCGAGTTGGGATCTTCCCCGAGATCGCTATGATCTCCCCTCCGGCATCGCCGGTACCTTGCGGACGTAGCTCAGTTGGTAGAGCACAACCTTGCCAAGGTTGGGGTCGCCAGTTCGAATCTGGTCGTCCGCTCCACGTAATGCCTGGCCAGCAATGGTCAATGAAGAGGCCCACTTCGGTGGGCCTCTTCGGCGTTTTCGGCCACTCCGATCAAGTGTGTTCAATCGTGGTCTGGATGCGGGACGGCGAAGACCTCGAGCCCGTCGATGCCGACGAAGTCGCTCGGATTGCAGGTGTAAACGGGCAGTTCGTTCGAGACTGCTGTTGCAGCGATCATGGCGTCGTAAGCCCTAGCCGCTGGTTTGCGCCCGTTCCGTCGGAGTGACGCTGCAACGCCACCGAAGGCGCGGGCAGCCGATGCGTCGAACGGTAGTGGCTCGAAATCTGCCTCGGCGGCTTGTAGGTGGGCCTGTCTGGCGGCCCGGTCTTCATCGTTCGTCGCTACCAACGGCCCAACGGAGAGTTCTGCCAGCGTGACTGCGGTGATGAACGCACCCTCGGGCAGCGCTTCGACTTGGGAGATCCTGTTGAGGAGGATGAGCGTGCTCGTGTCGAGGATTCCGTCGGCGCTCACAGAGCGGTGCTCATAGCGAAGGGTCGATGACGGCGTCGAGATCGTCACGGAGTGTCGCCGGGTCGACGTGCGGAAGGTGCGAGCGCCGACGTATGAGATCGGTGATGGGCGTGGCTGCAGAGCGAAGGGGTCGGAGTTCGGCAACCTGCTTTCCGCGTCGCGTCACGGTGATGTGCTCGCCGCCGGCGACGCGATCGACGACGTCACCGCCGTGATTGCGTAGATCTCGAATCGTCACATCTGCCATTCGGTCAATGTATCACCAGTGAGACATGGCGACCAATCGATCAGTTGGAAGGACATTCGTTGGCGGTGGACGATTGGTAGGACCTTGCCAAGGTTGGGGTCGCCCGTTCGAATCTGGTCGTCGGCTCCACAGTTCAATGGCGAGAGGCCTACTTCGGTGGGCCTCTTCCGGTTTTCGACACGCACGCTTCGGGCGATGGACCCAGGCTCGAAGGTGTGATGAGGCACGCCAAGTCGTGCGATGCGGTGCCGATATTGGGTGCACACGGACGTCAGAAACGGGGATTTCGTGCACCCAATGCGAGCGTGTGAGGAGTACGTCAGAGCGTCCACTCCACGGGGAGCTCCGGGTCGTAGCGACAGAAGACACCGGTCGAGATCGACAGATCCAGATGTCGCCCCAGTTCTGGGTGCATCGTGGTGATCTTCTTGATGGTCAGACGGATGCGCTTCGTGACCGTCGTCCGGGCTCGTTCCGCCGCTCCCGACATCCGACGTGACCGCCCTCCCAATCCGGACGCAGCGGTGAGCTGCTCGACAAGTGAATCGAGCTCCCACTGCGCTCGCTCAGAACGAGCGATGTCGCCCATGTCATCGGCCTCGGCGAGATCCTCCTGCAGATCGCGAATTCGATGCCGGTAAGCCTTCATCGCAGCGGCGTCCAACACCGTGTCGCTCGAGGTGTCCACGACGGCAACGTCGGCAAGGTCAAAGACGTGTACGTCGCTCCCCGGGAGTGCCAGCAAGGTCGCAATGTCGCTGAGCCCTTTGGAGTGGCGGAGCGTCACCGTCTTGCTGGCGAACGACGCCGTCCAGGTGTCGCCCGAGCGTTGAAGTAGCGCACCCGACGTGGTCCTGCCAGCCGACTCGATGGTGTTCGGTGACTCGGACGCGGCCGCCGGCACGGTTGCTGTCGTCACGGTTGCTGTCGTCACGATGCTCTCCAGTGCTTCTCGGCACGCAGCGAGAGCTCGACTCGGGGCGATGGTGCGGCCGACGTTCGTGTCCGGAACGGCGAGGTCCTCGAGACTTCCCTCAGCCAGCACATCGTGCTGGCTCCAACCTCGGGCAAGCTGAATCACCCTGTTGGCGGCAGAGGTGTCGATGGCGCGAATCACGGCGACTCCGAGGCGAAGCGTCGTGCCTTGCTCACCAAGATTGCGGCTCGCCTGCACGTGGGCGAGGAGCTGCAGAACGATCGCAGCACTGGCCTGGTGGTGACCGAGCTGGTGTTCGCGAAGGGCGAGCAATCGCAGGCTGGCGCCGACGCCGAAGATGTAGCCGTTCGCTTCGGAAAGGTGGTGTGCACGTTGGAGCGTGTCGATCGCTGCCTCGGGCTCGGTCTTGAGC
The DNA here is from genome assembly GCA_937997485.1 of uncultured Acidimicrobiales bacterium. Taxonomy (GTDB): domain Bacteria; phylum Actinomycetota; class Acidimicrobiia; order Acidimicrobiales; family SZUA-35; genus SZUA-35. The sequence goes on along the minus strand of CALKTH010000113.1, from coordinate 24,377 downwards.
TGCGCCATGCCTTCGACGAGAAGGCCGAACATGTGATTGAGATCGTCGCTCGTGGTCTCGCATGTGATCCGGCGAGCGTCGTCGCGAGCTTGAGCCGGATCACCGACCTCGGCCTCCAATTGGGCGATGAACAACCTCATTTCGCGGGCAAAGGGGGCAAGCCCGGCGTTCGTCGCGGCTTCGGTTGCTGCTTCGGCGTGTTGTCGTGCGCTTGTCGGGTCGGTGCCTCGAAGAAGCAAGGCGAGGATGCGAGGGAGACTGACGGCGGCGAAGAGACCGGTGTTGATGTGGTCGAGCGCATCGTTTGCCAGCGCCAGCGCCTCGCGGTGTTTACCAATCTCTCGCATTGCCGTTGCTGTTGTCGCCACCACATCCGATCGCAAGGGCAGGTCTGGCTCGGGCCAACGGTCGAGTACGAGCAGTCCGAGGTCCGCGACTTCGGCAGAGCGAGCGTGAGGAACGACGCCCCACAGGATGAGCATCAGGCCGAAGGCGCGATCGGGACTTGTGTCGTCGAGGGCGAGACGCGTGGCGTGAATGAGATCGTCGACGAGCCCGATGAGTGATCGAAACGAGTGTGCACCCCAATCGCCTTCGTCGATCGAGAGATAGAGCGCTGCACGGGCGCACATGGCATCGACGTATGCCTCTCGTGCTTTCTCGGCCGATCCGGCTTCGTGAAGCTGTTCTTCGGCGTACGCTCGAGTCGAATCGAAGAGCGCAAACCTGCTGGCGCCGTCGGTTGCGACGTCGGCGCGAACGAGTGAGTGGTCGACGAGATCGGCCAGGGTGTCGTGCAGCGGCTCGCCGGACTCGTCGCCCAAGACGGCGGTGGCAAGAGCGGCGTCGAACCAGCCTGGGAAAACGGCGAGATGCTGAAACAGTCTCTTCCCCTCTGGATCCAGCAGCCGGTACGACCAGTCGATCGCAGCCCGCAGGCTCCGATGGCGAGACTCACCGCGGTACTTCGGGCGACGGAGCACATCGACGCCGTCCTCCAAATGCTCGAGCACCTCGTCCGGAGACATCATTCTCGAGCGCGCGGCGGCGAGCTCGATCGCAAGCGGGAGCCCGTCAAGCCGAGCGCAGAGCCGTTCAACTGCGCCGATATCCGTGCCCTCATCGAGCGGAGCCCCCGAGCGGCGAGCCCGCTGCAGGAACAACTCACCGGCTGGGGAGAGCGCTGCCCCGTCTGCATCGTTCGCCGTCGGCAGCGTTCGAAGCACATGAACGAACTCATCGGGGAGGTCCAACGGCACCCGGCTGGTGACCAGGATTCGAGGGTGCTCGACGCGTTGCAGAAGCGTCGCCGTCAGGTCAGCAATGCCATCGACGAGGTGCTCGCACGTATCGAGCACCAGAGTGGCCCGTGAACCGCTCAGCCATTCGACGAGTTCGTCGATTCCGATGAACCCGGCTCGCTGAGCAACGCGCTTGGGAAGGTCATCGTCGGTCGTGATGCTCGAGAGCTCGGCGAAGACGTGAGGTTCGTCGGCGACGAGCGCACGGGCAACAGAGGTCTTTCCGACCCCACCGGGACCGACAATCGTCACCAAAGGATGGGACTGCAGCGTCGTGTCGATCTCGGTGAGCACCTCGTCTCGCCCGATCAAATCGTGCATGCCACATCGTGACACGCGATGTCACGCCTTGAGGAGTGAAACACTCAACGAGTCGCCAAGGAGGCGCCCCAATGTCCCTGCTCACTTCTACCACCACCGGTCCCGCTGACTCTCGGCCACCCACCGAGCCTCGCTACTACCTCACCGACGGAGGACTGGAGACGTTTCTCGTCTTCGATCGCGGGATGGAGCTTCCCGAGTTCGCTTCGTTCCCGTTGCTCTTGAGCGAGGCGGGCCGCTCCGAGCTGAACGACTATTTTGACCGATATCTCGAGATCGCCGCTCGCGACGGGCATGGGTTCGTCATCGATACGCCGACGTGGCGAGCGAATCGTGAATGGGGTGCCGCACTGGGCTACGACGCCGCCACCGTCGCCGACATCAATCGCCATGCGGTTGAGGTCGCTCGGGCGGTCGCCGCTCGGCACGCATCCGTGGACACCGTCATCAATGGCATCATCGGCCCGCGAGGCGACGGCTACGTCGTCGACACGGCGATGACCCAACACGAGTCAGCCAAGTACCACTGGTTGCAGGTCGGTGCGTTCGCGGAGGCCGGTGCTGACATGGTCAGCGCCGTTACGCTCACGTATGCCAACGAAGCAATTGGCATCGTTGACGCCGCTCGCAGCGAAGACATTCCTGTGGTTATTGGCTTCACCGTCGAGACGGATGGCCGACTCCCGTCCGGGCAGCCGCTCCTCGATGCAATCGATGAGGTCGACGACAACACCCAGCAGGGCGCCGCATGGTTCATGGTGAATTGCGCGCACCCGAGCCACTTCGAGGGGGAGCTTGACCCGTCGAGGGCTGCGCTGCATCGGATCGGATCCATCCGAGCGAACGCATCGCGGCAGAGTCACGAAGAGCTCGATGCAGCTGAAGAGCTCGACAGCGGCGACCCGGTCGAACTCGGTGGCGACTACGCACGGTTGAGCCGTCTGCTTCCGTCGATGCGGGTGGTCGGCGGTTGCTGCGGCACTGATCACCACCACATCGACGAGGTCAGTCGTGCACTCGCAGGCTGATTGCCTGCCGACACACTCGCAACGAGGAGCGAAGCCATGAACCAACGTGAGATCGACGCCGGCCTGGCGCCAACCCCGGGCTACCGATATGCCGAGTTGGTCGGCGACCAGCTTTTCATCGCCGGGCAGGTGCCGCTGGATGCCGAAGGCAATCTCGTCGGAAAGGACAGCCCGAGGGAACAAGCCCGAGCCTGTCTCGACAACCTGGCGCGCTTGCTCGGCGTGCATGGCTTCGCCATCGGCGATGTGCGCCGCCTCACGGTCCACGTCGTTGGGGATCATGACGCTCTCGCTCAGGCATGGGAGGTCGTGACCGAATCGTTCGACGGATCCGTACCGCCGGCGACGCTCTTGGGAGCCCATCTCCTCGGCCACCAGAATCAACTCGTGGAGATCGACGCCACGGTCATTCGCAGCAGCTGATCTGCGGTCGCCCGCTCGACTTGGGCTGCGGTGCGTGGCGGCGCCACCGCAGCCCAGCGCCTCAGATCAATTGAGAAACTTGCGAACCAATCGCGGCATTGCCCCGTACTGGTTGGCATGACACTCACCACCACCCCACCGAACAACATCAACACGCCCGCTTCGAACGACGAACCCGACGCGGGCAAGCCCAAGCACACCGGTGCGATCATCCTCGCCGTCCTTGCCTTGCTGGTCATTGCCGCCGGCGCCTGGTACTTCCTCATCCGTGAGGTGGCGCCCGTCGAGGTCGACTCGGTCGAAGCCGCTGCCGCTCGAAACGAAGCGACCGCCGAGGCTGGCGCCGACACGTCCGCTGCCGCCGGTATCGATGGCATCTGGAACGTCGACACCTCCATCGGCCAGTTCAACGAGGGCTGCCTCACCGATGTGTGCTCGTCGACCTTCGCCGGCTTCCGGATCGATGAGGTGCTGAGCGGCATCGGCGACAAGACCGTCGTCGGTCGCACGCCCGGTGTCGAGGGTCAGATCCTCGTTGAGGGCACGACGGTCACCGGCGGAGAGTTCATTGTCGACATGACGGGCTTGATCACCGACTCGGGGGCCCGGACCGGAGCGATCCGGAACCAGGCGATTGAGACGGGCTCCTTCCCGACTGCAACGTTCGAGCTGACGAACTCGCTCGACTTCGGCCAGATTCCCGCAGGAGGCGAGCAGGTCACGGTGACCGCTGCCGGCAATCTCACTGTGCATGGCGTGACCCGAGCGGTCGAGATTCCCCTCACCGCCGAACTGCAGAACGGCGTGATCGTGGTCTTCGGCCAGCTCGAGTTGGCGCTGGCTGACTATGACATCGACACCCCGAGCGCCCCGGTCGTCGTCAGTGTTGATGACTTCGCCGTGCTCGAGCTCCAACTGTTCCTCACCCGCTAGTCATCCCGGCGCCGAACAGACTTCGGCGCCGCCAATGATCCCCCGTTCGAGTGTCGAGCCAACCTGGCTCGGCATTTGAGCGTTCGGCCTTCGTGGTCTTCTGAGTGTCAGCCGCCGGCCAACTCGGGCCAGCGTGACCACGAAGGCCGGACGCAACAGCAGAGTCGGAACACGCGTGACTTGCGGCGAGCATCGGCTCACTAGGATCCGTGGTCTGTGACCCGCTTCCCCGCTGATGACGCGCCCGATTGCTGGATGGATGGTCTGCCCGAGCGTGCGCTCTACGAGATCTATGCGAACACGATCACGTCGAGATTCGCAGCGTTCGGCGTCCGTGGCTTCGATGATGCTCGGTTCGACATGGCACAGACGTTGCATGCCTACGACGAGAGCGACAGCATTGATCAGACGCTGCTGAACGTGATCGCCACAACGGAGAGCCACGACCGGTTCAGCGAGGATCTCGACGCCTTCATCACCAAGCACGGTCTTCGGGGCTGGATCGACGCTGGAGAATCGTTGCTCTTCGTGACTGACCATGGCCAGTTCACCGACGTGCCTGTGCTTGCGGAGACACTTGGTCGGATCGAGCTCGGACGTCGCTCCACCACGGTGCAGGTCGTCAGCGAGATGATCTCGCAGATGGAGCTCGACTTCGGAGCGGGGCCCTTCGCTGTTCTCGAGAAGCTCTGTCACATCTCTGGAGTTGTGCAGACCGTGCCTCGGCTCGAGGGGAACCCGCCGTATCACGTCCAGCAGTATCGGGAACGCAAGAACGAGCAGGGTCTGATGCTGCTCGACGCGGTTCGCAACACCGAAGGTTCGACCACGGTCATGTCGTTGATCGCCCGACACAACGTGCCGTCGAAGAACGGGAACACCCTCTATATCCACGAGCCCAACCGCCGCACGCTCGAGGGCTATGTGTCGCCAAACGTGAAGGTGGTGCCCGTCTACATCGACTGCCCCACCTTCGGTGCCGACGGCGTGGTCACACCTGCCGACATGCAGTATGAGTTCTTTGGCCCGCTGTTCGTCAACGATCCGCGTGAAGACACGCGCCAGATCGTCGAGATGTTCCGAGCGTCCACCAACAGAGTGGTTGGAGACCGCTACCGGAACGGCGTCAAGGTGCGCTCGTGGCGGGCGCAGATGGCCAAGAAACGCATGACCGCTGCCCTGCCCGCACAGGATCGCGGTAAAGCCCAGAGCCGTCCCGACTACTAGCGGCCAGGCCAGAAGGGGTGAGTGGATTTCTCCGAGCGAACCAGCGGTTAGGGAGCGATCGCGACCTCGGCCTCGATCTCGATGGCGAAGTTCATGGGGAGCCCGGCGACTCCGATCGCCGATCTGGCATGCCGGCCGATCGACGGGCCGAACACCTCAATGATCAGATCGCTGCATCCGTTCAGCACGACGTGCTGATCGCTGTACCCATCGGCTGAGTTGACCATCCCGAAGACTCGAAGCCATCCGTTGACTCGATCAAGCGAGCCGATCTCGGCCCGAAGGTTGGAGAGCATCGACAGGCCGATGTCGCGTGCGGCGAGTTGTGCTTCCTCGGTGGAGAGGTCCACACCAACCTTGCCGTAGGGGCCCTCGATGGAACCATCCGCGCCATGCTTTGGATGGCCCGAGATCAGCGCCCGGTCACCTCGAACGTTGACGAACGCGAACGGCAGCCGGAGGTCCTCCGGCAGGACCACTGGATCCGGCAGTTCGATTCCGAGAGCCGCCAGTCGAGCTTCCGGGGCTTGCTGTGAGTCGGTCATGTCGTGGACAACGTAGACCCTTCGCAGTTCTTCGTCTCACTGATGCGTCGTCGACGATCGATTGACTTCGTAGCGAGACGGGGAATCGCGCCATGATGGAGTGTTATGGAACCGATCAAGCTCGAAGTGTGGTCTGACTATCTCTGACCTTGGTGTTACGTCGGGACCGTGCGTCTCGAAGAGATCGCCGAAGAGTTCGGACCCGCGGTTGACCTGATCTGGAGGAGCTTCATGCTCCGACCGGAACCGGAAGAGCGGCCGATGGACAAGTTCACTCGCTACACCGAGTCATGGGAGCGGCCTGGCTCCACGGAGGATCGAGTCACCTTCAACCAATGGTCGGGCGAGCACGAGCCGCCAAGCCACAGCATGCCTTCCGCCGTCGCCGGCAAGGTCGCTGAGCTCTTCGGACTCGACGCTGCGAAGGCCTTTCACCACGGGGTGTTGCGGGCCTATTTCACCGAAAACCGCACCGTCTCGGATCGCACCGTCTTGCTCGACATCGCCCAAGAGGCCGGCATCGACCGAGACGAGTTTGATCGTCGCTGGCAAGCAGGGGAGGAGGCGCTGACAAGCCAGGTCATCGCCGAACACAACGAGGCCATCGGGGCGGGCATCAACGCCGTGCCATCGCTTGTTGTTGGCGAGCGTTATCTGGTTGCCGGAGCGGTTGACGTGGCCGACTACCGACAGGTCATTGAACGCTTCCAGGCAGATGCAAGCGGCGAGCAGCGATGACGGCCGAATCAAACCGGCGTTGATTGATCTTCCAGGCTCTCGAGTGCGGTCGCCCAGCTGCGCGCTGCGTGGTGAATGCGTTCGAGGGTGTCGTTCTCGAGTGGGTTCTGGGAGTCGAGGCCGATTTCGGTGCGCAGATGGCGGTAGAGGCCAATCACCACGCCGGTCCCTGGCCGGGCACTTGCATGGCGGACTGCGGTGATCATCCGTTGGCTGAGCGCCGCTTCGCCCCGGACATGTGCGAGGGCTGCGTAGGGCAGCAGTAGATCAGGAAGGCCGTCGGTGCCCGATTGTTCGAGAAGCAACTCGGCATCAACGAGATGTGTCCGCATGTCAGAGGCATCGCCTGTGGCCGCCGCACCCATCGCCAAGTAGAGATGCATCCACCAGTCATGATCGAGACCGAGTCGGGCCGCGCTGGCGAAACACTCTTGCGCCGCCGATCGAGCGACGGAAGGATCGCTGGTGAGATGGGCGATCATCTTCGCCTGCAGGGCCATGATCCTGGTGTTGTCGATGACGTCAGAGTTGAGTCGGGGTTCGAGCTCGGCGAGAGCCTCGTGAACGTCGGTGACTGAGCCAATCATGGCTGCGTAGTGCGCTCGGTAGGCGAGCGCAGTGTCCACCAGCGTTTCGGCCCCCACGTTGCGGGCGATGGATTGCGCCTCCTCAAGGTTGGCAAAAGCCTGCTCGGGGTTGCGAAGCACCTCGGTGAAGCTGGCAACGATCAGCGCGACGACGAGCTCGGTCGAGTCGCCATCGAGTCGATAGAGGCGGACAGCCTCGCTGGAACCGTGCGCAAGCCACCGGCGATCTCGCGCCGCTCGAGCTGCGCCGGCCGCAGCGAGGTGCAGCGCCGCCGATTGTGAAGCGGAGAGTTCGAGTTGGTCGACGTATCTCTCGACCCGTTCAATGAAGGCGGCCGCCCGTTGTCCGGTCTCACGGCTGTACGCCCAGCGAATGCCGCCGATCATGTGTGCGAGTTCGTCGAAGCGACCGGACGATGCCAGCCGTTCTTCGACGGCGCGATGGTCGTCGTAGTGGTGGATGACCCAACCGGCGAGCGAAGCCGACTGGTAATCGTTGGCCTCGCCGTGTTCGTAGATGTAATTCACGAGCCAACGTGTATGGGCTTCGAGGTAACTGCTTGGCTCGTCGTCGTGCTCCCATTGACCACGTACGAACAGCTTGACGGTCTCGAGGAGACGGTTGGCGCCCTCGCCGTTGCTTGAGACCAGCCCGCGGTCGGCGAGTCCCCCCAGCTCGCTCACCACGCCGCGTCGATCACCAACAAGGCCTTCCACGTCGATGAGTTCGAAGGAAGAAGGGAACGCTGCCAAGTACATCAGAAGCCGCTGTTCGCCGGCGTCGAGCATCGACCACGAATCGTCGAGCACCTCCAGAACGCTCGCATGTCGGCGCTTGCGCCGGCCGCCACGACCGCGAGTGAGCAACTCGAAGCGTCGATCCAAACGCTCGACGAGCTCGGCCAACGTCAGTTGTCGCAGCTGTGCAGCCGCGAGCTCGATGGAGAGCGGGAGCCCGTCGAGCCTCTTGCAGATCTCGGCGACGACATCGATGTCCTCGATCGAAGGTTCTGCGCCAACACGGGCGGCGGCGGAGTTGAAGAGCCGAATTGCGGGGGACCAGCTGGAGGCCGCCACGGCAAGTGGTTCAACCCGCACTTGGTGCTCGTCCTCCAGATCCAACGGCTCGCGGCTCGTTGCAATGATTTGCACACTGTCGGTGCGCTCCATCATCACGTCCACCACGTCGGCGACGTCATCAGTGACGTGCTCGCAGTTGTCGAGCACAAGCAGGAAGTTCTTTCGATCCGCCTGTTCGGTGAGTGCACCGAGCAGATCGGTCCCGGTGAGTCGCAGACCGACGGCGCTGGCGATGGCTTCCACGACACCTTCTTGATCTGCCGTGGGAACGAGATCCACGAACCACACGCCATCAGGGAATCGATCTTCGACTTCAGCGGCGACAGCGGTTGCGAGGCGGGTCTTGCCGGAGCCGCCGATTCCCAGCAGCGTGACGAGACGGCTGCGATCGAGCGTCTTCACAATCGCGGCGATGTCATTGCTGCGACCAATCAGCGGTGTGCGTTCCACCGGAAGGTTGTGCCGGTTCTCTCGAAGGCTTCGCAGCGCAGGAAAGCGTTCAGTTCCTACCTGCCACAGCTGCTCCTGGGCTGCAAGGTCCTTGAGCCGGTGAGCGCCCAGATCCATCAGGCCGTGCGAGTCAGCGAGCTCGGCGGCAGCGCTCGAAAGAACGGTCTGTCCAGGATGAATAGCGCCGACGATGCGAGCGGTCCGGTTCAGCACCGGACCGAAATAGTCGTTGTCGCGCTCCTCGGCCTCTCCGCTGTGGATGCCGATGCGGATCCGGATGGGCGTGGTAGCTGGCCAGGGTTCTGCTGCGAGCTGCGTTTGTGCGGCGGACGCTGCGTCGAGGGCATCACCGACCCGATGGAAGGCGGCAACGAACTGATCGCCGGCCAAAGAAAAGATGTAGCCGTCACTCGACTCAATCGCATCGCGGACGATCTGGTCGTGCCTGACCAGTGCCGCGCTCATGTCGTCGGGATGGTTCTCCCACAAGTGGGTGGAGCGGGCGACATCAGTGAACAGGAACGTGACCGTTCCACTGGGGATGCCAGGAATGGGGTCCACCGCACCGCTGGTCGCTCCGACTCGTCCCATGGAGGCATCGTCGCTCGGTCGCGGGCCTGCAGTCTGTGAAGCGACTCACACAACGAACGACATTCAGCTTCCAGCCGGTCAACGTCCCGTCCGGTAGGGGTATGGCAACGGCAAGGGGCCAACCGCGACGTTGTTGACCTGCCGCCCCTAGGGTCAACGGGTACGCCACTTCTTGGTGGGGTCTTCTCGTCGACATCTAGGCCGCCTGTTCTGGCTGGACATCTCCCTTTCGCCTCCTCTGAGCTCGACGCCAGGAGCACCCATGTCCAATTTCCAGCAAGCCGAGCAGTTCGACGCGCCCCCGCAGCCGGCGAGGCCTCGAGCGATTGTGTACTGCGAAGCGAACTTCGGCTTGATCGATGGCAAGACCGCCAACGGGCTCGTGCGCAACAGCGGGAAGTACCAGATCGTGTCGGTCATCGACAGCCTTCTCGCTGGGCAGGACACCGGCATGGTTCTCGACGGGATCTCCAACGGCATTGTTCTCCACCGCGATCTCGACGAGGCGATGGCGGCGGCGAAACAAACGCCAGATCTCCTGATCGTCGGTGTTGCCCCGACGAATGGGTTGCTCTCGCTCACTGAACGCGAGGTCCTGCTCCAGGCGATGAGCCGCGGTCTCGGTATCATCAACGGGCTCCACGAGTTCCTCAACGATGACCCTGAGTTCGCGGCAGCGGCGGCCATCAACAACGTCGAGATCTCTGACGTTCGCCGACCACGAGCCAAAGTCGACCTCCGGATGTTCAGCGGGGCCATCCTGAACGTGACCTGCCCCCGTATCGCCGTATTGGGTACTGACGGCGCAATTGGCAAGCGCACCACGGCAACGGTGCTGACACGGGTCCTGAACGAGGCGGGCGTCAGTGCCGTCTTGGTCGGGACGGGTCAGACGAGTTTGATTCAAGGCGCCCGCTACGGAGCGGCGCTCGACGCTGTTCCCGCCCAGTTCGTGACGGGCGAGCTCGAGGCAGAAGTCGTGAGAGCCTTCGAGAACGAGTCCCCAGACGTCATCATCATTGAAGGCCAGGGTGCTCTCAGCCACCCGACCTACCTGAGCTCGACCGCCGTCCTCCGAGGTAGCCGGCCGTCTGCGGTGATTCTCCAGCATGCGCCGGGGCGCACAACGATCAGCGACTACCCGGCCTTCCCCATGCCGACGCCACTGAGCGAGGTCAACCTCATCGAAACGTTCGCAGACACGAAGGTCATCGGCCTGACGATCAATCACGAAGGGATGACCGACAGCGAGGTCACTGCGGCGATCACGCTGTACGAACTCGAGCTTGGAGTCCCCGCTACCGATGTCCTGACCAGGCCGACAGAGCGTCTCCTTGAGATGGTCTTCGACACCTTCCCAGACCTCAAACAGAGGCCTTCGATCGCAACCGCGTGAACGGTCTTCGCATCGAGGTCGACATCGACAAGGTTGCGGACAACGCCCGCGCCCTCGTTGCTCAGGCCGCCCCACAGGGGATCTCGATCACCGGTGTCACCAAAGCGATGTTGGGCTCGCCCGCACTTGCGCATGCACTCACCGCTGCGGGGGTGGTTGCTCTTGGGGACTCGCGGATCGAGAACATCGAGCGGATGCAGGGAGCGGGCGTCGATGCACCCATGCTGCTGACCCGTTCGCCCATGCCCAGTCAACTTGAGCGGGTCGTCTGCTCTGGAGCCACGAGTGTGAACACCGATGTCGACGTTCTGTCGATGCTCAACGCTTCCGCGACATCGCTTGGCCGGACTCACGACGTGATGATCATGGTGGAGCTAGGAGACCTTCGCGAGGGCGTCATGCCCGAGTTGCTGCACGACACGGTGCGCCACATTGCAGGCCTGTCAGGACTCCGAATCGGAGGGATCGGGGCGAACCTTGCATGTCGCAATGGCATCGCTCCGACCGACGAGAACATGGCCACGCTGTCCAAGCTGGTCGACTCGGTTGAAGAGACTTTTGGTGTGAGGGTCGACGTCGTCTCTGGTGGGAACTCGGCGAATCTCGACTGGGCGCTGAAGTCCGATGACCTCGGTCGCATCAACAATCTCCGCCTGGGTGAGGCCGTGCTGCTGGGGTGCGAGCCGCTTCAGCGACGCCCGCTCTCTGGCTTGCACACCGATGCCTTCGTTCTCGTTGCCGAGGTCATTGAGTCGGCCCGCAAGCCCACCAAGCCGTGGGGGCAGTCGGGCCAGAACTCCTTCGGCGAGACCCCTGGGACCGAGGATCGCGGCACCATCTGGCAGACGATTCTTGCCGTGGGCCGGCAAGACACCGACATCGATGATCTCGGCTCCCCAGACGGTGTCGAGATCTTGGCCGGGAGCAGTGATCATCTCATCGTCGAGACTCGAGATCGTTTCCACCCGGGCGAAGAAGTGAGGTTCCAGCTCGGCTACTCAGCCCTTCTTCGAACCATGACGTCCCCATTCGTGCGGCGCTCACACTCGGTGCTCCATTCCACGTAGAGTCGTGCGAGCGAGCGGAGGTGAGAGCCGACCGCCTCGTCTCGCTCGCACGGAGCCGCCGAAGGAAAGCTCGATGATTGAACGAAGTTCGGATGAATTGTCGTGCGCGATCGCAATTGTCCTCAAAAACCGCTTCATCAATTCGCAACACTTGCCGAAAACACACGAATGAACGGGCTTGGGTCAAGTTGGCGGTCGCGCGTTGGCGCCGCAGGTCTCGCACTCGCACTGCTGGCGGCAGCAACAGCTCCTGGAGCCGCAAGCGCTCAATCGCCTGAGCCCATCGACGACGCCACCTCATCCGGACTCGATGTGTCGATCGCTTCGCCGGATCGGGCGCCGCTCGTCTCGACCATCCGAGGCGAACGTCCGGCCACGCCAGAAGAGGCTGCTGCCTTCCACGAGAGCTTCGACCAGTCCGTCGAAGGTGCGGCACGTCGAGCACCAACCGCGTCGATGACCACCAACGGCATCACCGTTGAGTACCTCAACTCCAACGTTCCCTCCGATGTCGTTGCTGCCACGCAGGCCGCCGCCGCAGCGTGGGGAGCTGCATTGTCACCCGATGCCCCCATCACGATCGAGTTCTCGTGGCGTAGTTTGAGTTCGGGTGTCCTCGGGGCAGCCGGACCGACGAACTATTACGGCTACGAGACGAGCGAGGGCCTGCTGTTTGTCCCCGTCGCGATTCTCAATCACCAGGAGCAGCGAGACATCGTGGCTGGCGAGAGCGAGATGCAAATCGAGCTCGCAAGCAACTTGTATGGCCGCTTCGGAGGCTGGTGCACTTCCATCGACGGGTCGGACTGTGACCAGAGCCGGATCTCGCTCTACGACACCGTGCTCCATGAGATGGCACACGGGCTGGGCATGCTCGGCTCGGGCAACGGGAACGGACGGGGCGGACTGTCGCTCCAAGTCACCGAGCCTGACCTGTTCGACACCCACGTCTACGTCGGGCAGGGGAGCAGCGCACAGGCGCTCCTCGGCACGTCGAATCCGCTACCTCAGCTGGTGGGCCAGAACCTCTACCTTCGCTCGGCCACGAACCAGTACTACCGGCTCCATGCGCCGCCGAACTTCGAGCCAGGCTCGTCATATTCCCACCTGGACGAGGAGACCTTCGGATCCCAACTGCTCACACCGACGGCAGCGAGTGGCGAGTTCGAGGGCCGCCTTGATGCAACCACGATGGATGTCATGCAAACGGTCGGTTGGGGAACAGGAATCATCGACGGTCGCACGATCCCGACGGTCACGGCTGATCAGTGTGCGGCAAACAACCCAACGCTCGGCAGCGCTGGTGGCCCCTACGCAGCTCAGGTCGCCGCCGACCCCCACCTCGCTTCGATCTGGCGTCTGTACTCAGCGGTCTACCTCCGTCAGCCCGACAGTGGCGGATTCGCCTTCTGGAACGGGCGTCTGAATCCGGCAGCGGGTGGCTCGGTCGAGAACTATCGGAGTGCGGCGGACTTCTTCACCGCTTCCGACGAGTTCGACGAAACCTATGGAGCCCTGAGCAACGCGGCGTTCGTCGACCGGCTCTACTGCAACATCTTCACCCGGCTGCCTGACGCCGGCGGTCGCTCGTACTGGATCGGCCAGCTCTCGAGCGGTGCCCAATCTCGGGGCGATGTGATCCTTTTCTGGGCCGACAGCCAAGAGTTCCGGGACCGCACCAACGTGCCGCTCCTGAGGTACTAGAGGCCGGGTCGTTTGGGCCCGAAGTTGTTCACCTCACGTTTACCTTGGTTCCTCTCAGCAGTTACTTGGGGTCCTTAGCGTTCTCCTTGTTGCCGACGAACGGCAACCGTCGCCCACCGGGTGACACACAGCCCGACACGCGGGCTGCAGATGGAGAACCCTCCAAGGAGAACACCTGTGAGTTCGAAACTGCTGAAGATGCTGGGCCTCGCCCTCGCATTCACTCTGGTCGCCGCTGCCTGCGGTGGTGGCGACAGCGACGGCGCATCCGACTCCGGTCCGGAGAGCGCCGGTTCGGTCGAGAACTGCGGCGCTGGCGACATCAACATTTCCGGCTCGTCCACCGTGGAGCCCATCTCCACTCGAGTGGCTGAGCTCTATGAAGAGGTGTGCCCCGACACCTTCGTGACCGTCGACGGCCCCGGTACCGGCGACGGCTTCAAGCTCTTCTGCTCCGGCGAGACCGACATCTCCGACGCTTCCCGCCAGATCAAAGACTCCGAGGCCGAGGATTGCGCCGCCGCCGGCATCGACTTCACCGAGTTTCTCGTCGCCTTCGACGGCATTGCCATCATGACGAACCCGGCAAACGAGGCCGTGTCCTGCCTTGCCTTCGCCGACCTCTACGCACTGCTCGGCGGTCAATCCGAGGGCTTCGATAGCTGGAGCGACGCCAGCGACCTGGGCGCTTCGCTCGGCTCCACTGTGGCCCCGTACCCCGACGCTCCGCTCGACATCAGCGCTCCGGGAACGGAGTCCGGCACGTACGACTCATTCCTCGAGATCGTGCTCGAAGGCATCGGTGAGGAAGAAGAAGGCGAAGACGGAGCCTTCATCCGCACCGACTTCAGCGGCAACGCCGACGACAACGTGATCATCGAAGGCATCACCGGATCCGACACCAGCCTCGGCTGGGTGGGCTTCGCCTTCGCCGAGGAGAACGCCGATCGGGTGAAGGTCCTCGAGATATCAGAGGAAGCGGGCGGCGACTGTGTTGCCCCGACCGTCGAGACCATCGCCGACAGCTCGTACCCCGTCAGCCGTGGCCTCTACATCTATGCCAACAACGAGCGTCTCGACTCGAACCCCGCCCTGCGCGGCTACCTCGAGTTCTACTTCGGCGATGGCTACAACGAGTCCGTCACGAAGGCCTTCGGCGAGAGCGGCTACGTCGCCCTTCCGAGCGATCTCCTCGCCGAGTCCCAGGCTGGCCTCGGCTGATGACGGCCGCGCTCGACCAGCGGGGCGGGTTGCCGCCTGACGACTCACTGCTTGCAGGCAACCCCAAGCGTCGAGCGAAGGAGAACCGCGTCAAGTACGGGTTCGGTGCGGCGGCTGCCATGTCGCTTGTGGTCTCCACCATGATCGTGGGCTCGCTGATTTGGAAGGCGGGCAGCTTCTTCTTCGACATGGTGAGCCCGCCGCAGGAGACGCTCGACGAAACTCGTGACGGCGTCTTCGGCTTCGGAAGCCTCTGGGGTGATCAGTGGGCTCCCCGCTTCCTCGAGTTCGACATCAAGACCCTGCTCGTTGGTTCGATCGTCGTCACCATCGTGGCGATGTTCGTGGCCACTCCCATCGGCCTTGGCGCTGCGATCTACCTGAGTGAGTACGCCAGTCCCAGGGTTCGCCGGATCCTCAAGCCAGTGCTCGAGGTTCTCGCCGGCATCCCGTCGGTGGTGCTGGGCTTCTTCGCCCTCAAGTGGATTGGCCCCAACTTGGTCGACCGATTCTTCAACTCCGGGGCTCAGAGCCTCTTCGCCGCCGGACTCGGTGTGGGCATCCTCACGATTCCCTTGGTTGCCTCGATTTCGGAGGACGCAATGCGCTCGGTGCCCAACGCCCTCCGAGAAGCATCCGCCGGCTTGGGCGCTCGCAAGATCACCACGAGCGTCAATGTCGTCATTCCTGCCGCGGTGTCCGGTCTTGTCGCTGCCTTCATCGTCGCCACCTCCCGAGCGGTGGGCGAAACCATGGTGGTGTTCCTGGCCGCAGGCGGCTCAGGAAACTCCGCTCAGTTCACGCTGAACCCACTCGACAAGGGCGCCACGATGACGGCGGCGATGGCCTCCCAGGCCAGCGGAACCGATGGCACGATCGTCGAGACCGCCTTCAACTCGCTCTACTTCGTGGGAGCTGTTCTGTTCATCATCACGCTGGTGCTCAACGTGGTTGCCGATCGCTTCGTCCGCCGTGTGCGGCAGGCCTACTAGGAGCGACATGGCTATCACCGCACCCATCGTCAACGCCGACAAGACTGCCGAACGTGTCCGAGCAAAGATCGAGGGCGGCGAGCGTGACGTCAAGAACGCTGCGTTCAAGTGGCTGCTCCTGGCGACGCTCGGCTTCTCGCTTCTGATCCTCGGCGTCTTGCTCACCGACATGATCACCAATAGCTGGTCGGTGCTCACCGGCCGCCTTGGTGACTTCGTCTCCAACCCGTCCCGCTCCCGTCCCGGTGAGGCCGGCGTCTTTCAGGGCCTCCGAGGTACGTTCTGGATCGGCGTGTTCGTGGTGATTCTCACGTTCCCGCTTGGGATCGGCGCAGCGATCTACCTCGAGGAATACGCGACCGACAACTGGTTCACCCGTCTGGTCAACGTGAACATCCGCAACCTCGCCGGCGTGCCCTCGGTGGTCTACGGCATCCTCGGACTGGCCATCTTCGTGGGCCTGATCGACTGGCTCGGCCTGGGTGACGAGGGTTCCTTCGGCAAGACAACCTTGGCCGGTGGACTGACGCTGGCCGTGCTCTCCCTTCCTGTCGTGATCATTACCGCTTCCGAGGCGATTCGGGCCGTTCCGCAATCGATTCGGGAAGCCGGCTACGGCGTTGGTGCCACTCGCTGGGAGGTGGTGCGGACACATGTGCTGCCCTATGCCGCACCCGGCATTCTGACCGGCACGCTCCTTTCTCTCGCTCGAGCGCTGGGAGAGGCGGCACCGCTGATCCTGGTTGGAGCCATTCGAGGACGCCTGGGATCGAGGGCTGGCTTCTTCGACCTTGGCCAACTCGGTGAGAAGTTCACCGCAATGCCTATCGTGATCACCGAATACGCCTCGAAGCCCGGTGATGACTGGGTGCCGGTCACCTCGGCGGCCATCGTGATCCTCCTTCTGGTGGTGTTGAGCTTCAACGCTCTTGCGGTGATTCTCCGGAACCGATTCGAAGCGAAGCGTGAAGGAAAATGACGGACCACACGAGCCGAACCTCGATGAGAACGATGAGTGACAGGGTGAGCGATACCAACCAAGCGACCGCCGACGACATCTCCGTCGAAGCCGATGCGGTCATGGACGTCCGAGACGTGTCGGTTTTCTACGGTGCCTTCCGTGCTGTGCGAGGCGTGAACATGCCGGTGCAGGAGCACCGAATCACCGCCATGATCGGTCCATCGGGCTGCGGCAAGTCCACGGTGCTTCGAAGCCTGAACCGCATGAACGACCTCATCGAGGGCGCTCGCGTTGAAGGCTCGATCACCTACAAGGGCATTGACCTGTATGGCCCGAAGGTGGATCCCGTCGAGGTTCGTCGCCGCATCGGCATGGTCTTCCAGAAGCCGAACCCCTTCCCGAAGAGCATTTTCGAGAACATCACCTTTGGCCCCAAGATCGCTGGCGTTCCCAAGGCCGAGTTCGACGAGTTGGTCGAGAAGAGCCTGCGCTCCGCTGCCCTGTGGGAAGAGGTCAAGGATCGCCTCCACGACTCCGCGCTGGGCCTCTCCGGTGGTCAGCAGCAGCGGCTGTGCATCGCCCGTGCCATCGCGACTCGACCCGACGTGCTCCTCATGGACGAGCCCTGCTCCGCACTCGATCCGATCGCCACTGGCCGGATCGAAGACCTCATGCAGGAACTGAAGAGCGACTACACGATCGTGATCGTGACGCACAACATGCAGCAGGCCGCTCGTGTCAGTGATCGCACGGCGTTCTTCACCACGGAGGCGTCGGAGAGCGACCGTCGCACCGGGTTGCTCGTCGAGTACGCGCCGACAGAGAAGATCTTCTCGAACCCGGCAGATCAGCGGACCGAGGACTACGTCACTGGCCGTTTCGGTTGAGGCTGCAGATGCGAAGCACCTTCGCAGAAGAGCTCGATCAACTCAGACTCCAAGTGGAGCTCATGGCGCTTCGCTCCGGCAGCGCCATCGATCTCGCCGTCCGTGTCATCGAACGGGGTGACGAGGAGGCGGCCGCTGAGCTGTTCGCCTCCGACGACGAGATCGATGCGATGCATGTCTCGCTCACGGAGCGTTGCTACGAACTGCTCGTTCTTCACCAGCCAATGGCATCGGACATGCGCCTCGTCGTTTCGGTGATACGGGTACTCGGAGCGCTCGAACGCATTGGCAACCTCTGCTTGCGTATCGCAAAGACGGTGCACGATCAGCCGGTGTTGGCCTCCCACCCTGCGGTCTACCGAGTAGTGCTCGACCTGGCGGAAAACGTCCGTGAACGTTTCGGGGTCACCCAGCGGGCATGGTCGACCACCGACCTCGACCCGCTCAACGCATTGGAGCGCAGCGATTCGCTGGATTCGTTTGGCGATCCCCTCGTGGCTCGCATACAAGAACTCGAAGGCGACGACGCCGTACGGGCAGCCATGGCAGCATTTGTCGTGGGCCGCTCACTCGATCGAATTGGTGACCACACGGCCGTCATGGCCGTACGGTTGCGCTATCTGGTCACAGGCGACAGCGCCTACCTGGCCGAGGAGGTTGGAGCATGACTGACATTCCCGCGATTCCTGAACCGGAGCCGACTGAGCACCGTGTCGCGTATCACCGAGAGCTCGACGAGCTGAAGGCTGACATCATCCGCCTCGGTGCGATGGTCAGCGAATCTGTGCCCCGCGGAACCGAAGTGCTGCTGAGCGGCGAGCTGGCGAACGCCAAGAAGCTGATCGAAGACGACGACGAGATTGACCGACTCTCGATCCAGATCGAAGAGCGCTGCTACTCGATCATGGCCCGCCAGAACCCCATGGCCGGTGAGCTCCGACGATTGGTCACCATCACGAAGCTGGTGGCCGAGCTCGAGCGGTCGGGCGATCTCATGGTGAACGTCTGCAAGGCGTCTCGTCGCATGTACGGCTCGGAGCTCTCGCCCAAGATTCGAGGCGTGGTGGCCAGCATGGCCAAGGAAGCCCAGCGCCTCATTCAGCTCTCGATCGACGCCTTTGCTGATGAGAACGAAGCTCTCGCTGGCGCGCTCGACGACATCGACGATCAACTCGACCAGCTCAACCGGGACATGGTGGAAGCCATCTTCGAGTCGCAGGGTGACGAGCAGATCTCGCTGCAGGCGGCGGTGCAGCTTGCGCTCATCGCTCGCTACTACGAGCGAATCGGCGATCACGCCGTGAACATCGGCCAGCGGGTGACCTACATGATTACTGGCTGGCTGCCCGAACACACGGGTGCGCTTCGAGCCGAGAGCCGCGGTCGGGCAACTGACCCCGCGCTCGAGGGTGGTGCCTGAGCGAGGTGCTCTGGCTCGGGCTGCTGCTCGCCTTCCCTGTCGGTCTTGGGTCCGGGCTGTTGCTCGGGCGTTGGCGCGGCCAAAGGAAGGGGCCGGAAGCTGGGAGCGGTCGCCGTCGGAGCGATGGCTCAGTGTCTCGCGCTCCGTCGCCGGACGACCGCCTCCCCATGCTGGTCTCAGCGCTGCCGCTCGGTGTTGTCCTGGCTGAAGCCGACGGAACCATCGTGTTCCGAAACGCGTTTGCTCAGAACTTCGTGAACGCCCGTCACTCCGAAGCTCTCGTTGAATCGGCACTGTCCAAGCTCCTCGACGACGCACGAGGCGGCCGTCGGCTGGAGCGTTCGGTCGATCTCTACGGACCACCCCGGCGCAACCTCGAGCTGCGTTCCTTTCCCGTGCTCGAAGACGGCAACGTCGAAGGATTGGCGGTCACGATTGAAGATGTCACCGAGGCTCGACGGATCGAAGACGTTCGGCGTGACTTCATCGCCAACGTCAGCCACGAGCTGAAGACGCCCGTGGGTGCCATCGGGATTCTGGCTGAGACGCTCAGCGAAGCTGATGACCCGGAGGTGGTGAGTCGACTGAGCGATCGCCTCCACGACGAGTCCCACCGGCTCGGGCAGACGATCGATGATCTCCTCACACTGTCGCGGATCGAGTCGGGTGAACGATTCGAGCCGTCCGTCGTCACGATCGATTCGATCCTCACCTCGGCGGTGACCCGTGTGCAGGCCGCGGCCGACCGAGCGGGTGTTTCACTCGCCCGCGAGGTCCATGACGACGATCTGACCATCGTGGGAGACGAACGTCAGCTGAGCTCGGCCATCGGGAACCTGGTGGAGAACGCAGTGAAGTACTCCGACGCTGGCTCGACGGTGACACTCCGAGCTGAGCAGCAGGGCGAGTGGTTGGCTCTCAGCGTGACCGACAACGGCATCGGCATCCCAGAAGCGGATCTCGACCGCGTGTTCGAGCGCTTCTATCGAGTGGATCATGCCCGTCGTCGCTCGACGGGTGGGACAGGTTTGGGGTTGGCGATTGTGAGGCATGTGGCGTTGAACCATGCAGGGTCCGTCGATGTCACTTCGGTGGAGGGCGAAGGGTCCACGTTCACGCTCTTCCTCCATCCTCGACGGGCTGATGAGCTGTTCGAGACAAACGAGTCGGCACCGAGCGAAGTGAGCATTCATGGCTGACCAGCGAATTCTTGTTGTCGAAGACGAAGAGGCCTTCGTCGAGGCGCTGACCATCGGATTGACCAAAGAGGGCTTCCAGGTGGACGTCGCCCGAGACGGCGCCGAGGCTCTGGAGAAGTTCGCCGCATCGGAACCGGATCTCATCCTGCTCGACTGGATGTTGCCCCGAATTTCAGGCGTCGACGTGTGCCGCGAGATCCGAACGATATCCAAGGTGCCGATCATCATGGTGACGGCAAAGTCGGACGAGATCGACACCGTGGTTGGGCTCGAAGTGGGGGCTGATGACTACATCACCAAGCCCTACCGCTTGCGGGAACTCGTCGCTCGGATGCGAGCAGTGATGCGTCGTTTTGAAGAGACTGCGCCGCCCGTCGTCGACGAATACCAGCCGGTCGTTGTGGGTGACGTCAGCCTTGATGTGCATCGCCACGAAGTGCGAGTACGGGACGAACTGGTCTCGCTGCCGCTCAAGGAGTTCGAGCTGCTGCAGCTTCTCGTCGAGAACGCCGGGCGCGTGCTCAGCCGCGACATTCTGATCGATCGGGTGTGGGGTCACGACTACGTCGGCGACACGAAGACGCTCGACGTCCACATCAAGCGCCTGCGGACCAAGATCGAGGACGAGCCGTCTGCTCCCTCGCGCATCGTCACCATCCGAGGCCTCGGCTACAAGTTCGAGCGACCACAACAGACAGGCTCCAACTCATGATGTACCGACGACTCGGACGCTCCGGGCTGCAGGTCAGCGCACTCTCGCTGGGCTCGTGGGTGACCTTCAGCCATCAGAATGATCTCGATGGGGCGATGGCCTCGATGGCTGCAGCCGAGGAACGTGGCTGCAACTTCTTCGACAACGCCGAGGAGTACGGACTCGGTGCGGCCGAGACCCTGATGGGGCGAGCGTTCCAGGAGCTGGGCTGGGGGAGGGAACAGTTCGTTGTCTCGACCAAGCTCTACTACGGCATCCATGACGCGCCGAATCTCAAGAACACCCTGAACCGCAAGTATCTGATGCAGGCGATCGAAGGCTCGCTCGAGCGGCTGCAGATGGACTTCGTGGACCTGCTGTTCTGCCATCGCCCCGATCCGCACACCCCTTTGGAGGAAACGGTCTGGGCGATGCACGACATCGTCGATCGCGGGATGGCGCTCTATTGGGGCACCTCCTGCTGGTCAGCGGCAGACATCCGCGAGGCGTACGAGATCGCCGATCGTCATCACCTCCATAAGCCGCTGATGGATCAGCCTCAATACAACCTGCTGGAGCGGCACGCCGTCGAGGTCGACCTCGCCCCCGTGTGCGAAGAACTCGGAATTGGCGCCACGATCTTCAGCCCGCTGGCAGCCGGCATTCTCACCGGCAAGTACGTCGACGGGATCCCGACCGACAGCCGCGTTGCCGCCAACGTCTATGACTGGATGGAAGGTCGGGCGAAGGACGAGGTCGTTGTCGCCAAGACCCGCCAGCTCGTGGAGATCGCCTCACGCTTGGACATGACGGCGGCGCAGCTCTCACTCGCCTGGTGCCTCCGCAATCCTCACGTCTCGACTGTCATCACCGGAGCGAGCCGTCCCGAGCAAGTTGAGAGCAACTTCGCTGTCGTCGACATGCTCGACCGAGTCACCGACGACGTGGCCGCCGAACTCGACCAGATCTTCCCGGTGTCTGCCCGAGGTTGATCCTCCGCCGCTCTTCTGGGCGACTCGTTTGACGGGTCCAAACTTGCAGCGAGCGCCGCCCTTGTCGTCGTTCTTGCAGCGTCAGTCCACCGGAACGGTGGGCTGGGCACGATTTTTCGGCTGGTGCGGGGATCGTGTTGTGGTGGGGGCCTTGGAGAAGGTGAGGGAGCGGGCGTCGGCATGGTGGCGCTTGCGATCTTTGCGATGTTCGTACTGCGCCCCCGAGGGCGCGAGCACGATCACGGGCTTGCCAGCGGCATGCCAGGGCTCGAGCTCGGTGATGAGCTGATCTCGACCCAGGCTGCTGACCGTCGATCCACCATCGGTGGCGACGAGCGGAGCGATCACGATCAACAGATCGAGGTCTTCGGGCGAAGCGAGGTCGGCATTGGTCACGCTCCACACCGCACCATCCACGTGGCTCTTGCCTTCCATCTCCACCGGCTTTGCTCCGAAAGGAATCGCCGCTGATGCTGCAACCTCTCGCTCGGGCGTGGCTGACTCAGCCAGCACCGCCACTCGGCGGGCAGGAGGGAACCGCTGCATGGAGACGATCTGTGCACGCCCGTCCAGCTTCAGGTCTTCCACCCATGTAAGTGGGTCCGCTGCGCCGGCACGAGCAACAAGAGCGACGGCCTTGCCCCCGGCAAGCCGAGCTGCGGCCCGGGCGGTGTTCAGCGCGGTCGGAGCATTCGGCACGGTTGCCATGGTTTGCAGAGCATCAAAGGTCCGAGCCGAGACGTGGCCGTCGGCTGCGATGCTGGCGGCCTTGATGGCCCCGATTGAAGTGCCAATCAAGACATCGGCCTGTCCGGGGTCGAAGTCGGTGAGTTCCTCGAGTACCTCCAGGCACCCAAAGATCCACGCTGCTCCCGCCGTTCCGCCAGCACCGAGAACAAGCCCGACACGATGACCTACGTGATGCCCGGGTCCCTGCCCTGCGTTGGCCGTCGCTGGTTCGGTCACGAGCTTTCCTCGAGTGCGGCGCCGATTCGGTCGAGGCGCAGTTCCCACGCTTTCGATGTCTGCTCAATCCAGTCGCTCACCGATTGCAAGCCCTCGGCTGAGACGTCGAATACGACTTCGCGGCCGACCTTCTCGGCCGAGACAAGCGAGACGGCCTCCAGCGCGGTGAGGTGTTTGGCGATGGCTTGGCGGCTGATGTCGACTCGTCGGGAGAGATCCGATGCAGAGCGCGGGTGGTCGGCCAACAGGTCGAGCAGATGGCGACGCGTTGGGTCCGCCAACGCGACGAACACGTCGCCCGGATCCGAGACCCTGCGGCTGGATCTGCTTTTCTGGGTCACACGCCCACCAGAACTCGGGCTCGTACCTGGGCGGAAGGCTGGCGATCGATCACCTCACTGTCGCTCACCCCGCTGTTCTCACCATGTTCGATCACGAACTCTCGATCCTTCACTTCCTCGACCGTCACGTCGGTGCCGCCCTCTTCGCTTTCGGTCAGGGTGACGGTGACCTGGGTCGAAGGCCCGGTGCCATCCCAGAGGCGTCCGGCGAAAACTTCGCCCGGCTCGGTTCCGTCGTCGTCGGTCATCCAGCGGCCACCCCGCTCGAGCCAACGCTTAGGATCAGCAATGACAGGCCAAACCTCGGAGGGCGGCTGTGTGTATGAGCGGCGAATCGTGACCGAATCCATGAGGCAACGCTACTGCTTTCGAGACGAGGGACTGCAACCGGCGCATTGCGAATGAACCGACGTGGCAGCCTGCCCTGCCGTGAGGACGTGCCGAAGTGAACCCGCAAGGGACGCCGAACCATTCCTCCTCGGGACTGGCGCCCTCACCCTCAGTGGTCATCGGCGTGTTGTTGTCGCCTTCGGTGGCCAGAACGCGTCCGCGGACTGAGGGGGCGTGAGCGACCGATGACCACCTGGGTTCCATCGAACCCACCACCGAACTTAGATGTCACAGGGCGTTACTAGGCTGGTCGATACGACGCCGCAGGCGTTGATCAGTTGAGCGGCGTCGTATCGACCAGGTCTCAATCACTTCTTCCCCAAACAAGCAAAGCCCCCGCACGAGCACGGCTCGTCACGGCCCCGGAGGAAGAACATGACCGCACGCACCACGACTGCCCAAGACCCGGCCGAGACATCCCCTGGCCGTCCAACTGCTGCGATCCTCGACGCGTCCGCGGAGGCACGCACCGCCGATCAACGTGCAACAAACAACGCGTCCGCGGACGCGTCCCACACGGCTGATCGGTTCCGGTCCACGGCCCGGACCTGGGCCCGGTCCCAGCAAGCCCTGGTGTTGTTGGCGGCTGATATTGATGACTCGGGTTGCTGGCTTGCCGAAGGCCACACCACACCCGCTGCCTGGATTGCGGTGGCTGCGGATGTCGAGACGTGCACGGCTCGTGAGTGGCTGCGTATCTCTCACGCTCTCCGCCGACTCCCCCACACCAAGGCCGCCTACGAGAACAACGACTTGTCCTACGCGAAGGTCCGGGCCCTCACCCGGGTCGCCACCGCCGAGAACGAAGCCGACTTGTTGCCGATCGCGTTTGAGTGGCCGGCCAATCAGCTGGCGTGTGCGCTTGCGGTGTGGATGCGGGACAACACCGATCCAGAAGCACTTGATCGCCACCATCAACGCCAACG
>CALKTH010000112.1 GCA_937997485.1 uncultured Acidimicrobiales bacterium | reverse complement strand
GGTCAGAGACCGAGTCCGGCAAGTTCGCGTAGGTGTTGGATCAGGTCGGCGCCGTCGTCTTCGGAGGCGATGACGAGGATCGTGTCGTCGCCGGCGACCGTACCGATCATGCGGCTCAGGCCCGACCGGTCAATCGCGCTGGCCACGACGTGGGCCGAGCCCGGCGGCGTGCGGAGGACGACGAGGTCACCGGAGCGTTGGGCGTCAACCATCCACTCCCCCAGAACACGCTTGAGGTGATCTTCGGGCGCGATCTGCTCGGTCGGCAGCTCGGGGATGGCGTAGACGGTGTTCCCGCCGGGCACGCGGACTTTGATGGCGCCGAGATCCTCCAGATCTCGGGACACCGTGGCTTGCGTTGCGGTGATGTCGTCCTCGGCCAGTAGCTCAACGAGCTGACCTTGACTACTCACGCCCTGCTCGGCCAGCAGCTGGGCCACGCGATGTTGACGCTGTGCCTTACTCATGGTCATGACGTCATCGACCTCACGCGTTCACTTCGGCAAGCCAAGCAAGGATCGCCCGGATCGAGTGCAGGCGATTGGCAGCCTGAGGCCAGATACGGCTGCTCGGTCCGTCCAGGACATCGTCGGTCACTTCTTCGCCTCGGTGGGCGGGAAGGCAGTGCATGAAGATGGCTCCCGGGGCTTGGTCCATCATTGCGGTGTTGACGGCTCGGCCCTCGAATGCTCGAAGGCGCTCCTCCGCCTCGTGCTCGTCACCCATCGAAATCCAGGCGTCGGTGTAGACCACGTCGGAACCCGGGAGAACGTCGGAGGCGTGATCCGCGAGGGTGATCTCGACACCGGAGGCCCGGAGATGGTCGATCGAGGTTTCGTCGAACTGGTAGCCGGGAGGGGAAGCGACCCGCATCTCACCACCGAGCATGCCAACAGCGAGGGCCAGGGAACGGGTGACGTTGTTCGAGTCACCGACGTAGGTCACGACTCGCCCCTCGACGGAGCCGAACTCACCGATGACAGTGAGCACGTCGGCGATGGCCTGCGTGGGGTGGGCCTGGTCGGAGAGCAGGTTCACAACGGGAACCACATTGGTGGCGGCCATCCGCTCAAGCACGGTGTGCTTGTAGACCCGACCGCAGAACGCGGCGTGGTAGCAGGCCAGGGTGCGGATGACGTCTTCGGCCGACTCCCGGGTGTCGATGCCAAGCTCAGCGGGGCCGATGTAGATGGGGTGGCCGCCAAGTTGGACCACACCGATCTCGGTCGAGTTCCGGGTTCGGGCCGAGGGCTTTTCGAAGAAGCACGCAACACCGAGGCCCTCGAAAGGGCGGCGGAGATCCGCTGGCGGCTGCTGAGCGATCTCGCAGATTCGGGTGAGTTCTGCGGGTGTCAGGTCGTCGATGTCAAGAAGGTGCCTCATGACGCGTGGGCCTCCAGAACCTGAGCGAGGATGCCAACGCCTTCGGCGATGTGTTCGTCGGTGATGATCAATGGCGGGGCGAGTCGGAGTGCGGTGGGCGTGACACCGTTGACCACGAGGCCGGCATCGAGGCAGGCGGCGGCAACGGTGGGAGCCGGTGCGTCGATGCCCTGCAGTTCGACGGCGAGCAGCAGACCAAGGCCACGCACGCCGCTCACGTTCGGCAATGCCATCAGCGCCGCAGTCAGCTTTTCGCTGGCTTGGCGGGCGAGCCCCGGAGCATCGATCGTGCGCATCGTGTCGAGGACGGCGCGGGCTGCGGCCGTCGCCAACGGCTGACCGCCGTAGGTGGTGGCGTGATCGCCGGGCTTGAAAGCGTTCGCTGCTTCATGGGTGGCCCAGCACGCCCCGATGGGCATGCCGTTGCCGAGCGCCTTGGCCATCGTGACCACGTCGGGCTGAACATCGAAGTGTTGGAAGCCGAACCAGCGGCCGGTGCGGCCGAGACCGGTCTGGA
Source organism: uncultured Acidimicrobiales bacterium (assembly GCA_937997485.1). Taxonomy (GTDB): domain Bacteria; phylum Actinomycetota; class Acidimicrobiia; order Acidimicrobiales; family SZUA-35; genus SZUA-35. The sequence goes on along the minus strand of CALKTH010000112.1, from coordinate 9,947 downwards.
CCTCGTCCACCATCATCAGCGCGCCGCGCTCATCACAGATCCGACGAATGCCCTGGAAGTACTCAGCGGTGGCGGGATTGACGCCGCCTTCACCTTGGACGGGTTCGATCAGCACTGCGGCAACGGTGTCGTCCATGACACGCTCGAGCTCGTCGAGGTCGTTCCAGACCACGTGCTTGAAGCCCTCGGGCAGAGGCTGGAAGGCCTCCCATTTGGAGGGTTGACCGGTGGCGTGAAGCGTGGCCAGGGTGCGACCGTGGAAGCTCTGGAACGCGCACACCACGTTGTGTCGGCCATGACCGCCCCACTTTCGGGCCAGCTTCAATGCGGCTTCGTTGGCTTCAGCCCCGCTGTTGCAGAAGAAGGTGTGTCCGCCGACGGGAGTGCCGTCGCCGATGAGTTCGTCGAGCGTGAGCGCGACTTCGGCGTTGTGCTCGGTGGCGAAGAGGTTCGAAACGTGCTGAAGCCGCAGCGCCTGGGCGCTGACCGCCTCGGCAACGGCGGGATGGCTGTGCCCCAGGCCGGTCACCGCAAGGCCAGACAGGAAGTCGACGTACTTCTTGTCGTCGCGATCGAACAGGTAGGGACCGGCGCCACGGATGAACTGCACCGGAGGCGGCCCGTACGTCGGCATGATCGGACATTGCGCCATGGCATCGGGCGCACCCGTGGCGGCGCGATGCGTGGCTTGGGGCGAGGCAGTCGAGGAACTCATGCGGGGCCTTGGGTGATCATGGTGCCGATACCGGCATCGGTGAACAGTTCGAGAAGGAGTACGTGGGGAATGCGGCCGTCGAGCATGTGGGCGCTCGTAGCACCGGACTCGACAGCATGGATGCAGGCATCGATCTTCGGGACCATGCCGCCGCTGATCGTGCCGTCCGCCTTGAAGGCTTCGAGCTCGGGGATCGTGGCCTTGGCCACCAGGGAAGCGAGATCGTCAACGTCGGTGAGGAGGCCGGGCACATCCGTGAGGTAGATGGCCTTTTCTGCCCCGAGGGCTCCGGCGATGGCACCGGCGACGGTGTCGGCGTTGATGTTGTACGCCTGGCCGTCCTTGTCGGAGCCGATTGTGGAAATGACGGGTATGAGTTCCTCGGCCAGGAGACGTTCCACGATGCCGGGGTTCACGGCGGCGACATCGCCAACGAAACCCAACTCGGGATCTCGTGGCGTGGCTTCGATCAGTCCGCCGTCCTCGCCCGACATGCCAACGGCGTAAGCGCCGTGAATGTTGATCTGGCCGACGATGTCACGGCCGACCTTGCCGACCAGCACCATGCGGGCGACGTCGAGTGTCTCTTCGTCGGTGACGCGAAGGCCATTGCGGAACTCGCTTTCCTTGCCGAGGCGGCCCAGGAGTTCGCCGATCTGGGGCCCGCCACCGTGGACGACGACCGGCTTGAGGCCGACCGAGCGAAGCAAGACGATGTCTTCGGCAAACGTGCGGCTGAGATCCGGATCGACCATGGCGTTGCCGCCGAATTTGACGACCACGATGGCGCCCCGGAACTGCTGGATGTATGGCAGCGCTTCGATGAGGGCCTCGGTCCGGCGCTCGGGTGAATAGCCCCGTCCCGGGATGGCGCCCAGCACGATCTCGTCGGTGCTGGCCGCGTCGTCTTCGGTGCTGAGATCTTCTGCACTCATGAGCGGTAACCAGCGTTGATATCGATGTAGCCGTGGGTCAGGTCGCAGGTCCAGATCGTCGCTGCGCCCGAACCGATCCCGACATCGGTGGTGAGGATCACGTGATCCTCTTTCAGGTGCTCGGTAGCCCGGTCCTCGGAGTAGCCGTCGAGTTGAATGCCGTCGGCGGCGACCTGTTCGTCTCCGATCCAGATGGCAAGTGCGTCTCGGTCGGCTCGTTGACCTGCCTTGCCCACGGCCATCACGATCCGTCCCCAGTTGGCGTCTTCGGCAGCGAGCGCCGTCTTGACCAGTGGGGAGTTGCCGATGGCGAGGGCGATGATCTTGGCTGCCTGGTCCGTTTCTGCACCGGTGACCCGGACCTCTACGAACTTGGTTGCCCCCTCGCCGTCTCGCACGATCTGGTGCGAGAGATCGAGGTTGACGGCGCTCACGGCGGCGGCAAGCTCGGCGTAGCCGGGATCGTTCGGGCCCGAGATCAGCGGTGTCTCTGCTGCGCCGGTGGCGAACAAGAGCACGGTGTCGCTGGTCGAGGTGTCGGAGTCGACGGTGATGCGGTTGAAACTGTGCTCCACCCCATCGGAGAGCATGCTCTGCAAGGCTTCGGCGGTCACGGCGGCATCGGTGAAGAGGAAGCCCAGCATCGTGGCCATGTCGGGGGCGATCATGCCGCTGCCCTTTGCGATGCCCACGACGTTGACGGCAGTGCCGGCGACATCAGCGCTTGCGGATGCACCCTTGGCGAAAGTGTCGGTCGTTCGGATGGCGTCGGCTGCTTCTTGCCATGTGGCCGCCGACGTTGGGACTCGGTTGCCTGCAAGGACGGGAAGGGCCGAGGCGAGCGCTTCGGTGGGAAGTGTCTCGCCAATCACGCCGGTCGAGGCCAGGAAGATCTCGTTGGCTTCGACACCCAGCGCGGTGGCCAAGGTGGTGGCCGTGAGCTCGGTGGCGGTGTCACCGTGCTTACCCGTGAAGGCATTGGCGTTGCCTGCGTTACAGGCCACGGCTCGGGCAGTGCCGTTGGCCAGAATGCGTCGGCACCAATCAACGGGAGCCGAGGGGCAGAGCGACTTGGTGAACGTTCCGGCCACGGTGGTGCCTTCAGCGAGGAAGGCGAGCATGAGGTCGGCTCGCTTTTCGTACCGAAGGCCAGCGGCCAATGTGGCGAGTTCCACACCTCCGACGGCGGGGAGCTCGGGGAAGCTGGCGGGAGCGAGTGGAGAGACGCTCATGGGTACACCCCGATGCTGGAGAGGCCGGTGGCCTCGGGGAGACCGACGGCGAGGTTGGCGTTCTGCACCGCCATGCCCGACGCACCTTTCATGAGGTTGTCGAGTGTGGCGATCGTGATGACCTGGCCGGTCCGAGGGTCGAACCGAGCAGTCAGGTGGACGGAGTTGGATCCCAAGGTGGCCTTCGTGCTCGGGCTTCGCTCGCTCACCACCATGAAGGGCTCGTCGGCATAGAAGTCGGCGAGAGCTCCGAGCACGTCCTCGGTGCTCGATGCGCCCGTCGCCTTTGCGGTGCAGGTCGCGATGATGCCTCGATTCATGGGTGCGAGGTGTGGTGTGAAGAGCACGGTGGTGTCCACGCCGGTGCGTTCGGTGAGCGCCTGCTCGATTTCCGGCGTGTGGCGATGCGTGAGCAGGGCGTAGGCAGTTACGTCTTCGTCGACCGTGCAGAACGTGGTATTCGGCTTGGGCGGGCGACCAGCACCAGAGACGCCCGTGATCAGATTGATGTTGATGCCCTGCCCCTCGATCATCCCCGCATCCAGCAATGGGGCGAGCGCCAAGATTGAGGTGGCGGCGTTGCAGCCGGTAGCGGCGATCAGTTCCGCACCCTCGATCTGGGGGCGGAAGAGTTCGGGGAGGCCATAGACGAAGTCGGCCAGAAGCTCCGGACAGGTGTGCTCCGCGCCGTACCACTGCGGGTAGAGCTCCTTGTCATGGAGTCGGAAATCACTGCCGAGATCCACGATGTGCTTGGCCCGGCCTCGAATGTCCGGAATGACGGTTTGGGAGATGCCATGTGGCAGCCCGCAGAACACCACATCGAGGCCGTCGGTTGCCTCCGGCGTGTAGGCGTCGAAGGTACGATCCCGATACACAGCGGCCAGGCTCGGGTACAGATCGGCAATGGCCGTTCCGGCCTTGCTGTCGCCCGTGGCCAACACGAGCTCAAACGATGGATGTCCGGCCAGAAGCCGCATCATTTCAGCGCCCGTGTAGCCGGAGGCGCCCACGATGCCGACGCGATACGTCGGCGAGTCGTTCTCAGTCATCGGAAGATCATACACCCGTCTGCATATTCATGCGGTTCATTTCGAAACACCACATGACGCAGATCGGCGCCGGAGCGCTCAGCAGGAGCTTTTGAGCGACGCTCCCGTCAGAAACCCTGGTCAGGGCTGGGGAACCTCGCCCCACAGCGCTTCCTGGAGTGGCAGGAGCGATTCGACTGATTGTGCCTCAGGCGAAGTGAGTGGAGCGTCACCCTCGCAGATGGAGAACTGGACGCTGGGAGCCGCCGGAACACCACGATCGGCGGTGGTGGCGGTCGGACCGAGCGATCGAATCGCCGCCTGCAGCTCCTCGGCATCCTCAGCGGAGTCGACCCACACGGCAAGCGCCATGCAATAGCGATCGCTCTCGTATGCCACGACGTAGTCGTCAAAGTCGTATCCCTGCACCGCAACCAGCGCCGCCTCGTGGCCCGTCTCTGGCGCCAGCAGCTGGTAGAGACCAAGCGCGCCGACCGTGCCTCCACCCACGATGTCGTCATCAGTCGTGCCCTCCAGCGTGGCATAGCGATCCTTCGCCTTGGCTGGCCGGGGCGTGTCGGAACGGGGATCGATCAGCCGTTCGGTGGATCCGGCACCATCTCGCTGCATGAATTCGAGGCGTTCTGGCCCATCGATGGCCACCGTGCGGGCGACGAACGGATCGCCAAGAAGATACGGAGCAGCGAACGTCGCATCGAGGAACGTGGAAGGTGCGGCCTCCACGTTGGCGTACACCTCATCAATGGCCACCTGCGTCTGCGTATCTTGGGCGTGATACCAGGCGGCCTCGACCCGATCAGCGTCGCCCTCCGTCAGCGCCCGCTGCATCAGAGCGTCGTCCACCGTCCATGGGGCGTAGTCGAGCAGTCCGTGTTGGTCCTGAAGGGCATGAGTGAGCTCGTGCACGATCACACTCGCCATCCACGGCGTGACGTCACCGGGCGGGATCACGATCTCTTTGGTCTGCGAGTCGTAGAACGCGGCGGACGAGGCTGCTTGCACCTCGGCTCGGTCGTCCGCCAGGTCGGTGCCTTCGGTTGTGTCCCGAGGCGCAATCAGGCCGAGCAACTCGAAGGCGATGGACTCGACATCGACGAACTCGCCCCCATCGCCGAACTCCTCGGCGTATGCCGCGTCCGCCGCCCCCGCATCAGCGCGCAGGGCGGCAGCGACATCGGTTTGGCGAACCGTCACGGGTTCGGTGAACTCCAACGCTCGCGCCTCCTCGACGAAGGCGACGTAGGGCTCGAGACGCGGATCCCACGCCATGGGCTCAAGGGCGCGAGACACGCCAAAGGCGACGGCACCGACCGTGGCAATGAGGAGGAACGCACCGACTGTCCGGCGCAAAATGGGCTGACTGACCGCCATGCAAGAAGTGTCGACGTCGTTCGGGACAACGTTGAGGAGAACCGGTCGGTCGACCCAGCTACCCTCTCTCCCCCGTGAGCATGCTCGTGGGGATTTGTGGGGGAAGCGGATCGGGAAAGACGACCATCGCCCGGCTTGTCGCTGCCGAATTGGGTGCCTCTCGGCTGACGTTCGACACGTACTACCGGGACCAATCGCACGTGCCGCTCGAGGAACGAGCGCTCGTCAACTACGACCACCCCGACAGCCTCGATGTCGAGCTCTTTGCCCAGCATCTCGATGCCCTCGAGCGAGGCGAGCAGATCGAGGCTCCCGTCTACGACTTCGCGACGCACACGCGCACGACCGGCTCGGAGATCATTGAGCCGACGGACGTGGTGATCATCGAGGGCATCTTGCTCCTCGCCTTTCCTGACATCGTGCGCCGGCTCGATCTGAAGGTCTTCCGCGATTGTCCGGAGAACGTGCGCTTTGCCCGTCGACTCGGGCGTGACATCGCTGAACGTGGCCGGACCGAGGCGTCCGTCTACTACCAGTTCGAAGCAACCGTGAAACCCATGCACGATGAGTTCGTGGAGCCTTCACAGTCGAAGGCCGACCTGGTGACGTTTTTCGACGAGGAGCTGCACGCCGCGGCCGACCGGGTCATGGCAGCCATCACGTCCCTCACCCCGGCGTGAACGGACGGCTCATCGTCCTGAATGGTCCTCCCGCCTCAGGCAAGAGCACGCTGGCCGAGCGCCTGGCAGCACAGACTCCGGGAGCACTCTGGATCGACGTCGATCACGTCAAGGAACTGATCGAGGACTGGTCAGGCGAGCCCTCCGGACTCTTGGCTCGAGACGTGACGACAGCGATGGCGACGGACGCCCTAGCTCATGGCGATGTGGTCATGTCACAGATGTTCGCCCAGGCGGCGGGGTTGGATCAGGTGCGCAGCGTGGCATCGGCGATCGGCTCGGAGACGCTGGAGCTGATGTTGACGCCGGACCGCGACGAGTGCCACCGACGTTTCATCGATCGAGGCGGCCCGAAGGCAGCACAGCTCCAGTCGATGGGTTCGCACGCGTTCGACCAGTTCTGCGATCAGTTGGAGTTGCTCGCAGCAGACCGACCGCAAACCGTGACGATCGATGCCCAGGCGTCGCTCGCCGTTGTCTTCGATCGAATTGAGCGAGCCTGCCGTCGACGCTGAGGCCGTGAGCCGCGTACCTCTTGAGCCGAGCGGTGCTGACCCGATTACCCGGCGTTTCCGCGGCTACTGATCGAGCGTGATGATCACGGCGGCGTCGGTGCCGGAGCCTTTGCCGATCAACTTGGCGATCTTGCCGACGAGCTTGATGCCCCGGTACTGCATGCCGTACTTCTTCTTGACGATTGCTTCGCAGCGGGTGAAATCGGCTCCGGTCTTGACCTCGGCCGTGCCGGAGATCTCGACGGTCCCGTCTTTGACGTTGCCTTTGGCATCGGACGGCTGAAGGAGCACCTTCGAATTGTTCCGGATGCGCTTCACCTTGTAACTCGAAGAGGCAGTGGTGAAACCGACCGTGCCGTCGCCGAAGTCGGCAATCCAGACCGGTAGGGGTTTCGTTGTGCCGTCCTTCTTGAAGGTGGTGAGGCTGATGTACTTCTCGTCGGCGATGCTGGCCATGCTGAAACGCTAGTCCCCTGGGGACAGCGTCGCTCCCGAGGCGCCACGTGTTGCATGAACCACTGCCACCTCGGAGTCCGGTCAGGACTGGACTCTGAGGTGGCAGAAGGTGAGTTCCTAGAGGCGGCCGGCGGCCTTGGCCGCTTCTTCAGCTGCGGTGAGCTGAGCGTCGACGATTTTGAGGCCGTTGTCCCAAAACGTGGGATCCGAGAGATCGCAGTTCACGATCTTGCCAAGCTCCTCGGGGTTCTTCGAACCGCCAGCCCGAAGGAGATCGAGGTACGCGGGCACGAAGGCGTCGCCCTCTTCCTCGTAACGGGCGTAGACGCTGAGGGCGAGCAGCTGGCCGTACGCGTAGGCGTAGACGTAACCGGGGGTGCCCATGAAGTGCGGGATGTAGCTCCACCAGGTTTTGTAGCCCTCGGTGATTTCGACGCTGTCGCCGAGCATCGCTTCCTGGCTCGCAGCCCACAGATCGCCGAATCGCTCCACGCTGAGCTCGCCTTCCTCGCGGCGAGCCACGTGGCAGGAGTCCTCGAAACGATTCATGGCCACCTGACGAAACACGGTGGCGATCGAGTCTTCGAGCGTCGAGGCGAGCAGGCTGAAGCGCTCGTTTGGGTCGTCGATCATGGAGAGCAGGCGGTTGCTCGTGACCGTCTCGCCGAACACCGAGGCGGTTTCGGCCAGGGTGATCGGGGTGCCCTGATGGAAGATGCTCTGCTCTCGGGCCAAGTAGAAGTGCACGCCATGGCCCAACTCGTGCGCCAGGGTGGCCACGTCTCGGCTCTTGCCTGCCCAGTTCAGCAGAACGTAGGGGTGATGATCGGGAGTGACGGGAGCGGCGAAGGCGCCACCTCGCTTGCCCGGCCGGACCGGAGCGTCGATCCAGTTCTCGTCAATGAAGCGCCCAACGACCTCGGCCAGCTCAGGTGAGAACGAGGCGTAGGCGTCACGCACGATGTTCGTGGCTTCGGCCCAACCGATGGGCTTGTCGTCTGCTGCCACGGAGGCCATGCGGTCGAAGTCTGAGAGCTTGTCGACGCCGAGCACCTTGGCCTTCAGTGAATACCAGCGTTGCGGGATGTCGTAGTTGCTGACCACCGCGTCGACGAGGGCCTGGACGGATTCGTCGCTGGCCTCGTTGCCGAGGTTGCGAGATGAGATCCAGGTGTCGAAGCCTCGCATGCGGTCATCGATGGATTTGTCGAGCAGCAACGTGTTGTAGACGTAGGCGCGGGTGCGAAGGCCGGGCTCGAGGCCCTTCGTGACAGCCTCGGCCACGGTCTGGCGGACCTCGCGGTCGTTGTGCGAGAGCATCGAAAGCGCCTGGTCGAGGGCTTGGCCCTCGCCGCCGAGATCTTCGGGAAGGTCGACCTCGATGGCCGAGGTCAGCTCGTCGAAGAGGCGAACCCAGGCCGCTCCCCCGGTCTGCGCCTTCTCGGCCAGCACCGTCTCCTCGGCCTCCGACAACAAGTGCGGCCGGGTGAGTCGCATGTTCTCGAGGTGATGGCGGCAGAAGTCGAGCTGCGGATCATCGATGATCGAGGCCACGTGATCGTCGTCGGCTGCTGCCCACTCCAGATCGAAGAAAATGAGTTTGGTGCCAACCGCCGTTGAGCGTTCCTGCATCGAGGCCATGGCGGCGCCCCGGGCGGGATCGGTGGTGTCGGTGCTGAAGGCGAGCATGCAGTGGTAGCCGCCGCGGGCCGAAAGGTCGCCGATCTCGGCCATCGTGCGCATGGCAGCGGCCAGCTCGGTCGCGTCGAGCGTGGCGACGCGGCCGCGGAGTTCGGTCAGGCCATCAGCGAGACGCTCCGCCTCATCGAACAGATCGTCCACGTCCTTGCCCTCGGGCAGGATCGTGTCGATGTTCCAGGCAACGTCAGCGGCGGTGAGGTCAGCGTCGACAGAAGTCATCCGCAGAGTGTGCCACTCACAGGCCGATTTGGGTCAGCCCCTGGGAAGGGATGAGAGGGAGAAAGGAGTTCAACCGGCAGCGACAGCGCTGACCACGATCTCGTGGCGCTCGGTCTCGGTGTTGTCCTGGTCGCCAGTCTTGTACGAGGTCTCGATGACGATGGTGTGATCCTCACCGGCAGTGAGCTGGGCGGGGTTGATGTAGAAGCGGGCGACGTCTCGCTCGCCGACTCGCAGCGACTTCTCGTTGTGCATGCTTGTGTAGCTGCCTCGAGGGTGGATGAGGCCCAGCTCGGAATCGGCGACGATGCGGACGTCCCACAGCTGCGGTGCGATGCCGATATAGTCCAGCTCGATCCAGCCGTTGCCCGGAGTGTCGTCGCCAGCCACGACGGTGGCCGTTTCGGTCACGAGAGCGAAGGTGTCGCCTTCCCACATGGTCTCGTTGAAGGTGAGGACGTGCTGGTCGCTCTTTGCCTCGCCGTTGACCTCGTAGGAGATCGTGACGTCGACGGTGTAGACGTCGGCTGCTCGCCACGTGGTGCGGATGAACAGTGCGGTGTGGTCGATCTCGTTCTCCGACAACGTGCCGCCCTGGCTTGGGCCGGAGTGGTCAGCGGTGTTGGTGGGGTACTCGACTTTGACGGCTCGGTCGTTCGAGGTGGCCGTGACCCGGACGTTGGTGACCTCGGCCGGCGCAGTCCAGCTCAGGTTGAGCCAGGCGTCGGTGCGGATCAGCCAGTCGTACTCGGTCTCGCTGAGCAGGATGGGGCTGGTGTTGGCAGGAGCGTCAGCCGACTCCTGAGCGCTGACTGGGGCTGCGGCAAAGAACGTGATCGCTGCGATGAGAACGAAGGCAAGACGGGAACGCATGCCTGATGCATCGACACGCCGAGCGCAACTCCGAAGTCATTGGGCAGAAGGCCCTAAGCCCGCCCGGGACCAACGGCCCCCTTGCCCGCTCATGACTGACCCTCGCCTCGCCGTTGGTTCCCTGCTGCTGTCCTCGCTCGCTGAGCCCGGGCCGATGGCGTTCGAACGTCGGCCGCCGACATTGGGTGCATTTCGGCC
>CALKTH010000111.1 GCA_937997485.1 uncultured Acidimicrobiales bacterium | reverse complement strand
AGTTCGAAGAACGCTCCGCGACCGGCTCGTTGCGGGTGCTCGAGCGGATCGCCAACGCCTGAGATCCATGTCGCTGGCTCGGGAGTTCTGGAAGCGGATCGAATCGATCCATGCGGTCACGTACTTCGCTCCCGAGTCGATTGCGGCAGCGAAGGCGGCCGGCTTGCGCGGCTTCTGGATGGGCTACTTCGGCTTTCGTGCCGCACCGCTCGGCCGAGTGAGTCCTGGCGTGGTGGAGGCCGCGTTCGCCAACTTTGCGCCCGCGATGGTTCGTCGTTCACTCCCTGATGCGTGGGACTTTGCCGAGCCTCACACCCTGCTTCGTCCTCGGGCTGAGGCAGCGGCCGGAGCGCTCGACCGCCTGGCGCCGGAGCTTCGTGAGTTGGCCCCTGAGATCGAAGGCCCACTGTTCGCCATCGTCTCGGAAGGCCGAGTGGTTGGTCGGCCATTGTTCGCGGCCAACCGCGATCTCGAGCTTCCTGCAGACGCCGTTGCTCGGATCTGGCAGCTGTGCACGACGCTGCGTGAGCATCGGGGCGATGGGCACGTGCTCGCGTTGGCAGCCGAGGATCTCGACGGATGTGAGGCGCATCAACTGTTGATCGCCGAGTCTGGAGCGCCGGTCGAACTCGTGCGAGACAACCGTGGTTGGAGCGAGGCCTCGTGGGACATGGCATCGCAACGTCTCAGCGGTCGCGGCCTGCTCACCGACGGTGCGCTCACTCCGGCAGGACAGAACTTGCGAGGCGCCATCGAAGCGCGAACCGACCGGCTCGCTCTCGCCCCGATCCTCGCTGCAATGACAGAGGCGGAGGCTGAGCGACTCGTGCGAGCGCTGACGCCAGTCGCCCTCACCGTGGCGTCCTCGGGCACCTTGCCGTTTCCCAACCCAATGGGGCTGCCCCGCCTCGGAATCGAACCCGTCTGATTCGGGGGAGGCGGCCGAGGAGCAGCGATTGCCTGAAGGCAAACTCAGCGAGATCAACGCGTCGGGCGTGCTGTACTCCTGGAATGGCTCCGATCCCCACTCGCATCGAAACCGAACGGTTGGTGCTCCGGCCGTGGTCGCCGGATGAGGCGGTAATTCTCGGCCCGATCGTGGAAGCGAACCTGGACCATCTTCGCCCGTGGATGCCGTGGGTCCGCTTCGAGCCACTCGACCTGGCCGCGCGCCGCAGTCTGTTGGAGCGCTGGCAAGGGGAATGGGAGCGAGGGGAGTCCTTCGCCTTCGGGATCTGGTTCGACGGCGAGGCGGTGGGCAACGCGAGCCTCATGGCTCGGATCGGTGTGGGCGGGCTCGAGGTCGGCTATTGGATCGCCCGGGAACATGAGGGTCGGGGACTGGCCACCGAAGTTGCCTGGGCCTTGAGCGAGGCTGGGCTCCAAGCCGACGGGGTGTCTCGAATCGAGATTCACCACGATGCAGCGAATGCCCGGAGCCGTCGAGTACCCGAGAAGCTCGGTTTCGTCCTCGTGGACGAACGTCCGCCAACAGCGGACGATGTCGTGCTGCCTGGCGAAACGGGTATCACGTGCGTCTGGCGGCTCGACGCTTGAGCGAAGAGGCGTCGACGCAGCGCGTGCCCTAACTTCGGCGGCCATGGCAACCGCGTACATCAACGGCATCGACATTCGCTACGAGGACTCCGGCGGCGGGGGTCCCGTCCTGCTCTTCAGCCACGGGTTCTTGATGGACCACACGATGTTCGATGCCCAAGTCGAACGTTTCTCGGCCGACTATCGCTGCATTCGCTGGGACGAGCGGGGGTTCGGTGACACGCCAGCGCCTGATGCCTTCACGTACTGGGACTCAGCCTCCGACGCGGTCGGTGTGCTCGATGCGTGCGGGGTCGACAAGGCGGTGTGGATTGGGATGTCGCAGGGTGGCTACTTGTCGCTCCGAGCGGCGATGGCTCACGGCGACCGGATGAACGCCCTCGTGCTGATTGACTCGCAGGCTGCGGCCGACGGACCGGAAGCGCTCGAGGGGTATCACGGCATGCTCGCGGCGATGACCGGTGATGACGACGAGATGTTCGGCGCCGTTGCTTCGATGGTGGCCGGCCTGATTCTGGGAGACGAGGCGCTTTCGGCGGAATGGATTCCCAAGTGGGAGGCCCGGCGCACCACGACCGATCTGAATGTTCCGGGCCAGACACTGCTCGGTCGTGACGATGTCTCGGACCGGCTCGGCGAGATCACCTGCCCCACCCTCGTGATCCATGGCACCGCTGATGAGGCGATCCCGCTCGAGCTCGCAAGGGCCACGGCTGCCGGCATCAGCGATGTGCGCGGCTTCGTCGAGGTTGAGGGGGCTCATCACGCACCGAACATGAGCCACCCGGAAATCGTCAACGACGCCATCGCGTCGTTCCTGACCGAGATTGCTGCGTGAGGGCCTGCGATGAGTGAGCGTCCCATCTCTCGATTTCCCATCCCTTCGCTCGACGAGATGGATGACGACATTCGGGCGATGATTGAGAGCGTTCAGGAGAAGTCCGGCTTCATCCCAAATGTGTTCCTTGCACTGGCCCACCGTCCGGCTGAGTTCCGTGCCTTCTTCGCTGGCCACGATGCACTCATGGACAAGAGCGAGGGGCTGTCCAAGGCTGAGCGAGAGATGATCGTGGTTGCCACGAGCGCCGTGAACGACTGTTTGTATTGCGTGATGGCACACGGAGCGATCTTGCGAATTCGAGCCAAGAACCCGCTGATCGCTGATCAGCTGGCGACGAACCCGTTCAAGGCGGACCTCTCCGACCGGGAACGGACGATCGTGGACTTCGCTCTGCGGATGGTCGACGATTCCGGCTCGGTCAGTGATTCTGATATCGAGGAGCTTCGGGGCAAGGGTTTGAGCGACGACGAGATCTGGGACATCGGCGCCATTACCGCCTTCTTTGCCATGTCGAACCGGCTCGCCAACCTCACGTCGATGCGACCAAACGACGAGTTCTACTCGATGGCCCGATAGGCGCCGATTCCGCTCATCTTTGCCCCCTGGGGACCGACGTAACAAAGACGGGTCCGTCTGCCAAAGTAGGACGCACCGCCGCCCGTTACGAAAGGACACCTCTCATGGCTACAGCACATGTTGTTGTTCCGGATGCTGCTGAGGTGCCTGAGCGTGAAGTGATCACGCGAGTCGGCGCCACCCCGGTCCTCTTGATCGCCTTCTTTTCCCTGCCCGCCGTCGTCGGGCTGCTGACCAGTCCCGGGTTGCTCACACTCGCTGCGGTCATCGCCCACGGAGCGGTCACAGCTCGTGTCGCGCAAATCAGCCTTTCGGTTTCGTCCGATGGGGTTCACGTACACAACTTCTTCAAGCATCGCCTCGTGCCATTGTGGGAGGCCGATCCTGTGCTCGAAGAACACGACGAGATCGTGTTCTTGAGCGATTCTGGCGGTCGGCTCGACAAGCAAGCCCGGACACTCTTCATCGAACAACCGTGGTCTGACTCGCGGATCAACGTGGGTGCCGTGCCTCGATACGGCGAAGAACCGGACCGAGTCCATCGAGAGTTGAACGATTCGATCTTGCGCTATCGCCGCTACTTCTAGGCGGCCGAATCGCTGAACTGCGGCCTCAGGCAGTCGCGAGATCCACCAGTTTGGGTTCGGTGAACCGACTTTGTCGTAAGTCGGTTCCTCCAATCTGCCACTTGTCTCGCACTCGCTTCGGCATGGACACTTCCTCACAGTCGACGAGGAGGACTCATGACCAACGAGCGAGCTGCATGGAGTTTCACGGATTTCGTTTCCGGGGAGACACCACTCCCTTCTCCGAACCTCGGATGGAACACCTACGGGACCGGGATCGAATCGATCGGGCGCGATGGTGCACCTGAGCCGATGGAAGTTCCCGAACCGGGAGCTGATCAGCTCCTCGTTCGCGTTGACGCTGTCGGCCTGTGCTTCTCCGATGTGAAGCTGATCAAGCAGGGCGGGGACCACCCCAAGCTCTACGGCCGCGACCTGTCCGTCGAGCCCACTCGCCTCGGGCACGAAGTGAGCGTCACGATCGTGTCGGTCGGGTCCGGTCTTGCCGACACGTATCAGGCGGGTCAGCGCCTGGCCATCCAACCCGACATCCACATTGATGGCCGCAGCACGGCCTACGGGTACACGATTCCCGGTGGCCTCATTCAGTACCACCTGCTCGGCCCCGAGGTGCTCGACGGCGACGACGGCGCCTACGTCATTCCGGTCTCCGAAGTCGGCTACGCCGCCGCAGCAATGTCGGAGCCATGGGCCTGCGTGGAGGCTTCCTACACCCAGCGCCGCCGGCTCGAGCCGCTCGCCGGTGGCACGATGTGGATCGTTGGCCGTTCCGACGACGATCGTGCCTACGAGTTCAGCGCCGGTCTCGATGCCCCCGCTCGCATCATCCTCACCGACGTCTCACCTCAGGTTGCCGCACTCGTTGCTGAGGGCAAGGGTGCTGACACGGTCGTGGTGGAACACAACGGCGTGGAGCCCGCTGGCTACGCCGCTCTGAGCGACGAGCTCACCGGTGGCAACGGATTTGACGACATCGTGATGCTCGATCCTCGTTCGGGCGATTCGGTGGAAGAGGCGGCCAAGCTGATTGCCTTCCGTGGCACGCTGGCCATGGCTGGGACCCAGGCGCTCGATCGCTTGCCGAATATCGATGTTGGTCGGATTCACTACCACTACACGGCGCTGTTGGGCACCAGCGAGCTCGATGTTGCGGCTTCCTACGGCGAGGCTCGCAACCGTGCCGACTTGCTGGCCGGTGGAACCACCGTGTTCGTTGGCGCTGCTGGCCCGATGGGCCAAATGCACATGCAGCGGGCACTCGAGATGACGGACGGCCCATCCACCCTGATCGGCTTCGATCTCGACGACGACCGCATCGCAGCAGCCAAGGTCATTCTCGAGCCGCTGGCGGAACGCCAGGGGCGCACACTGATCTTCGTCAATCCTGGCGGCGACGACCAGATGGCCGCCGACGTTGTGGCGGAGATGACCGACGGCGGCGCCGACGACGTCATCGTCACCGTGCCAGTTGGTCCGGTGATGGCCCACGCCGGCAGCTTGCTCGGACCGAACGGCATGCTCGTGCTCTTTGCCGGTGTGCCGAATGGGACGATGGCTCCGTTGGACATCAGCAACGTGTACCTGCACAACGCCCAGTTCACGGGCACGTCCGGCTCTTCGATCGAGGATCAGGCGTCGGTGCTTAACAAGGCGGTTGAGGGCAGCCTGTCACCTGGCCTCGCACTGGCAGCTGTCGGTGGAATCGAAGCCGCGCAGAACGGTGTGCGTGCGTTGCTCGAAGGTGACTACGCCGGCAAGGTCGTCATCTTCCCGCAGCTCAGCGGTCTGGCGCTCCAGAGCCTCGAAGAGCTGGCCGAGCGGGATCCCGAGATCGGCGATGCCCTCGGCGACAATCACATGTGGACTGACGAAGCCGAGCGCTTGCTGTTCGAGAAGTACCACGCTTCCTAGTGCTCACGACACTGACCCCGAATCCCAGCATCGATCGGACGTTGCGAGTCGCGGCGCTCCGAGGGGGAGAGGTGCATCGGGCCGAGGCCAGTTCAGCAGAAGCGGGGGGCAAGGGGATCAATGTCGCCCGTGCGCTGGCACGCGCCGGGCACGAGGTGGCGGCCGTGGCCCCGATGGGTGCGAGCGACACTGCCTCGTTCCAATCGCTGCTCGGCGTCCCGGCATCGTTCGCCTTCCGCCCGGTCGAGATCGGCGGAGCGCTCCGCACGAACGTGTCGATTGTCGAGCCCGATGGGACGACGACGAAGGTGAACGAGTCGGGCCCGAACCTGTCGCCCGCCGATGCGGAGCAGATGGTCGCTGCGGTTCTGGCCCACGCTTCGACGGGCGAATGGGTTGCCGGATGTGGGAGCCTGCCCCCGGGAGTCGACAGCGACTTCTATGCGGTTCTCGCCGAAGCCGCCCGAGGAGCAGGGATGCGTGTTGCCATCGATGCCAGCGGTGAAGCCTTGCGCTCTGCCGTCGAAGCCGGTTGTGATCTGATCAAACCGAATCGTGAGGAGCTCGCGGCGCTCGTTGCATCCGATCTCTCGACGATTGGCGACGTCGTCTCGGCCGCCCGATCAGTCATTGGCGATGGTGCGGCCCTCGTCAGCCTTGGCGGAGACGGCGCGATGCTGGTCTCGGCGCACGAGGCCCTCCACGCGCGGGCCGCGGGTGTTGAGGTGCGAAACACCGTGGGCGCAGGTGACGCCACATTGGCGGGGTTCCTGCACGCAGTCGCCGGTGACGCACAGGTGTTGTCTGCCCACTCCTTGGTCACGGCCGTTCAGTGGGGGAGCGCAGCGGTCGCCAGCATCACCACGGCATTCGATCCTCCGAGGAGCGATGCTCGCGGTGACACCGACGCATCGTCGGAGCCCGTCAGCGTCACCGCCACTGCCACGCCCGACCACGGCTACGAACTCGGGGACGACTGACATGGCCACCAAGACAGAACCCAAGAGCTTCGGGGTCGAGCTGCTCCCAACCTTCGCCAACTCGTGGAAGGTCTGGTGGGCGAACGTCATACCGCTTTCGATCGGCGCCCTGGTGACCTTGGCCGTCTATGCGGTCTTCCGAATCCCAGCGCAGCAGCTCTTCGAGGACGGCGAGGTCTACGTCAGCATCCTCATTGACCTGATCGGCTTGATCATTGCTGGCTCGCTCGCGGTGCCGTGGTACACGTTTGCGCTGAAAGCTGCGCGGGGCCAGAAGATCGACGTCCGGGCGGCGTTCGACGGCCGCCTCATGGGCTACCAGGCGGCGGCGTCGTTCTGGTTCTGGGCCGGCGTCCTCCTCGGCTTCCGCTACCTCCTCGGCTTGCCCTCGCTCTTCGTCGTGCTCCTCTACGCGTTCCACGGGTACGTCGTGGCCGACGATCGGTCCAAGAACACCCGTGGCGGTCTGCGCGCACTGGGAACCAGCGTCCGCCTCACTGAGGGAAAGCGGGTGGGCCTCTTCGGCATCATGGCGCTTTTGGTCATCTTCAACATGTTCGGAGCTATCACCTTGGGCTTCGAGCAGGGTGTTACGCCCCTGACCATGGCCGGCGCTCTCGTCGGCCTCACCATCACCACCAGCGTCACCCTCGTGTTCGGGGCGTTCCTCTATGACGCGTTTCGGAAGGAAAAGTCGTGAGTCGAACCTTGACCGGCCTGGCCGCTTCGCCCGGCGTTGCCTCCGGCCCGATTGTGCGCATCGAGACAGAGGAGATCGTGGTTCCCGCAACCGCCGATCCCAAGGGTGCGCTTGCCGCTGCCGCTGTGCGAGCCCAGCAACACCTCGCTGCGCTGGCCAAACAGGCAGAGGCGGCAGGGAACTCCGAAGGTGCCGAGGTGCTTCGAGCCCAAGCGCTCATGGCTGAAGATCCCATGCTCCAGGACCAGACAGAGGAGCACCTCGATCAGGGCCAAGACCTCGATCAAGCGCTACGGGAAGCCGGGTCAGAACTCCAGACCATGCTGGCCAGCCTTCCGGATCCGTACCTCGCGGCACGGGCAGCCGACGTCGGGGAGATCGTTGACGTGGTTCGGCGTGAATTGGCGGGGGTCGGCCACGGCGTCGACGTGATCGAACAGCCGAGTGTCCTGGTCGCTCACGAGCTCACCGCCGCCACCACGGCCACACTGGACCCAAACGTGGTGCTGGGCTTTGTGACCGAGACGGGCGGCGCGACGAGCCACGTGGCCATCATCGCTCGCTCCCTGGGTGTGCCTGCTGTCGTCGGTGTTGCCGATCTGATGGAGACCAGCGCTGGGGCCGAACGGATCGCTTTCGATGGTTCTTCGGGTGAGATCGCGCTTGATCCCGATGAGGCAGAGGCCGACGCCTTCGCCGAGCGTGCGGTGGCACAAGCCGAGCGAGAGGCTCATCACGCGACCTTCCAGGGTCAGTCGGTCAGCGTGGACGGCAAGTCAATGGTCGTGTGTGCCAACGTCGGGAGCCCCGCAGACATTGAGCGAGCGGTGGCGGTCGCAGCAGAGGGTGTCGGGCTGTATCGCACCGAATTCCTGTTCCTTGACCGAGCGGCGCCGCCGACGGAGGACGAGCAGTACGAGATCTATCGGGGTGCGGCCGAGGCGTTCGAACAACACGTGGTGTTGCGAGCCTTCGACATCGGGGGCGACAAGCCGGCCGAGTATCTCGACCTTCCGGAGGAGGAGAACCCGTTCCTCGGACAGCGCGGTGTGCGATTGTACGAAGACGTTGATGATCTCTTCGCCAGTCAGGTCCGGGCGGTGCTCCGGGCGAGCGCACACGGCGATCTCGGCTTCATGATTCCGATGGTGGCCACCGTCGAGGAAGTGCGTACGATCCGCGGCCGGATCGACGCGCTGGCTGGGGAACTCACCGCGGCGGGAACGCCCATTGGTACGCCGGCGATTGGGGTGATGATCGAGGTTCCGTCCGCCGCGTTGATCGCCGACTCGCTCGCGCCCGAGGTCGACTTCTTCTCGATCGGCACGAACGACCTCACTCAATACACGATGGCTGCCGACCGAGGCCATGCTCGTCTGGGTGCGCTCCATGATCCTCTCCATCCGGGCGTGGTTGCGCTCTGTCGAGCAACAGCCGAAGCCGGTCTTCGTCATGGAATACCGGTGTCGGTGTGCGGTGAGGCCGCCGCGGATCCCGTCGCCGCCTTGGTCTTCTCTGCCATTGGCGTGAGCAAGCTCTCCGTCGGTGCGAACTCGGTGAACCAGATCAAAGCGACCTTGGCTGGCCAACGGGAGGGCGTGCTCGATCAGGTCGCCGAAGCCTGTAAGACGGGCACGACAGCAGCAGAAATTCGAGCCTCCGTTGCTGCGGTCATGACCGTGGCATGAGCATGGCCCCTGACAGTCGAGTCATCCGCGTGACGCGGTGCCTCTTGGCTCAGACCGGTCCGCGATCGACGTCTCAACTCGCTGCCGAGGTTGGGTTGAGTGAGCGGGTGGTCCGCTATCGACTGGGCGCTGTCGACAACTACCTGTCCCATCACGGAGCTGAGCTTGTCCGTCAACGCGGTGCTGGTCTCTCGGTTCGAGCCGATGAGTCCACTCGAGCCGCGATTTTGGCAGACCTCGATGGACACCACGCTGCGCCGCGCGTCTACGGGCCGGTCGACCGAGAACGCTTGCTGCTTGACCTGCTCCTGTGGTCATCGCCGGAGATCATCTCGCTCGATCAGTTGAACCTCGGCCTGGAGGTCTCGAAGACCTCGGCCCGGCGTGATCTGAAGCGCTGCGAACCATGGTTGGATCGAGCGGGTCTCCCTGTCGTTCGACGGCCGGGGCGCGGGATCGAGCTGGTTGGTTCAGAGCAGAGCGTGCGCCGGGCGATCGTGCAGCTGGTACTCGAGAGCGTTCCGGCCGATGTGCTCGACGAGTTGCAGACGACGGACTTCGCCGACGCCAAGCTGGTGGGCGTCCGCGTGCCGAGCGGGTTGCAGGATCGACTGGCTGCCCTCGACATTCGCGAGTGCGCCGATGCCGTGGCTCGGAGCCCTCTGGCGTCGCTCCTCATCATCGGGAACAGTCGCCTCGTGTTCACGATGTTCTTGGCGATTGCCCGGGCTCGGGCGGGGATGGATCGTCCGATCGGACTGGAGGCCGGCCATTTCGTCTCGCTGATGGATCACCCGGCGACGGACAGCGTCCGTGAGCTGGTGACCTCGCTCGGCGCCGATGAGGTCATGGCGGAAACCGAGGTTGCGGGGCTCACCGATTACCTCCTCGGACTCGTGGCGTTGTCCAGCGTGCAGCCTGGAGGAGGGGAGCACCCAGAACTTCTGAGGACCATCCTCGACATGGCTTCGGAAGAACTTCACGCCAGCCTGAGCGAGGATGAGGAGCTTCGGCGGAGCCTGGCGATGCACCTCAGCCGGCTGTCCGTGCGGCTCAAGTACAACCTCCCGGTCCACAATCCGTTGCTGGCCGAGGTGGCCGAGCGCTACCCAGACGTGCACCAGGTCTCGATGAAGGTCGCTGAAGTCGTTGGCGAGGCGTTTGACGCCACGATCCACGACGACGAGGTTGGCTTCATCACCATGTACTTGTCCGGGGCCATGGAGCGATCCCACCTCCGGCCTCGTCGGCAAGCGCTGGTGGTGTGCCCCAGCGGAATGGCAACCGCCTGGGTCCTCGTCTCCAGGCTCCAGTCCGAGTTCCCGGAACTGGCGTTGGCCGAAGTTTCGTCTGCTGCCGACTACGACGCAAAGGACACCAGTGGTGTGGACATCGTGATCTCCACGGTGCCGCTCCCGAACTCCAGCACGCCCGTGGTCGTGGTCAGTCCGCTCCTGTCTGCGGTTGACGTTGAAGAGGTGTCGTCACTCCTCGGTGGGTGAGCCAGCGAAGCTGGGCGGGCGCTTGTCACCCTTGGTCTTCGGCCGACTGCGCTCGGTGACGGCAACTTGGCGGATCAACACACCGCCCAATTGGCAGTGGCGGGCGTCACAAAGCCGCGAGAAGCTCGTCACATCCAAAACAAGGGGGTACCTCGAATGCAAGAGCGCATTCAGCGGTTTGGTGGCCACCTCGCAGCGATGATTATTCCGAACATCGGAGCATTCATTGCGTGGGGTCTCATCACCGCTCTCATCATTCCAACCGGTTGGTTGGCCAAGACAAGTCTCGATTGGGACTGGGACAATCTGACCGGCGAACTCGTCGGGCCCATGATTGTTTGGCTGCTGCCGATTCTCGTTGCCTACACCGGCGGCAAGATGATCCACGGTCACCGCGGCGGCGTGCTCGCTGCTGTTGCTGTCATTGGCGTCATCGCCGGTGCGGACTTCGAGCTCGCTTCGGGTGCTGCTGGTGATCCGCCGCAGTTCCTCGGTGCGATGGTCGTCGGTCCGCTGGCCGGCTACCTCATGAAGAAGGTTGACGAGTTCCTTGAGCCCCGCACACCTGCAGGCTTCGAGATGCTCTTCAACAACTTCTCGCAGGGCATCCTGGGCCTTGTCCTCGTGTTCCTGGGCTTCATCATCATCGGCCCGATCATGGGCGGCATCGCCAGTGCATTCGGAAACATGGTGGAAGGCATCTCCGATGCTGGCCTGCTTCCGTTGGCTGACATTCCGATCGAGGTTGGCAAGGTGTTGTTCCTCAACAACGCCATCAACCACGGCGTGCTCACACCGCTCGGCACCGTCGATGCGGCAGAGTCCGGACGTTCGATCTACTACATGCTCGAGTCCAACCCCGGCCCAGGCCTCGGTCTGCTCGGCTCCTACTGGTTCGCCGGCAAGGGTCTCGCCAAGCTGTCCGCTCCCGGCGCCATCGTTGTGCACTTCCTCGGTGGCATTCACGAGGTGTACTTCCCGTACATCCTCATGAACCCGGTCATGATCGGTGCCATGTGGGCCGGCGGTATCACCGCCGACATTGTGTTCCAGATCTTCGACGCTGGCCTTGTTGGCCCGCCGTCGCCTGGCAGCATCTTCGCCTACATCAGCTTGCTCCCACCTGAGGGCGGTCCTGCCTTCGGTGTGTTCGCCGGTGTGTTCGTTGGCGCAGCTGCCGCCTTCGTCGTGGGCTCTGTCCTGCTCCGTATGTTCCCGGTCCGTGACATGACCGATGCCGACACCGAAGCTGACGCCATCGCCATGCCGGACGTGCCTGGCATGGATGTCGCTGGCGCCTGAGGCTCCTAGCTTGACGTGATTGGAGGGGAGGCGCTTCGCCTCCCCTCCAACACGACTCCAATCGATCAACCAGTTTCGGCGAGAGAAGGTGGCACGCAGTGTCTGAGCGAATCGTGAAGCAAGCGGAAGAAGTGAAGCTCATCGTCTTTGCCTGCGAGGCGGGTATGGGCAGCAGTTTGATGGGTGCGAACCAGCTCAAGAAGATGGTGAAGAAGGCGAAGCTCGACATCCAAGTCGTGCATTCACCCGTGAGTCAGATCCCGGCCCATGTCGATGTGATCGTGACCCACAACTCCCTGGCGAAGGGAGCCCGGGCGAGCTACCCGGATGCGGCCATCGTGCCGTTCATGATGTTCTTCGGAGACCCCGCCGTGAAGGGCCTGGTCTCCACCCTGAAGGCGGGCGACGACGTGGTTTCGGCACTGTGATGGGCGCCACGACTTCAACCGAGCTCTTGGCGCTTGAAGCCATCAGCATTGGGGACCCTTCTTGCTCCCGTGACGAAGCCATTCGTCTGGTGGGCGAACGCCTCGTGTCCCGTGGTCACGTGGACCAGGCGTATGTCGATGCCATGCTCGAGCGAGAGCAGACGGTGTCGACGTTCCTCGGGAACGGTGTGGCGATGCCACACGGGACCTTCGAAAGTAAGAGCGCCGTTCATTCCACCGGAATCGTTGTGGCGCAGTTTCCGGACGGTGTCGATTGGGGAGTCGGCACCGCCCATCTCGTGATTGGTCTGGCCGCCGTTGGCGACGACCACGTCCAAGTCTTGTCCCACATTGCCGACGTGCTCCAGGACGAGGATCTCGCCGAAGCATTGTGGACGACCGACGACGCAGCGCACATGCACTCAGTGCTGAATGCTCCCGCCGAGGAAGAAGACGACGACGCAGTCGGCGGAAGCATCACGATCACGAGCGAGGCTGGTTTGCATGCTCGCCCGGCGAGTCTGATCGTGGAGCTGGCCAAGTCGTTCGACGGCACGATTCTCATCAGCAAAGGCGATCGTCAGGCGAAGGCGAACAGCATCATGTCGGTGTTGTCGCTCGGTGCCGTCACCAATGACACGGTTGATGTTTCCATCGACGGAGATGAGGAAGCCGGTTCGGCAGCCTTTGCCGAGATCGAACGCATCCTCACCACCTCGGAACAGGATCTCTGATGGCACGGTTCGATCACGACCAAATGGCGGCTCATGTCGTCAACGATCTGGGCGCAGTGGAGGATCCCTCGGGGAAGGCCGATTACACCTTCGACAAGGGCTCGCTGATCCTCGCCGCTGAGCCGAAGACCATGAAGGCCGCCTTCAAGCGGATCAAGAAGGTCGACGGGTATCGGTGGGTGATGATCAACGAAGAGGACCTGTTCGCAGCGAACACGCTGTCACTCGGTTCGAAGGCGGGGATGATCACCCCGACCGGGAAGATGCTCAAGAACGCCGACATTCCTCGGAAGAAGATCTAGGGGCATTCGGTGCAACTCGTGGGGGAAGGCCGTTGCGCCGAGATCCTCGAGCACTCGGCAGGTCGAGTCGTCAAACTCTTCGATCAACGTTTCGATGAGGCCGCCGTGCATCGGATGGCCCGCACCGCGGCCAGCGTGGCCGAACAAGGAGTCTCTGCGCCGCGCGTGTGGGGCGTGGTCAACGAGGGCGACCGTCACGGCATCGTGATGGATCGCATCGAGGGGCACACGCTCTTTGATGCACTGATGACCGAGCCGGAGCGCGTCGATGAATTCGGCGAACAACTTGCTGCACTGCATCTCGGGATCCATCGGTGTTCGCTGGAGGGTTTGGACTCCCGCAACGACCACGTGCGGCGCCAGATTGGTCGTGCGCCCGGCATCGACCTCGAGATCCAGGGTCGTGCGATCGCTCGCGTCATCGATCACGACGACCACATTCTGTGTCACGGCGATCTTCATCCCGGCAACGTGATGATTGACGCTGATGGCTCGATGTTGGCCATCGATTGGGATTTCGCCATGTCGGGTCCGCCCGGCTACGACGTGGCCCGGGCCTGGCTCTTGCTAGATCGATGGGCGCTGGCTCCCGGTACCTACGACGCCGATCTCATCGGTCGGCTCCGGAAACCGCTCGCCGCTGCGTATCGCCGGGCGTACCTCTCCTTGTCAACGCTCACGGACACCGACCTTGATCTGTGGCTCCTGCCGGCATCGGTGGCCCGTCTCTGTGAGCCGATCCCGGAGGAAGCGGAACTCGTGCGCGCTGATGTCGCCCGGTTCGCTTCCGCCACACCAGTCTGAGATCTGGTCGGGACGACAACCCCCTGTCTGTCCCGGCCGGATCCGGAGCTGCCCGAATCAGTACTCGGAGAGCACCTTCCAGGTGCGACCGCGATCGTCGGGGTCCGGCGTGGGAATAACGGCGGTGAAATCGGTTGCACCCGCGTCGGCGATCCGCCCGAGCCCGTCCCGAACCTGCTCCTCTGAGCCGATGAGCGAGATGTCGGCCGGACCTTCGACGCCTTCGATGTCGAGCATGGCTCGGTAGGAAGCGAGCTGACCGTAGATCGTCAGCTGGCTGGCGACGGCGGCTCGTGCCGTGGGCTCGTCGTCAGTGACCCACACGGGCAGGCTGCACACCGTGGCCGGCGTTGGGCGATCCGCAGCAGCGGCCGCCTCATTGATCTTCGGAACGATTTGGGACTCGAGGGTCTTTGGACCGACGCACCAGAGGATGGTGCCATCGGTGCGCTTCCCGGCGATCTTCAACATCTGATCGCCCAGCGCGGCGAGCATCACCTTCGGAGGGCTGTTGGTTGGCCGTCCGTATTCGCCGGAGAAAGACCAGACGTCGCCCTGCACGTTGCTCTTGCCGTCGGCGAGCAACGGTTCGAGAACGTCCAGGTAGTCGAGCATGTGGCGAATGGGACGCTCCCACTTCATGTGCCAGGAGTTTTCCACCGACATCTGATGGGCCAGGCCGACTCCCAGGATCGTGCGGCCCCCGGTGGCGGCCTGCGCAGTCAGGGCCTGGGCGGCAAGTGCTTGGGGGTGACGAGGCCACGTGGGGACCACAGCGGTGCCCAACTCGATCGTCGACGTGCTGGCCCCAGCAACCGCGAACACGGTGAGGGCATCGACGAGCCCCGTTTGAGCGAGCCAGTACGACCCGATTCCCGTGTCTTCGGCGTGCTTGATGTCGCCGATGATGGTTTCGAGGTTCGGTCGCCCGAGCAGTGATGATCCGTTGATGCCAATACGCATCCTCGGACCCTATGGGCCGGGGCGTCGCCCGTCGAATCTCTCGAAAGTCGACCTGGCCGGCGCAGTCGAAACGCCTTCGATCAGGCGGCTGCCTTCAGCTCACCCAGAATCCTCGCCAGTTCGGTCGCCTCGCGCTTCTGGAGATTGAACATGTTCGCGTCGAAGTGCAGGATCTGCAGGTCGGGGCGTGTGGCATCGGAGATGGCGCTGTGTCCCTCGTAGCGGCGGATGCGCTCGATCGGAATCCGCTTGTGATCTTGCTTGAACACGACGACACCCGTGTCGGTCACGGCGAACACCATGCCAACGCCGGTTGCCTTTCGACCGAGAAGACGCTGGACAAGCGAGAGGACACCAGCGAAGAAGCTGACCTGGATGAGTTGGCCAGCGAACCCGGCTCCGGCGCCCATTCCTGGGAGACGACCCTCGATGCTCGAGAACGCGCCGATGAGGTTGCCATCTTCAGGGGTGAGGAGGGCTTGGGCTGCGTCGCGCTTGGCTTCGGTTGACATCTCGGAGGTGGTCCTTCTTTCGTTGTTCGGTCCGTTCTCAACGGCAGGTTCGTTCGCAGGGTTCCCAGACTTCCCGAAATTCTGGAATCGTCCGGTCCGACGGTCGGGGGGATGAAGGAGCCCGGAAACGACCGCCCGGGTCTGCAAAGCTCCACTCGTGCTCGATCTGCATCTTCACGTGTGGCCTCATCAGCCAGGGACACCTAACCCGACGCTCGAAACGCTCGAACGCTATTGCGATGCCGCCGCTGCTCAGGGAATCGAGCAGATCGCGATCACTGAGCATTCACATCGCTTCACCCGAGTGATCAACGAGGTTGTCCCGCATTGGGAGCGGCCAACCCAAGGGCCAGTCGCGGATGCCACGGCACACGTGCTCGAAATCGAAGGCGGCGCTGATCTGGAGGCATACGTCTCTGCTCTCACTGACGCGCAAGGAGCTGGACTCCCCGTTCTCATCGGCCTCGAAGTCGACTATCTGCCGGGAGCGATGCCGGCGATGGCGGCCGTGCTGGCGGACTACCCATTCGATGTCTTGCTGGACTCGGTGCACTGGCTCGATGAGTGGCTCTTCGATGCATATGGAACCCCCGCCTTTGCTGAGCAATGGGATCAGCGGGACGTGGACGACGTCTACACCCAAGAGCGTTCCATCGTGGAGCTGACCACGTTCGCGCGACGAGAGCGGGTGACCCACCGTCGGTGAGGTGAGTTCCTGTCCCTCTCGTGCCGGGCGCGATCAGTGGCGAGTGAACAGATCGCTTGTGGGGTTGGCGCCCTGGAGAGCGTCGGCGGCCAGGATCACCGCAGCGGCGGTGTAGCTGCTTCGTTCCATGTCGGGGAAGTGCACCAGCTCCGGGAAGACCAGGCCGGTGAAGTAGCTGCCGTCTCGGTCTCGTAGCGCCTGCACCCACGTGAACATCGACAGAGCGGTTGCCCGTTCGCCAGCGGCAATGTGTGCAATCACGCATTCGCAGGTCTCGGCCGCGGTGACCCACGGTCGGTCCGACACGCAGCGCACGCCCTTGCCGCTCATCACGAACGTGTCCCAGCCCTTGGACAGCATCTTCTGTGCGTCGTCGCCGACGACGGCGCCGGTGAGAACGGGGTAGTACCAGTCCATCGCCCAGCGGGCCTTGGGTTCAAAGGCGTTTGGATGGTTGGCGATCACGTTCACCAACCGGTCACGGCTTTCGATCCAGTGCTCGCGTTCGATGCCGAGCTCGGCGGCGATCAGCGATGCGCAGCGGAGCGAGTGAGAGATCGAGGACGAGCCGGTGAGGAGCGCAT
The DNA here is from genome assembly GCA_937997485.1 of uncultured Acidimicrobiales bacterium. Lineage (GTDB taxonomy): Bacteria > Actinomycetota > Acidimicrobiia > Acidimicrobiales > SZUA-35 > SZUA-35. The sequence continues at coordinate 4,475 of CALKTH010000111.1, read as the reverse complement.
AACTCCACGGCGTTCCTTCGGGGTGACGAGCCCAGATGATCTCGCCCCGCTTTGTCTGCAGATCGAGCACGAACTCGATGGCGGCCTCAACGGCGGGCCATGCTGTTTCGAGATAGCCCCGGTCTTCGGTGACGAGGAACTGATGCCACACGCCAACGGCGATGTACGCGATGCAGTTCGAGTCGAGCTTCGAGTCTTCGATGCCGTTGGCGGTGTAGTAGTTGTGCCAGCTGCCGTCTGGTCGCTGAATATCGAACAACCACTGATAGGCGCGCTCGGCCTCATCCACGAAACCGCACGTGGCGAGGCCCATCGCCGCTTCGACGTGGTTCCACGGATCGGCGTGACCACCCGGGTACCACTGGATCATGCCGTCGGAGAGCTGAAGCTCGGCAATGCTCTGCGCGGTGCGAGCGAGATCGTCTGCGCTGAGCAGCCCTTCGACCGACGGCGTGATCATGCGGCGATCGACGCCGCAGCGCTCGGCGAACCTGCGGACACCGCACTGTTCACGGGTCGGTCGGCGTAGACGATGAGGGACTTGCCGAGAACGGGGTTCAGGAGCGCCTCGGTCTTCCGGGTGAGCGCTGGCGCTTTCACGATGTCCCACGTCAGCAGCTTCAGGTACTGCTTCACGAGGAAGTTGTCGTCGTTCTTCACGCCGACGGCGCACTTGAGCCACCAGTAGGGGCTGTGCAGCGCATGGGCTCGGTGATGTTCGCCGGGAGAGAAGCCGATGGAGGCCAGCTTCATCTCGAGCTCGGGGAGTCCGTAAATGCGTACGTGGCCGCCGACTGAAATGGGAGCGTGATAGTCCTCGCTCAGCTTCCAACAGATCAGCTCGGGCAGCGTGGCCGGCACGGTGGCTGCCAGGCGGCCTCCCGGAGCGAGCACGCGGAAGAGCTCGCTCATCACGCCCAGGTCATCCGGTACGTGCTCGAGCACTTCGCTGGCAATGATGCGATCGAAGCTTCCGTCGGCGAAGGGCAGTGTGAGGCCGTTCGCTTGCACCGTGACGGTGGTGATGCCTTCGGGCAGTTCGCCGTTGAGGTACATGGCAGCGAAGGTGTCCTTGGTGGACTGCATCTCGTCGAAAGCCAGATCAGCAGCCACAACGGAACCACCGCGGCGAGCGGTTTCGAAGGCGTGGCGTCCGAAGCCGGCGCCGAGGTCGAGCACTCGCATGCCGGGTTCGAGTTCTAGGCGGTCGTAGTCGACGGTGAGCATCAGCTGGCCTCCCGAGCCTTCGCAGCCTCGCGCATGGCGATGACTTCGCGGTATTGATCGACGGTGTTCATGGCGGTCTGACGCCAGGTGTAGAGCTCGCTGACCCGAGCACGACCGGCCGGGCCGATCTTGGCTCGCAGGTCGGGATCGGAGAGGCCCCGTTCCAGCGCAGCCCGCAGGGAGTCGACGTCGCCCGCCTTGCAGCGCAACACCGTTTCGCCGTCGACGCCGGTCACTTCGGGAAGCGCGCCCCCGTCGCTGGCCACCAGTGGTGTGGCCGAGCCCATGGCTTCGACGGCGGGGAGTGAGAAGCCTTCGTAGAGCGAAGGCACAACGGCCAGCTCGCTCTCGGCGTAGAGCTCCACAATTCGTTCGTCCGGTACGCCGGTGACGAACTGGATGTGATCGGCGAGGCCGAGCTTCTCGATCATCTTGGCTGACGGACCGCCGGGCTTGGCTCGACCAATGACGGTGAGCGTGACGTCTCGCTCCGTGCGGAGCTTGGCCATTGCTTCGAGCAAGAACTTGAGACCCTTGAGCTCCACATCGGCGGAGGCCGTCGTGATGAGGCGGCCGGGGATGCGAGTGACCTCCGGCATCGGCTTGAACAGATCGGGATCAACGCCGACGTGAACGAGCCGCATGCGATCCATGTCAACGCCCATGTCGTCGTGGATGTCCTGAATCGAGTTCTCCGACACCACGACGATGCGAGGCATCCGCTGGGCGACTCGGCCTTGCATCTTCACGAAGCCGTACCAGCGGCCGATGCTGAGACGCTTGCGGAAGTTCGGTGCCGCATCCATCTCGAGTCGGCGATCCACGGTGATGGGATGGTGGAGCGTGACGAGGGTGGGAATGATCTTGTTGATGCCGAGGATGCCGTAGCCCAGGCACTGGTTGTCGTGCACCAGGTCGAAGTCGCCCGCTCGATCCTTCAGCGTTTGAAGTGCCCGGTAGCTGAAGGCAAGCGGCTCGGGGAACATGCCGGTGCTGAACGTGGCCAGCTCGAGCACATCGGCCTTGCTCTTGATTTCCCAGTAGGCGGGGAAGCGGCCCGGATAGGCATCGTTGAAGATGTCGAGGCTGGGCAGTTTGTGGAGTGCAATCCGCTCGTCGAGCACGGGATAGGGCTGGCCACTGAAGACCTCGACGGAGTGCCCCAGATCGACCAGCGCCTTGGTCAGATGGCGGGTGTAGATGCCCTGCCCGCCCACCGTGGGCTTGGAGCGATACGAGAGGTAAGCAAGCTTGAGCGGGCGGTCATCAGCAGACATGCGGGAGGGTTCTTTCCTTGGATCTCGGCCTGACAGCGTAAGACAGGCCGGACAGGTAACGGTCTAGGCTACGGGGAAGTTCCCATCTCCCCGTTTGGCCGCTGTTGCTGGCATCCAGCAGAGCTAGCGTGCCCGCCATGCGAGCAGTGATTCAGCGAGTGTCCCGAGCTTCGGTTGCCGTCGACGGCGAGACCATCGGAGCGATCGAGGGTGGCTTGTGTGTGTTGGTCGGCGTGACCCACGACGACACCGAGGCGATCGCCGTCAAGCTCGCCGAGAAGCTCGCCAAAATGCGCATCTTCGAAGACGACGAAGGGAAGATGAACCGGTCGGTGGCCGACATCGGCGGCGGCGTGCTCGTCATCAGCCAGTTCACCCTCTACGGCGATGCTCGGAAGGGCAACCGGCCCGGTTTCACCGACGCCGCTCGGCCCGAGCAGGCAGCTCCCCTGGTGGACGCAGTCGTGGAGCGCTTGCGCGAACTTGGCCTCCCAGTAGGGACGGGACGTTTTGGCGCCGACATGAAAGTGAACCTTCTGAACGACGGCCCCGTCACCATCGTGCTCGACCTGCCGTGACGGATTGTGATCGGGATCACGCGGGTCGAGGTCTCGGTTCCAGCGGTAGGTTCCGGGCGTGGCTCACGATCATGCGCCGATCGACAACGACATCTCTCGGCTCATCGTGCAGCTCCTGCAAGTGCTGCTCGCCTTCGTGCTTGGACAGTCGATCATCCAGAACCGCACGCTGCTGATCGAGATCCAGGATCCGGACAATCTCATTGGACTCCTCGCACTTGGTGCGGTGATCGCGTTTACGGTCGAGAGCTGGATCGATTGGCACGTCGACGTCACTCGTCACCCGTTCCAGATCGGTGCAACGAACGATCGAAGACGCTGGGCCATGGGTCGCCTGTGGCTCGATGTCGGCCACGTCGTTGCCGTGGGCTACGTCGGTCTCACCGTGGCGCACTTCGTGGGTTCGCCGAGTGCCTCGCCTGTCCGCCACCTTGCCGGGTACGTAGCGCTGCACTTCTTGCTGTTGGGCAGCACGGTCGTTCGCGACGTCACGTACGGAGCGCATGACGAACATCGGACCGCTCAGATCTTCACCTGCGTGGCGATCTTGACGCTGTGGTTCGCCGCCATCGCCGTGGGTCAATGGCGAGAATGGTCGAGTGGCTCCAACGCGATCTTTCTCGTCGTGCTGATCGTTCTCAACGCCGCTCATCACGCCCACATGCGCCGGATCCGGATGATCGCCTAACTCTTCACTCGCAGCGCCGTTCGCTGTCCTCCCGCCCATTTCAGTCACGGGCGACTCGTTCGGTCTTGCGGTGGTGGCAGGGGGCGCAGCGCTGCTCCAACTCTGTGGTGATCGTGTGTTTCGTTTCGACGTGTGGCGGTTGGTGGTCGTAGTTGACGAGCTTGCAACTGCCGCAGTCCACGCATCCCTGGTCTCGCGCCGCTACGACTCGTTTCTGCCGGTCGGTGGGGTGACGCCGTCTCCTCGGGATCGTGTGCTCACCCCTCGTTCCTCGGGCTTGCGCGCACTCACCCGAACTCTCTGGACGCACTCGCTTCGCTCGCACTCATTGATCGCTCCCCTCACGACAAGTCGAATCGGAGAGAGCAAAGGGGGACTCCGTCACCCCTTCGCCGATCCCCCTGGTGGGGACTGCGTCCCCGACAACCCCTGACCCCAAACCCACCGCGCTCTCCACGGCGTGGTGTGGCCAGCATGACGATCGCTTCGATCGCAGCGTTGAGGGTGCCGCCTGTTTCTGGGCCGATGGCGATGCTGAACCGGTGCATGCCATCGGGATCCACGCGGGTGCTGAAGGAGCGTTGGCGTTGATGGTGGCGATCAAGTGCTTCTGGATCGGTGTTGTCCCGCATCCACACCGCAAGCGCACACGCCAGCTGATTGGCCGGCCACTCAAACGCGATCGGCAACAAGTCGGCTTCGTTC
>CALKTH010000110.1 GCA_937997485.1 uncultured Acidimicrobiales bacterium | reverse complement strand
CGCTCGATTCGTCGGCTGGCTCTTCCGCCGCGCCGGCCTCCGAAGGAACGACCGTTTCAGAGGCGTCGTCCGCCGTTGTGGATGTGGCCAGGGCGTCAGCGTTGGCATCGGCCTCAGTCGACGAACCGGGACTACATCCGGCCATCACGAGAGCAAGAGCGATAACGACAATCTTTGGACGGAACACGGGCAACTCCTGGAGTCGAGAACTGACTCAACGAGTGCCGACCCGTGCGAATGGTTGCACAAGCAGCAAAGAATCGCTCGGGCTCGAACTGAGCGATCCGTTCAGCTGATCCCGTAGGACATGGAAAGGCGATCGGACCGACGATCAGCGGCGATAGTGCAGCGGCCACCAACCAAGAGCGCCTCGTCGTAAAGGAACGGTTGCCCGAACTGGTTGATCGACGTTCGGATCGAGAGCAAAGCGGGGTGGCCGGCCGCGGCATCGAGGTGCGCCGCATCCTCGGCCGTGAGACTCACCGCGGTGATCGACTCTCTGGCTTCCGCCACGTCCCAGCCGGTTCGACCAGCGATGGCCTCGTAGAGCGACTCGCTCTCCAGGTCACCTCCCTGCTCGAGGTCAAGCACACCGACGGCGAGGTAGCTCCGCTGGAGCCCGATCGGCAGTCCGTCGATCGCTCGCCTGCGCGTCACACACAGCAGGTCGCCCCCTTCGAGCCCTAGTGCCGCAGCAGCGGCAACCTCGACATCGACAGCAAGAACGGTGGCATCCAGCACGTCCGTGGTGAGTTCAACGCCGGCCGAGCGCATCTCGTCGGCAAAGCTGGAGAGGTTGCCCACACTGATGTCGACCGGGCGATCGGTGACGAACGTGCCCTTGCCGCGTTCGGCTCGGACGAGCCCATCGGCTTCGAGGGCCCCAAGCGCTTGTCGCAGGGTCATGAGCGTCACACTGAATTGGTCGGCCATCTCTTGCTGAGGCGGCAACCGCTCCCCTGGTGCGAGCTCACCATCAAGAATGCGCTGCCGAAGCACGGCTTGAATCGCCCGATACTTCGGGCCCTGCTGCTTGGGTGCTCGAGCGCCAGCCATCGCCGTCCAACCTAGTGGCGAAGCGCCGCAGCCGACTGCTTCACAACTCCGCAGCGGCGACGCCGTTGGGCTCGCCCGCCACCTCGATCAGTCCGCCGGGCTTCTGCAAGACAGCTGGTTCGCTCCTTGCAGAAGCGGGAGAGTCTCCGGCACGCAGCTAGGCAGCCGCCATGGCCTCCGCCCATGCTCCGTAGCCGCCGAGAAGATCCCGAACATCTTCGAAGCCGGCCGCACGAAGCACACTGGCTCCCACCGATGAGCGGTAGCCGCCGGCACAGTAAACGATGGTCGGGCGAGAGGGATCGAGTTCCCCGAGGCGAGAGGGGAGCTGGCCGACCGGGATCACGATCGCACCATCAATCGCGCCCTGCTCAACCTCCCCTGGGTTGCGGTTGTCAAGTATCTGGATAGTCGAGACCTCGCGCCGAGCGTTCTCGAACTCAGCGACGGTGACACGTCCTCCAACCTGAACTCGTTCTGGGTGAGCGGCCATCGTTGCCGTCGGTTGCGTTAGACATCCAACCACCCGATCGAACCCGATGCGTGCGAGCCGGTTGCGGGCTTCGGTCTCGGCTCCCTCGTCCACCACGAGCACCAGATCCACGTCCGAAGGAACGACCGACCCGGCGAACTCAGAGAAGCGACCACCCATGCCCACGTTGATCGAGCCAGCCAGATGCCCGGATGCGAACGCCTCGGGGCTCCTGCCGTCGATGATCGCGGCGCCGCCGGCAACCGCAGCATCAAACGCTTGGAGGCTGAGCGCAGCGGGAGGCGTGACCTCGTCCAAGAGCGCTCGATCGAGACGGTTGAGGGTTGCGTCATAGCTGAAGTAGGCGGGCGGCGAGCTCTGGCCGGCCGTGACGACCTCGGCGAACTCCGCCTTCGTCATCGGCGCCAGTGCGTAGTTGGATTCTCGCTGGGCACCGATCGTTGACCATGTGTCGCTCGAGAGGTTCTTCCCACACGACGAGCCGGCGCCGTGCGCCGGGTAGACGCGAGTGTCGTCGGGCAGCGTCAAGAGCTGTTGGTGGAGCGAGTCATACAGCATCCCTGCCAACTCCTCGGCGGTGACGCCCTTCGAGGAGAGCAGATCCGGACGGCCGACGTCACCAACGAACAACGTGTCGCCCGTCAGCACTGCGTAGGGCGCGTCATCATCAGCCCGCTCCCACACCACGATCGACATCGACTCCGGCGTGTGGCCGGGCGTGTGCCTGATCTCGAGCTCGACGTCGCCGAGGCTGATGCGCTCGCCATGCGCCAGCTTGCGAGACTCAAACTCCGTCTCCGCCACTGCCGAGTAGGCGATCTCAGCGCCAGTGGCAGCTGCGACTTCGAGATGGCCGGACAGGAAGTCGGCGTGGAAGTGCGTCTCAAGCACGAGCTCGATCGTCAGACCGGCCTCGGCAGCGTCGCGAACGTACTCACCCGCGTCTCGTCGAGGATCAACGACCACGGCTCGTCCCGTGGTCTCATCGCCGATCAGGTACGAGGCCTGAGAGAGACAGTCGAGGTAGTACTGCGTGAACAACATGTGAGCTCCGATTCGTTCTCGCTAATTGTACGTACATTAGGAGAACCGTCAAGGGTGGTCTCGGCTCCAGCTGTCGCGAGACATCCCTGACAGTCCCGCCCCACCTGTCGCGAGACATCCCTGACAGTCCCGCTCCACCTGTTGCGAGACATCCCTCACGATCTCGAGAGCCTCGAGACTGCAGCGCAGGACAACCTCTCGGTCGATCTCGCAGCGCCAGCCCACCGGAACGGCGGGCTGGGCACGAAATTTCGGGAAGGGGCGACACGCAGGTCTTCGACGCCGATCGAGCCGTGACCGGCTGTCAGGAAGCGCGACCCTGCCAAGGCGTGATCAACCGCGTGGCGGGGTGCTGAGCTTCTGGCGCCCCTCACCTTCTACAGTCTCATGGGTGAGCAACACCAAGACGACCACCGTCCACCATCTCGTCGGCAAGCGCTTCATGGGGCGGACGCCCGATGGCATGCAGGTGATGATCGACGGCGAGGAACGTGCCAAGACCGGCATGAACCCGATGGAGATCCTGCTCAACGCTGTCGGCGCCTGCGCCGCCTTCGACGTCGTCGAGATGATCCGGAAGCGACGGCTCGACCTGGTCAGCTACCGGATCGAACTCGAGGGCGACCGCGCCGATGGGACCCCAGCGTTCTTCACCGACATTCGAGCGCACCACGTCATCGACGCCCCAGGGCTCAAACAGGAAATGGCCGAACGCTTCGTCGATCTCGCCATGAACAAGTACTGCTCGGTGGCGGGCAGTCTCAACGCGTCGCTGTCCTTCGACGTCGAGCTTCTCCACGCCCCGCCCACCGACTGACCACTAGCGGAGTTCAACCGTTCGATCAGACCTCCAGGTCGACGTTTCGTGGAGCTGACTGCACCAAATGCCAACCTGGGCGTCGCCAGGGAGACGGGTGGGCGTTCAGCGATCGACGCCGCCGTAGGCGATGCCGGCGAGGTGGGAGAGCTCGCGATCGAAGGTGGTGAGGTCCGACAGGCGGAGGTCGCTCAAGCGTGAGTGGCCGGTCGCCCGGGCCAGCACCTCCATGAGCTCGACGGTGGCCTCGAACCAACGAGCCAGGCGCTGGGCCGCCTCATCAACGACCAACCGCGCTCGCAGATCTTCCTTCTGCGTGGCGATGCCGACAGGACAGTTGTCTGAGTTGCAGGCTCGCATGCCGATGCAACCAATGGCCTGCATAGGCGCATTCGACAGGGCAATCGCATCGGCCCCGAGCGCCATGGCCTTCACGAAATCGGTGTGCGTGCGCAACCCACCCGTGGCGACCAGCGTGACGTTGGCTCCCGCCGCATCGAGATGGCGACGAGCACGGGCAAGGGCGGGAATCGTCGGGACCGAAATGTGATCGCGGAAGATCGTGGGAGCAGCGCCGGTGCCGCCGCCCCGACCATCGAGAATCACGTAGTCCACGCCAATTTCCAGGGCCGCGTCGAGGTCAGCCTCGATGTGTTGTGCCGAAAGCTTCGCTCCGATCGGTACGCCACCGGAGACCTCACGCACCTGAGCCGCGACCTCCCGATAGTCATCGACCGTGACGAGATCAGGGAACGTGGCCGGCGAGATCGCATCCGTGCCCTCCTCGAGCTCACGAACCTCGGCAATCTTGCCCTTCACCTTCTGGCCTGGCAGGTGCCCGCCGGTCCCCGTCTTGGCTCCCTGACCGAACTTGAAGTGGAAGGCCCCGACGTCGGCCACCTTCTCAATGCTCCAGCCGAAGCGACCACTCGCTAGCTCGTAGAAGTAGCGGCTGTTCTCAGCCTTCTCCTCGGGCAGCATCCCGCCCTCGCCCGAGCAGATGCCAGTCCCGGCCATCTCAGCGCCGCGAGCCAACGACACCTTGGCTTCTTCGCTGAGCGCACCAAAGCTCATGTCGCTCACGAAGAGCGGGATGTCGAGATGCAAGGGCTTCGCTGCCGCCGGCCCAATCACGGTGGCCGTTTCCACGGGACGATCATCGAGCAACGGGCGGCGAGCGAGCTGGGCCGTCACGATCTGGATGTCGTCCCACTTGGGGAGATCATTCCGAGACACACCCATGGCCGCGACCGGACCGTGATGCCCGAGCTTGGAGAGACCCTCGCTGGCCAGCTTGCGGATGAGCCCAACGTGCGGCTCATCGTCGGTCCCATGGTGGTCTTGGTAGCGGCCCTGATAGGCGTCGTTGTTGTAGGGCTGCGGGTTGTCCGCCTCCCATTCGGCGATCTCGTCGGCGTCGACGAAGAGTTGACCGTCCTCCACCCACGACGAGAACTTCTTGAGGCGCTCGGCGTTGTTGTACGCACTGATGCCGGTGCGGTAGCCGTAGTCCCACCCGTGCAAGCCACAGATCAGGTCGTCGCCCGAAACGTGCCCGTCCTCCATGAGCGCACCGCGGTGCAAACACCGCCCGTACATGACGGAGTGGTTGTCGTCGAAGCGCACGATGACGAGATCCACACCGGACACGTGCGCTCCCGTCGGCTCTCGATCGGCAATGTCGTTCCACTGGGCGACGGCGGTAGGTGTCATGGGATTCTCCTCATCGGGTGCCTCTCAAGAGAGGCATCAGTCGTCGATCACTTCAGGTTCGGTGGGGTCGATCTCGCTCACAGCAATCAGTGCAGCGTTCACGATGTTGGCCGCTGAGATACCGGCGATGTCGTGCAGGTCCGCAATCGTGCCGGATTCGCCGAATCGATCAACACCAAGGCTGTATTGCCGGGTACCCAGCGCTGAGCCGATCCACGCCAGGCTGTGACTCGACGCGTCGTGCACGCTGACGACGGGCCGCCGGCGCTCCGCCCGCGGCACCAGACGATGGAGATGGCTCGGCGCACGCACCACGCTGGCCGTGGTGCGAGTCGCCACGAAACCGGCACGCCAGCTGGTGTAGACCCGGTCGGGGCTTGTCAGGTGGACTACGCAGGCCTGCACACCCTCGGCATCCAACTCCTCAGCAGCAGCGAGCGCTTCGGGGGCCATGACGCCGGTGGTCACGATCGTGATACCGGGGCGGCCGTCCGCCGGCGCATCACGAAGGATGTAGCCACCAGCAAGAACGTGAGAGCGCAGCGTCGCCTCGCCGTAGCGCTCCAGCGCCTGTGCGAACGGAGCCTGATCGATGGGCCGGGTGGAGAGCCGCAAGTACGAACTGGTTCCATCGGGGGCGGCGAGCTGGCGGATCGCGTCGCACAGCAGCCAGTCCACTTCGGTGGCGAACGCTGGCTCGACGTAGGTGAGGTTCGGCAGTTCCGCACCGACCGACGCCGTGATGGTCGACTGGTGCGCACCACCCTCCGGAGCAAGCGTGACCCCAGCCGGCGTCCCCGTCACGATGAAGCGCGCGTCGTTGTAGATGCCGTAGATCAGGGCGTCGAGCCCACGCAGCACGAACGGGTCGTACACCGTGCCGATGGGGACGAGGTGCTGCCCATGATGGTCGTGGCTCAGCCCGAGCTGGCCGAGCAGCATGAACAGGTTCATCTCGCTGATGCCGAGCTCGATGTGTTGGCCTGTCGGTCCCGGCTCCCACTTCAGGAGCTGCGCCGAGCCACCGTGATCCTCGGCCTCAACCGGGTCGTACACGCCCTTCTTGTTGATGAAGCCGCCCAAGTTCGTGGAGATGGAGACATCGGGTGCCGTGGTGACGATGTGGCTGCCCAGGCCGTCCACATCGGCCAGCCCGGCCAGCACACGGCCAAATGCCTCCTGCGTCGAAGGTCGCCCGGAGACCACGGGAGGGCGTGATGCGTCGGGCACTGGCAGCAGCGGACGCTCTCGTCGGCGAGCGTTGTTGATGTCTCCGCCGACCGCCGAGCACAACTGGCCGGCAGGCGAGGTCGGCTCGAAGCGTTCCCACTCATTCGCCAGATCAAGCCCATTGGCCGAACGGAGCAGATCGATTTCTTCCGGTTTGAGCAGGGCCGCGTGGTTCATGGGGTCGCCCGCCATCGGCAGGCCCCAACCCTTGATGGTGTAGGCGAACACGACAGACGGTCGCTCCGGCTCGGCATCGCACTCGGCGTAGGTGTCGAGCAGCATGCCGAGATCGTGACCGCCGAGGTCGGTCACGAGCCTCTTCAGTTCGACGTCGTCGAGCTCGTCGGCCATGCGAATCACCGAGGCATCGGCGCCCTTCGAGAACGCCTTTCGGAGGTCAGTCCCGTTGAGAGCAAAGAGCTGTTGGTAGGCCTCGTTCGGCAACCCGTCGATGTGCGCCTCCAGCGCCGGGCCACCCTCCTCGGCAAAGGCAGCCCGCAGGCGGGAGCCGTACTTGGCTTCGGCAACGTGCCACCCGGCGTCGGCGAAGAAGCTCTTGAGGCGAGTGGCGGCGATCTCCGGGATCACGCGATCGAGGCTCTGCCGGTTCAGGTCAACCACCATCGTGAAGTTGCCGAGTCCCTTGGTCGCCGGGTCGGCGATGGCCTCCCACACGTTGCCCTCGTCGAGTTCGGCATCGCCGACGAGAGCAAAGAAGCGAGCGTCCGGCCGGTCGCCGAAGTGTGCGTCGACGTAGCGCCGGGTCAGAGCGGAGAACAGCGGAGCGACGGCGCCGAGGCCCACCGATCCAGTGGAAAAGTCGGCGACGTCGGGGTCCTTCGTTCGGGAGGGGTAGGCCTGCAAGCCGCCCCGTTGCCGCAACGTCGTCAGGTAGGAGCGGTCGAGCTCGCCCGTCAGGTACTTGATGGCGTGATAGACGGGCGAGGCGTGCGGTTTCACCGCCACCTTGTCTTCGCCACCGAGATGGCCGAACCAGAGCGCGGTCATGATCGACACCATCGAGGCAGAGGACGCCTGATGGCCGCCAACTTTCACCTCGCCGCCCTCTCGACGGTTGGCCGAGTCGACGATTCGCGCCGCAAGCCACAGCACTCGTTGTTCGACCTGGCGAAGCGTGTCGAGATCGGGCTGGGTCACGCTGGCCTCACTGCGGCGAGCAGCACCGGTTGGTCGAGCCCGTCCCATGTTGCGGTCAGCCCCAGTGGTGGCCGCTCGGCGGGCTCGGGATGTCGGTGAAACTCAAGTTCGAAACCATCGTTGCGGAGCATGATCGGATCTCCAGCGTTCGTCGAGTCCGTTGGGACGAATTCGTTGACTGGCACTCGCTGGCCGGACCACCCGCCGCCAGTGATTCGAACGTTCGCCGGGCACACGATCCAACGCCCGTCGTGTTCCACCATGCCAAGCGCTTCCCCCTGACCCGTCATCGCGACCGCTGCCAGCATCGTGAGATAGACGGGGTCACTCACGCCGTCGTAGACCCACCGAGTCCCGAGCACCGAGTGTTCGGTGGTGCCCACCAGCGTGTCGTCGGCGTCATCGCGCTCCCGATCCCGATAGGTCAGCGGAACCTGCACGACCCGCTCTCCAACCCCGACGAGATGAGTCTCCATGCCGACCTCACCGGCCGGGTCGTCAAAGCGGAACGACCCGATAGGCGACACCGTCTCGTCTGGATCAGCGAGGCCGGCAGCACGTACGAAGCGTTCAACAAGCTCCGGCTTGCTCGGCGTGATCGTTGCTCGGTGAAACAGACCCATGCGTGGACCTTAGAAGGCTTGGACCGGCAAAGATTGGAGACCTTGGCTCGTCCTCCTTCGGCAGAGGCGTCGATCAGCGCCGAGAAGGATTCACCTCACTCCTTGCCCAGGCTGAAACCAAGCGCTATCACTCGCATTCTCAACCCTCTGCATCGGAGCTCCTGGTGTCCATCGAGTACGTGAAACAGGCACCTCGCCCCGTGAACGAGGCCGATCCTGCGGTTCGGGAGCGAGTGGCCGAGCTGCTGGCTGAACTCGAGGAAGGCCGAGAAGAGGCAGCCATCCGGATGGCGGCCACGTTCGACGACTGGACGGGGCCCGTTCTCGCCGATGAGCGAACGATGGTGGCCGCCGCCTCCAAGCTGGATCGCCAGGTCTTGGAGGACATCGATCACGCCCACGATCACATCCGTCGATTTGCCGAGGCACAGCTGGCATCTCTCTCCGAGTTCGAGATGGAGATCGAGCCCGGCCTTGTCGCCGGGCAACGCAACGTCCCCGTCGATGTCGCCGGTTGCTATATCCCCGCCGGCCGATTCGCACACATCGCCTCCGCTCTCATGAGCGTGGCCACAGCATCGGCGGCGGGAGTTCCCAACATCGTTGTGGCCTCGCCAGCTCGGGCTGATCGAGGCGGTGTGCACCCGGCCATCCTTCACGCCGCCAGAGTGGCGGGGGCTCATCACGTGCTTGGTCTGGGTGGTGTCCAAGCAGTGGGCTCGCTCGCCCTCGGGCTGTTTACGGGTCTCGAGGCGAACATGATCGTCGGGCCTGGCAACAGCTTCGTCGCCGAGGCGAAACGACAGCTTTTCGGTCGGGTTGGGATCGATGTTGTCGCTGGTCCGACCGAATCGATGATTGCGGCAGACCACACGGCGAATCCCGTCACGGTCGCTACCGACCTGATCGGCCAAGCGGAACACGGGCCAGACTCGCCGGTCTGGCTGGTAACCACCAGCCACGAGCTGGCCGAGGCCGTGAACGCCTTGGCCGTCGAGCATGCGGATGACCTGCCCGACGCAGCGAGAGCCTCGGCAGCTGCGGCCTGGCGCGACTACGGCGAGATCGTCGTGGTCGACACCGCAGAAGAGGCGGCTTCGATCTGCGATGCCTACGCGCCCGAACACCTCCAGGTCATGGCCGAGGACTTGGACTGGTGGAAGGGTCGCCTGCGGAACTACGGCTCGCTCTTCCTGGGCGAGCAGACGAACGTCACCTTCGGCGACAAGACCTCGGGACCGAATCACATCCTCCCCACCGGCAAGGCGGCCCGCTACAGCGGCGGCCTCAACGCTCTCAAGTTCGTGAAACAGCTCACGTGGCAAACGATGACGCCCGAAGCCAGCCGCATGGAAGCTCCGGTAGCGGCCCGTATCTCCCGCCTCGAAGGCATGGAAGGGCACGCCCGCACGGCCGACCTCCGAGCCGGTTGATGCCATGAGCTCGACCAACGCACCACTCCCCCACCTGGACCTCGACTTCACAGAGCAGCCGCCCATCCCGCCTGAGGGGATCGCTCGGGCCAACGAGCTGATGGCCTCTGGTCGACTCTTCCGGTACGGCGAGATGGGAGCGGAGGAGTTGGACGTCGCCGCGCTGGAGCGGGAGTTCGCCGACCTCGTTGGCACCCGCTTCTGTGTCGCCCTGAACAGCTGCGGAGCGAGCCTGGCCGTGGCGTTGAAAGCGGCCGGAGTCGAGCCGGGCGATCCCGTGCTGATGAATGCGTTCACCCTGGCCCCCGTTCCGGGCGCGCTTGAACACGTGGGCGCCCGACGAGTGATCGTTGGCATCAGCGATCAGTACACGATCGATCTCGCTGACCTCGAGCGGGCCGCTGAGGAGACCGGCGCACGCTGGCTCATGCTCAGCCACATGCGCGGGCACATCGCCAACATGCACGACGTGACGACCTTGACGGAACGGCTTGGTGTCACCGTGATCGAAGACTGTGCTCACACGATGGGCGCTTCGTGGGATGGCCAACCGTCCGGCACCTTTGGCGCTGTCGGCTGCTTCTCGAGCCAAACCTTCAAGCACATCAACTCCGGTGAAGGCGGCCTCCTCGTGACCGACGACGAGGACATCGCTGCGAAGGCGGTGCTGCTTTCCGGCGCCTACATGCTCTACCGCCAGCACGGGGCAGCGCCCAGCGAAGAGGTGTTCCGGCGCCACCGGCTCCACCAACCGAACTTCTCGATGCGCATGTCGGCCCTCGCTGCGTCCGTCGCCCGGCCACAACTCCCGCTGCTGCCAGAACGGGCGGCGATCTGGAACGAACGGCACGACGACCTGGCGACCCGTCTTCGAGCTGATGGTCGCTTCGACATTCCCCAGCGCGACCAGCGTGAGCAGTACGTGGCGTCCTCGCTTCAGTTCTCCTTGCCATCGCTCGATGAAGGACAACGAAGCGAATGGGTAGATCGGGTCGGCGCCCAGGGCGTGGCCATCAAGTGGTTTGGCCGCCCCGAACCCACCGGCTTCACGGCCACGTATGACCATTGGGCCTACGCCGAAACCGGCCGCACCAACGCTGCCGATCTCGACGCCACTCGCCAGGTCTTGGGCAGTCTCTGCGACATGCGCATCCCGCTGAGCATGACGGCGGACGATTGCGAGACCATCGCTGCGATCTTGGTCGGTGCCCTGCCCGATGTGCCGAATGCCGAGCGTGAGCAGTGACGTCGTCTGAGCAAGCAAACCGTCCGCCCCTCGATCGTGAGCTCAGTGCGGACGAGTTCCGCCGCTGGTACTGGCTCAAAGAAGAGCTCGCGACGTTCGCTCGATTGCTCGGTGTCTCAGCGAGTGGCTACAAACCGGCCATCGCCGATCGGATTCATGCCGTCCTGGCTGGAGACCCAGTTCCGGCCGCCACGAAATCGCGGGCCCGGGCTCCCCGGATCGAGGGCCCGATCACGCGTGCCACCGTGATTCCTGAGGGGCAGACGGCAAGCCAACAGCTCCGCCCATTCTTTGTTGCCGAGATCGGTTCCGGCTTTCGCTACGACTGGTTCATGCGTACGTTCCTGGCCGAGAGCGCTGGGGCAACGTTGGGGGATGCTGTCGACCACTGGCACGCAACCCGGGAGATGAAGCCACCGGAGACGCCCGAGCAGCTCGAGTTCGTTCGCTTCACCAAGGCGTGGCACCTCGCTCATCCGGACGGCTCTGCCGAGCTGTGTCGCGCCGCATGGAAGATCCACCGGTCATTGCCGGTGGATCAACGCCCGAGGCCAGAGGCCAGCGACTGACCGTCAGGCCGTCGTGCCAACGAAGAGCACATCACCCGTCGGTTGTTCCGAACCCTCGGCCGGCTCGATCGAAACGCCCCAGCCGATGCCGTCGATGTCGTCGAGATCAAGGACCGCCTCGACGGATCCCGCTTCCGGACGGAACAACCCGGCCGGCGCCACGCCTCCATCCTCGAGCAAGAACCAGAGCTCGTAGATCTGATCATCGCCCACCGGTTCGAGCCCGCTGGCGATGACGACGGCCTCGTCGAGATCGGCGGACCACACGACCCGGACCATCCCGTCTGCGCCATCCGCATTAACGGCGAGGTCAGTGAACACGGCGTCCGGTGCAGCCAGCACCGCGTCTCGGGGGTCGCCATCCGAGCGCAGACTGAGCGCTCCGATCGCTCCAACGAAGAGCACCACAGCGGCAGCCGCTGCGGTCAGCAGCCGACGACGGTTGTCACCCATGCGTCGACGCTCGGCGAGGTCGACCACCACGTCCGGAAGCTGCGGCGGTAGCTGCCGACTGGAGGCTGCATCGGCGAGCACACGATCCCGAACCGAAGCCGGTGGCGCAACGGGTTCTGCCTCAGCACGAAGTGCAAGCGTTTCTCGGAACTCAGAGACTTCCCGCTGACAGTCAACGCATGCGTCGAGGTGCGCCTCGAAGGCTTCCCGCTCGGCTGCGTCCAGGGCATCTACTGCGTAGGCGCCCGTCAAGTGGTGGAGTTCGGCGTTCATGACATCACCCCCAGGTGATCACGGAGACGGATCAAGCCATCTCGTATTCGAGTCTTTGCAGTTCCTTCCGGTATGTCCAAGAGAGCGGCAACTTCCCGGTAGGTGAGCCCACGGTCGTAGGCGAGTTCGATTGCGGCGCGTTGCGGGTCGGTCAGGCTGTCCATCGCCTGACGCATACGTTCGCCGTCCAAGCGGCTGGTGACTAACTCCTCGACGGAGGCTGGCGCCAGGTCGGCTTGCTCGTGCCGTTCGGTGTCCCGTCTTCGGGATGCTTCAACCGATCGGACCACGTCAACGGCTCGACGATGAGCGATGGCGCAGGCCCAGCTCTTTGCTGAGCCCTTCGTTGCGTCGAATCGCGGGGCCTGGCGCCAAATCGTGGCGAAGGCCTCCTGCACGACCTCCTCGGACTGAGACGGATCTCGGACCACTCGCAGCACCACGCCAAAGAGAAGGGGGGCCATCAAGTCGTAGAAGTCGGCGAAGGCTCGTTCATCGCCCCGAGCGACGGCGGAGAGCAACGCACTCGCCCGATCCCCAAGGTCAGGGAATGACCGGGGCGACTCGC
Organism: uncultured Acidimicrobiales bacterium; assembly: GCA_937997485.1. Classification (GTDB taxonomy): domain Bacteria; phylum Actinomycetota; class Acidimicrobiia; order Acidimicrobiales; family SZUA-35; genus SZUA-35. The sequence goes on along the minus strand of CALKTH010000110.1, from coordinate 354 downwards.
CGGGATTCGTCGGTGTCGACGAACTTGATCGGCGTTTTCGGAAGGGTTGCACGTCACCCACTGTGACACCTCCCAGCTGTTTCTCGTGGACTCTCCATGCCACTGGTTCGGAGCCCAGCCCGGTTCGGATTGGACCCAATCCGAATCTTCTTTCGCTCCGAACCCTTCGCATGAGCAGTTCGAGCACTTCAGCCCCAACGTCCGTGTCCGATCGGTGGGCAATCAACGAGAACGTGGTGAGTCGACGGGCCGCGATCGGCGCCGGTATCTCCGCTGCGGTTTGCGGCCTCGGTGTGGCCGAGATGGTCGCTGGTCTCAGCCAGGAGGGCCGCTCCCCGCTACTACTCGTCGGCG
>CALKTH010000109.1 GCA_937997485.1 uncultured Acidimicrobiales bacterium | reverse complement strand
GGCGGGGAACCCGTTTTGGTTCGGGTCAGGTAATCGCGATGCGGTCGACAGACAGGATTCCGTCGGTGGCGGCAAGTGCGGTGACCACAGCGTCGGGCACGGTCTGCCGCGTGGCAATGACCATCAGGGCAGAGTCCCCGTCGGCATCACGGCCGACGGCCATGTCGTCCACGTTGATCGCGGCGTTGCCGAGCACCGATCCGACGAGGCCGATCATGCCGGGCCGGTCATCGTTGCGAACGATGACCATGTTGTCGCTCGGAGGGATGTCGACGTGATGGTCATCGAATCGAACGATGCGAGCTTCGTTTCGTAGACCCATGAGCGTGGCCGCCACTCGCCGTCCGCCGCCCCGAATGGCGAGCCGGTTCACATAGTCCTTGGGACTCGGCGTCGCCTCGGCCCGTATCTCGAGGCCCTGCTCTTTGGCCAACGTCAACGCATTCACGAACGAGACGGGCTCATCGGAAGCAACCGAGAGCATTCCCTTGGCCGCGGCGAGCGTGGCAAGCCGGTTGTCGAAGCCGCCGATCTCTCCCTCGAACACGACCTCGACAGACTCAGGAAGCTCGCCCGTCATCGAAGCGAAGATCGCCCCCAACTTCTCGGCCAGCGGCAGGTAAGGCCGCATTGTCTCCGCAACCTCGGCGGCATCGATGTTGACCGCGAACGGCACGAAGTCTCCGGCGAGTGCAAGCGAGACCTGCTCGGCGATGGTGACGCCTGCCTTCTCCTGCGCCTCGTGGGTCGACGCACCGAGGTGCGGAGTGACGACAACGTTGGGGTGACCGAACAGTGGAGACTCGGTCACCGGTTCCGAGGCGAACACATCGATGCCTGCACCACCGCACTGTCCGCTTTCGAGCGCGTCGTGCAGTGCTGCCTCATCAATCACGCCCCCTCGCGCGACGTTGACGATTCGGATGCCGGGCTTGGCCGCGGCGAAGAAGTCGGCGTTGATCATGCCGATGGTCTCCGGCGTCTTGATCACATGAAGTGTGACCACGTCGGAGCGCGCGGCGAGCTCGTCGAGGCTGAGGAGCTCCACGTTCATTTGGCGTGCACGCTCTTCGCTCACAAAGGGGTCATGACCGACGAGATTCATGCCGAACGCTGCCGCTCGTGCGGCAACCAGCGCACCGACGCGCCCCAGACCAACGATGCCCAGCGTCTTGCCGTAAAGCTCGGTGCCGGTCCACTTCGACCGTTCCCACCGACCAGCCTTCAGCGCCGCATCCGCCTGCGCCGTGTTACGAGCCTGCGCCAGGATGAGCGTCATTGTCTGCTCGGCGGTCGAAATGATGTTCGACTGCGGCGCGTTCACGACCATGACGCCGCTCTTGGTCGCGGCTTCGACGGCCACGTTGTCCAGACCGACACCGGCGCGACCGACCACCAGAAGATCCGTGGCTGCCGCGAGCAGCTCTTCGGTCACGGTCGTGGCTGATCGAATGATCAAGCCGTGGGCACCAGGGATCGTGGCCGCCAGCTCCTCTGGGGAGAGGCCGAGCTGCACGTCGACGTCGTGCCCGGCGGCCCGGAGCTTGTCCAGTCCGACCTCGGAAATTTCCTCGCTCACCAAAATACGACTCATCCGGTAAGGATTCCCGATGCTCGGCCGGACACCAACGGAGAATGACGGTCGTTCGCCTCACTTTTCGTTGCAGAACACTCCCCCGCTGGGCGTCTACCCTGTGTCGTCGTGCCCGACGTCATCATCATTGGAGCCGGTCTGTCCGGTCTCACTGCCGCCGAACGCCTTGCCGCAAACGGGCGATCCGTGCTCGTGGTCGACAAAGGGCGGAGTGTCGGCGGACGCCTTGCCACGCGGCGCATCGGATCGGCCGTGCTCGACCACGGTGCCCAGTTTTTCACCGCCCGTTCGGAGCTCTTCCAGGCGGCCGTCGATGACTGGATGGAAGCCGGCGTCGTCGAAGAGTGGTGCCGAGGATTCGATCAGCACGACGGGTACCCGCGGTATCGCACCGCTGACGGCATGAATCAGCTGGCCAAGCACCTGAAGAACGGCCTCGAGGCGCCATCTGTTGAAGGCGCTGAGGCAACGCGCGGCTCGGTCGACATTGTCACGGGAGCCCGGGCGGCGTCCATCATCCCGCTGGGCCCCGAAGTAGCCGTGAGCTACGACGACAGTGCGACTCGCCCTCCCGACGAAGCCCTCGCCGTGATCACGAGCGCCCCGGTCCCTCAGACGCTGGAGCTGTTGGACTCCGGCGGCATTCGCATGCCGCAAGACATCTACGACGGCGTGCGTGCGCTCCGCTATCACAAGGTGATCGGGCTCCTCGCAACGCTCTCGAGCAACGCCCCATTCGGTGAGACGGGGGCCCAGCAGCGGCCCGACGATCCGATCTTCACCTTCGCCGCCGACAACCAGGTCAAGGGAATCAGTCCGAGCCCATCGGTCACCTTCCATGCGAGTCACGCCGTCTCCGAGGAGCTTTACGAGGCGACAGATGCCGAGGTGCTGAAGCGGCTCCAGCCGGAAGCGGCGGCTCGACTGGGCGACGCCCAGATCGTAGAGATCCAGGTGAAGCGTTGGCGCTACGCCGGCCCGGTCGAGCCCTGGCCCGAGCGATGCCTGGAAGCCACGACCAGCGGTGCTCCCGTCGTGCTCTGCGGCGATGCATTCGGCGGACCGAAGGTGGAGGGCGCCTTCCTCTCCGGTCTGGCCGCAGCCGACACGATCCTCGAACGGCTCCGCTGACGTGAAGGCGCCGACGCCGGCGCTCACTCTTGGCGTTCTCCGAGAGGGCATCGATGCGCTCGTGGCGATTGGTCACTCGATTGACGGTTCTGGATGGCACCGAACGGTGGCGACCGACTGGTCTGCGGTCGAGCTTGCCCGGCATGTGCTCGCCGTATCCCGCTGGTATCACTCGTGGCTCGATGCCGCCGTTGCCGGGTCCGCAGCGGCTCCGTTCCCGGCCGATGAGTTGGACGATCGAAACGAACTCATGATCCACGAGCTTCGAGCCATGTCTGGTGAGGACGCCATCGACGCCTTCGCAGAGTCGGCGCATGCCTACGCCGACCGGCTCGAAGGGGACCCTGCAATCTGGGAGCTTCCCTACAACAGCGCTGTGGGGCGTTCCACGACCGGCGAGCACGCTGGCCTCGCCGCCGCCGAGTGGCACCTTCACGCCTGGGATCTCTCCAAGGGCCAGCATGTACCCGCGGATCCCGCGCGGCTGTTCACGGTGACGGCCTACGGCTTCGCGGCGCTCGAGGGTCCCGGTGCGTCTCGAATGATCAGGTTGATGACACCGTTGGGAGCTCGTATGAAGCCATGGCCCACGATGCTGCAACGGAGCGGACGATGACAACGACAGCAACAACCACGAGTGCCAATGGTCCCTTCGATGTCGTTCTGTTCGATTCCGACCACACACTCTTTGACTTCGATGGGAGCAAGGCGATCAGCTTCGCCCGGGTCGTCGAATCAGCCGGGGGCACAGATCCGGCTGCGCTCTTGCCGGTCTTCTCCGATGTGGAACGTCCGCTGTGGGCCGCGCTGGAGCGAGGCGAACTCAATCACCTCGAACTCAACTACGCCCGTTGGGCCGGCCTCCTCGACGCCGCTGGTCTTGACGCCGATCCGGCTGCGTGTGCCGACTCCTATCTCGATTCGCTCGGCCGCACCGGTGGCCTGTTTCCCGATGCTCGACCGCTCCTCGACGCACTTCATGGAAAGGTCCGGCTCGCCCTCGTCACCAACGGCATCTCTCGCGTCATGCACACACGCCTCGATCACTTCGAGTGGGCGCAGTACTTCGAGACGGTGGTCGTGTCGAGCGAACTCGGTGTCGCCAAACCCAGCGCCGCCTTCTTTGACGCTGCCTTCGAGGGGCTCGATCAACCGGACCGCTCACGCACCATCATCGTTGGCGACAGCCTCACGTCGGACATGGCTGGTGGCCGGGGCTACGGCATCACCACGTGCTGGTTCAATCCTCAGCAAGCGCCCCAGCCCGAGGGAATCGATCACATGGTGCACACGCTTCCCGAGGTTGCCGCCGTCGTACTCGGCGCCTGATACGCAGAGACACGGCGGCTGGATTCGGGGTCAGCGATCAGTCGGTTCGACGGAGCGAGGCCCAGAAGCCGGAACCCGCCCGAGCCGTCGTGCCCTCCCAGCTCCCGGGAAGAGCTTCGGCAACGTCTTCCGCCGGAAGGTGAATGGGCGTTTGATCTCCGAGGGTGTTGACCCAGAGCACCGTGCCGCCCGGGGCCAACACTCGATCCACTTCGGACGGGAACAGCAGCATGTTGACCATGAGGATCGCCTCGAAGCTGTCGTCGCCGAAGGGCAGGCACGAAGCATCGCCGTTGACCCTCGGGGCGAGCTCACCCGGAGCATGAGCCAACATCTCTGCGGCCAGATCGAACGCCACGAGCGAGCGGACTCGGTCGTGCAGCACCCGCGTGCCGGCTCCAGTGCCGCTTCCAAGCTCGAGCCATCGCCCATCGAGCGGCACACCACCACGCTCGAGCCCGTCTCGGATCGGTGCTGCCTTGGTCGGATTCACGTGGTCCTCAGACCAGTCGGCCGCCATCGAGTCGAACAGCGCCGCAACCTTGCTCGCCCGCTCCGCGTCCCAGGCGCCATCGAACGCCACGCCACGAGTGACTTTCCGCATCGGGTGATCCGGTCCGGCAAACGGCTCCGGTTCCGTGATGCCTTCGGCAGCGGGCAGTGAGAGAACGGAGGATGAGCTCATTGGTCGAACACTAGAGGCCGGTAGCGTGCCGATCGTGGTGGCCCTGAAGCTGAAGACGTCGAGCGAGCCCGAACCAGACTTCCTTCACCTGCCGTGGGCGACGCCCCTCGAGGAGTGGCCCGACGAGCTCGCCGTCCGGTTGCCCCGCGGCCGTCATCGGCACGTCGTGCGCTTCATCGAACACGAGGGTCGCTACTTCGCCCTCAAGGAACTGTCCTCGAAGCTGGCCAACCGTGAGTACGACCTTCTGTGGTGGCTTGCGGAGGAGGACCTGCCTGTCGTCGATCTTGTCGGGGTCGCCGACGATCGGGAGGCCGACGACGGCACACCGCTCGATTCGATCCTGATCACCCGCCACCTCACCTACTCGCTTCCCTACCTGCACCTGTTCGCGGGCCCGGGATCTGACGGTCTCCATGAGCAACTGATCGATGCGCTCGCCATTCTTCTGGCTCAGATCCATCTCATCGGCATGTTCTGGGGAGACTGTTCACTCGGCAACGCTCTGTTCCGCCGAGACGCTGGAGCGCTGGTGGCCTATCTCGTCGACACCGAGACGAGTGAACGGCACGAGACGTTGACCGACGGTCAGCGTCAGCTCGACATCGACATCGCCGTCGACAACATTGCGGGCGGTCTCTTCGAGCTCGAGGCATTGGGCCGCCTGGGTGCTGGTGTCGATCCCATCGCCGTCGTCGAGCTTCTTCGCATTCGCTACGACGAGTTGTGGGCCGAGTTGACCACCACTGAGGTGTTAGGTCCAGACGAACTGTGGCGCGTTCGAGATCGCCTCTCGCGCCTGAACTCCCTCGGCTTCGACACCGTGGAGCTCGAGCTGATCGAGAAGGACGGCGACCAGGTCATCACGTTTCGGCCGCGAGTCGTTGAGAAGGGTCACCACCAAAAGAAGTTGCAATCGCAGACCGGGATCGAGGCGGAAGAGAATCAGGCTCGCCGGCTCCTTTCGGCGATGGCCAGCTTCGGAGCTTCGCTCGCAGCGGAGGCCGGACGCGAGATGCCCGAAGCGGTGGTGGCGTATCGCTGGCTGACCGAACGCTACGAACCGACGATCGCTGCTATCCCGGCGCAGCTGCGGGGCCGACTCGTGGACCCCGAGCTCTACCACCAAGTGCTCGACCACCTCTGGTTCATGTCCGAAGACGCCGGACTTGATGTGGGACTCAAGGAAGCAACCGAGAGTTATGTCGCCAGTGTGCTCGCCGAGCTGCCGGACGAACGTGCGGTGCTCAATTCCGACGACGAGCTCGAAGTGTGAGTTGGCTTCAGCTGCGGGCGAACCAGGCAGCAATATCGGTAGCGATCCGATCCGGCTGCTCCAGGGGCCCGAAGTGGGTGAGATCGTCGTAGTGAGCGAGTTCGAACAACCCGTTACGGGGCACGATGTTGATGGCCTGCTCGGCCGGCGCCATTCCGTCGCCCGAAGCAGCGATGAGGAATTCGAAGCCAATCTCGGATACCCGCTCGGCCGCCCCAGGGAATGAACTCTCGAACGTGAGCGCCTCGTGCTCGGGCTCACAGCACAGACGAACGGTGCCGTCAGGCTGCTCGACGAAGCCTTCCTCGACGTAAGCCCGAAGCGCCCGTTCGTCGATCTCGCTGAACGGCGGCCGGCTGGAATAGCGCTCGAACGCCTCATCTCGGGAATCAAAGACGGGACGACGACGGCGAGCGCCAGCAACCAACGGCGACTCGTGAGGGCCGTCATAGCCCTCCGGTCGATCGAACAGAATCGGCTCGAAAGCCCACGCCGACTGGAACGTGCCCGGTCGCAGAAGCTCCGCCATGACGATCGAGCAGCCACCCATCGAGTGGCCAGCGGCACGGATGGTCGTGGTGTCCACATCGGGATCGGCGTTGAGGACGTCGATGAATGTCAGCAGGTCTTCACCCATCCCCCGCCAATGGAAGTCCCCGGTTGAGGGTGGACTGCTTTGTCCGTGGCCCCGAAAGTCGAGCGCTACCACATGATGTTGCGAACGAAGTTGCTCGGCGATGGGGAGCCAGACGCCTGCACAAAAACCAGTGGCATGGCAAAGAATGATCAGCGGCCCGCTACCACCGAGGTCATATGTGGCGAGTTCAACGTCGTCAGTGGAAGAGAGCATTCTGGGCGTGAGCACGCACGTATGGTGGCCAGCGAACGGCCGGGGCGCCAACTCACTCGTAGGAACCGCATCTCCCTAGTGATGAGTAGGGACTTCCCCGATCCACAAGACGTTGCAGGGGCGTTACGTTTTCCTCGTGACCTTGCGCGGCGCACTCTCCCAGATATTGACGACTCCCCACGGGGATGCGACAACCTTTGAGCGTGTGCTGTCCGAGGAAGGATTCCCCACTCTCCCAGGGGCACTTCTGGCGACTGCTCTGGCCACGTACGCCACTTCGGCAACGATGGCCGAGGCCGACGCATTATCCCCCCTTGTCGTCGGCTTCGGCCCAATCTTCGACTCCGGTGTGGTCGACACGCTGAGCGGCTCGGTCGCTTCGCTCGACCCCGTCGCTTCCATCGACGCTGTTGTCTCCTCCGATGCTGTGGCATCTGCGGAGGCTGCAGTTGAGGATGCGTTCGATTCACTGACCGGAACGGGCGTGGACCCTCAGGCCTCCACGCTCTTGCAATCCCTCGCAGCGATCGAGCTCGAGGCAGCGCCCGTCGAATCCTTCGACGTTCTCGCTTCTCTCGGTGTCGACGTTGATCTCGGATTCGGTACCGGCGTTTCTGCCGGACTCGATGCGGCCAGCCGTCCGAGCCTCGATGCGTCAGTGTCCGAGGCTGCTGATGCCTCGCTGGTCGAGACCAGCGCACCCGTGGCTGACGCCCTCGATGCCAGCCTCGTTGACTTCTCGATTGATACCGCCACGGCGGATGCCCTCGGCACAGATCTGGTCGGCGAGTCCGTCGCCGACGATCTCGATGGAGCGGCCTCAATCGAAGCATGGGATGCCGAATACCAGGGCATCGCTGCTTCCGATCCGAGTGGCGACGACCCCGCCGAGCTCGGCCTCGACGACTACTAGAGCATCGTTCTTTAGGTCTGTGCTGCTCGAAGCACCGCGCCGATGGCGCGGTCGATGTCGTCCTCGGTTGTCGACACATCGGACACACTGAATCGCATGGCCCGCCGGCCTTGCCATGTCGTGCCACCGACCCAGCACTCGCCGCTTGCCTGTACGGCTTCGATCACTGCGTCGGTTCGAGCATCGTCGCCGAAGGCGAACAGCGCCTGGTTGAGCACGACGGGGGCGAGCACCTCGATCGATCCCCCGCTGGCCTCGGTCAGCCGGGCAGCAGCCTGCTCGGCGAGCGCACAACAGCGCTCGATCGCCGCCGCCACGCCCGCACGACCCTCGGTCGCGAGCACGGCCCAAACGGGAACAGCCCGAGCGGCCTGCGACATCTGGATGCCCAGATTCATGAGCGAGCGTTCTTCCGCCCCGGTGGGAACATAGGAGGCATCCATCTGCATCGACGAACGCAGCGCCCGTGAATCGGAACAGATGAACACGCCACAGTCATAGGGCGTGTTCAACCACTTGTGCCCATCTGTCGCCCACGAGTCGGCTCGCTCGACACCCTTCACGTGGACTCGTCGTTCCGGCGCCGCGTTGGCCCACAATCCGAAGGCGCCATCGACGTGCACCCAGCTCTTCTCACGATCGAGTCGGTCGATGATCGCATCGAAGGGGTCGCTGTGGCCGGTGTTCACATTGCCTGCCTGCAGCACCAGCAGCGCCGGCCGATCGGAGAGCTCCATCAACTCGGGTCGGAGGCGCCCACATGCGTCAGTGGGGACCTCCTGCACTCGAGATGCTCCGAGGCCGGCCAGACGGATCGCTTTGAGAGCAGAGACGTGGGCTTCTGCGGAGGTGATCACATCAATGGGTGGAGCGCCGAACAGGCCGTCGGCCTGAACGTCCCAGCCCAATCGAGCCAGCAGGGCATCTCGCGCTGCGATCACCCCGGTGAGGTTGGCCACGGTGGCTCCGGCACAGAACGATGCCACCGATTGCTCGGGCAGGCCGAGCACGTCGACGATCCAACGTGCGGCAACCTCGTCGATCGCAGCAGAGACCGGTGACATCGGAGCGAGTGCAGCGTTCTGGTCCCAGGCCGAGGTGAGGACGGAGCTGGCCAGGGCCGCCGGCGTCACACCGCCATTGACGAAGCCGAAGTAGCGGCCGCCCGTTGAGCGCATGGCACCGGCCTCGCCGGCAGCAGCCAGCGCGGCGACAACGGCGTCGGGATCAGCGGGGCTGTCCATCGAGAAGCTCGCCAGAAGGGAGGCATCGAACGCGTCGGGGTTCGGTGGCCCGACAGGTGCCGTCCGTTCGGTCTCGATGTAGGCAATCGCGGCGGCAACCGCGCCTCGCAGCACACGGATCTTCTCGTCGGTCACCGGATGCTCAGCAGACATTCGGAGAACGTAACAGGTGCGAAGCAGGCTCCGAGCTGCCGAGGGGCCGACGCTGCGGCCGCTCGAGAGGGATGGGTCAGGCCTTGGCCCAGCCGTCGAAGAGTGCCTCGACGGATCGCACCGCGACACGGGCCGCGGAGGAGAGATCGTGTCCGCTGAAGGGGTTCTCGGCGAGCTGCTGCCAGCGCGTGAGCTCATCTAATGCCAGCGCTCGCAGCTCCTCAACGGTTGCCGCTTCCGGCGCCGCCAGGCGTTGCCAGGCAGCAGTCCCGCCCGAGCCCAGCACTCGCTCGAGCGCCCGGAGCTCGTTGGTGTCACCGGGTACCCAGCCGCTGCGAAGGGCGGCGAGCGTGGAGAGTTCGTTGAACGGGTGCGCTCCCGCCATCACCTGCTCGACTCGGGCCACGAGGGCGGCAGCGCCAGGTTCGTCGGGATGCTCGGCGCAGGTTCGCTCGACGGCAAGCAATGCGGAGCGGGTCTTGAGCACGTCGGCTCGGTCCACGAAGAGCGACGTGAGCACCGTTCGCAGCTGGGTCAAGCCGGAACGCTCAGTGAGTTCTTCTGCCAGCTCTGCGCTCGAGGTGACCACGGCCCGTCGGAGCAGTGCGAGCGAAATGCGAATGCCGAACACACCGAACCGGGCGAGCAGCTCCCGCCGCTCGATGGATGTGAGCGGCATCTGCGGGCCGGCATCAACGAAGCGATCGGCGGAGAGCAACGCTCCATCGACCATGTCGACAGGAGCCTCAGCCAGCTGATGGAGTGCCCGATATTCCCTCTCGGTGAGTGTGCCCGCCGTCTCGGCCAACAGACCAGCCACGGGGGTCACGAGTTGCGCGAGGCTGCGCAGGCGCCGATCGTCGCCGTAGCGCTGAGCGATCCGCCGAGCCGACGCCATCGAGTCGAGTCGGCCGCCACCGATCTCGTCTGCTCGGGAGAGCACGGCCACGGCGTTCACCGGATTCGGAGTGGAGACCGTGTCGTCGTGGAACGCTTCGAGCAGCCGAAGATCAGACGAGTGAATGTGCTTCATGAGATAGAGCACGGCATCGGCTGGAGTGTCGTGCTCTTCGGGATCGAGGAACTCGAAGGTCCGCTCCCCGACCTCGGCGTTCAGTGAGCCGATGCCGGGCGTGTCGATGAGCGTGAGCGCTCGTAGGCCAGCGGCAGGCCAGGCGATGTCAAGCTTGGCCACATCTTCTGCGGCGACGTCACCCAACCGCACCTCGAGGGCACCGTCCTGTCGACTGAACTTGACGGGCATCGCGTCGCTGCCGTCCTTCGGATGCAGCATGACCTGGTAGGTCGTGCCGTTCCGGTACCAGGTGACGATGCGAGTGCACTCACCGGTGTCGGTCGGGGCGAGAAGATCGCCGACCAGGGCATTGAGCAACGTAGATTTACCGGCCTTGACTTTGCCAGCGATCGCCACGCGCAGTGGCTCGTCAAGCCGGTGGCGGGCAGCACGGATCGCCTCAGCCGCCGGGCCGTCGACGGACTCGAAGAGTGCTTCGGCGTCGTTGAGGATCCCCCGCGCCTCGTCGACGAGCGTCACTCGACCTCGACTTCCCGGACGCCGAGCAACGCATCAACGGCGTTGGCCAGCTGTTCGATCCGGGCCAGCTCTGCGTCGACATCGGCGAGGCGAGCCGCCCGTTCCTCCGCATCGTGGCGGTCGGCATCGGTGGCAGCCACGAGCGCACTGGCGGTTGAGCGCTGGATGTCCTCGGCTCGCTCGCTGAAGTGATCACGGAGCTCGCGATGAACCTGGCGCAGTGTGTCCCGGCTGTCCTTGCTCACCTTGAACAGAATCTCATCGCAGTACTGGCGCAGGGCCACCTTGGCTTGCGACCGGCGTTGCGTGAGTTGGCGTTCTTTCTCGTCCTTCAGCCCTTTGCGCCCCATGAGCAGGCCGATGCCGACGGCTACCGGCGCAAGCGCCACGCCCACCATCGAGCCGAGCACCGTGAACATCAGAATGCCGGTGTACGAGTTCTTGAGCATGGTCATGCCCCGGGCACCAAAGGTCGGGCGTCGGATCTCCATGGAGTCGCCAACCCGCACACCGCGAATAGCGGTGATGGGATTGTGGAGTTCGAGCAGGTCGAGCACCGCGGCGCCCTCTTCGTCGAAGTGGTCAGCGACCAGCTCGCTCAAGGCGTCGGTCTTGTCGCTCAGCACGTGATAGTTCTCGACGATTTCAGATGAGACGCGATTCACGAGCCAGGGCTGGAACTCGGCCCACGTGTCGAGCGGATCTCCCTCGTCGATCGCCTTGTCAGCTTCCGCGGTGAGGCGACGAATCCGGTTCTTGAAGTCGAAGTCGACATCGGCGCTGAGATCGGTGATGCCATCGCTCAGCGTCAGGTTCCAACGGGAGGCTTTGCTCCGGAGCTGCTCGGCTGCCTTGGCCGCGGCTCGGAGGGAGACCACGAGTTCGTTCGCGTTCGATGGGTCGTCCAAGGCGGAGCGTTCGTTGGCCAGTGTGCTCGCCATCTGCTCGCACGTGTCCTGCACCTCATCACCAGCAGCATCGAGCGTTGCGTCCAGGACCTCGGCCACCACGTCTTCCGCCAGCCACTGCAGGACAGGAGGGAAGCCAGACTCTTCGTTCAGCTCCCGATCGTTTCGCTTTGCCGCCTCGGCTCGAAGACTGGCGGAGACGGCGAGGATGGGCACGTCGAGACCGGCCTCCTCGAAGTGCATCTCGTTGAGTTCCTGCACCTCACGCCACGCCGGATACAGATCCGTCTTCGTGGCAACACAGAGCACCCGAGGGGACAGATCGAGTGCCTGCATCAGGAAGTTGAGTTCCGCCTCGGTGAACTCTTGGGAGCAGTCGCTGGCGAAGATCACGGCATCAGCGAGCGAGAGTGCTCCGAGCGCAGCAGTGGAGTGCGCCGAGCCCAAGCCGCCGACGCCCGGCGTGTCGACGAGCACGAGCCCCTCGGACAAGAGCTTGCGGGGCAGTTCGATTTCGACACCCCGCACCGCACCCTCGGTCGGGAGCTTCGTGCCTGATTCGGTGGCGTAGGTTGTGACGTCGTCGAAGCTGATCGGCGTGGCTTCGAGGGCCATGTCGTCATCGTCTTCACCCAGCATCAGCCAGGCCTTCGGTTCCTCGCCGTGCCGAACGAGGGTGGGCACCGCAGTGGCGATGTCATCGTCGACAGGGCAGATGCGAGTGTTGAGGAGCGCGTTGATGAACGAGCTCTTGCCCTGCTTGAACTCACCGACGATGACAACCTGAACTTCGGCTTCTCGAATGCGGTCGGCGGTTTCGCCGAGGCGTTCGGCGAGGTCGGGGCGGTCGTACGCCTCCGCCGCCATCACCGCTGCATCGATGATCTCGAACATGCCCTCACGTTCGGCGGTGGTCATCGTTCCCTCTCGGTAGCGCCCCGGACAATGGCGATCATCTCGGCTCGAGAGGATGCACCCAACTTCTGCCGGACATTGGCGACATGGTGTTCGACGGTCTTGGGCGAGATGTAGAGCTGCGCTCCCACCTCTTTGTAGGTCCGGCCGTCAGAAACCAACCGTGCCACTTCGGCCTCGCGTTCGCTGAGGCCGAGCGTGATGAGGCCGTCGCCAGCCTCGGCATCGGCCACTTCGTTCGAGACGTTGCGGGCGGCCTCGAGGAGGCGGCGGGCGGCGTCAGGAGACGGATGATCGAGAGCCGATTGGCCGAGAATTCGAGACGCTTCCCAACCATCGCCGCTCTCGACGAGGAGACCAGCAACGTTCATCGATTGGGTCTCGTCGACGTCTCGGTCCATGAGCGCAGCCCAAACGCTCGATGCTTCGACCCGCGCTGTGCGACGAGCCTGGTGAGGGTCTGATGACAACGGCAAGCGGTCGAGCTCAGCGGCAGCGGTCTTCACCGCCACTGCGTCATCGCGGGCGATAGCAGTCTGCAACTGCAGCCAGTGGCCAGATGCCGGCCCAGCTCCGCCGGCTGGCATCTGCGTCAGCTGCTCGACGAGAGCGGTTTCGACAGGACGGACTCGCCGTTCATCACCGAGACGAGCACCCGCTGTGAGGAGTTCCGCCACCTGATCGACGAGCAACCACGAGGCGGATGGCCGGACGAGCACGGTCTCGGTACGAGCCCAGGCCTCCCGCAAACGGGTGGTGTCGCCAGAACGGCGAGCGAGTGCTGCGTCGAGTGCTGCAAGCAGCAGGCGATCGCGTTGTGGCCACGTCGGTTCGTCGCCCTCTCGGACCAACGCGAGGGCGGGGGCGAAGTCGGCGGCGTTCAGCCGAACAGTGGCTCGCAGCAAGTCGTGCGATCGTTGTTCTCCGGGCCCGCCGGCCTGCGTTTCGATGGCCTGATCCAGCAAGGCCTCGGCCGCGGTGCCGTCGCCCTGCCCCATTGCTGCAGCGGCGGCAAGAAAGTGCGGCGTCACACCGAGGGAGAGCGACCACGCCATGCGATCAACGTCGTCGGCGGCTTGGGCCAGGAGCGCCAGTCCAGACGCAGCCTCGCCCGTCGCCACTCGGTGGAGCCCCAGTGTCATCTGGCGGATGATCCGTTCTTCGGCGCTCTGCTGGTCGTCGCTCTCTTCGACCGCCTCAGCGGGAAAGACGCCGAGACAGGCGTGAGCGAATTCACGAAGCGCACTGCCCATCGATCCCGAGACGCGACGGCTGGCTGCCGCCGACCATCGCAGGTCGCGCACATCGGAGCCGAAGCCGAGCAATGCATGCGACGCTCGATCGTTCGGCCCCAGGCCATCGATAGAACGACGGAGATCAAGCGAATCAGGTAGGCCCAACCAGAAGCCAGCCTCAGCCTCAGCCAACCGGAGTTCGGGCCGCTCGATGCCGACCTCGCTGGCTTGGCGAACGAGGTGCAGCGTGCGGTCTGGATCGGAGGTCCGGGTGCGACGGACGGCGGCGATCAGAACATCAACGGCGATCGCGTCTCGACCGGTGCCGGCGAGCAGGTGATCGATGCCAGCGTCGGGCATCGACGCCGACACAACGGTGGCGAGCCGATCGTGCAAGACCGCCCGTTCCCGCGAAGTGAGGTGATTCCGAAGCGACCGCCCGACGAGGGGCACGATCCGCTCGGATTCGTCGAGCAGTCCACCAGCCCGAATCGAGCGCTCAGCGACGTCGGGATCGATGTCATCACTGAGCGCATCACTGGCCAGGGCAATATCGAGATCTGGCTGCAAGGCGAGGAGCGAGCAGAGTTGGAACGCTTCGGGACCGGCGCGTTCAGCCCGGGCCACCACCGCGTCGACCAAGGGCGGAGGGAGATCCGAAGTTTCAAGCGCCTCAGCGCCCAACATCCATCCAGCGGAGAGCGCATCAGCCAAGAGACCGATCGAACCTGCGGTGATCTCGTGAAGGTCAGTGACCACCGAGGTGGACATTGCCCCGCCTGTGATCGAGGACGCCACGGCGCCCAGCTGTGACTCATCGGCCGCACCGAGACGAATCGTGGTGTCGCTCCCACCGGACCGCCCAATGAGGTCATCGAGAAGACGGATCGAGGGACGAACCGGCCACGGCCGACGCGTGGCGACGATCGCGATTCGCTCGCTGGCGTCGGCCAGTGCATCGAGCACGTCGTCATCGAACCACTGCAAATCATCGACGGCGAGCAGCGAGACATCGCCGGCCAAAAGGCTCTCAAGACGATCGAGGCGGGGTGATCGGGCCGGATGACCGGACAATACGGGGACCTCATCGGCGTTGAGATCAAGCCGTTGTGCGCGCTCGTTGATCAATTCTCGCAGTCGATGACTCTTGCCGGTCCCCCCGGCACCAATGACCAAGCAGGTCGGCGCTGCTACCACAGGCAACATGCTGGCATCGAATTGGGCGAATCCCTGCCACCCAGGCGGATTTTCACCAGATCAGTCGAGACCGACCGCACCCGAAACGGGCTCGATCGCGTCGGCGGGTTCGAACCCGAGCACGCGTCCGTAGAACCACAGCTCTGCCTCGAGCGAGCGAACGATGTTCTCCGCCTTGCGGAAACCGTGCTGCTCACCCTCGAAGAGGACGTAGGCGTGGGGGATGCCCTTCGCCGCCACGGCAGCCACGATCGCCTCCGCCTGGTTCATCGGCACGATCTCGTCCTCATCACCCTGGAGAACCAGAAGAGGACAGCTGAAGCCGTCGGTGTGGTTGATCGGTGAGCGCTCTTCGTAGACCGACTTCGCCCCCGGGTAGGGGCCGACGAGGCCGTCCAGGTAACGGCTCTCGAACTTGTGGGTGTCGGTAGCAAGTGCTTCGAGGTCAGCGACGCCGTAGAGGCTCGTGCCGGCTGCGAACACGTCGCTCTGGGTCAGAGCAGCCAGGACGGTGAATCCGCCGGCGGAGCCGCCGCGGATACAGAGCCGCTCCCCGTCGACAAGACCCGCGTCAGCGAGGTGACGAGCTGCGTTGATGCAATCCTCGACGTCGACGATGCCCCACGAATCGTTCAGTAGTTGGCGATACGCCCGGCCGAAACCGCTCGAGCCGCCGTAGTTCACGTCGGCGACGGCAAAGCCGCGGCTGGTCCAGTACTGCACCTTGAGGTTGAGCGTGGGGTCGGTGTGGGCGGTGGGACCACCGTGGCCGATCACCACGAGCGGTGGCCGCTCGCCATCGAGCCCAGCGAGCCCGGGACCGGTCGGGGGATAGAAGAAGGCGTGGGCGGTGCGGCCGTTCGACTCGAACGCCACGGCCTGAGCGTGGCTGAACCATGCGGGGTCAATGCCCAGATCGTCCGAGGGGCGGATGTCGCAGACTTCGCCGCCCTCGTTCGTGCTGTCGATGTCGACCGAGGCAATCGATGGCATGGCATCGGCATGGGCGCCGACCACGAGCAGCTGTTCGCCGATGGAGCCAACCGAGTTGATGCCGGCAAACGGTGCTGGGATGGCTCGGAGCTCTTGCTCGGGCATGACTTCGACGAGCTCATCCGCTGCAGCAACTGTGCGGATAGCCACGATGCGACCGGAGGCTCCGAGCTCGGTCCAGCGCTGTGTTCCGAACACCCACGCCGGGCCGCCGAGGTCGGCTTCGACGGCCGTCAACGGCGTGTCGTTGTCGTCACCCGGGCGCCAGGCATGCAGATTCCAGAAGCCGGAGCGATCGGTGGAGAACACCAGCCGACCGTCGGAGGTCCAATCGGCGCCGTGAATGGCTTCACCACCGGCGCCGCCAGCGACGACCTTCACGTTGCCGAGCCGGAGTTCGTTCTTGCTGATCCAGACCGGGGCAGCAAGCAGGAGAGTGGCATCCCACGGCATGTTGGGGTGGTCCCAGGAGTACCAGCTGAGCCAGCGTCCATCCGGTGAGAAGCGGGGGGCGGCGACGAAATCGCTCTTCTGGTTGATGACGGACGGCTCGCCACCGGCAGCGGGAATGGCGACGAGGGCGTTCACAGGGTCGCCGTTCTCGCCTCGAACGGCCTCGTGATGGTCCTCGCTCACGCAAACGACCCACTGGCCGTCGGGGGATTCCCGCCCGTCGGCGTAGCGCCAGCCGTGTGCTTCTTCCGGTTCCGGCGTGAGGGCGTCCGGCGCGACTTCGCTGCCGGCGTCAAGATCCGCGCTGTGGAAGCGGTAGAGCCGCTGGTCGGCCCAGGAACTGAGGTAGACGTGATCGGCGCCAAGAAACCAGGCGCCTCCGCCGTACTCATGCACCCGCGTTCGCACCGACCACGGCGCGGCGAGCGCGTCTGCTGTGGTGCCGTCGGCGAGTTGACGGACCGGCACGACGCGTCCGGCTTCGGCCGGCCGAGCCTCGGTCCACCAGATCTCCGACGTGCCATCGCTTCGTTGCCGAGCGGCGGCGCCACCGACACCCACCCCTCCGGCGGCCAAGCGCTCCGCGGAGAGCGGTGAAGGCCAGGAACCAAACGGTCGAGTGTCAGCAGCGCCGTTACTCATTGGATCAACCCTCGCTGAGGAGGTCGCTCAGACGCGTGAGGCCCTCGCCGAGGTCGTCATCCCCCAGAGCAAACGAGAACCGCGCATAGCCGGGACTTCCGAATGCCTCGCCGGGAACGAAAGCGACGTTGGCCTTCTCGAGTGCTACATCGGCGAGGGTGAGCGTGGAGTCGATCGTGACGCCCTGAATGGTGCGGCCGATCACGCCTTCGAAGCTCGGGAACGCGTAGAACGCCCCCTCGGGCTCGAGGCATTCGACGCCGGGGATGCCGTCGAGCATGGAGTGCATGGCCTTGCGGCGGCGATCGAACGCCTCACGCATCATGTGAACGGCGGCGAGGTCACCCTCCACCGCCGCCTGTGCTGCCACCTGGCTGACCATCGCGACGTTCGACGTCTGGTGCGACTGGAGGCTGGTGAGCGCCTTGGCCATGTCGGCTGGAGCGATGATCCAACCCACGCGCCAACCGGTCATTGCGTAGGTCTTCGCCACGCCGTTGAGCACGATGCAGCGGTCCGCGATCTCAGGAACGACGGTGGGCATCGAGTGGAACTCGGCGCCGTCGTACACGAGGTGCTCATAGATCTCGTCGGTCAGGACCCAGATACCGTGTTCCGCTGCCCACTGGCCGATGGCTTCGACCTGCTCCTTGGCATACACGGCACCGGAGGGGTTTGACGGGCTGACGAAGATCAGGGCCTTGGTGTTCGGAGTTCGGGCGGCCTCGAGCTGTTCCACACTGGCCTTGAAGCCCGAGCTGATGTCGGTTTGCACCGGGACGGGGACACCGCCAGCCAGCTTCACCGGCTCGGGGTACGTGGTCCAGAACGGGGTGGGGATGAGCACCTCATCGCCCGGGTCTACGACACCAGCGAGTGCGTTGTAGACGGCGTGCTTGCCGCCATTGGTCACCACAACCTGCGTCGGGTCGACCTCATAGCCGCTGTCTCGCTTGGTCTTTGCGGCGATGGCCGCCTTCAACTCGAGCGTTCCGCCAGCCAGGCCGTAGCGGTGGTTCTTGGGGTCACGACAGGCGGCAGCAGCGGCCTCGACGATGTAGTCAGGCGTGGCGAAATCGGGCTCGCCTGCGCCGAAGCCGATGACCGGCTCACCCGCAGCTCGAAGTGCCTTGGCCTTGTTGGTGACCGCCAGCGTCGCAGAGGGTGCGATCGATCCGACACGCTTGGAAATTCGGCCAGTTGCCATGAGAAGTCTCCGGTGAGAAGAGGCGGTTGATGTTCGGGGAGCAGTCTGGCGGGTTCCGCGTGAGAAATTCGGCCAATTTCCAAGTTCACGTGTTCCCACTGCGCTTCCGCGGTGCGATCATTCCGCCCGTGACCAACAAAGACATCGTGATCCCCACCGAACTCCGCCCTGCAGATGGCCGATTCGCGTCGGGACCTTCGAAGGTCCGTCCCGAAGCAGTTGCTGCGCTCGCCGAGATCGCTGACGACTTCCTTGGAACGTCCCATCGGAAGTCCACCGTGAAGGACATCGTCGGCCGGCTCCGCACCGGGCTCGACAGCCTCTTCTCGCTGCCGGACGACTGGGAAGTCGTCCTGGGCAATGGTGGCACCACCCTTTTCTGGGACGCCGCCACCTTCGGACTCATCCAGGCCAAGTCTCAGCACCTGAGCTTCGGCGAGTTCTCCTCCAAGTTCGCCAAGGGCGTGACCGACGCTCCGTTCCTCGCCACTCCGCAGATCATCAACGGCGACATGGGCTCGCACCCCGTGGCTGTGGCCGACGACAGCGTCGACCTCTATGCCCTCACCCACAACGAAACCTCCACCGGCGTCGCCATGCCGCTCGTTCGTCCGGCGGACGCTCGCGACGACGCACTCGTGGCCGTCGATGCCACCTCGGCAGCCGGCGCCATCGCGTGGGATACCGACCAGGTCGACTGCTACTACTTCGCTCCCCAGAAGGCGATTGCCTCCGACGGCGGGCTCTGGATTGCGTGCTGCTCGCCCAAGGCGATGGATCGCATTCGCTCGATTGCGGCTGGGCCTCGCTGGATTCCTGCCGGGCTCGATCTCGGGATCGCGCTCGACAACTCGGTCAAGAACCAGACCTACAACACGCCTGCGCTCGCCACGATCTTCCTGGCCATGCACCAGATCGAGTGGTTCAACGACAACGGCGGGATGAGCTTCTCCGCCGGCCGGTCGGCTGCCCTCTCGGACCACGTCTACTCCTGGGCCGAGGCATCCCCGTTCGCCACTCCGTTCGTGACCGACGCTGGCATGCGCTCGCCTGTCGTGGCCACCATCGACTTTGACGACTCCGTCAGCGCGGACGACATCGCCGCCACGCTGAGAGCCAACGGCATTCTCGACACCGAGGGCTACCGCAAGCTGGGCCGCAACCAGCTCCGCATTGCGTGCTTCCCGGCCATCGAGCTCAGCGACATACAGGCACTCACCGCCAGCATCGACCACGTCGTCGCCGAACTCTCCTAGTCCAGCCCTCCCATCCCTCCCAGAATTGCGGACCTCATGTACCTCAGAGGTACATGAGCGTTGACTTTCTGGGAGGGAGGGGGCTACTCGTCGGTGGAGGCGGGCTTGAATTCCAGGGAGGCGGAGTTCATGCAGAAACGGTCGCCGGTCTCGGTGGGACCGTCGGGGAACACGTGGCCCAAGTGGGCGCCACAGTTTCCGCACACGGACTCAACCCGGACCATGCCGTACGACACATCCTTCACTTCGCCGACCTTGTCCGCGCTAATTGCCCGGTCGAAGCTCGGCCAGCCGCAGTGGGCGTCGAATTTGGTCTCGCTCTTGAAGAGCTCTTCATCGCACACCACGCAGTGGTAGGTGCCGTCGTCCCAGGTATCCCAGTACTTACCACTGAATGCTCGTTCGGTGGCGGCGTGCTGGGTGACCTCAAATTGCTCACGGTCGAGCCGCTCTCGCAGCTCGGCCTCGTCGAACTTTTCTCCTGAATGGATCTTGCTCATGCGCTGTTCAACCTCTCCTGTTCGGTGTTCGTTCCCTCGTTCATGACTTGTTCCGCGGCCTGTTCGCCCGCTGACCAGCCGCCAGGCGTGACGAACGGCATCAATCACGATCAAGCATCCGCATCAGCGTCACCGTCGACGCGGCGACCACCCTCGACGAGGTTGATGTCGTACAGGACCTCGTCCAATCGGTCACCGGCCTCGATCGGGGCGAAACGCTGAGGATTGTCGTCCGTGATGCAGCTCACAACCGGTGAGAGCATCGTCCACGGCGTCGGGTGGCAGAACTGAACCACTGAATAACGGTCGCCAGGTTCGGCCGGATCGGCGACAACGCGGTGCCATCCACTCGGGATCAGCCCATTCGTGATGTGTTCCAGCATGATGCCCGTATTGATGATCACGCCATTGTCCGGCGGAATCGCATCGACCCAGTTGGGATCCTGCGACGGTTCGCCGACCGGTGCCTTGTTCGTGTCCACTTGCAGGCCCTTGGCCGTCGCCCGAGGAAGGGCCGTGATGAGGTTGATGTCGGCGTGCTCACCGGCCCAGACGTGCTCACCGCCTGGCGCCAGTTCCATCGCGGGGTAGTGGATGGCCCGAGTAAGGGTCGTCCCATTCACCGTCATCGTGTCGAAGAAGGTTGGATGACATCCGATTCCTGTAGCGATGAGCCGCAAGAAACGGCGCTGGAGATCCAGCACCCGCTCGTAGAAGGTCATCAGCACATCCGTAATGCCGGGCACCAGCGATTCCGGCAGACGAGGGCCGTGGTACCGAGTGGGGTACTTGCGCTTCAGCGGATGGCCGTCCGGGATCTCGGCACCCCAGTTGAGCATCTCCTTCCAGTCAGGGGTATCGCTGACCGCTGCGGTTTCGACCAACAAACCGGTGTAGCCGGCCTGGCCGTTCGTGCCCTCGGCCGTCGCCGATTGCTTCTCCTCAACCGAGAGGCTGAAGAACTTTTCGAGCATTCCGTAGGCGGTGTCGAGGAGGTCGTCGCTCAGGTCATGGCTCGTGTACACGAAACCCGTCCGGAGGCTCCGCATCACCCCGTCAACGACGGCAGCCTGCTGTTCCTTACTGCCCTGTTCGAAAGCGAGGAGATCAACGTCGAGAATGTCATTCACCCACGGGAGGTTACTCGCCGGGCACCGGGCACGACCGGCCAGCGGCGGGTGTGCCTTCCTCAGTCCAGCGCGTAGGACGCCACCGTGCAGCTCACGGCGAAGATGGGAATCGGCTCCAGAAAGTGCACCGTTCCCGTCGCTCCGGCGGCCGCTGCCGACACGGCGATGAATGTTCGAATCTCGAATCCGCCCTGACCCGCATCGGCGTACACACTGAGGTCGTCGTAGTCGAGCAGCGCGTCTCGATCGTTCCGACACCACCGGTCCATGAAGTCGAGGTCCCACTCGACGTTGATCTTCCCGGAGTCTGGCGTTGCCGGCCAGTGCGAGATGCCACCGGTGCCGATCACAGCGATCCGTTCGGGCAGCGCGTCGGCCGCGGCGCGAATCGACTCGCCGAACGCCCACGCTCGGGCGAGCGGGGTGAGCGGCGGTCCCTGGCAGTTGATGTTGACCGGAATGATCGCCGTGTCGTAGCGAGGGGTAAGGAAGTGGAGCGGCACCATGATCCCGTGATCGAACTTCCACTCCTCGGCGTAGGAGACGTCCGAGCCCTTCATCACCTCCGTGATGAATCGCTGCGACAGATCACGATTGCCGAGCACCGACTGCTTCTCGATGCCGAGCCAGCCCGGATCCTCGATCGGCCCCTCGTAGCTGTCGGCCATACCGATGGCGAACGAGGGCATGTTGTTCATGAAGAAGTTGGCGAAGTGCTCGGCGGCGATCACCACCACGGCATCAGGCTTGGCCGCTTCAAGGTCGGCCCGCATCGCATCGAACGCGTCGTAAAAGCGGTCCCGAACCTGCGGGTCCGCCTGGTCACTTCGGCCGGTGATCCCGGGGGCGTGCGAACACACGCCGGCGTAGACGAGGGGCATCAGTTCTCTCCAGGTGTGTCCGAGGCGGGCGATGGCGATGTCGAGTGCACGGGAGCAACCTCTTCGTCGAGGGCAGTGGTCATGGCATACACACCCTCACGAACGGGTCCGTGCTTGGCGATGCCGTCGCGCATTCGTTGCAAGTAGTCCTGCCATTCGATCTGGTGGAACGCAGCGAAGTGCATGAGAATCTGACCGTTCACCCCGAGGTGGAACAGCTTGCCGATGTCGGGTTCGGTGAGGGCGTCCCGTTCCTCGCTCGTGAGGTCGAACTCATCAAGCAGGGCATCTGGCGCGCTCCGGTAGGTGACCTGCACGGCCTCGGACCGATTGAGCTCGTACAGGAACTTCTGCACGGCGTAGAGGCTCATTCGTCCCACTCCAAGTGCAAGGCGTCCGGCCCGCGGAAGGTGATGTTCGGGAAGAACTCATAGGTCTGATCTGGCACGAGGCGCAGCGAGGGCAGGCGTTCGACGAGGAGTTCCAGCGCGATGCGAGCCTCCATTCGGGCAAGTCCGGCGCCCAAGCAGAAGTGGATGCCCTTGCCGAAGGAGATGTGCCGGTTGGCGTTGGCCCGAGTGATGTCGAACTGATCAGGCTGCTCAAAGAGACCCGGCTCGTGATTGGCCGAGGCAAAGTTCAAGAAGATGCGGGTGCCAGCTGGAATCTCGATCCCGCCGAGCGAGGTGTCCTCGGTGGCAACACGGCGCCAGGAAATCTGGCTCGATTCGAAGCGCAGCGTTTCGTCGACGGCGGCCGCAGCCAGCGACGGATCGGCGCAAAGGGCGTCCCACTGCTCTCGGTGCGAGAGCAGGCAGCGAATGGTGTTGCACAGCAGTGCTGTGACCGGGTCGTGTCCGGCAAAGCTGATGCCGTAGACGATCGACTCGACCTCTCGGTACGAGATGCCAGTGCCATTGCTGGGATCGGGGTCGGCATCGTGAGCGTTGAGCAGCTCAGACGTGTAGTCGTCGGCCCGTTCCTCGTTTCGCCGGGCCACGAAATCCCGGCAATAGCGCCAGTAGTCGAGCATCCCCTCTGCAATGGCGACCTGCTCCTGCGCCGTGGGCTTCCCCCATGAGAAGGCTCGTCGGTTGACGCACCATGACTTGATCATGGCGTCGTCTTCTTCGGGGAATCCGATGAGACGGAACACGATCTCGGCGGGGAGCGGGAAGGCGAGCGCGGAGACGTACTCGGCCGGACTGCCGCTGGCGATCATGCCATCGAGCAGCGCTCCGGCCCGTTCCTTCATGTAGTCCTCGAGCGTCTTGAGGCGCCGGTTCGAGAACCCCTTGCGGGTGTGCACGCGGATGCGAGCGTGATCTGGTTCCGGGCGGTTTGACATGACCGCCACCGGGTTGAAATCCGGAGCACCAAGCACGGCCGTGGCCTCGTCCGCCAGCGGGTAGATCGGGTCCTGCACGTTGGTCGAGGCGAACACGTTCGGGTTCGTGAAGACGGCATCGATGTCGCTCATCTTCGTGACCACGACGTGTCCCAGCTCGGCGGAGTAGAAGACCGGATGCTCGTTGCGCAACGCGTTGGCGATGGGGTACGGGTCGGCGAGGTAGTCCTCGTTCAATGGCGACCACGTCTGATGGACCGGGCACCCCGGCGGGGCGGCGGCGACCGAGTCGGGGGCTTGGTGATACGAGTTCTGCGTTCCCATGGGAATCCTTCAAGAAGCGGACGAGGCCAGTGGCATGGCTGTCATCGAGGGCGGAGTGGTCGTCGAGGGAGGAAGTGTCTTGGCGATATCGGCCGCCGTGGCGAGCAGACGTTCGGCGATTCGTTCGTGCTCGACACTTGCTCCACCGAGAAACACCGCCGCGATCGCTGCGTCGGCGCCCGGAATCGCAACCGCCACCGAGGCAAGCCCATCGATGACCTCGCCGGACGTGTGGGTCCACCCAACGTGACGAGCCTCGGTGACCTCGGTCCGTTCACCGGCCATGGCCGGTCGCCCGGCGAGGATGGCCAAGCCTGGTGCACCCCGGTCGAGCGGGTGCCGGATACCCGGCCGGTATGTGAGATGGAACTGGCTGGTCGTTGGCTCGAGGCTCTCGATGGTCAGCGCTTCATCCCCGTCGGGCACCACGAGGAAGCACGTCATTCCCAGCTCATTCGCCAACGCTGCGAGCGCTGGGACAGCGGCTGACGGCAGCGTCGGATGGGCGAACCGGCCGAGCGCCGCGAGTCGAACGCTCGGGACGCACCCACCGGAAGCGTCTCGCTGGACAAGGTGGTGCTCCTCGAGCGTACGGACGATTCGATACGCGATCGAACGGTGGACATCGAGATGCGCCGCGATCTCATCGATGCTCGGCGCTCGATCGGCGAGAGCGATGAGCTCCAGCGCATCCAGGCCGCGACTGAGAGTTTGACTCGTCGACATGGTTTCGGACCGTAGATCAAGTTCTATTCACGAACAAGGTGTTCGATTAAAGAATTGTTGAATCTCACGCGAACCCTCGATTCGCCCAGTGATGGAGCAGAAAAACAGCGATCGGGCCTCCAGCCCTGCGCTCTCAGACAAGGAATCCCGCACTCTCAGGAATGCGGCCTGTGTCGACCGTCACGTACAACCACCTCTGTTCATTCGGATCGCCCCGGTCATTCCGGGCGAAACCACCGCACGCATGAGGAGCCAACCGATGCCGAACATCCCACCATTCAAAGCTGCCGCCGTTCAGGCCGAGCCCGCATGGCTCAACGTCGACGCCGGCACCGACAAGACTGTTGCCCTCATCGAGGAGGCTGCGAGCAACGGGGCGTCACTCGTTGCCTTCCCTGAGTGCTGGATCCCCGGCTACCCGCACTTCCTCTGGCTCGGCCCCCAAGCGTGGGGCATGTCGTTCGTGCAGCGCTACCACGAAAACTCGATCACGATCGGTGACAAGTACTTCAAGCGGATCGCCAAGGCTGCAGGCGACAACAACATCACGGTGGTCATGGGCGTGAGCGAGCGTGACTTCGGATCCCTCTATATGGGCCAGTTCGCCTTCGGCGCCGACGGCGGCGTCCTCTTCACCCGTCGCAAGCTCAAGCCGACCCACGTCGAGCGAGTGCTGTACGGCGAAGGTGACGGCAGCGATCTTCATGTCCAAGAGGTGGACGGCATCGGCCGCCTCGGCGCCTTGAACTGCTGGGAACACCTGCAACCGCTCTCCAAGTATGCGATGTACAGCCAGGGCGAGCAGGTTCACGTCGCCAGCTGGCCCTCCTTCTGTCTCTACCGCGGAGGTGCCTACGCCCTCGGCGAGGAGGTGAACATGGCCGCCACGCTCACCTACGCCGTCGAGGGATCCAACTTCGCCATCGCCGCCACGCAGGTGACCGGCGACGCGGGCATGGAACTGTTCTGCGAGAACGACGACCAGCGCGGCCTCCTCGGCGGGGACGGTGGCGGCGGTTCGAGTCGTATTTACGCCCCCGACGGACAGATCATCTCCAACCTCCTTCCGCACAACGAGGAGGGCGTCGTCTACGCCGACATCGACCTTTCGATGATCCCCCTGGCCAAGGCGGCTGCCGATCCCAGCGGTCACTACTCCCGGCCGGACGCCACGCAGCTCATCTTCGATCAGCGCCGACGGCCAGCCGTCTGCCACATCACGGACGGCGATCTCGATCACGGCGCGATCAGCGCCGAAGCACTCGCTGAAGAGGTCGATCCCATCGCAACAGCCTGAGCCGTTCAACCGCCGCCAGCACACTCACTATCAACGGGGAACCAACCATGATCCATCCATCCGCCTCCACACATCAACGTCATCTGCGCCTCGCCGCCGCCTTCGCCGCCTGTCTTCTCATCGTGTCGGCCTGCTCAAGCAACGACGACACTGCCCGCGGGGACTCGAACGCCACCGAGTCCACAGCTACCGACGCCGCGTCCACGGAAGAGTCCAACGAGGGGTCGAGCGATGACGCTCCCGCTGGGGCGGCCTCGGGCGAGCCAATCGTTGTGGGAAACATCAGCTCGCTCACCGGCGGGGCTCTCTTCCCGGAAGCCTCGATCGCAGCCCAAGCTGTCTTCGCCCGAGTCAATGCGCAGGGCGGCATCAACGGCCGCCCACTCGAGCTCATCATCGAGGATGACGCCGGAACCCCCGAGGGTGCAGCGAATGCGGGACGCAAGCTCGTTGAGCAGGACAACGTCGTCGGCATGGTTGCCTCGGCCAGTGCGATCGAGTGCGCCATCAACTCTGCGTTCTACGCGGAGCAGGATGTGTACGCCATCCAAGGCACCGGTGTTGATCCGCTCTGCTTCCTTTCGCCCACCATCTCTCCGGTCAACACTGGGCCGTACAGCGGTGTCACGGTCTCGTTGTTCTATGCCTCGGAGACTCTCGGGCTCGACAACGTGTGCAACATCAACCTGTTCGTGATCCCCGATCTCGCTCCGGCGTTCGACGGAGCGGTCGCTCGCTGGCAGGAGTTGACGGGGAAGGAGCTCACCTTCCGAGCCGCCGCGGCCACGCTCGAGGACGATCCCACACCGCTGATGCTCCAGGCTCGAGATGCCGGATGTGAAGCAGTGGTCGTCGACGGGGTGGAGCCCCATGCTCTTGCCGTCGGCCGCACCATCGAGGCGCAAGGCTTGCAAGACATCCAGTGGATCGGTTTGACCTCGTACTACTCCGAAAGCGTTGCCTCCCAACTCGGCTCAGCCGGCAACGGTCTGCAAGCCAACTCCGAGTTCGAGCCGCTGGAGTCGGACACGCCGGCCAACGCAGACTGGCGTGAGCTGATGACCGAGGCCGGGGTCCCGCTGACGTCATTCTCTCAGGGCGGGTACCTCGCAGCGACGATCTTCGTCGATGCCATCAGCAGCATCGACGGCGAGATCACACGAGCGTCTGTTGCCGAGGCCATGCGAAACCTGGCTCCCGTCGACACACCGCTGATCGGCACGCCCTTCACGTTCGGCGATGCCCCGACCCACGCTCCCAATCAAGCCTCGAAGTTCGTGGAACTGCAGGACGGTGCCTGGGTAACCGTTGCCGACGACTGGGTCGTGCTCCCGTCCTGAGGGCGGAGCACCAACGAAGAACGCGAGGCACGACGATGCTTACCCTTGCAGTGGCGGGACTGGCCGCCGGCGGCGCCTACGCCATGTTCGGCGTGAGCATCGTCGTGCTCAAACGCATGGCCGGTGTGGTCAACTTCAGCCAGGCAGTGGTTGGGGCGTTCGGCGCCTACCTCACAGCCGTGCTGGCTGACCGCACTGGATTTCTTCTGGCCGCCATTGTTGGCACTGGCGTTGCCGTGGCCATTTCCGTCACCGTTGGGCTGCTCTTCGCTCGCCTGTTCGCCGAGAGCGACGAAGCCATCCGCACCGCCGCCATGATCGCCTCGACCGTCGGGCTCTTCGCCCTCGGCTTCCGGTTCTTCGGCGACACACCTCGATCGGTTCCCGTGATCCTCCCCGGAACCTCATGGCAGGTCGGGGGTGTCGTCGTCACCGCCGGAACCGTCGTCGTCGTGATCGCCGCGTTCGCCACCGTGCTGGTCACCAACTGGGTATTGAACGGCACCCGGCTGGGCAGCCAGGTCCGCGCTATCTCCGAACGTCCGATCGTTGCTGAACTTCTCGGCGTTCCCGTGTACTCCCGCACGGCGAT
This sequence comes from uncultured Acidimicrobiales bacterium, assembly GCA_937997485.1. Classification (GTDB taxonomy): domain Bacteria; phylum Actinomycetota; class Acidimicrobiia; order Acidimicrobiales; family SZUA-35; genus SZUA-35. Next base: position 9,804 of record CALKTH010000109.1, on the reverse strand, counting down.
GGTGTGGGGTTTCACTGGTCTCGTCTCCGCCGTCGGGATGATCATCGTGGCCAGCAATCTTCCGGGCAGTTTCTCCAGCCTCGGATTCCTGATCTTCCCGGCAATGGCAGCGGCTCTCATCGGCGCCTTCAAGAGTGTGGGACTTGCCTTCGCTGGCGGCCTCACGGTGGGAGTGATCGAAGCGCTCTCCTCCTACCGGGCGGGCTGGGCCGAATACCGAGGTGCGGTGCCGTTCATGATCGCAATGCTCGTCCTCGTCTGGACCCAGCGGGGGGAGGTGTGGGATGCGTCGAGGTGATGCGATCTCCGCCCTCGGTTATGTCGCACTCGTAGCCATCGTGGCCACGCTGGCCGGGTCGTTTTGGCTGTTCCTTTTGACGAGCGCTCTGATCACGGCGGTCATCGCCATGAGCGTGGGCGTCATTTACGACAACGCGGGACAGCTTTCTCTTTGCCAGATGACCTTCGCCGGCATCGGCGCATGGACGGTGGGGTGGCTCAACCTCAAGACAGACCTGCCCTTCTTGGCCATGCTGCCGGCGGCGGCTCTCGCCCCGATGGTGGTCGGCATCATCATTGGCCTACCGGCGCTTCGCCTGCGTGGCCAGAGCCTGGCGGTCTTCACGCTCATCTTCTCGTCCGCCTTCGCTCGTGTGGTCTTTGCTGACGGTTTCCCCGGTCTCATCGAAGGCAACCGAGTCGCTCCTCCTTCCTTTGCCGACGGTGAGGCGTCGTACTTTCTCTTCTGTTCCGTCGTCCTCGGGCTCGTGGGCGTTGTCGTCACGATGCTTCGGCGTGCCCGCATCGGTCGATGGTGGTTGTCGGTCCGTCGTAGCGAGCGAGCAACCGCATCAATGGGCCGCAGCGTGGCACTGACCAAACTCACTGCCTTTGCTGTCAGCGCCGCGATCGCCGGTATCGGCGGTGCTCTCCTCGTCGCGTTGAACGGCATCGTCAGCGGATCGAGCTTCCAACCGATCGAGTCGATGACGATTCTCACTTCGGCCTTGATGTTCGGCGCCGGCAACTTCGAGGGAGCGATTCTCACTGGGCTCGTCGGTCGCTTGATCCCGAACCTGCTGAGCGATCTTGGACTGCCCCAAGACATCGCTCCGCTGATCTTCGCGGTCGGCGGCGTCATCGCCCTCAGCAAAGGCGAGGGCGGTCTCTCGGGCGCCGGGCGTGCTGCCCTTGCCGGCCGCCGCAAGAGCACGACATTCGCCAGTCTCGACATCGCCGCCGCCAATCCGCTCGCGGCGATGGAGCACAAGTCAGCAAAGACGTCCGACACCGACGGCGTTGTGCTGTCCGTGACGGGCGCGTCGGTCAACTACGGAGCGGTCCGGGCGCTGGACGATGTCACCTTCAGCATCGGACGAGGCCAACTCGTCGGGCTGATCGGGCCGAACGGTGCGGGCAAGTCCACGCTGGTCGACCTCATCACGGGCTTCGTTCCTCACCAGAGCGGTCGCATCGAACTCAGTGGCACAGACATCAGCACACTCACTCCCCGAGCTCGGGCTCGCCTCGGTCTACGGCGCTCGTTCCAGCAGGGTCACACACCCCAGGATTTGACGGTTGGCGGCTACCTCGATCTCGCCCGCAATGGCTCGAGCATCGAGATCGACACCGCCATTGCCCACTTCTCCCTGCCGCCTGCCGGAACTTCCATTGCCTCCCTCGATGTTGGTTCGCGCCGCATTCTGGAGGTCTGCGGCACGATCATTTCTCATCCCGACCTCGTGCTTTTGGACGAGCCAGCAGCGGGGCTCGCCGGACATGAGCGAGAACGATTCGTTGCCGACCTCGCACGAATCCCGGAAACGATGGGCATCTCCGTGTTGCTCATCGAGCACGACCTTGACGTTGTGGCCTCGCTCTGCGACTCGGTGATCGTGCTCGACTTCGGCGTCGTCATCGCTGACGGGCCTCCCGAACATGTGCTCTCCGACGGTGTCGTTGTCGCCGCCTACCTGGGGGCTGGCGTATGAACTCTGCGTCGAACTCGTCACCAACCGGCCTTGCGGTGACGGGCCTGCGCGTTGACCGGCTGGGGCAGGAGGTCGTGTGTGGCGTCGACCTCGACGTGCCAGCAGGAGAGATCACGGTCCTGCTCGGCGCCAACGGAGCGGGCAAGTCCACGCTGCTCGACGGCATCAGCGCAGTGGCTCCGGCTCGTGAGGGAACCGTCACCCTCGACGGCAAGAACATCACCCGCTCCAGCCGACACAAGAGAGTGGGTGCCGGCCTGGCCTACGTCCAGCAGGGGCGCAGTATCTTCCCCAGCCTCACGGTCGAGGAGAATCTGCTCGTCGTGGCCCCGAAGACCGACTTCGACGTGGCCTTTGACCTGTTTCCGGAGCTGTCGAAGCGAGTCAGCAGCGCAGCGTCACTGCTCTCCGGTGGAGAGCAACAGATGGTGGTGCTGGCCCGAGCTCTTCTACAACGCCCGAACGTCCTCCTCATCGACGAGCTCTCCCTCGGCCTCGCCCCGATCATCGTGGAGCGCATGCTCGAGGCTGTGTCCGCCCTCGCGGCGAACGGCATGGGGATCTTGCTTGTTGAACAGTTCGCTGATCAGGCGCTTGCCATTGGCACAACGGCCGTCGTCCTGGCTCGCGGCAGCGTGGCGCTCCGGGGCACCGCCCAGGACGTTCGCTCCCAACCCGAGCGGCTTCGCGCTGCCTACCTTGGCGTCAGCGGCGCCAACGACTCGATCTCCTAGACATCAAACCAACCACGAGCAAACGAGGATCACCATGGCCTTCTACACCGAATCACAGCGCGAGCTCCAGGAACGCTTCGAGAGCCGGCCCCTGGCTGACAGCGTCGAAGCAGCGATCGTCGACGACGCGTTGAACGACATGCACAAGGGCTTCATCAGCTCGCGGGACTTCTTCTTCCTGTCGACCGTGAACGCCGAGGGCGAGCCCACTGTCTCCCACAAGGGAGGCGGTGTCGGGACCGTCAAGATCGTTGACGATCACACGCTTGCGTTTCCCGCCTTCGATGGCAACGGGATGTTCCTCTCGCTCGGCAACATCACCGAGACGGCCAAGATCGGCATGCTCTTCATCGACTTCGAGACTCCGAACCGAGTGCGGGTGCAAGCAACGGCCACGTTCTCCGACACCGACGACCTGATGGCTGAGTACCCGGGCTCGATCGGCGTTGTGCGAGCTCACGTGGACAAGATCTTCCTGAACTGCGCCCGTTACATCCACAAGTACACGCGAGTGGAGCAGTCGCCGTACGTCCCCGACGAAAAGGGTGAGCAACCCTTCCCCGCTTGGAAGCGCATCGATGGTCTGCAGGATTCACTTCAAGCGAAAGATCGTGGGCGCGCCGAGGAGAACGGTGGCACCATCACAGACGAGGAGTACGGAGCCAAAGTCATGGCTGGCGAGTCCTGAGAATGAGTAAGCAATCGTGAGCGAGCACCAATGACGCAGCAACTCTCGACCGACACGGTCGATTCGGGCGAGCGGTTCGACTTCTGGCACGAGGTCATCTGCAACGCGTTCGTGCGGCTCGAGGCGGAGTCGTTGCCGGGTTCAAAAACCTTCCGAGCCGAGATCTCCAACACAACACTTGGACCGCTCACCCTCAGCCGCGTCGCTGCCGAGCCTCACGCTGTCCATCGCTCCAAGGCGCTGATCGGCGATGAGCCACGAGACGAGATCCTCGTCTCAGTCCAGCTGAGCGGCACCACGATCGTCGAGCAAGACGACCGTCAGGCGGTGCTCCAGCCGGGCGACTTTGCCATGTACGACGCAACGCGACCGTATGACCTCACGATGCCTCGTGAGTTCGAACAACTCGTGCTCCAGTTCGATCGGCGCTTCCTGCTCGAGCGCTGCCCATCACCTGAACCGCTCACCGCCATCCGCATGAGCAACAACAGCTCGGTGACCGCTCCGGTCTCGGCGTTCCTTCGCTCACTCGAATCGATCACACTCGACGACGGCCAAGCAGTGTCTCACCAGCTGGCGACCAGCGCACTCGATCTTCTCGGCGTGGCGTTGGCTGACCAGTTCGGCTCGGAGACGAGCCCGGCGGCCGGGCGTACGAAACACTTCTTGGGGGCGTGCACCTACATCAACGCCTACGCCGACGACCCGGACCTGAATCCGGCCCGCATCGGCGCCGCGATCGGTGTCTCGGTCCGATCACTTCATCAGCTGTTTCGCGATCACGACACGTCGGTCAACCGGTACATCATGTCCCGACGCCTGGCTCGGTCGATGGACGAACTCGTCTCCCCGGCGCACACCAGCCGCTCGATCACTGACATCGCGATGAGCCACGGTTTCAAGACCGCTGCACACTTCTCTCGCTCCTTCTCCGAGGCTTACGGGATCACGCCGAGCGATGCCCGAAAGGGCGGTTTCGCCGACCTGAACCGAAGTGAGCGCGGAGTCATCTGATGTCGGCGGCGCGCTCGAGCAGCTCATAGAGCCGGTCGAGCTCACCGGGCTCGAAGTGATCCTGGATCCGTGAGTAGGCAGCTTCGCTGAGCGGAGCCACCGTTCCGACGAGTGTCCGTCCAGCATCGGTGATCGATATTTCCGACCGCCTACCGTCGCTCGCAGCAGTACTGCGAGCAATGAGGTTGCGTTCGTCGAGCGATACGAGCATGCGCGACAGGCTCGGTCCAAGCAAGAAGGTCTCCTCCGCCAGGAAACGAGCTGAAACCGGAGCGTCGGCCGCAATCAGCGCACGCAGCACCCGCCACTGCTGTTCGGTCAGATCGTGTTCGGCGAGGATCGGACGGAAGTGAGCCATCACCGACTCCCGAGCGCGCATCAACGCCATGGGGAGCGACCGCTCGAAAGCTCGGATCGTGTTGGCGGCGCTGGCCTCTGGGGTTGTTCGATCACTCACTCGTCTCGGATTCCGTTTCGTAGGGTCCCAAGCTCGGGAACGCGGACCTCCACGACGTCTCCCGGTTCGAGGAAGCGGGGAGGGTCGAAGCGAGCGCCTGCGCCAGTGGGGGTACCGGTGAAGATGATGTCACCTGGTTCGAGCGTGCAGAACGTACTGAGGTATTCGATCTGAAATTCAATGGGGTACGCCATCGTGGCCGGCGTGTCGTCCTGGCGGAGTTCGCCGTTGACGTGGGTGGTGAGGTGGAGATCCTCGAAGTCGCCGATCTCGTCGAGGGTGACCATCCACGGCCCGATGGCCCCGGAGGTATCCCAGTTCTTCCCCTGGGTGACGTTGAACTTGGCGTGACGAACCCAGTCCCGGATCGTTCCCTCGTTCCCCAACGCCAGGCCAGCGATGTGGTCGCGGGCTTCAGATCGCGGGATGCGCCGACCCCCCTTGCCGATGACGGCAACGATCTCGCCCTCGTAGTCCAGTTGCGGACTCTCCGGGGGGCGAACAAGCGGCTGCTCGTGGCCAGTGAACGAACTCGGGAACCGGACGAAGACGCTGGGCTTGGCGGCCTCGTCCTGGCCGTCCTTGTATTCGGCGTTCCGGCCGCCGTAGTTCACGCCAATACAGAAGATCTTTCCTGGCGACGGGAACGTGCGCTCATACGAGATCTCGTCGAGCCCAAGCGACGGGGGTGTCGAGGCCACATGCGTGCGAAGCTCATCGATCCGCTCCTGACGCAGCGCATCGGACAGGTCGCGTACGTCTGGAAGGACCCGGCCGAGATCGATGACACGATCCGATTCGACCGCCCCGAAGGACGAAACACCGTTGTGGGAAAAGCTCAGCAGTTTCATGTTGCGTAAATACTTAACATGTTACACACTGGCTCGCAACACCTCCGAGAGAAACGAGTCGTCGTGGCCGCAGACAAGACGTTCAGCGAGTACCAGACCATCGCCGACGGAGCGCTTCCCCGCTTCCGAGACGCTCCGCTGCTGCACTTCATCAACGGCGTCCCCACACCGAGCGCCAGTGGCGACACCTTCGAGAACCACTCCCCCGTTGACGGTGAGCTCCTCGGTTCCGTCGCGTCCGGCGATGCGGTCGACATCGATGTCGCGGCCACCGCCGCAGCCGACGCCTTCGGCGACTGGTCCTCCCGCTCCGGCAAGGAGCGCAAACGGATCCTGCTGAACGTGGCCGACGCGATCGAACAACGGGCCGACGACATCGCCGCCGTCGAGTGCATCGACACCGGGCAGACGATTCGGTACATGAGTGCGGCGGCAATCCGAGGAGCAGAGAACTTCCGCTTCTTCGCCAACCACGCGCCGGACGCCAACAACGGCCGCTCCATGCCGGATGAACATCACATCAACTTCTCCAGCCGTTCCGCCCTGGGACCCGTCGGTGTCATCACACCCTGGAACACCCCGTTCATGCTCTCGACCTGGAAGATCGCACCGGCCCTTGCTGCCGGCTGCACGGTCGTCCACAAGCCAGCCGAGTGGAGTCCGTACAGCGCAGCGATGCTGGCCGAGATTGCCCTCGAGGCCGGCCTTCCGGCGGGCGTGCTGAACACGGTGCACGGCTTCGGCGAAACCGCCGGCAAGTCGCTCACCGAACACCACGCCATCAAGGCCATCGCCTTCGTCGGAGAGTCAGCCACCGGTTCCATGATTCAGGCGCAGGGAGCACCGACGCTGAAGCGTGTGCACTTCGAACTCGGAGGCAAAAACCCGGTGATCGTGTTCGAGGACGCTGACCTGGACCGAGCGCTCGATGCCGTCATGTTCATGATCTACAGCCTCAACGGCGAACGCTGCACGTCCTCGAGCCGAGTGCTCCTGCAAGAGAGCATCCACGATGAGTTCGTGGCCAAGCTCGGCGCCCGGGTCGAAACGCTGAAGGTCGGCCATCCGCTCGATCCGGCAACGGAGATCGGTCCCCTCATCCATCCCCGCCACTGCGAGAAGGTCCGCAGCTACGAGGCCATCGCGAGGGACGCCGGAGCGACAGTGCTGGTCGGCGGCCAGGGTCTGGGCGGAGGAGCACCGGACGAGGGATCGGACTCAGCCTCCTACTACGTGAACCCGATGCTGTTCACGGGCGCCACCAATGACATGCGGATCGCTCAGGAAGAGATCTTTGGCCCCGTACTCACGGCTCTCCCCTTCGCTGATGAGGCCGAGGCGATTCGCATCGCCAACGACATCGAGTACGGACTCGCCGGCTACTTGTGGACGGGAGACACCGGGCGGGCTCACCGAGTGGCTCGAGACCTCGACGCGGGCATGGTCTGGGTGAATAGCCAGAACGTGCGCCACCTCCCCACTCCATTCGGCGGCACCAAGGCCAGTGGCATTGGCCGAGACGGAGGTCCGGAGTACAGCTTCGAGTTCTACATGGAGACCAAGAACATCTCCGTCGCCTACGACACGCACAGCATTACCAAGCTGGGGGTCAGCTGATGACGATGCGCAATGAGGGGCGGACGCTGACGGCCGTGCAGGTCACCGCCATCGCCGCTGCTCACGAAGAGGCTCGTCGGACCGCTTCACCCATCGACCCGGTCAGCCGAGCCCACCCGGATATCACGCTCGAAGACGCCTATGCGATTCAGGCGACATGGGTCGAGCTGCAGGTCGCCAACGGTTCCGTCATCGCCGGTCACAAGATTGGTCTGACGAGTCGGGCAATGCAGATGGCGATGAACATCAACGAGCCAGACTTCGGCACGCTGCTCGACTACATGTTCATCCCGAACGGCGGCACGATTCAGGCCGCCACGTACCTGGACCCCAAGGTCGAGGTCGAGTTTGCCTTCGTGCTGAGTCAGCGACTCGTCCCACACGACCTCGGACGAGACCTCACGCCCGAGGACGTGTATGCGGCCACGGATCATGTCCTGCCTGCGCTCGAGCTCATCGATGCCCGCTCGTACCGCAGGCACCCAGAAGACGGCCGCACCAGATCCGTGCGAGACACGATCTCCGACAACGCCGCGAACGCCGGAATCATGGTTGGCACCACGTCGATGTCCGTCGAGGACGCTCGTCGAGGAGGCCTTCGGTGGGCGGGCGCGATCTGCAAGCGCAATGACGTGGTGGAGGAGACGGGGCTTGGCGCCGGCGTGCTCGATGACCCCGTGATGGGGGTGGTGTGGCTGGCCAACCGACTGCAAGGACTCGGCATTGCCCTGGAGGCGGGAGAAACGATTCTTGCTGGATCGTTCACGCGTCCCGTCGACTGCCGAGCGGGCGATCGCTTCCAGGTGGACTTTGGCTCGCTCGGCGTGCTGGAACTCGACGTCGCCTGACGTATCTTCTCTTCGTTCGCTCGCTCCGGCTCAGCATCAACCCCCTCATCAAGACGAACACTCAGAACTCAGAACAAGAAGGACACTTCGTGCAGACCCAACTCTTCATCGGCGGCCAGTGGCAAGCAGGATCGACAGGCGCCACGATCGACGTGCACAATCCGGCGACCGGTGAGCAGGTTGCCACGGTTGCGGCTGGCACCGCCGATGACGCCGTCGCTGCGTGCCAGGCTGCGCACGAGGCGCAGAAGCAGTGGGCGAAGACCGCGCCGAGGGAGCGGGCTGAGGTGTTGCGCCGCTGCTGGTCGCTCATGATGGAGCACCAGGACGAGATCGCCGACCTCATCGTGCAGGAGCAGGGCAAGCCAATCGCCGATGCTCGGGGTGAGGTGGCGTATGCCGCTGAGTTCTTCCGTTGGAACTCCGAGGAAGCCGTGCGTATTCACGGCTCGATCAGCACGGCCCCATCCGGGGCAAACCGCATCATCGTGCATCACGTTCCTGTCGGTGTCGTGGTGATCGTCACGCCGTGGAACTTCCCGGCCGCCATGATCACCCGCAAGCTCGCTCCCGCGCTGGCTGCTGGCAACGGCGCCGTGATCAAGCCGCCGGCCGAGACGCCGCTTACCGCTCTTCGGGTCGCCGAACTCATGGCGCAGGCTGGCGTTCCAGATGGTCTTGTGAACGTGGTCGTGGCTGAGGATCCGGCATCGTGGTTCGACGCCGCTGTGGATCACCCGTCAACCCGCATGGTGTCCTTCACCGGCTCGACCGCAACGGGTCGTGTGCTCCTCAAGCGCAGCGCCGATCGCGTGCTGAAAACCGTGATGGAGCTTGGCGGCAACGCTCCGTTCATCGTGTTCGAGGATGCAGACATTCCTGCAGCTGTCGAAGGGGCCATGGTGGCGAAGATGCGCCATTCGGCCGAGACCTGCACGGCGGCCAACCGCTTCTTCGTCCACGCCGATGTGGCCGATGAGTTTGCTGAGCAGTTCGTGGCGGCGATGTCGAAGGTGGTCATTGGAGGGGGCCACGACGATGGCGTGACCTGCGGTCCGCTCATTGACCAGAAGGCCATCGAGAAGGTCACCGGCCTCGTGGACTCCGCTGTCGCCGGTGGGGCAACGGTGGCGCTCGGCGGGCAAGCGGCGGATCGTCCCGGACACTTCTTTGCGCCGACGGTGTTGACCGGGGTGTCGCCTGATGCAGAGATCACGCGCTCGGAGATCTTCGGTCCGGTCGCGCCGCTCATCACGTTCACCGACACGGATGCGGTCATCGAGATGGCGAATGACACGGAGATGGGTCTGATGGCGTACGTCTATACACAGGACCTGGCCCGAGGTCTCGCCGTGAGCGAGCAGCTCGAGTCCGGCATGGTCGGCCTCAACCGAGGCGCCGTCTCTGATCCCGCCGCGCCGTTCGGCGGCATGAAGCAATCCGGACTCGGCCGAGAAGGTGCCAGCGAAGGCATCTACGAGTTCTGCGAGACCCAGTACATCGCTACCAACTTCTAACCCTGGCGCCCCTGTGGGTGCCTGACCCCCACCATCACTCCCCTCGCTCCCTCCCCTGTGGGTGCCTGACCCCCACCATCACTCACC
>CALKTH010000108.1 GCA_937997485.1 uncultured Acidimicrobiales bacterium | reverse complement strand
CACCGGCACCAAACGAATCCCAGCAGGAGCAAAAATATCCATCGCATCCATAAACGCCGAACCCATGATCCCGAACATGTCGGTCACACCATTCGCCACCAAGGTCTCAACAAAAGCTTCAGAAGGGGTCATCCGAGTCATCGGGTCGCTCCAGAGTCGTGAGCCGGGCGAGATTGCCGGGCTCGATCGTGGGTGAACGTGCCGCTCATCCGGAGGGGCACGGTAGTGAGATTTGCAGGGAGAGCGTGCCGCCGGGCCCGCCCTCCCCGTGGGGGAGACGGGCCCGGCGAGCACCGCTAGTTGTTGATGACGCTCGGAAGCCAGAGCGCCACAGCGGGGAACAGAACGACCAGCACAAGACCGATCACCTGCAGCCCCATGAATTGCATCATTCCGGCATAGATGTCCTTCAGATCCCAGTGCGGTGCCACGCCCTTCAAGAAGTAGGCAGACAACGCAACGGGCGGGGACAGCCATGCGGTTTGGAGCGTCACGGCAATCAGCACACCGAACCACACCTTGTCGAAGTCGTAGGCCTCGACAACAGGCAGGAGGATCGGCACGAAGATCAACACGATCGGCACCCATTCGAGCGGCCAACCCAGGACGAAGATGAGTCCCAGAATCAGCAGCAGCATGAGCATGAAGTGCAAGTTCAGCTCCACCAGCGCATTGGCCAGATAGGTGGCGCTCCCCACTCGGGAGAACACAGCGCCGAAGAAGTTCGACGCCACCACCAGCACCATGATCATTGACGAGGTCAACAACGTGGCATAGAGGCTGCGCTTCATCATGGCGAAGCTGAGATTGCCGGTGACCAGCGCGAGGAGCACCGCACCGAGGGCGCCCATTGCGGAGCCCTCCGTGGTGGTCGCCACACCCGTGAGGATCGAGCCGAGCGTGGCGGCGATCAACACGGTCGGAGGGATGATGCCAAGGATGATCTCCTTGACGAGCGCCCCTCCGTGAATGGTCTTTTCCTCTTCGGCCAACGGCGGGCCCAGCGACGGGTCCATAAACGATCGGACCATTGCGTAGGCGACATACAGACCGGACAGGATGAGTCCGGGGAAGATCGCTGCAGCGAACAGGTCCAGCACGTTCACGCCGAGCACCGGCGCCATCACGACCAGCATGATGCTGGGCGGGATGAGGATTCCCAGCGTCCCACCGGCCGTGATGGCACCAGCAGACAGACGGGTGTCATACCCACTCCGTGTCATTGACGGAATGGCCATGAGCCCGATGAGCGTCACCGACGCACCGACGATGCCGGTGGCGGCCGCAAAGATGGTGGCCGCCGAAATGACGGCCAAGTAGAGCGAACCTCGAAGGTTCGCCATCGACAACTGGAGCGATCGGAATAGTCGATCCATCAACCCCGCTTGCTCGAGCAAGTACCCCATGAAGATGAACAGGGGAACCGCTGCGAGTGTCACGTCGTCCATGACACCGAAGGAAGACAGGGTGAACAGGCTGAACACCGTGTCCCCGATCGCCCAGTAGCCAAATCCGAAGCTCACCACGAGCAGGGTTTGGGCAACGGGGAAGCCCGCGACGATCGCTCCGAAGAGCGAGAACAGCATCAGCAAACCAATGAATTCAGGTTCCACTGTCGGGCTCCCATTCTCCGGTGCGGATCGTGCGGATCGACTTCACGAGTTCGGAAATCGATTGGAGTGTCCAGAGGGCGAGGCCGAGCGGCAGCACAGCTTTCAGCGGCCAGATCGGCCCTCGCCATGGACTTTGGATCACGAGTTCACGCCGCTCGAAAGCCTCCCAAGCCCATTCGCCCGACACCTTGATGGCGATGAGCATCACGGGGATGAACGCCACTCCATAGATGATTGCGTCGACGATGGCTTGCTTGCGGGACTCCCAGTTGCGGTAGACGAAGTCAGTGCGGATGTGACCACTGCGCTTCAGCGTGTACGCCGCGCCCAACATGAAGTGGGTGGAATAGAGCATGTAACCCAGGTCCTGTGCCCACTTCGTTGAGACGTCGAACAGTGATCGGCGGATGGCCTCGAACGCCAGGATCCCCATGAGTGGAAGGACAAGCCATGCAACGGCCTTGCCCGTCCACTCCGAGATCGCCGCGATCCAGCGGATATTGCCACCGTCGGTATTCCACGGTTCGGCAATGCCCTCTGCTTCTTCGTCGACCGTGTAGCCGTATCTGGCGGCTACATCAGCGTCGGTACTCGTCACGACGGATCAGACCCAACCTTTTCGGGGAAGTAGGTCTCGCCGATGTTCTGGTACAGCTCGGTGATGGTGAGGCGGTACGGCATCACCGCATCGGCGTAGGCCTGCTGGGAAGCACGGACCTCAGCGAAGAAGGCGTCGCCTGCCTCGAGTTCAGCGGCCACTTCGTTCCACGCCGAGATGAACTCGTCATAGAACTCCGGCGGCGTGTTCCAGATGTCGATGCCCTGGGCCTGGTAGTCAGCGACGGCAGCAGCATTGACCGTGATGGACAAGTTCTGCGAGTCGACGATGGTGGCCTGGGTGGCGACGAGGATGATCTCCTGGAGGTCGGCCGGCAGTTCGTTCCACCAGTCGAGGTTCAACAGGAGCTCGCCGATGTCGGTGGACTGGTGGAGACCCTGCAGGTAGTAGTTGCTCCACACGTCGGAGAGGCCGAGGGCACGGTCGTCAGCGGGGCTGATCCACTCGGCGCCTTCGATGATGCCGCTCTGGGCGGAGGGGACGATGTCGCCACCCGGCATGGCAATGGCTTCGAGGCCGAGGCGATCGAAGGTCAGGCCGGGAAGTCCGGGAGGCGAGCGGAACTTGAGACCCTGCACGTCAGCGACGCTGGAGATGGGGGTATCGAACCAACCGAAGGGGTCCGGACCCATGGGCATCATCGGCAGAGGCTTGACCTGCACACCGATCTCCTCGGTGTAGAGGCGCTCATACAGCTCGAGGCCACCACCGTCGTACATCCATGCCAGCGAGGTGGCCTGGTCCATACCCGTCGAGCCCACAGGTGGGTTCGAGAAGAGAGCGGCGGAGTCGCTCTTGCCGGTCCAGTAGTTGGACCACGCCATACCGACGGGAACAACGCCGGCGTCGACAGCGTCGAGGATTTCGAGGGCGCCAACGACGCCACCCGAAGGCACGACTTCAGCTTGCAGACGACCACCGGACATCACGCCGATGCGCTCGCCCCACTTGATGACGAGCTCGTGGTAGACGGACGAGGCAGGCACGCCGGTCTGGACCTGGAACTCGACGACTTCGTCGCCCTGAGCGAGTTCGACGGTGTCGCCATCGCCGTCGTCGTCGGAGCCGGAGTCGTCAGAACCTGAGTCGGAGCCGCTGTCGCTACCCGAGTCGTCGGAGCCGCTGTCGTCATTTCCTGCGTTTTCATTGCCGACGGCACTGTTGGTGCACGCGGCGGCAATCAGACCGATGGCCATGAATGCAGCCAGCCATCGGAACAGACGCCTCTTTGCGCTGAGGCGCGTCGAAGTCTGCGGACGAGACATATGAGTTTTCCCCTTGTGTCATGCCCGAGCCGGATTGGCCCGAACGGATCCCCCTTGTGGAAGAGAGCGTTGGAAGCGTTTCTCCCGAAAGGCTGGTTCCACTACACTTTCCACAATATGGAATGCTTTTTCCAAGCGGTTTCACATTTCCACATCGACAGGAGCTTGTCAACGGAAACGGGGTGCCGATGGAATACGGATTCCAATGTGGAACTGACAACCTGTTGAACCGGCTGCTATGAGAGAGGGCGAGATGAGAGCGAGCGATGAACACCAAGCCAGCCCGCCGGGCACACAAGCGATCACTCGAACCCTCAACGTGCTCGAGTGCTTTCTCGATTCTCGCGAGCTCGGTATCACGGACATCGCCACCCGCATCGAGCTGAGCCCCAGCACCGCGCATCGCATCGTCCGGGCGCTCGTCGCCCGTGGCTACTTGGAGCAAGACAAGCACTCCGAGCGCTACCACCTGGGCCGGAGCACGATCGTGCTCGGCCAGGCTGGCCGGCGGCACCTCGGTCTGGAGTTGGCGCTCCCGGTTCTGGAGCGGTTCGGCGCCGAGACCGGCGAGTCGGTCAACATGGGGCTCCTCGATGGCGAACACGTCGTCGTGACGCTTCGCGTGTCCTCTCCCCACCCGCTGCGTTTCGATCAGCCGGTGGGCACGCGCATTCCCGTGCACTGCTCCTCGATGGGCAAGTCACTGCTCGCCTTTGACGCTCCGAACGGGCCCATCAATCTGGCCGATCTCAATTTCACGTCCGTGACGACGAATTCCATTTCTTCGTTCGCGGAGCTCGAGGCCGATCTGGCAGAGGTCCGCCAGCGTGGATACAGCACGGACTCCGAGGAGAGCATCCTCGGCGTGTCATGCGTGGGCGCCCCCGTCCTCGACTCCAGCGGGTCAGCAGTGGCAGCCATCGCCGTGCAGGCCCCGACCGCGCGGATGACGGCGAGCCGAGCCCGAGAGCTCAGCCGCCGCATCGTGGAGGTCGCGGCCGAGGTCGCCGAGACCATGCATCTCGACGTCCCCGCCCACTCAGTGGCCTAGGGGAACCGGTCAGCCGTCGCTGGCCAACTCCCTACCAGTACGAGAGAGCGCCTTGGTACAGCTCGGTGAGCTTGACCTTGTCGATCTGGATCGGAGCGTTGTCGAGCAATCGACGCTGGGGCAGCGAGCCCGCCACGAGATCGTCAATGTCGTTCGCGTCGTAACCAACACCCATGAGGCCATTCGGCATATTGGTGGCCTTCATCAGCGTGATGATCTGGCCGGCGAGCGCCTCGCCGGCCTCATCGTCCGCCACATCAGCGGTGTCGGCGCCGAGCCAGGACGCAGCATCACGGTGACGGGCCGGATCGAGCTCGGACGTCATGCGGAACACCGACGGCGAGTTCACGATCACGCTCAGACCATGGGGCACGATCGGTTCACCGAGAGGCCACCCCTCAGGCTGGAAGTCCTTGACCATGCCGGCCACCGAGTAGCTCATGCCGTGCGGAGCGTGACAGCCGGCGTTGCCGAAGGCGATGCCGGCGAGGGTGGCGGCCCACATCACCTGATGGCGAGCCTCAACATCCTCCGCGCTGTCCACGGCTCGGACCAGATACGTGCCGAGCAACTTGAGTGCTTCACGACAGCCGAGGTCACTCCACGGGTTGGCGCCCTGACTTCCGGGCCGCTGCGTGGGGTCGGCGGGGGCCGGCCGCACGTGGAAGTGGCGGGCGGTGTAGGACTCGAGGGCGTGGCTCAACACATCGAACGCTGAGGCAGCGACGACGTTGGCCGGCAGCGTCTCGGTCACCCCGGGATCGATGAGTGCTTTGGTCGGCCGGATGAGACTGGACGCGATGCCGGTCTTGGCCTTCATGGCGAGCAGATCGAACACGGCAATGCCGGTGCACTCGCTCCCAGTGCCGGAGGTGGTGGGGCAGGCGATGTGGGGCATCAGCGGGCCCGGAACGGCGACGCCTTCACCAATCGGTGCATTCACGTACGCCAGGAAGTCCGCCGGATGAGTGGAGTAGAGGTTCGCAGCCTTGGTGGTATCGATCACTGAACCACCGCCGACGGAGATGAAGCCGTCGACCTTCGCGTCGATCGCAAACTTGGTCGCGGCCTGGAAGGACTCGTCGGTCGGCTCGACCCGAACGTCGTCGTACCGAGCAACGGCAATACCGGCGGCCGAGAGCGAGGCCTCAACCTTGGCTACGTGGGCCGAGGTCGCGAGGACGGGGTCGGTCATGAGTGCGATGCGCTTGATGCCCAAGGAGCGAGCGACGGCACCGGCTTCGGACAGGCATCCGTCGCCGAAGGTGATGGACGAGGTGTCGACGTTGAAGGCGGTGTCGCCCTGTTCCAACTCGAGCTCGGTGTGGCAGCAAGCCATTGGAGATCCCCCTATGAATCTGTGGTGGCCGGAACCCTACTCAAAAACGGAATGCCCATTCCAAAAAACTTGCAGCGCTGTGTCATGATCACCTGATGCTCTCCCTCGACCAGCACGCGCCGGGCCCCGAAACGTCCGGCTCCCGGTCGCTGAGCGAGCTTCGGGGAGCGCTGCGCTCCAACGGATTCAAGGGAGCGGTCGACGACGACGCGGCCACCCGCACCGTGTACGGAACCGACAATTCGATCTATCAGCTGCGCCCAGTGGGCGCGGTCATTCCGAGCTCCGCCGAGGACATCGCCATCCTTGCCCGGGTCAACCACACACTGACCGATCCGTACGAGCTCGTGGCCAGAGGTGGTGGCACCGGCACGAATGGACAAAGCTTGACCAATGGCGTGGTCGTCGACATGCGCCGCAGTCTCAACAAGATTCTCTCGATCGATGTGGGCGCCCAGGAGGCGGTCGTTCAGCCAGGAGTGGTGCTCGGCCAGCTCAACGCAGAGATCGCGAAGCACGACCTGTTCTTTGCGCCCCATGTCTCCACGGCCACTCGGGCCACGATCGGCGGAATGACCTCGACCGATGCGGCCGGCAAGGGCAGCCTCGTCCACGGCCGAACGAACAAGCACATTCTCGGCATCGATGCTTGCCTTCCGGACGGCACACCCTGGTCCTTCGGCTCAACCTCACTCGTGGAAGCAACGGCGATGGCCGCTCGCACCGATCGCATCGGCGATCTTCACCGCTTGATCCTCGAAGCAACAGAGGGCATCACGGCGGACTCGTTCCCCGAGGTTCCCCGCGGGTTCACGGGCTACAACCTGGCCGACGCCCGCCACGTCGACGAGCGGGGCGACGGCGTGCTCGATCTGAGCAAGCTGCTGTGCGGCTCGGAGGGCACGCTCACCATGATGAGCGAGATCCGAATCAGGCTGACACCATTGCCACAGCGCCCCCACCTCGTCGTGGTTGCCTACCCGAATTTCGAGGATGCGATTCGAGACTCGAACCGCCTCAAGGTGAGCAAGCCGATCGCGATCGAGTGTCTTGACGAGCGCACCATCAGCTTGGCAACGGGCTCACCAGCCTGGCCCACGCTCCGTTCGATGCTCAACGCCGACGGCGGTTCCCTCCTTCTCATGGAGTTCGATGGGACCGAGGGCATCGAGCAGCTGCAAGACATGCTCGGTGACGTGCCGGGCGCAACAGACATTGCGGTGACCGAGGATCCGGCGAAGATCGCTGCGGTCTGGAAGGTTCGGGCCGATGCGGTGGGCCTACTCGGCCAGGCCGTGGATGGGCGGCGCTCCATTCCCTTCGTCGAGGACTGCGCTGTTCCTCCCCGGCATCTCCCCGAGTTCGTTGCCGGCTTCCGGGAGGTTCTCGACCGGCACGGGCTGAGCTATGGAATGTTCGGACACGCCGACGTTGGCTGCCTCCACGTTCGTCCTGCTCTCGACCTGTACGACCCGACCCACGAGGCCATGGTCCGCAGCGTTTCCGATCAGGTCGCTTCGCTCGTGGCCAGCTTCGGCGGCGTGTTGTGGGGCGAACATGGCCGAGGCTTCCGGGGCGAATATGTCGACCTGAGCGACGACGTGATCCATCGCATGCGGATGGTGAAGACAGCCTTCGATCCTCGCAACGTGCTCAACCCGGGCAAGCTCTACGCGCCCTTGGAAGGTGCGCCGCCCATCAAGAAGATCGACGACGTTCCCCTTCGCATTCATCGGGACCGGTCCGTGGCGGAGGCCAGCCGGGAGCATTTCGACAGCGCCTTCAGCTGCAACGGCAACGGCATCTGCCACCACTGGGGCGGCACCGAGGTCATGTGCCCCTCGTTCAAGGCCACGCTCGACCCCCGCCTCTCGCCCAAGGGTCGTGCGGATCTCCTGCGCGGTTGGTTGGCCAATCCCGACGATGCGGAGCTGGCCGACGAGGTTGCCGATTCGATGCGGCAGTGTCTCTCGTGTGGGGCGTGCACGGGCCGGTGCCCCGTCCAGGTCGACATCCCCGAAATGAAGTCCCGCTTCTTTGAGCAGCACGCGGAGACGGACCGCAAGCGCAAGCTACGCGATCTCGTCATGAGCGGCTTCGAACCACTGCTGCCCACTGTGCAGAGAGTCGCCGGGCCAGTTGCCTTCGGACAGAAGCTCGCTGCTCCGCTGCTCGAGAAGACCCTCGGGACGGTTGACCTGCCGTCGGTGCCGGCCGGCTCGCTCGACAAGCGACTGGCTCAACTCATCGTTCCGCAGATCGGACCCGGCGACGAACTGCATGACGCCACGGTGATCATCGTGCCCGACGCCTTCAGCGCGTTCATTGATCCCGACGTACTCACCTCGACGCTGCGCATCCTGAAGGCCATGGGTGAGAAACCCGCCGTGGCACGCTTCGTGCCATCAGGCAAGTACGACCACGTGAAGGGGCG
>CALKTH010000107.1 GCA_937997485.1 uncultured Acidimicrobiales bacterium | reverse complement strand
GAAGAACGCATCGTCTCGGGGGTTGGATCCCGGCCAGCCGCCCTCGATGTAATGCACGCCGAGATGGTTGAGCTGTTCGGCGATGCGCAGCTTGTCGTCAGTTGTGAGCGCAATGCCCTCAAACTGCGAGCCGTCGCGCAGCGTCGTGTCGAAGATCTCGACCGACTCCGGCCACTCGGGCCGGCGAGCGCCTTCTCTGGAGATGTCCATGCGGGAGGTTCCTAGCCGTTGACGGCGGTACGCCAGCCGTAGGGATCAGGCGCATCGCCAGTGAGCAGCGTGGTCAGCGCTTCGCGAATCTTGAGGGTGTTGGCGCCGGGCTGGCCGTCGCCAACCGTGACCCGAGCGTCGCCAGCAACCACCGTGCCGACAGGTGCAATCACCGCAGCCGTGCCGGAAAGGAAGACCTCTCCGTTCCACGACGCAAGCTCGCTCACCGTGATCGGCCGCTCTTCGACTTCGTATCCGAGATCGGCGGCCAACTGAATCACCGAGTTGCGGGTGACGCCGTGCAGGAACGACTCGTCGAGATGGCGCGTGACCAGTCGGTCGTCGTCTGCCATGAAGAAGTTCGAAGCGCCCGTTTCGGTGATGTCATCACCCTGCGCGAACAAGACCTGATCGGCGCCGTGATCCCGCTTGGCATCAAGCGTCGGGCCCAGCGCCATCGCATAGTTCGCTCCACTCTTCACCATGCCGAACTGCGGCGTCGTGCGAGGCACCTTGGTCTCTACGTAGATCGTGAGCGGGCGCACACCACCAGCGAAGTAGTCACCAACAGGCGAACAAATCACATACAGAATCGCCTGGTCGCTGGGAGCTGCCGCCGCTCCGATATTCGGCGCCGTGCCGATCAGGGTCGGACGGATATAGAGCGAGCCGGGCGCATCAGGTGTGAAGGACGCGTTGGCCTCCACCGCATCGATGATCATCGTCCGGATCAGGTCGCTCTCGGGAACCGGCATCCGCAAACGGCCAATACTCTGACGCATGCGCTCGACGTGATCATCGAGCCGGAAGATCGCCAGCGACCCGTCAGCCTGACGATGCGCCTTCAGCCCCTCGAAACAGGTGCTGCCGTAGTGGAGGGCGTGGGTGGCGGGGTGAAGCGAGAAGCTCTCCATCGCCTGGGCCGCGCCGCTGTAGGCGTACGACCCGTCCGCCAGGTTTGCCACGGTCATCGAATCGCCGAAGAGGGAGCCGAACGGAGCGGAGAAGGGGTCGGTCGTGGGGTCGTTGGTCATGACAGCCTCAGAGCTTGGAGGAGACGGCGTCGCCGATCTCGCGGGTGGAACCAGTCAGATCAACACAAGCATCGCATGCTGCGGTGATTCGGGCTGCGGCTTCGGTCTCGCCCAGGAAGTCCAGCATCATCGCTCCACTCAGAATGGCGGCGATGGGATTGGCCTTGCCCTGGCCCGCAATGTCGGGCGCCGAACCATGCACCGGCTCGAACATTGAGGGGCCGGTGCGGGCGGGATTCAGATTCGCAGAAGACGCGAGGCCGATACCGCCGCTGACAGCGCCGCCGAGGTCGGTGAGGATGTCGCCGAAGAGATTGTCGGTGACAATGACGTCGTAGCGCTGTGGATCCTGCACGAAGTAGATGCAGGCGGCATCGACGTGGTTGTAGGCCGTCTCGATCCCCGGATACTCGGCCGCGCCGACTTCGTTGAAGGCGCGTTCCCACAGGTCACCGGAGAAGGTCAGCACGTTGGTCTTGTGCACCAGCGTGAGGTGGTTGTTGCGGGTCGCAGCAAGCTCATAGGCGAACCGCACCGCACGCTCGGCCCACATACGGGTGTTGACCGAGCCCTGCGTGGCGATCTCGTGAGGAGTTCCCTTGCGAAGGAACCCGCCCTCGCCCGCATAGGTGCCTTCGGTGTTCTCACGAATCACGATGAAGTCGTGACCAGGCTGATCGTCGGTTGCGGCCAGCTTGAACGGCCGTTGATTGACATAGAGATCGAGCTCGAAGCGCATTTTGAGCAGGAGGCCTCGCTCGATCACGCCGGGTGGCACGCCGGGTGCCCCGACGGCACCCAAGTAGATCGCATCGACGTCTCGCCACTCCTCGAGGACCGAGTCGGGCAGAACGGTGCCGTCCTTCAGGTAGCGAGCGCCACCGAGGTCGTAGTCGATCGTCTCGAGCTCCACGCCAGCCGCCTCGAAGGTCCGCAGACCCTCAGCGATGACTTCCGGCCCGATGCCGTCTCCTCCGACAATGGCGATCTTGTGACGGCTCACTCAGGTACTCCCGTTGTTTCAGCGCCAGCCGAATGGCTGACGGACACCTGCTGAGTCGGCCAGAACAAGACGAGTGACCGACGGCACGTGGGCACAAGATCTTACCGCTGAGCCAAATCGGCCCCTCAAGTCACCCGCCATCACCGTCGATGTTCATGTCAATCAAGGAGCGGCAATGTTCAAGAGTGCAACCAAAGAGCCCGCTGCGAAGCCCGCCGATCCCTACGGCCACGACTTCTCGATGCAAACCGTGCCCGACTCGTGGCGCGACGCCGAGGGCGACGCGCCCGATGCTGACGCGACTCCGATTACGAAGAAGAAGACGCTTGCCGTCGTTCCCGACGCTGATCCGCCAGACATGATCACCGGCACCATCGCCGCGCTCTCCATGTCCTTCGTTTGCGGTGCCGCCTGGTACGCCGTCGAGACCCAGCGCGTGCTGGTCACCCCGTGGCTCGCCGTGTTCTGCGGCCTCTTCATCGGCATCGCCGTACGACTGGGCATGGGCGCCCGGCACGCCGATGTGCGAGCGACGCTCTCGCTCATCTTCTACGTCATGACTATCGCGGCCACCTCGTACATGATCGAACGATTCGATTGGGTCCAGCTCTACGGTTCCGCCCCGAATCTCCGGCAGAGCGAAACCGAACTCGTTCGGGACCGGCTCACTGAACCCACAACCGTGATTGCCTGGCTCATCGGCGCCGTGGCCACCGTTCAGATCGGCTACCTCCTGCGTGAGCGTCGCTGGGTTCGTCGCTGAACCTTCCGGCCACGCTCGACGAACGCCCGGGTTCGCAGCGAATCCAGGCCGGGTTAACCTCTCGGACGTGCCTGCCATCCACGAACTCTCCCAAGAGGCCTACGACCGCCTTGTCTCCGAGCATGGAGACCTGACCACTCGCGGCCGCATCGAGATCGCCAAGAAGATCGAGACAGCTCGAGAGCTCGGCGACCTCTCCGAGAATGGCGACTACCACGCAGCGAAAGAAGAGCAGGGAAAGATGGAGGGCCGGATCAACCACCTGGCCGCCCTCATCGAAAACTGCATCATCGTTGAGGCCGACGGTTCGCTCGATGCGGTCCGAGCCGGTTGCGTTGTGTCGGTGAAGTTCGTTGGCGACGACGACGTCGAGAAGTACCTCATCGGCTCCATCGAGGAGCGCCGAGAAGGCGTCACGGTCATGTCTCCCGGATCAGCAATGGGCACGGCGCTCATGGGCGCCAAGGTCGGCCAGGTCGTGGAGTACGAGGCGCCAACCGGCGCCAAGCTCTCAGTCGAAGTCGTCGACCTCGAAGCCTGAGTCGCTCGGGCCGTTCAGCAGGCGAGATCAGCGCTGAGCCGACCGGCCTCGGCAACGAGCAGAGCGCCGAACCGTTCGCCGGGAGCCTCACTCATCCGGTCCACCGGACCGCTGACACTGATAGCAGCCACGAGTTGGCCGTCTCCATCCATGATCGGAGCGCTCACACTCGCCACTCCGGCCTCGCGCTCGGCAATGGACTCGACAAAGCCTTGCGCTGAGACTTCACCTCGCAGGACCGCGGCTCCTGATCCCAGCGAGAGGGTCAACCGTCGTCCCACCGGAACGATGGTGCGCAAGCCATGCTCGGACTCCGAGACAGCAACGCACACCCGCTCGCTGCCGTCGCGCACGTACAACTGAGCGCTCTCCCCCGTCGAGGCTGAGAGCTCCGCCAGGTGTGGACGAGCGAGATCGACGAGGCGCGAAGCGCCGTCCACCTTGCTGGCGAACTCCAACCAACCGAAGCCGAGCGTGTAGCGCCCGTCATCGAGCCGCCGCACCAGGCCGTGGACCTCGAGGGCGGCGGCCAACCGGTGGGCGGTGGCCTTGTGGAAGGCCGTTGCCTCCACCAACTCGGCCAAGGTCTGCGGACTCCGCTCGCCGAGGGCGGCGAGAAGGGCGAATGACTTGTCGATCACGCCAACACCACTTAGCCTGGGTTCCATCACTTGAGACTATCGTCTCAATATTTGAGACCGCAAGCGCAGGGACGCCTGCGCTCGATCTCGAACAACACTCCAGGAGCTGCCATGACCGAGCCACGAACACTCGCCGACAAGCTGTGGGATCGCCACGTCGTCCATCAGGGCGCCAACGGCGAACCCGATCTCCTCTACATCGACCTTCACCTCGTCCACGAGGTCACTTCGCCCCAGGCGTTCGACGGTCTCCGCATCGCAGGTCGCAAGGTTCGCCGGCCTGACCTGACCGTGGCGACCGAGGATCACAACGTCCCGACGGAGAACATCGATCAGCCAATCGCCGATCCGATCAGTGCCAAGCAGATCCAGACGCTGCGAGACAACACTGCGGAGTTCGGCATCACGAATCACCCGATGGGTTCTCCCGGTCAGGGAATCGTTCACGTCATCGGCCCAGAACAGGGCCTGACCCAACCGGGCATGACGGTGGTGTGCGGCGATTCGCACACGGCAACGCACGGAGCATTCGGCGCCATTGCGTTCGGCATCGGCACCAGTGAGGTCGAGCACGTGCTGGCCACGCAGACGCTGCCCCAGACTCGGCCAAAGAGCATGGCAGTCACGGTCAACGGAACCCTGCCCGAAGGCGCTTCGGCCAAGGACATCATCCTGGCCATCATGGGCGAACTCGGCACCGGCGGTGGCATCGGCTACTTCATCGAGTACCGAGGCGAGGCCATCCGCAGTCTTTCCATGGAAGGCCGCATGACGGTCTGCAACATGAGCATCGAGGCCGGAGCCAAGGCCGGCATGATTGCCCCTGACGAGACCACATTCGAATACCTGAAGGGCCGAGACCACGCGCCGACGGGCCCCGATTGGGATGCCGCGGTTGCCGACTGGAAGACACTCCCGTCCGACGAAGGCGCCGTCTACGACGCTGAGATCGTCCTCGACGCCAGCACGATCCACCCTCACATCACCTGGGGCACGAACCCTGGCCAAGTCGCCCCCATCGCCGGGAGCGTCCCGGACCCGGCCAGCTTCGCCGACGAAGGCGAAGCCGACGCCGCCCGTCGAGCACTCGACTACATGGGTGTCGAGGCCGGAACCCCGTTCGCCGACATCCCGGTCGACACGGTATTCATTGGCTCCTGCACCAACAGCCGGATCGAAGATCTGCGAGCCGCCGCCGACGTGGCCCGAGGCCGGACGGTGGCCGATGGCATGCGCACCCTGGTGGTTCCTGGCTCCTTCCGGGTGAAAGACCAGGCTGTGGCCGAGGGTCTCGACAAGGTCTTCACCGACGCCGGATTCGACTGGCGCGAGCCCGGCTGTTCCATGTGTCTGGCCATGAACCCAGACAAGCTGAGCCCGGGCGAGCGTTCGGCCTCCACCAGCAACCGAAACTTCGAGGGCCGACAGGGACGAGGCGGTCGCACGCACCTCGTCTCCCCCGCCGTCGCGGCGGCCACCGCCATCGCCGGCACCTTCGCCACGCCGGCCGATCTTCCCCCCGCATCCGCATCCACCGAAGGAGGCCAGGCATGAAGGCCGTACAAATCGTGACCGGGCGAGCCGTCCCGCTCGACCGCTCCGACGTCGACACCGATCAGATCATTCCCTCCGACTGGCTCAAGCAGGTTGAGCGAACGGGCTTCGAGAAGGGCCTGTTCTCTGAGTGGCGAGACGAGCCGAGCTTCGTACTGAACGACGAGCGTTTCGCGGCAGCAAACATCCTCGTCGCCGGACCGAACTTCGGCGTCGGCAGCTCGCGTGAGCACGCGGTCTGGGCGATCCAGCAGTACGGGTTCGAGGCGGTCATCTGCCCTCGCTTCGGCGACATCTTCCGGAACAACTCGACCAAGAACGGGCTCGTGCCTGTTGTCGTGAGTCCCGAGACTGGCCGTCAACTGATCGACGCCATCGAGGCAGACCCCGAGCTGGAGATCACCATCGATGTCGAGCGGCGCCTCGTTGAGGCGCCGGCGATCGGCTTGTCGGAGAGCTTCCCGCTCGACGACGCCACGCAGGAACGCTTCCTTCAGGGCCTTGACGACATTGGCCTTTCCCTGCGCCACGTCGACGACATCAGCGCCTTCGAGGCCAAGCGCCCCGCCTGGCAGTAGCCCACACCCTCCACCAGGAGTTCGTCTGGTGAGTGTTTGGTGTCAGACACCCATCACCTACCAGACCACCACGGCACCCGCCTGATTCCGTCTGGTGAGTGTTTGGTGTCAGACACCCATCACCTACCAGACGATCAGTTGAGAAGACATGAGAACTGGTGAGTGATGAGTGTCAGGCACCAGACTTCATCAGGGCCGGAACAGGGTTCAGGGGTTTGCAGATGATGACGAAGCGATGACGAATGCCTTCTCGGGAACCAGATCCCGAGAAGGATCGTCTGAGGTGTCATGAGTATGCGTTTCTTCCCCCGAATCAGTGGCCGTCGCCCCCGCACCACACTGGCGTTGCCCGCTGTGCTGGCCTTCTCGCTCGCAGCGTCCGCGTGCACCAACGGCGCCGACACGCTCGGGTCGCCCAGCGACTCAACCGACCTCTCGAGCTCCGACGTGATTCTCACCTCGGCCCGCCTCGAGACGCTCGGTAGCTGCGATGCCCTTCTCGACCGTTTCATCGAGATCGGCCTCGAACGGGTCGGTCCCTACGGCTTCGGCACACCCTGGGGCTGGTTCTTCGACGACTTCGCCGTCGAGGAATTCGACGATGCGATGGAAGAAGACTCGGCATCGTTCGAGACGGCCTCTGCCGACGGGGAAGCGGCCAGCGACTTCTCGTCCCAGGGCGCAGGCGACGACCGCTCCGGGACCAACAACCAGGAGGCAGGCGTCGACGAGGCCGATCTGGTCAAGACCGACGGCAATCGCATCGTGACGCTCTCGGGGAACAAGATCAACGTCGTCGACATCACCGGCGATGAACCTCGCCTGGCCCGGACCATCGCGCTCGACGACAACATGTGGGCGAGCGAGATGTTCCTCTCCGGCGACACCGCGCTCATCATGACCAACGGCTGGACCGACACACCGTTCCTGGCCGACCGCTCGTCCGACATGCTGTGGCCGCAGGGCACGAACACCAGCACCATCGTCGAAGTCAACATCGAGACCGGCGAGCTCGGCCGAAGCATCGAGTTCGAAGGTTCGACACTTTCCGCTCGGGAGATCGACGGCACCGTACGCATCGTTGTGTCCTCCACGATCGGCAAGCTGCCATTCCTCTTCCCGTCCACCCCGGGTGCCGAAGAATCGGCGACCGACGCCAACCGAGCCCTCGTCGAGAAAAGCACGATCGACAACTGGCTGCCCACGTTCCGGATCGTCGAGCCCGACGGCTCCGTCTCAAGCGAAGGTCCGGCGATCGAGTGCGACCGAATGCACCTTCCTGATGAGCATTCCGGCTTCGGCGCCGTCTCCGTTCTGACGGTGGACCTCTCCGATGGTCTCCAGCTCAAGGACGCTCTGGGCGTCGTCACCGACGGTCAGACCGTCTATGCATCAACCGATCGACTCACCGTCGCCACCGCTCGTTGGCCGGAGTTCAACCCCGAGACGGGCGAGCCCGTTGGCGACGAGGACTACTCCACCGCTCTGCACACCTTCGACATCACCGAGACCGAGCGCGCAACCTACATCGCTTCCGGCGAGGTCACCGGCTCGCTCCTCAGCCAATACAGCCTGTCCGAGCACAACGGGGTACTTCGAGTCGCCACCACCGCTGGCGAGCCGTGGGGCGCGGAACCGACCAGTGAGAGCTTCGTCACCACGTTCGGCGAGCAGGACGGCGCGCTCGTCCAGCTCGGCCAGGTCGGCGGGCTGGGTAAGGGCGAACGGATCTTCTCCGTGCGATTCATGGGAGACACGGCCTACGTCGTCACGTTCCGCCAGGTCGACCCTCTCTACACCGTGGACCTCAGCGATCCCGCTGCCCCCGCAGTGCTTGGTGAACTCAAGATCCCGGGCTTCTCCACCTACCTCCACCCCGTTGGCGAGGGCCTCATCCTCGGCATCGGGCAGGACGCATCGGAAGAAGGCATCCAGACTGGCGCCCAGGTCTCGCTCTTCGACGTCTCCGATCTGTCCAACCCCCAGCGAATCTCACAGCTGACGTTTGGAGAGAACACGTACAGCTCCATCGACTGGGATCCCAAGGCGTTCCTGCACTGGGCTCCCGCCGACACGGCGTTCGTGCCCATCAGCTGGTGGGGTTGGGACGAAGAGACCGACACCGATCAGAGCGGGAGCGCCTCCGTTCTCGTCTCAACCGCCGGTACCGAGCTGGTCGAGACAGCTCGAGTGGCCCACCCGGTGACCCGTCAGTGTGAGCCGAACTACGCCGAAGAGGAGATCATCGAGATCGAGTCAGCGGTCGAGAGCGGCGATCTTGAGGAGGCCGATGCCGAGGCGTATCTGACGGAGTTGGCGTCCCAGCCCGAGGAGTACTGCTGGGAGTACCAAGCAGAGATCCGGCGCTCCGTGATCGTCGGCGACACGCTCTACACGATCTCTGAAGCTGGCCTCCAGGCGAACGCCTTGGACGGTCTGGCCGAGCGAGGCTTCGTCAGCTTCAACGGCTGAGGATTGGGCCTGCGCCAAACACTCATTCGGGTGCTGGGTCATACTGTCTGCCGTGGTTTCCCTCCGACGACCATCCCATTCCCCCGCTGAGCCGCCTCAAGCATCAAGCCAAGAGCGCTCGGATGGGCATCACGAAGAGGGTGACGGCGACGCTCCGCCGGGAGCGCTGCACGGTCTCGAACCGAAGACTCTCGCTGCCGGCACCTTTCTCGGCTTCATCGTGGCCCTTCTCTGGCCCCGGAAGTCCCCAAACCGCTAGCCGAAGTCGGCGTTCGCCCGCCGGCCCTTCATCGAGCGACACGTTGGGATCCGGCCACTCCTCCTGACGCAGCGCCAACATCGGGTGCATCGAGCACCCGATGTTGACGTTGGCGTGCACCCAATATTCGGGCCCAAGCGCTGACCTGGCTCGAGGACCGGGCCGCGCATACGAAGGCCGGGCGGCGGGGAACCCGTTTTGGTTCGGGTCAGGTAATCGCGATGCGGTCGACAGACAGGATTCCGTCGGTGGCGGCAAGTGCGGTGACCACAGCGTCGGGCACGGTCTGCCGCGTGGCAATGACCATCAGGGCAGAGTCCCCGT
>CALKTH010000106.1 GCA_937997485.1 uncultured Acidimicrobiales bacterium | reverse complement strand
CGGAAGGCTCGCCGGGCACCGCGGTCGTAGCGGAGATCACCAACGGTGAGTTCGTCAACGACAGGTCCGCCGCGATTCGAGCGGCGGATCAGCGCCCGCAGCCGAGCAAGCAACACCACATAGCTGAAGGGCTTGGTGAGGTAATCATCGGCTCCGGTCTCGAGCCCTTCGGCTTCATCAAGCGACCCGTCCTTCGCCGTCAGCATGAGGATCGGCGTCCAGTTCTCCTCCTCGCGGAGCTGAGCGCAGATCTTGTAGCCGTTCATGCCGGGCAACATGATGTCCAACACAATGGCGACATAGGGGTTGTTCTGCGCAAGCCAAAGGCCATCAATGCCGTTGTCGGCAACGTCCACGGCGAACCCGTCCGCCTCGAGCCCGCGCTTCACCGCGGTGGCCACGCCAGTTTCGTCTTCGACCACCAGAATGCGCATCTCGCCCAGTGTGTCAGCAGATGCTGAACCCAACCTGAATGCCCGAGCTACAACACGTGGTGGGGCACGCCGAGCTTGGCCATGTCGTCGCTGTCCGTGGTGAGGACCTCCATGTCCCCCAACATCCTGGACAAGATCGCGAGGCTGGCATCGACAACGTCGCTGGTACCGACGGAAGCACACAGCATGCCGATCGCTCGCGGATCGCCGAAGGGGTGCACGGTCGCAATGCCGACCAAGCGGTTCATCGCCACCTGCGAAGGGCTTCGCCACGCTTGGGCCAGAACCGTTTCATTCGTGTGCATCACTTCGCCTCGTGCCCGCTTCCGACGCACGACCTCCACGATGATCCGCGCTTTGGAGGGGTTGTCGAGACCGATGAACACCCCGGCATCGAGAATCAAAGAAGCGATCGTTCGCTCGGCCGATGACCAGAGTCGGCGGTGGCAGCAAAAGCAGTCAATTGGTCATTCCCTTCGAATCGAACGCGACCGCTCCATCGACAACGGTGAGAAGAACAGCGGTGCGATCGATGTCTTGAACGTCGACCTCGAACAGGTTCGAGTCAAGAACCACGTAGTCGGCTTGTTTCCCCACTTCGATGCTCCCGGTGATGTCGTCGTGGCCGAGCGCGGCCGCGGCCTCGATCGTGGCAAGAGCGAGGGCAGTCGCCAGATCAGGAACGGCGTTGCTCTCACGTGTGAGCGACCGTTCGATCGTGCCCAGCGGCGGCAGCGGGCCAGCGTCCCAATCACTCGAGAGCGTCACAGATGCGCCCGCCTCGACCAAGGTGCCTGTTGGGATGAGATCGAACGCTCGATCACCGATGATCTCGGTGAGATCCTCGTGGTACAGCGGATCGATGGCATCGGGCGACTGCTGAAAGTCAGCGACAACGCCGAGGTCAGCGAACCGATCAATGTCATTCGGGTGGACGATGTAGGTGTGGGTGATGCGGTGCCGACGTTCGGCCACCGCTGTTGGGTCATCGTCGATGGCCTCGATGGCGTCGAGCGCCTCTCGGATGGCGGCATCACCAATGGCGTGGAAGTTGATGCGGAAACCCATGGCGTGCAGCTCTGCCACATACATCGTGAGTTGGTCAGGCTCGAAATAGCGGAAGCCGGACGGGTAGTTCGCATCGGGCGGAACGTCGTATGGCTCGACGAGCAGGGCGGTTCCCAGCTCGAGAATGCCGTCGATGTAGATCTTGGCGGTATCGATCTGGAGCAAGTCTCCCGATGAGCGTCGGAAGCGTGACTCGAACTCGTCGAGCTGTTCGTCCATGTCCAGGTTCGGGTAGACGTAGAGCGCATTGACCGCCCGAACGGTGAGCTCACGTTCGGCCGCAATCCGCTCCCAGGCGTCAACGTGACCTTGTGCCCAGTAGCCACCGGCATCGCTGATCGAGGTCACACCGTTGGCGGCCAAGGCTGGTAGCGAGTCACGAAGTCCCGCATCGATCGTGGCGTCGTCAGCCGCAGCAGCGTTGCGGACAAGTTGCTGAGCATCTTCCAGGAGGAGACCGGTCAGCTCACCGTTGGCATCGCGGTGGAAGACACCACCCTGCGGATCGGGATCGTCGAGCCCGATTCCGGCCGCTTCGAGACCCAGCGAGTTGGTCCAGACGGCATGGCCCAAGTCGTCGATCACGAGAGCCGGACGATTCGGCACCGCCCGGTCCAGAGCCGCCAGGGGCGAGACGCCATCTCGCAAGGCAAAGAGCGAGGCACCGGCGCCGAGAACCCAGGCATCGTCCGCTTGCTCTGCGGCGCAGTCGGCCGCGATGTCCTCGTAATCGTCCAGCGTGAGGCCGGGCTCGAAGAAGCAGACGTTTTCGAAGAGACCCGCTTCTGGAACGTGGACGTGCACATCCTGAAAGCCGGGAAGGACCATGCCGCCATCAGCATCGATGATGCGAGCATCGTCCCCGGCAACCTCCACGACCTCCGCTTCGGGGCCGACGGCGATGATCGTGCCCGCCGGGTCGTACGCGAACGCTTCCGCCCATTCGGCGTCGGCAGCAAGGGTGTACACCTCGGCATTCAGCACCACGGTGTACCGCTGATTGGCTCCCTGGTCGGTCACTGGTGTGGTCTCCGGACCGGCAGCGTCGGTCGAGCAAGAACCGAGCAGCAAAACGCACGCCAGCGCCAAACCTCTGAACGTTGGTCTTCGGCCTCGTGCCGCCGCCTGACGCATCGGGTCAGTCCACCACGATTGACGCACAAGCAAAACGTGATGCCGACATCATCAACGCCTGGCACTGCGACTGCAGCCGTACTCACGAGCCACCTTCCGCGCCGCTGGGCAGGGGAAACGCTGCGCTCACAGCTCGCTGTCACAGGGCGTCGTCATGATGTTGTGCAGGTTCCCAACCCGAGAGGAAGCAGCACCATGGCTCAGTTCGTCGTCCAGTTGTCCAAAGGCGAAACCGTCTCCATCGACCAAGCAGACGCCTATCAATTCGAAGGTCCGCTCACCACGTTCTTCTCGACTGGGTCGAGCCGCCAGGTGATCGATTCGTGGAGCACCCGCGTCGCCTCCTACCGCACGGCTGATGTGCTTTCGATCGAGCGATTCGACATGGTCCTGCCGCTGGCCGCCGGAGACGCACCCATCGAGGTCGACCGCGCCGCCAACGACCCCGCCGCCAACGACCCCGCCGCCAGCGACCCCGCCGCCAGCGAAGCCGGCTCAAACCAGGTCGGAGACGACACGAGGGCTGAGGACGACAACGCTGCGCTGATCGACATTCGCGGCTACGTCACGAATCCCGGGCTCGCCGCAGCATCCTAATGTACTACGATGTAGCACATGGGTCGTGTTGGCATCCGAGAGCTCAAGCAGAACGCCTCAGCGGTGATTGCCGCCGTCAAGGCTGGTGAGACCTTGACCGTCACCGACCGGGGCCGGCCGGTTGCCCGACTCTCCCCGCTGCGCCTCTCGCGGCTGGAGCAACTCGAAGAAGAAGGCCTTGTTCGTCGGGCGAAGCGGTCGATCGCCGATCTTCCCGCCCCCAGCGCGCCGCCACCCTCTGCGAGGGAAACGCTCACCGACGCGCTGCTCCGCATGCGAGACGAGGACCGCGAGTAGTGCACTACCTCGATACTTCAGCCGCGACGAAGCTCGTGGTCGCCGAACAAGAGAGCCGATCCCTCACCTCGTGGATCGGGGAAGAAGACCGTCACCTCGCCACCAGCGACCTGACTCGCACCGAGCTGCTTCGAGCCGTGAAGCGCTACGCCCCGGAACACCTTGGGACCGCTCGGGCCGTTCTCGAGTCCATCGACGTCATCAGTCTTTCGCGCTCTCACTACGACACAGCGGGTCGCATCGAACCACCAGAACTTCGCAGTTTGGATGCGCTCCATCTCGCCGTGGTTCTCGATCTCGGCGACGACCTCGACGCCGTGATCACCTACGACACTCGCATGGTCGAAGCAGCGCGCATCAACGGCATCCCTGTGGTGGCTCCGTCTGCTTGATCGAGCACCACAGGCACGCGCCACCCGAGTGGCACAGAGATCGGCAACACTCGCGAGGATGAGTCCTCTTGTCATCGCCGTGATCGCTGGCGTCGTCACCCTGTTTGTCATGTTCAAGCTGCTGAAGCTCGCCATCAAGGTGGCGTTCATCGGTGCGGTGATCGCCGCCGTTGTTGTCGGCTACATGAGCTACGCCGCGACCTGAGCCTCAGCACAAGTCAGCGAGGCAACAACAGCTGGGCGGCGGCCTCCACGGTTTGAGTCTCTGCTTCTTGGGTATCTGCTTCGACCGCAGGCGCGGCGATTCGCTCGGCGACGTGTCCGATCGTCACGCCACCTGGATCCAGCGCTGGTGACAGCGCTTCCTCCCACGTCAGTGGAACAGCGACCGACGCTCGGGCATTCGCTCGGAGGGACCATGGCGCAACGCCGTGGGCGCCGAACCCGTTGCGAAGCACATCCAAGAAGAGTCGACCCTGCCGATTCTTCTTGCGGAACTCGACCGTGAAGTCGTTCGGGTGCTCGGCGGCAACGGTTTGAGCGACGAGCATGGCGAAGGCGCGAGCCTGATCGTTTGGGCACCCGCCAGCGGGTCGAATCGATAGGTGGAGTCCTCGGGAACCCGTGGCCTTGACCGACGGGCTGAACCCCACTCGCTCGAGCACCTCGCGCACGGCCTTGGCTGCTGCGATCACCGGGCCGATCTCGTCGGTGCTGGGATCAAGATCGAACATGATTTCATCGGCTCGGGTGAGGTCCGGCATGCGGCTCATCCACTGGTGGAAGACGATCGCCCCTTTGTTCGCGAACCAGAGGATGTCGTCGACGGACCGAACGACGGGATAGGTGTGCACACCGTCGTTGGTGTTGATCTCGGCGGTCTCCATCGACGCAGGCAGGCCCTTGGGAGCGTTCTTTTGGTAGAAGCCCTTCTGTCCGATGCCCCGGGGAAACCGCTGGACGATGAGCGGTCGCCCCTCGAGCGCGGGCAGCATGGCCGGCGCCACCAGCTGATAGTGCGCAAGAACGTCGCCTTTCGTGACCGCCTCTCGAAGCGCCGTTGCCGGAAAGTAGACCCGGTCAGGATTCGAGATCTCGAACGTGGGGTCCGGACTCATCCTTCAAGCTTTGCAGAAGAGACCGAGTGACCTCAGGCGTACTCGCCGTTGAGGAGCTGGTCGTACTGCCCGATCTCGAACGCTTGCACCATGACTTGGGTGTTGGCGAGACGCAGCACCTTCGGCGAGGACGCCATCCTTGTCGCCGCCTCGGCCATGGCCACACCACCCACGTGATGGGCGCGCATCAGCTGAAGCCACAGGCGGCCCTGCGCCACTCCCTCCGCGAGGGAGAGCGCTTGCATCTCAGCGTCCGACGCCAGGCCGGGCATCATCGCCGTCGGCATGCCTTCGTGACCCATCCATTCCATGGCGGTCTCGGGGGTTGCCGTGGACTGCCCCCAATCGGTGAGCCAGGCCCGCATCATGCCCACCTCAATCGCTTGGGTCTGAAGCACTTCGGCGGCAGCAGCCTGCACGGCGTCACCCGTGTCTCGGCCCAGAACTCGCTGGCACATAGCGAGGGCCTGGACGTGGTGAACCGTCATGTCCGAACAGAAGCCGATGTCCACATCGGTTGGAGCCTCAACGACCTCGGCATCAGATTCAGCAGAGGCAGCGGAGGCGACCAGGGCGCCGCCGAGGGCGCCGGCCGCGCCGGCGCCCGCAGCGATCATGAAAGAACGGCGAGAGTTGCGCTCCATCATGCTGCCCTGCGGGGGCGAAGGTCGGCGGCCGTCCGTCGCCGCACCCTCAGCCCTCGCCTTCGGCCGGGCGCTCCGGACGATCGCCACCGAGGCCGCCACCCCCGCCAGCGCCACCGGCATCGAGATCAACCACGCCGGAGTAGCAA
>CALKTH010000105.1 GCA_937997485.1 uncultured Acidimicrobiales bacterium | reverse complement strand
ATTGCCTACGTAGGCGACGGAGCACTCGCCTACTTACAAAAAGCCGCAGGCTTGCCCGCCGTCGAAGTCGTCGACATGTACGGCCGGATGTGGAGACGAGTGTTGGTGAGCGGCAACTTCAAAGGCGGATGCGCAGTCGCCGCCGTTGTCACTGACTCGGAGTCCGAACCACTCGTCGAGGCGGCGGCGGCCATCTTTCGATCATGGCGTACTGCTCTTGAGGAACTCCTCGTCGATGGAGGCACTCCGGTGGCGGAGGCCCCCGCACTCGCCGCCACAGTTGTGGCCACCCTCGAGGGAGCGATGCTCCTTTCACGCGCCGAGGGAGACATCGAGATCTTCGACCTCATCGCGGGTCAGCTCCGCTCGTCACTCGTCCACTCCTGAGTCCCCAGGCAGGCCCGCGGCGAAGGTCCACGCGACGTGAGGATCAGATCGTCGTCGCGCTGACGCCGTGTGCAGTGTGGCAGGCCTCGCATCCAAATCTGACGCTTCGTCGGAATTTCGAACGTGGGTGCGGTAGCGTTCGATTCGTGGAGGACGCTCGGAAGGGCCAGCCAGTGCCCACGGCGTCGACCCGAGCCTTGCTCGTCGTCGATCCCTATAACGACTTCTTGTCACGCGCCGGCAAGGGTTGGCCGCTCATCGGCTCGGTGGCAAGGCGAGTGGGCACCATTGAGAACATCCAACGAGCGATCGTTGCCAGTCGGGCCGCTGGGGTGCCGGTTGTCTACGCACCACACCATCAGTACACGAAGGGTGAGGCGGCGGTGCGGTTCCCGAATCCCTCGCAGCTCATGGCGACCAGAGCGAGGTTCTTCGCCCGATCCGGACGAGGCAGCCGCTTCCTTCCTCGTCTGGCGCCTGCTCCTGGCGAGTTCGTGGCTGGCGAGCACCCCGTCTCGAGCGGGTTCACCGACAGCGGCCTCCATGAGCACCTTCAAGAGAAGAGGGTGACGCATCTTTCAGTGACCGGAATGTTGACCAACACCTGCATCGAATCCACGGTGAGGGCCGGAGTGGACCTCGGCTATCACATCACGGTGGTCAGTGACGCGCTCGCGGCATGGACACACGAAGACCACGATGCCTCGATTGAAGGCTCGCTCCCGATGGTCGCCCACGAGATGCACACCACCGATTCCTACATCGCGACGCTCCGGGGAGCACGACCGTGAGTCGACATCGCACAGATCCTGTGCGACGGACGATCAATGCGCTGGCAGGTCGCGTCCAGGACCACCTGATGCATGCTCGCCTCGAGTATCCAGCCGCCGAGACGGCACTCGTCGTCGTCGATGCTCAGGCCGACCTCCTTGGCGAGGATGCCCTCGGCTCCGACCTCGTCGCGGAGCACTCGAAGCGAGCCGAATCACTCGCAACTCTCGGCCACCTCATTGCCGGCCTCCGTGATCACGGCATGCGAATCGTGTTTGCGAACCACGGCCCCATCAGCGGAGTAACCAGTGAGCGGTTGACGGCCGCGCAGCGAGTCACCGCCGAACGACGTCTGTTCACGACTGGCACGCCTGGTGCCGAGCTTGTCTTGCCGGCGCTGGCCCGGGAGGAGGACGTCTTCGCATCAGCTCACACCGGACTGTCAGCATTCTCAGGGACAGACTTGTCCGCCCAACTCGATGCCGCAGGAATATGTCGAGTTGTTGTGGCCGGCGCGGTGACCGAAACGACCGTCGACGCCACGGCAAGAAGTGCGGTCGAACTCGGGCTGCAGGTCACCGTTGCCGCAGACGCTTGCATCAGTTCACGATCTGCCCTCGACGACACCCACCTTCGCCTCACATTGCCCCGGGTCGTGCATGCGGTGTTCAGCACGAACGAGATCCTCCGCCGGGCCGACACGACGTCGCTTCGCACTGACGCCAGCTGATCGTGCGTCAACGCCGCACTGCTCCCTGAGGGAGGTCGTGGCTGTGCGAGGGACAGGAGAGGTCTCCGCGGACGCTTGGATCCAGTGCCCCAGCGAGGTCAAGATCTCGAAGCGCTGCGAAGTCCGCCATCGCTCGCTCATCGATCTGGTTCGCTCCGTAGTAGCTGTGCGGGCCGTCCTGGCTGTCACGACCCCCCATGGTCGTGATCACGTATCCGATCGTGTTCTGTTGCGCCGAGGCGTCAACTTCCGCTTGATACGTAGCCGTGAAGACGGGTGCGCCGCTCATGCCAGCTCCGACGACCGCATCGGCCGCATTCAGTCGCATCGCTGACTCGTCAAAGCCCATGAATGCTGTGCCGATTCGACTTGCCTCTGACTGGATGACATACGCCTGGTACAGGTTCATCGGCGCATCGCCCGTCCGGGGATATCCGATCGATGTCCAGAGCCCTGACGGTTCCATCTTCGGTTCGATGCTGAGCGCACCTACGACATCAGCGATAGCAGCACCATCGTCCGGCCTCGGACACACGAGCGCAAAGCCAATGTCGTCGCTGCGATCACGAGAGCTGCCTTCCTCCGCCGACCAACCGCCCACGAACCCACCCACTGACCAGCTACCGAACGGGCGGATGACTGAGCCGGACCCAGACACGTCGAATCTCAGCCCAGGCACGAACTGCGCTCCGACCGCTGTGTAGTCCCCGTCACGCACGAAGCAGTGGGCCGCTGTGAGTAAGACGGATCCGTTGCCAGGATCCGACCCCTCCGACGTATCGACGACCGAGGCCGTGCACCGAGCGTTGTCGATGACGCCGTCAGCATTGGTGAAGGCCACGAACAACTGTCCGACTTGCGGTGGCATCTCAACGAGTCCCGCGGTGTCAGCCGGATACCCCGGGTAGCTCACGTAGCTCGACGAAACGGGCTCTGGGGTGACGAAGGCAGCAACGAGCAAGGCCCAGTGCAGAAGCGCTGCGCCAACCGAAACACGAAAGGCCCAACGCGCTCGGTGCCACATCGTTCTTGTGTCAGCGAGAGCACCACTTCGGTCTCGATGTCGTCGACGAACTCGATCGCATGACGATCCCGCTACCGGTTGATTTCTCCGAGGACACATAGTCGCGAAACCGACACATCAGCCCTCGATCGCGATCGAGTCGAGGTGGATCGAGACGTCATCAGTCTCAGGTCGAGAAGGACTGCTGATCATCCGCCTCGGCCAGTCCCGACAGCGGCACGTCCGTTTGTGCCAGCGCCTGAAGGTGCCGAGCGCTTCGCGCCGCCAACCAGGGACTGAGGAGAATCATCTCTGCTGCCAGAAAGACGCCCGCTCCCGAGACCATGAGCAACACGAGCGGCGCGCGACCGAACAATGCCTCGTCGTCGGCTGCGCCTTGGGCGACCGGGCGTTGCACACCGCTTGCGCTCACCGGCTCAGACGGCTGCAAGAACTCGGCCGAACTCGCTCGGGCAAGGGCCACGGACATCAGCAGCAGAAGGCCGGCAACAAAGAGAACAAGCACAGCCAGCGACCGGTGCATGCGACGCCGCCCCTCGAGCACGAACGAGTCGCGAGCATCGAGACCTAGTGATGGATCGAGTGAGTCGGCACGTGCAGGAACCGGTGCGATGACAGACGGGCGGACTTGCGTTCCGGACTGCTCGCCATCGAGACCAACTACATGACGTCCATGCCCATCGTGCCCGCACCTTCGGGCCTCCTCTTCTCGGACCGATGCAGCATCGATCAACCAGCGCTGCCCTTCGCGTTCCGCGCGCAGCACGCCAGAAGCGATGAGGTCGCGAACCGTGCGCGGGCCGAGAGACAGACGGAGAGCGGCTTCTGCGGTCGTCATCGTTGAACTGTCGGAAGTGAGTCGATTCGTCACGCTTCGGAGCATCAACCACGGCACCGACGACGCGCTAGCAATCGATCGAGACGGATTCGCGAAGGCGTCGGTCCTTCGCCGCCTCGTCTTAGTGCGTCACTCAACTGCATCGAGACGGGATTCGACATGGATGCGGCGCCTTCGTGTCGTCAGAGTGGGAGGACCGAACAGCGAAGCTGGCCTGGGCGCCGCGGAAGGACAAAGCGATGGAACTCGAGGAGATGGAGCAGTTTGTTCAGGTCGCAAAGCTCATCCACCGGGGAGAGACCGAGCTCCCACGCAACCTGCTGAGCTACGTCCGCCAACTGGAGATGGACTACGGAGCGCGTCTTCTTGCGCGCAGCGACGAGGGCGAAGGCCTCACGCTTACGTGTCGCGGCGATGAACTTGCAGCCGAGTCAATGCGATCGCTTCGCCTCGCTTCAGCGGCTGTCGATGCTGCCCGCTCGCTCACCCGGACCGGGATCGGCACACTCCGAATCGGCTTCTCCGAAGGGGCAATGGGCGGCCACATTCAGATGCTCATTCGACGCTTCAACGAGCAGCGACCACATGCTCCGCTGGAGCTCGTTGACTTCACCCACGAAGGACTGATCGACGCTCTGGAGGCTGGACGCCTTGATGTCGGCTTTGCCATCGACGGGCCGTTGCCGGTCACGATCGAGTCACTGCCGCTGGAGCGTCAGGGATTCGTTGCGGTCATGTCTCCAGACCATCCCTCAGCGCACTCTGACTTCTTGGACATCGCTGACCTGGCCCGCCTTCGAACGGTGGAGTACTGCTCGATCATGAACGGCGTTCTGGCCAGAGAGGTCGGCGAACTCCTCATGCACAGTGGTGGGCTCGGACGAATACGCGTGGACGGTCCGCGGAACGCCATCATTGCCGCGGCCTCCGGACTTGGCGTGGCTTTGCTCCCCGAAGGCGTGGCAAACCTGGTGCGACATTCCACGCTGAAAGTCTTGCCGCTGAGACCTGATGATGTCGGTGTCGACATCGTGGCGATGTGGCGACTGGGCGAAGACGATCCGCTCGTCGATGCGCTGCTCGGGCGAGACGCCTAACTCTTCAGCCCGGAGCGGCTCGGGCTACCACTTGACGATTCCTCGCGTCACCCTCGCTCCACCAACGAGAGGCGAACGCTGCCACATCGAGCCCAATGTCGTGGTAGTCGAACGCCAGCTCTACCAGCTGCCCGTTCTCGCCGCTCTGGGCAGGCAGGTGTGTCGCGTAGGTAGCGGAGCGGTAGACGTGCTTCCCATGGCCCGAGCCGGCTGCAACGCTACGCCGAACCTCTTCGCTCCGCCCGCAACGAGAGTACCCGGTCTGCGACGATCTGGGCAGTGAGTTCGCAAGCCTCAAGCACCTCGCCCGCCGCACCGGACGCTCCGAATCGGTCGATGCCAACGACGCTGTCCGCAAACTCGAGCCAGCCTTGGGAGGCTCCTGCTTCGACCGCGACAATCGGCCCACCGCCGAGAAGAAACTTCTGTTGCTCCTCCGGCCTGGCTCGGAAGGCATCCCACGAAGGCATCGAGATCACACGAGCAATGATGCCAAAGTCCAAAAGCGCGGTTCTCGCCTCGATCGCCAGCGCAACTTCGGACCCGGTGGCGAGAATCGTTGCATCGTCGCCATCCACGACCACCCGGCCGGCGAGGTCCGGTTCCCCTTCGAGAATCGGCAGATCCTGTCGCGACACCACGATCATGGTTGGCCCATCACGCCGAACGGCCTCTGCCCAGGCAGCACCGATCTCCTTGGCGTCGGCGGGACGGATCACGGCCAGCCCGGGCATCGCCCGAAAACCAGCCAGCTGTTCGATCGGTTGGTGTGTCGGGCCATCGGCACCGATGGCCACCGAATCGTGCGTCATGATCCAGATCGAGCGGAGCTGCATCATCGCCGCCATGCGGATTGCGGGCCGGAGGTAGTCAGCGAAGATGAAGAACGTGGAGCAGAAAGGAAGGATCCCGCCGTGAGCGGCGAGGCCATTCGTGATGGCTCCCATCGCGTGCTCACGCACGCCGTACGCAATGTTGCGGCCCGTCCAGTCGTCGTGCACGAATCTCGACCCGGAGATCGTTGCCAACGTTGAGCTGGCGACATCGGCTGAGCCTCCAACCAACTCCGGCGTCGAGAGCGCGAATGACTGCATGATCTCTGCTGAGGCAGATCGACCAGAGATGCGATCGCCGGCGACATAGTCGGGCTGAGACGCAGCGGCGCGAGTCGGAGGTTCACCAGCGATGATCCGGCAGAACTCGTCGCCCGCGAGCATGTCGGCGCGGTAGCGGCGCACGTCGCTTTCCCACGAGCTGCGGATTGCCCGGCGCTCAGCGTTTGCGGCCTGCCATGTTCCATAGGCCGCCTTGGGGGTTGCGAATGGGCCGTGCTTCCAGCCCAACGTCGTTCGGGTTTCCGCCGCATCTGCGGCACCGAGCGGCGAACCATGAGCGGCGGCTTGTCCCTGTTTCGGTGACCCGAAGCCGATCTGACTGCGGACCACGATCAGCGTGGGCCGCTCGCTCTCGGCTTTGGCCGCGCCGATGGCGCAGTCGATGGCTGCGACATCATTGACGTCGTCGATCGTCGCGATCGACCATCCATACGCCGCGAATCGCATCGCAACGTCCTCGCTCATCTCGTTGCCGACTGGGCCATCGAGGGAGATGTTGTTCTGGTCGTAGAACACAGTGAGACGGTCGAGTCCCAGGTGGCCGGCGAGCGAGGCCGCCTCTGAACTGATGCCCTCCATCATGTCCCCATCGCCAGCGATGACCCATGTTCGGTGATCGACAACGGAGAGCTCGGAGTTGTTGAAGCGGGCGGCCAACATCTTCTCCGCCATCGCCATGCCGACCCCGTTGGCCAAGCCTTGGCCCAGTGGTCCGGTGCTCATGTCGATGCCGGCCGTTACCCCTCGTTCGGGGTGGCCCGGGGTTCTCGATCCCATCTTCCGGAATCGTCGAAGATCTTGCACGGTGATCTCGTAGCCAGCGAGATGGAGGGCGCCGTAGAGAAGCATCGATGCGTGCCCGGCCGAGAGAACGAGTCGATCTCGGTCGAACCATTCCGGATCTGACGGATCGTGTCGCATGTGCCGGGCATAGAGCCGGTAGGCCAGCGGAGCCAGGGCCATGGCGGTTCCGGGGTGTCCCGAACCTGCCTCCTCGACGGCGTCGACAACCAGGAACCGCAGGGCCTCAATCGCCAGATCGTCCGCTTGACTGTCCGCCTCCACCGGTCGAGGGATGTCACCGGTGCGGAAGACAGGCGGCGGTGCCGGGCGGGCGATTGGTCGCGGATCAACTGGCCGGAGTGGGGAGACACGACGGTGTGGCGCTTCTCCTCCTGCGTCGGTTTGCGGCGGACGGGCGGGATCGGGATGGCTCATCTGGCTCCTTGAAGTGAGGGGCTTCTTCGTCCGAGGATGAGCGAGTGGCCGGCTAGCGTCCAAGACCGAATCTTGATGCCGCCATTGTCAGACGTGATCCCTCGAGAGGTTCCAGGCCGAGTTGACCAGCGCAATGTGGGTGAAGGCCTGGGGGAAGTTGCCAACCTGCCGACCTGCTCTGGGGTCGTACTCCTCGGCGAGAAGACCCACATCGTTCGCGAGGCCGCACAACCGGTCAAAGACCGCTCGCCCTTGCTCGCGTCGTCCGGTGAGGACGAGGTTGTCGACGAGCCAGAAGGAACACGCAAGGAAGGCGCCCTCCTTCCCCGGGAGACCATCGTCAGAGAGATCTGTCGAATACCGCAGCACCAGGCCGTCTTCAGTCAGGTCACGTTGGATGGCGTCGACGGTGGAAACGATTCGGGGGTCCGTACCGGGAAGGAAGCCGACGAGCGCCATCATCAAGACGCTGGCATCAAGCGCGGTGGATCCGTACGACTGAGTGAAGGCCTGCACGTCGGTGTTGAAGCCTCGATCACAGACGTCGGCGTGGATCTCGTTGCGGATTCGAGTCCAGCGGTCCACCGGACCGTCGAGCCCGTGGAGCTGACACGCTTGCACCGCTCGATCGAGCGCCACCCAGGCCATCACCTTCGAGTGGGTGAAGTGGCGTCGTGGTCCTCGAACCTCCCATATTCCTTCGTCCGGCTCCATCCAATGTCCGGAGACGAATTCTGCGAGCGTGCGCTGGATCGACCAGGCACGGTCGTCCACCGG
Organism: uncultured Acidimicrobiales bacterium; assembly: GCA_937997485.1. GTDB lineage: Bacteria > Actinomycetota > Acidimicrobiia > Acidimicrobiales > SZUA-35 > SZUA-35. The sequence continues at coordinate 8,025 of CALKTH010000105.1, read as the reverse complement.
CATTCCCTGCTGGCGGGCCACGTGCAGCGCGTCCATCACCTCTCCGTAGGTATCAAGCTGGAACTGCTCGGCCGCTGCGTTTCCGAGCCTGACCGGGCGAGATCCTTCGTAGCCCGGGAGCCAATCCGCCTCGGTCTCGGTAAGACGGCGCTCGCCCCGGATGCCATACATGATCTGAATGCTGGACGGATCCCCAGCAACCGCACGCACGAGCCAGTCCCTCCACTCGGTGGCTTCCTCCACGTAGCCACCGAGCATCAGCGAGTACAGCGTGAATGTGGCGTCGCGCAGCCAACAGAATCGGTAGTCCCAGTTCCGCACACCGCCGAGATCCTCCGGCAGCGAGGTCGTTGGCGCGGCAACGATGCCGCCGGTTGGGGAAAATGTCAGCGCCTTGAGAGTGATGAGCGAGCGAATCGCCGTGTCCCTGGCCCAACCCTGGAGGGTGCAGCGGCTCGCCCACTCGTGCCACCACTGCGTTGCGCTGGCGACGAGATCTAATGCCTCAAGGTGTTCGCCTGGATCCGCATGACCCGGCATCCATTCAAGGACGAACGGGACGACGTCACCTTCCCGAACCTCGAACGATGCCGTTGTTCTCAGATCCTCGCCCACCGTGGGAATCGGCGTAGTCAGCCGGAAGCGGTTGGGGCCCGAAACGGAGTGCAGATCTTCACCCTCGCTCCACACCCAAGGAATGACCCGTCCGAAGTCTGGACGCAGGGCGAGGTCCATCGTCATCTCCACCGAGCCTCGAGTGCATTCAACGACACGAGCGAAGTGCGGGCTGTCGGTTCCCGGATCCATCGCATCGACGATCCGGACCTCGCCGCTCGCGGTCGTGAACGTCGTCTCGAGCACCAGCGTGTCTGGCCGGTACTCGCGACGAACGTTGGTCACGAGTCCCGATGGCGCAACGCGCCAGCGACCGTGAGACTCATCTCCCAGCAGCGAGACGAAGCACGCGTCGGAGTCGAAGTGAGGCCAGCACAGCCAGTCCACCGACCCATCGATGCCGACGAGCGCTGCGGTTCGGGTGTCGCCGACAAGGGCGTAGTCCTCAAGATGCATGCAGGCAACACTGAAGACCGGGGAGGAGAGGAACAAGCCAGATCCGCGCTCAGTCGATCCCAACGCCCAAGCGCGACGGAGCCGCTGGCCAAGCGGCCAGCGGCTCTCATCGCAGCGACGTCTCGGGTGCTTGCTACTTGTAGATGGACGGCGGGTTGCCGTTTCCTTCGAAGTCGCGAACGGCGTTGGCCGCAATCATTGCGGTCTGCGCTGCCTTGATGGCCGAAGGTGGGAACGTGATGACAATCCACTTGTCGTCAGCGTCAACGAAGGAACGCCCGGGCTGCACAGCACCCGACACCGTGATCAAGGAGAACAACGATGGGTCGGCGAACTGGTCGTCGTCCACCTTCTCGTCGAAGAAGAACTTGACCATCGACTCCTTGGCGTTCACCTGAACGTTGATGAGTTCGGGACCTGACACGAAGCCGATGTCGTCAAGCTTCTTGTTGGCCAAGACGAGTCCGCCAGCCGTGGAGAGCGTGCCGAAGCCGCTGTCGCCGGTGACGGCGCCAGCTGCGATCGAGCCGAAGACGACCTCGTCATCGAATTCACGAACCTGCGGAACGATCACTCGGACAATGCCGGGGGCAATGAGACGAGCGTCTGCCGCCGGATACGGCTTCCCAAGACGGGTGTAGACCACGAAGTCCTTGGGGGTGGGCGAGGTGACGTCCTGATCGAATGCAAAGTCGAACTGCGTCCGTGTCGGACCGTTGTAGACCTTCACCACGTCTGGAGCAGTCGTGAAGCCACCTTTGGAGCCGGTCGGGTTCGGCAGGCCGGACTTGTCTCGTACGGCGCCTCCGAACACAACAGCACGCACGGCTTCCTCAACTTGGTCTCCGCTGTTCTCGTCGAACTTGGCGATGACCTGCTTGTCGTTGATCGAGGTGATCTTGGACGGATAGTGGAGTTCACCTTCGAACGTGTAGAAGCCGAAGCCCTTCTCGTTGACGTAGCTCTCGTCGAGCTTCTGATCGAACTGATACAGAATGCGCTCGAGCGACGGCTCAATCTTGACCTGCACCAGCTTCGGAATCGCGGTGGAGAACGAGTCCTTCACCTTCGAACCAATCAGCACTTCGCTGTCGCCGGGGTTGGTTTCGCCCTTGATGGACGCAACTGCTCCTGGTTCCACCGCGGCGAGGGCAAAGTCCGTCGGGTCGATGCCCGGAGCGAAGCCCACGATGAGCGCCTTGGGATTCTGTTCGTCGCGGAAGACCTGACGGGCCGAAGCCACCTCGAGGCTGGAAACGCCAATCAACTTGAACGACGCGGGGTCGTAGATGTCGAGGACCTTCTCGGCAAAGAGGTACTCGACGAACTCATCGTCGGTGTCATCGGGATCGAACTGCACGATCTTTGCGCCGACGAGTTTCAGGTTGACGTCAATGTTGCCCCCAATCTGCACCCGCATGCCGTCGAGGCCCTGCGAATCGGTGAGGGGTGGGTCTGAGTCCACACTGGCACCGAGGCCCTCTCCGTCGACGAGGGTTTCGTCGAGGGGAATGTCGGGCCCACTGGCATCGTCGGTCAGATCGGCGTCGTCCAGCCGATCCTGGCCGGCCAGAGAGCCGTCGGCATTGAAGAACCCGAGTCCATCGGCCAGCGGTGCATCGTCGCTGTCCCGTGGGATCGGATCTTGTAGTCGTTTGCCAACGATGGGGTTGGCGTCCTGGTCGACAGCGACGCCGTTGGTCGCGTCGCCGTAGTCCTGGCTCGGCAGTGCGTTGCCTGCAGTCGTGGATGTTGCCGCAAGCGCAGTACTGCCGAAGCTCATCGTCAGTGAGCACACGATGACGAGGGCGGCCCATACCGGTGAGCGGTGTTTGGTTTGAGTAGACATTCTTGGGGTCCTTTCGAGGCGTTCCGGGAAGAGCCAAAGGGGCCGGCGCCGAGGTGGTGTTCCTCGACGCCGGCCCCAGTTGAGGTGCGAGCCACGAAGGGCCGCAGTCGGGCAGGTGCGGGAGGCTCAGTGACTCACACCCGATCTGATGAGCGGTTACTTGTCGGCTTCGACCAGGACGGCGGTCTTCTCGCCGTCGAGCTCGTCGGAGGAGATCTTCTCCTCGTCGCTGCCCTTGGTGCCATCGGCGTCTGCCTCATCGGAATCGCCATCGACAGCAACGTCAACGGTGTCTTCCTTGGGCGTCTCGCCAACGATCGGAGCGTCATCGACGTCGAGAATCTTGTCGATACCAACGAGCTCTTCACCGACCTTGGGGCCGTCGTCGAGCTTCTCTTCGTCATCGGTGAAGCTGATCTGGCCGTCCTTGGCCAGCGTGGTCACTTCGTTGATGTTGCCCTGGAAGTCAGCAACCGCACCCTTGAGCAAGGTCACGCCAACAGAGGCTTGGACGAGGCTCGGGTTGAAGTTGATGAGCACGAAGTCGTCGTCGGCTTCGATGAAGTCAGTACCAGACGCAAGCGTTCCGGACTTGGTGATGATGTAGTACTTCTCCGGGAGGAACTTGGCGTCATCGTTGACTTCCTCGTCGAAGAAGAACTTCACCTGACCGGTAGCCGGGTCCGTTTCGATGCGAACGAGGTCGGGGCCGATGGTGCTGTTCTTGCCGGCTTCGATCTCGATGCCGTTGTTCACCGGGATCGCACCGATGGAGTTGGCGGTCAAGAATCCGTCATCGGCCTTCACTGCACCGAAGTTCACTGTGGCCAGGACAACTTCGTTGGCGAAGTCATCGATCTGTGGGTAGTTCGCTCGGACGGTGTTGCCGTCAGGACGGGTGATGCTGAGGGCCGGGTACGGCGTGCCGTCGACGGTCCAGACGATGAACTCCTTGGCATCAGCCAGGGTGATCTGCTCGTCGAACACGAAGTCGAACTGGGTGTCACCGGGAACCCGGTTGGCACCAATGAGATCCGGCACGGTGGTGAGACCATCGGTGCTGGCCGTGGTTGAGGGGTTGCCCGAGTCGTCATACACAGCAGCAGCTGCGGAGAAGAAGCGGACGCCTTCCTCCACCTGATCGCCGTCATCTTCGGAGAAGGCAACGATGACGGTGTTGGACTCAACGGTGGTGACCTTGGAACCAAGGTGCTTCACACCATCGGGGGTGTAGAAACCGAAGTCCTTCGGGTTCGGCTTGGCGTTCTCCTCGAGGTCCTCATCGAAGACGAAGAGCGCACGCTCGAGCGAGCTCGAGATCTTCACGTCAACAAGGTCCGGACCGATGGTCTTGCCGGGAGCAAGCTTCACTGAGGAACCAACGAGGCCGACAGAGCCGGGGGTGTTGCCCTCGTTCGAGAAGTTCTGCACGGCGTTGTCCTCAACGAGGGCAAGCGTGAAGGACTTGAGGTCGGTGTCGGGGCTGAAGGCCGCGAGCACTGAGTTCAAGTTCTTTTCATCACGCAGCACCAGGTCGGCGCTGACTCGCTCGGACTCATCGAGGCCTCGAAGAATGAAGTTCTTCGGGTTCTCGATGTCTTCGATGATGTCGGCGAAGGTGAACCGGACGAATTCGAAGTCGTCGTCGTCAAGGTCGAGCTTGGTGATCTCGGCCGAGACGAGTCGGAGGTCGAACGTGACGTTGGCGCTGTCGAGCAGGCCGGTCCGGCCGGAAAGGCCGGGGAGAAGACCGTCAGGACTGATCTCAACGAGAGCGTCCTCCTGAACGATTCCACCATCGGTGAGCTCGTCGTCGCTGAAGTCCCCCTTCTCACCATCGGTGAGAACGAAACCGTCAGTGAAGCCGTCATCGTTGGCCTGGACGTGAACGATGCCGGCGTTCGCCGACTCAGTGACCGCGCTGGGGGCGGCCTGAAGGGCTGGGGCCGTGCCGGTAACTGCAAGCACGAGACCAGCCACCGCAGCGGCGGCGGCACTGAGCCCCGACGCCGGTGTGATTGATTTCTTCACATTCATGATGTGTTGTCTCCTGTGTAGGTGTGTTTGGCCTCAGTTGCTGACACCGGAGTGCTTGCGTGCCCGAGGTGTGTCGAAGCGGTTCGAGCCCGGGCAGGTGACCGGTGCTTCCTCGCTTCGACAGGAGACGAAACGAGGAGATGCTGCGGCGATTTCGTCTCAAGCGATTGCCGACGAGCCAACTGTGCGCCTCGCGACGATTGTTAGCCCCAGAAGGTCCCGGTTGCCCGCTTCCACGTCTGGCGGGAATCGAACGAGTCCGGGATCCGCCTCAAATGACGAGGGGTCGCCGCTCTGGACTCATTCGCCTGAGCTCGTGCAAAGGGCGCGCAACGGGCACTCCCGAGCATCGTGCGGCCCGGAGCGAGAGTGCTAGGTGAGGATCAGGGGCACCACGAGTGCAAGCACGAGGATCAGCGACCACAACGCGGGGGCAGAATCGTTCAGCTGCGCGGCGACGCGGCCTACCCGCCGCTCCTCGACCTCCGTGCGCGTCACCCACCATGGGTTGTAGCGCCCCTCGAAGACGTGCACGATCAAACCGACGAACGCTCCGTAGGCGATATGCGCGATCAGTGCGGGGAATGCCGCGGCGAGCAGTGTGTTGTCCCACGTCACGCTGCCCTCAGTGAGGAGTGGAAGCAGTGTCAGCGGACCCAAAAACCACCACAAGACACCGAACGAGACGCCCCATCCCATTCCCGAGACCGCATCGAAGCTCTGCTCACGGAACAGGAGCGCGTACGACATCCCGATGACGATCGCGATCAACAGGTGCAAGACGATTCCCACAACGACAGAAGTCGAACCGACGAGCCCTGCAACACCGGGAAAGAAGCCCTGCTGCGCCATAACCCCGGCGAACACAAAGCCTCCGACGCTGCCGGCCAACGAACCTCGAAGCGCGGCCCGAACGCCACGAAACCCGACACCTTCCCCGTGCCGACCTCGGACGTCCTGGGAAAAAAGGAACGTGCGGATCGAACCGAAGCTGTGGTGAAGGACTGCAAGCAGAACACCGAAGAGCAGCACAAAGGCTGGAAAGGATGCGGTGCGCTCCGACAGATTCTCGAGTTGCCAGACGAGGCCCGGGGCCAGCGCTGCTGGGAAAACGGTGATGCCGAGGATGAGCCACAGGACGAGACCGTTCGCAAGGCCGCGGACGATGGCCTGCGCAAGCCCGCCGCTCTGCGTGGAGAACGAAGCCCCGTGGATCAGACCGACCAGGACACCGGTCAAGAGGATGATGTTGGATGTACCGGCGGTCCCCGCTTGAGCGAAAGCAGGCCACTGGGTCATGAGGTCCAAACCGTCGAAGGCAAGGAGGATGAACCCCGCCACACTCAGCCCGGCGGCGATCCCCTCGGCGACCGATACAAGGCGCTCTCGCCTCGGCGTCCCAACCCGTGTTGGCAGATCCCATCCGAACATCAGCTGTTGAAAGAGCCCAACGACAGCACCAAACAACAGATGGCCGAGCAACGCAGGCAACTCTCGCTGCGCCGTTGCAAGCTGCCAGTTCACCTCGGCGCCAGAAAGTAACGGCAGCAGCGTGAGCGTTCCAAGTAGCCACCAGACCATCCCGTACATGACGCCCCAAAGGACAATCGACCCGGCGGCGTATGAGGTGTCTCGGGTCAGAAGTCCGAACACTGATCCAAGGAGCCCAGCAATCAGCAGATGCACCATGAAACCCAAGAGCGGAGACGACGAGCCCAGGAGTCCCGCGATGGTCGGCAACATGTCGACGGTGACGAGGCTGAGCGCAAAGGCAACGCCGCCGAGAATTCCTCCGACAAGCCCAACGGCGACGACGTCGACCACGGGCTGTCGTTCGAACCCCATCAGAAGCCAGACCGAGGGGAGCTCGACGACGCATCTCCACCGATCACGGTCAACGGGCGCTGCGGCGGAGCTTCACCGTCGAGGAGCACGGTGTCTCTCGGGAAGACGAGGTCAACCGTCCAGTCGATCAGCACCCGCAGCTTCTTTTCGAGGCCTGGAAGCTTGCTCCAGTACACGGCTCGCCACATGAGCCACGCGGTGAAGCCGGAGAAGCGACACCCCAAGATCTCCGCTGCCGCTGTCCGATGGCCGAGCGCAACCAGCGTGCCCTTCGGCTGGTAGTCGTAGCGCTGGAGTGGTTTGCGCTGGATCACAGCAGCGATGTTCTTGCCTGCGACCTTGCCTTGCCGCTGAGCGTGCTGGGCCGTTGGCGCGCAGAGCCCAGATGGCTCATGCCGTGAGGGGATACGTGCGCAGTCGCCCACGCCCCACAAGTTGACATGGCGTTGCAGGCGCAGCCACTCATCGGCACGCAGTCCGCCCGAAGCGTCGGTCACGCACCCGAGACCGGACAGGAGCGGGTGAGGACGATTGCCCGCGGTCCACACAACGGTCTCGGCTGGCAGCTGCCCGAGCTCTTTTGTCTCCACTACTTGTGGCCCACAGAGCGTCACGCGATCTTCCAGCTGAATCTCGATCCCGCGCTCCCGGAGCGAGCGAAAGGCGTAGCCGGCCAGAGGTTCGCTGATTTCGGGCAGGAGTCGCTTGCCTGAGTGAACGAGAAGGAACCTCACGTCGTCCCGTTCGATCCGTCGATACGTGTGCAGGACTCCATGCACGAGGTCGAACAATTCGGCGATGGTCTCGCTTCCGGCGAACCCTCCGCCTGCCACCACGAACGTGAGCATGCGCGCCCGCTCGCTCGCATTTGGCTCCGCGTCTGCGCGCTCGAGCTGCCGGATCACGTGACTTCTCAGGCGAGCTGCATCGTGCAATGTCTTCAGCGTGAAGGCGTTCATCTCCAAGCCAGGAATATCGCGAAAGTTCGGGACTGAACCGAGGGCGAAGACAAGATGGTCGTACGGCAACACAGTGATGGCGGTCGAACGTGGATCTCGCAGAAGGACCGACTTCATCTCGAGGTCTATGCCCTCGACTCGGGACACCATCACGTTCGATCGTTGGCAGGAAGCTCGCAGCGGCGAGCTGATGTGTCGAGCATCTAAGGCTGAACCAGCCACCTCCGCCAGCATCGGTGTGAAGAGCAACGAATTCGACTCGCT
>CALKTH010000104.1 GCA_937997485.1 uncultured Acidimicrobiales bacterium | reverse complement strand
AGAAGCGTGTGGCCTCAGGATGGAGTTCATCACCGAGCCGCAGGGGTTCGGAACTGAACAAGGAACACTCCAATGAACCGCATCACCCGCACCATCGCTTCCACCCTCGCTCTTGCCGTCGCTTCTGGCGTCCTCGTGATCGGCGCACCCGCCGCCGGAGCGCAAACACTGAACGACTCTTACGCCTCACCCACCCTCCTGCCCTCTCAGACCACTGGCCAAGTTGCCGGCACCAACCTCGGCGCCACGCTCGAGATCGGCGAACCCTCGCTCGGCGGAAACGGCGGGAGCTCGGTGCACTACAGCATCGTCGCCCCCGCTTCCGGCCCGCTGCGGGTTTCGACCGCTGGCTCCACCTATGACACTCAGCTCGGCATCGGGACGGGTGACAGTGCCGCCTCCCTGGTGTTGCTGGCTGAGAATGATGACGCCAACGACTCGCTGCAGAGCGAAGTCGCCATTGATGCGGTGCAGGGTCAGACCTACCGCATCGTGGTCGATGGCTACGCCGCCGCCCAGGGCGACTTCTCACTCAGCTGGAACCTCGCAGCAGCAGGGTCGACCAACGACTCCTTCGCCTCGCCAACACTGCTTCCGCCTGACATGGCAGGACAGATCACGGGAAACAACATCGGAGCCACGCACGAAGTCGATGAGCATCAGGTGGCAGCCGTTGGCGGTGCCTCTGTGCACTACGCCATCACCGCTCCGGTGACGGGAACACTCGCCCTCTCGACGGCAGGTTCTGACTACGACACGGCTCTTGGAGCTGGCCAGGGCGCATCGGCCGCCGAGCTCGTCATCGCCGCCGAGAACGACGATGTCGACGACGTCCGGACCTCGGCCATCAACATCCCGGTTGTTGAGGGCCAGACCTACCGTGTGATCGTTGACGGCTACCAGGGTGCCCAGGGCAACTTCAACCTCTCCTGGGCATTCACCGCCGCTCCCATCGTGAACCCGGAGCCCGATGTTGACGCTCAGTTCCTGAGCCTCGTCAACCAGGCCCGGTCCGAGGCCCGCTTCTGCGGCGCCCAGCACATGCCGGCAGTCGCTCCGCTCGTCACTGATCCGGTGCTCATCGCCGCTTCGATGGCCCACTCGGTCGACATGGCTACGAACAACTTCTTCGACCACGCTGGCTCCAACGGCTCCAGCCCCTGGGATCGTGCTGCGGCCGCTGGCACTACCGCCAACAGTGAGAACATCATTGCCGGAAGCGCTGAGGTCGCCGATGCGGTGCAGGGCTGGCTCAACAGCCCCGGTCACTGCATGAACATCATGAAGGCCGATGCCACCCGAGTGGGCGTCGCCCTGGCCAGCAACCCGGCCAGCCAGTTCACCAACTACTGGACGATGATGACCGGCGCCTGAGACTCGCTCAGCATCACGAATGAGAAGGCCCCAGCCTCGGCTGGGGCCCTTTCGCGTCGCCACTGCTCCGAGGTGTTCGTGGGCGCTCGCAGCTCGTTGGGCGAGGTCACACGATCAGCTCGCGAGAGTTGAGCAGTCGTTCTTCACGCTCGCCGTTTGCGGCGGAACGCTTCGAAGCGTCCGACGAACTCGTCGGTCTGCTCGCTCGACCACTCGACGGCGGCCCAGCCCGGGAGCGATCGGCACCGCTCACCATGGGCAGTCCACTCCTCGGTCAGCGCTCCGTCGAAGCCGAGGCGCCGTAGCCCGCTCATCCGGACGTGAATGGGCATCGCCACCGCCTCGGCCAGGCTTGGCTCCGGTCCGGCAAGCCAGCCGGACTCGGCCGTCCACCTGCCCATTTCTGCCAGCGCCTCGGCCAGGGCCGCACTCGCCCGAGCGATCTTGTCCGGCTCGACGCCGTAGTAGACGCCGATCATCGGGCGGAACGCGTGCCGGTCGATCCAGGCCATCCGTTCCCGAACGAGGGCCCGTGCTGTCTCTTCAGCGGGCAAGAGCGCTGGCGCATCCACTCGCTGCTCGAGCCACTCGAGCACAGGAATCGAGTCGGCGAGATAGTCAGCGCCCACACGAACCATCGGAATCTCGAGAAGCGGACTGTGCTCGACGAACTCTGGCGGCAGCACGAAGTCGGGCCCTCGCACCGCTGAGGGAGGAACATCGACCAGGTCGTAGGCAATGTCTCGCTGGGCGATTGCGAACTGGACGCGGGTCGCAAACGGGCAGATCCAATGCCCGTAGAGCGCAACGTCAGAGCCATTCGAACTCACGCGAACAGCTGCTCGCAGCCCGTTCCGGCGAGCACGCCATCGACGCGTTCGCGGTCGGCGTCGCTAAGCGCGGCGTATGCGTCACGCAGCCACTTGAGGCACTTGCCCTGGTAGCCGAAAGGCGCCTGGCGGAACTCTCGAACTTTCCCGTCAAGTCCGACGATCTCACACACGACCTCATCGGCGCCGGACATCAGCGCCTCTGCGTTGGCAGCCAGGAACGGGGCGTAGGTTCGACCGCACTCGCCCAGCAGGTCTTTGACGGCCGGGTCGAGGTCGTCGATTGACGCCCATCCGTCGTCCCCGTCCACGGGGAGCCAGGAAAGATCGTCGGCCCGTTCAACCCAGCGAATCACCTTGGGAGCCTCGTCGACGGCGATCTGCATCGATGTCGGGTCGAACTGAACGAGCTGCGTCAGTTGACCAAAGATGCCAAAGTCGCCGCGGCCCGGTCGGTCACCGAGCAGGAAGTCACCGCGCGAGAACCGCGCCTGAAGCATGGCGAGTACCTGTCGATACGAATCCTCGATCAGAGGAGTGTTCCACTCGGTCGAACCGACGAGAGCTCGGCGGCCAATCTGGCGCTGCGTGATGAACTCGTAGCCCTGTTGCGCCTGATCGGAGTCGAGCTGGAGGTTTCCTCCGAGCGGGAGCAACTTGCCCGCCTTGTCGATGTCCGGCTCGTAGGCCCACCGGTAGTGGTACATCATCTTGGTGACCCACTCATCGCCGAAGTCCTCGAGGAGCATGTCGATGAAGGCGAGTGCCGGGTCGGTCGGCACCACACTCCTCCCCTCGTATTCGGTCTCGAGGCGCATGATCTGCGGCGACGAATCGACGGTCACGTCGCCGTAACCGTCACCCGCCTCATTCGGATACGCAATCACCGGGATGATCGGTACTGGCGCGTCGGGCAGGTCGTCCCACTTGGATCCACGCAGCATCCAGCGGAAGGGGATCTGGCGGTAGCGCAGAACGGCCCGCATCTTGCGGGTGTACGGCGACCAGTACTGACCGGCAAGAACAATGGGAGGTTGACCGGATGTGTTGCTCATGCGAATGCGAATGCTCCTGCAGTCTTCAAAGCTGGTTCATGGAAACGACGTAGCCAGTGTTGGGGTTGGCCTCGCCCCGGAGAAGCGAGTGATAGGCGGAGGCCACGCCCTCTGCCCCGCTTCCGTGCTCGACAGTAAGCCAGCGGCTCGTGGTATCGAGCAAGCCGTGGAAGGAGCGAGCGATGCGAGCGTCGAGCTCTTCGGCTCCCCACTCCGCCGATCGCTTCGCAGACTGTCCCGGGGCGAAGAAGAACTCGGGGGTCGGTCCAGGAAGTGAGCCGGCGTCGCCTCGTTCTTCCCAATGCGTCGCTCCGACGGTCAGCGAGATCTTCAGCCGGTCAGCAAAGTGGGTGTGGATCGCTGCTCGCACTGATCCGCTGCCTGCCATGTCGACCATCGTCGAGGGAGTGCCAGGATCGAGCTGATCGATCTCGTCGTAGGTGATCACCTGATCGTAGAGCCCGAGTCCCTCAACGAAGGAACGGTTCCGAGCCGAGGTGAGCCCGATGCTGCGATGGTCACTTCGGTTGGCAAGGCAGTGAGCAAGCGAGATCGACGTCTTCGAGGAAGCGCTGGTGACGAGCGTCTGCGTCGCCCCGTGGAACCCGTTGTCGGCCAAGTAGTCATCGACGAGGAAGGAGGTCATGAACATCCCCCACAGCAGGAGGTATTCATCGGCTTGTTCTGGGCGGAACATCACGTCGGTGGAGACGTCTCGAAAGGTGGTGTAGATCGCCGCGTGTTGGGCTCGGTGGGCACCACTGTCCTGGAAGCCCTTGCCCAGGGGAGTGGCGTCGATCACGACTTCTGTCGCCATCGGGTAGAAGCCGAAGTAGCGGCCGCCAACGGCGATGTCGGGGTGAGCCGAGTCAACGACCGAGCCCAGCCCCATCACCGGGATTCGGCCCCACCGCTTCTCATCGGCACCAACCTCTGTCGGGAAGAAGCCCCAGTAGTCGAGCAAGTCGCCTGCCACTGCGTAGCTGATGTTGTTGGTCGTGAGAGCGAACCGCTCCACCGACAGCCGGATCTGCCCGGGACGCAACGTTGCCGTGTCCGACGCCGCCGACTCGGAGACGCGTGTGTCGTGGAAATCGGACCGGTTCACCTCGAGCAACATGTGCCGACCGTAGTGCCCCCACCTCATCAATTGCCAGTTGAAAGCGCACTAACCTATGCTCACTCGATGCCCCGATACGGAGAGCTGAACGAGTCCTACATCGCCTCGTGGTTCGCTCGCGATGAGCCCGGCGGTCCGATGTGGGCGCTGAACTTGATGAAGTACCGCGAACGGGCCGAGTACGCAGATGGTCGCGAGTCATCGATCAGCGGCATGGAAGCCGATGACGTGTACGCACCCCACGAGCATCTTCGCAAGGTCGGGTCCCGTCTCATCCTGATGGCTCCGGTGCTCCACCAACTGGTGGGTGACACCCATGTCTGGGACCGCATTGCGATCGCGCAGTACCGGGACCGCATGGCCATGATCGAGATGTCGTCAAACCCCGACTTCCGGAAGGACGAGGACCACAAGGAGGCAGGCATGGACCTCACCATCGTGATGGCCACGTTCCCAGCCGAGGGTGAACCCGTGCCGCCGCAAGAGTCGGGTGCCAGGGATGACCGCTTGCTGCTTCTGCAAGTCGTGGCTGATCCCGACACTCCCGACATTGCGGCGGAGATCGACAGTGTGCGGATCGGCCGCTTCGCGATCGAAGATCGCATCATCGGTGACGATCGAACCTTTGCTGAGGCTCGCTACGACCTTGTCACCCGCTCCGTCGCCGACCAACTCGTGGCACGCGGCTCCGAGCACAGCGAGGCCGACTACGTCGTCATCGCTGACCCAGCCCTGGACGACGTCGCACGTTCGTTGACCGATCCGCAGAAGGTCCTTTTCTGATGGAGATCCTCCGCACCTCAGAAGCCGAGGCCGCCAAGATCTTGGGAGGCATCGCCGACTATCCGAGTGGTAGCCGCTTCGTCAGCATCCCGGCCGACTCCGACCAAGCCGATGGTCCGAATCTCAACGTCCACCTCGTTGAGTCTGGAGATGCGAACGCGCCGGTTGTTGTCTTCCTGCACGGCAACCCGTCCTGGTCCTACATCTGGCGTCACCAAATCACCGCCGCTGTTGATGCTTGCTATCGAGTCATCGCACCCGACCTCATCGGTATGGGCCTGTCTGACAAGCCTTCGGAGATGGCGGACTACACCGTCGCTCGCCACGTCGAGTGGATGCGTGCGCTCCTCGTCGATCAGCTGGAGCTCTCGGGTGCAACGTTCGTGCTGCACGACTGGGGCGGCATCATTGGCATGCGCCTGGCCGCCGAGAATCCAGGCCTCGTCGAGCGATTGGTGATCTCCAACACCGGCTTGCCGTGGCGTGATCCATCCGAGCCGCTTCCCGAGGTGATCGAAGCAACTGGGCCGTTCGCCGACTTCCAGGAGTTCGCTCGGACCACTCCCGAGTGGCAGCCGTGGACGTTGCTGCCGATGACCATGGTCACCCAGCCGACCAGCGAAGTCGTGCACGGCTACCGCGCTCCCTATCCAGATCCCGCGCTCACCATCGGGAGTCGTGCCTTCACCCAGCTCCTGCCGACTCGGCCCGACAATCCGATGTATCCCGCATGCAACGCTGCGTGGGACGTCTTCGATGAGTGGACCAAACCAGTGCTGACCATCTTCAGCGATCAAGACGCCGTGGCTCCCGACGGTTGGAAACCGATCGTGGCCCGTATCCCCGGAGCGCAGGAGGAGCCTCACGTCATCCTCGAAGGCGGCGGGCACTTCCTGCAGGAAGATGTCGGCGATGCCTACACCGATGCACTGATGACCTGGCTGGGTCCCGCGTCATGAGCGGCGCCCTCGACCCGCGCCTCGGCAATCCGGACTGGTCCGACAACTGGACGGTCGGACCGGGGCTGCGCATGGAGATCGTCGACAGTGATGGACGGGTCTGGTTGTGCCACGAACCCGTGACGAAGGAACGGGCCAGAGGCCTGGCGTGCCCCGCCGGAATCTCACCTGCCTTGCTCGGTCAGGCCATTGCCGACGTCGCCTTTTTCAGCCGATCGCCTGGCGCAAGCACCGACGGACCACTCGACACGATGGAGGTCGACGGCTTGCGTTTCTCGTTCGTGGCTCGCCCTGTCGGTCAACGCAGCGTTGCCGGGGCAACGGTCCTGTCGGTCGACAAGCATCACTCCATGCTCTACTCCGCCGGTCGAACGATCGAGGTGCTCGACTTCGG
>CALKTH010000103.1 GCA_937997485.1 uncultured Acidimicrobiales bacterium | reverse complement strand
GGCGAGCAGGGCTACTTCTGGTTGAGCTTCTCGGTAGCGAAGCGGCGAACGCCGCCGGGCGCCACTTTCAAGAAGCCTGCGGCCACCTTGTTTTGGGCGCCAGTCACCACCGACGCCTTGTTCTTTGCCACGGCGGCCAGGCCAGCAGCCGCCACGACGTCGGCTTCCTGCCACAGAGCATCGGGGATGCCGGACGTGTCGTAGTTCGCACGCTCCTGGAACTCGGTGCGAGTGAGTCCGGGGCACAAGGCGGAGACGTGGACACCGTGAGGTGTCAGCTCCTGATGGAGGCCGTCAGTAAAGCTGGACACGAAGGCCTTCGTGGCCGAGTACGTGGCGCTGCGAGCCGAGGGGGCGAAGGCGGCGACGGAAGAGACGTTCAGAATGCCGCCGTGGCCTCGCTCCCGCATGACGGCGGCGGCCGCATGGCTGAGCCGAGAAAGCGCCTGGATGTTCACGTCGATCACGGACGACTCATCGTCGATGTCGAGATCAGCGAACTCGCCCGTGTGGCCGAAGCCGGCGTTGTTCACCAGCAGATCGATGGGCTTGTCTGACGCAGCCAGACGTTCAGCGACCCAGTCAACCTGCGGGCGCTCGGAGAGGTCGGCCACCATCACCTGCACCTCAACGCCCAGTTCCTTGGCCAGGTCGGTCAGCCGTTCCTCGGATCGGGCGACGATGACGAGCGCTGTTCCGTCGGCCGCCAGCTGGCGGGCCATCTCTCGTCCGATGCCGCTGGAGGCTCCGGTGATCATTGCCCGTTTCCACGATGTGATCTCAGCCACGGTTCGTTCCCCTTCGTCCGGACGACGTCACCGTCGCTCCGCTTGCAGCGCTCGGCCCACTGGCCTCTGCTGATGTCTTGGCTTCCTGCGGATACATGGTCTGCAGGAAGGTACGAATGTCATTCGCCAGATTGTTCTTCTTGCGTAGGCCGACCTGCACTTGGCCGCCGTCCGGCCCGTACTCGCTGGGCTTAAGAACGCCACCGGGGAAGAGACGCTCGAAGCGCACCTCCTGGCTGACCTTGAAGATGACGGGGCCGAGTCGGGCGATGAAGTTCGGTCCGCCCATGCCGCTGCCCTTGACGACAATTACCTCTCGGACACCGAGGCGAGAGCACTCGGCGCGGAGCAACGCCACCTCCAGGAGACGTTCGGACTCCTCGGGAATGGGGCCATAGCGATCGAGCCATTCGGCCCGGATGTCTTCGACTTCGGCCTCGCTCGTGACAGCAGCGAGCTTGCGATATGCCTCGAGCCGCTGGGGCTCCATGCTGACGTAGGAGTGCGGGAGGTTGGCATCGACAGGGATGTCAAGCTTGATCTCGACTGGCTCTTCCTTCACCGTGCCGTTCAACTCGGCCACGGCGTCGGTCACCATCTGGCAGTAGAGGTCGTAGCCGACGGAAGCGATGTGGCCGGACTGGCCTACGCCCAACAGGTTGCCGGCGCCACGGATCTCCAGGTCTCGCATGGCGATCTTGAAACCCGAGCCGAGTTGGGTCGCCTCGCCGATCGTCTTCAAACGCTCGTGGGCGTCCTCGGACAGCACCGCGTCGGGACGGGTGAAGAGGTAGGCGTACGCCCGCTGTCCGGACCGACCGACGCGACCCCGAAGTTGATGGAGCTGGCCTAGACCGAGCATCTCGGCCCGGTCCACCACGAGCGTGTTCACCGTGGGCATGTCGATGCCGGACTCGATGATGGTGGTGCAGACCAGCACGTCGTAGTCGCCCTCCCAGAAGTCGAGCACGACTTTCTCGAGCGAGCCTTCGTCCATCTGGCCGTGAGCAATCGCCACCCGAGCTTCGGGCACGAGAGAGCGAATGTCGTTGGCGACCTTCTCGATGCTCTGCACCCGGTTGTGCACGTAGAACACCTGGCCCTCGCGCAGCAGCTCGCGACGAATCGCTTCAGCAACGGCCCGGTCGTCGTACTCGCCCACATAGGTGAGGATTGGCTGGCGATCGGCGGGCGGCGTGTTCAGCAACGACAGGTCTCGAATGCCGGTGAGGGACATCTCGAGCGTGCGAGGAATCGGCGTGGCCGACAGGGTCAGCACGTCCACCTCAGCCTTGAAGCGCTTGATCGATTCCTTGTGCTGCACGCCGAAACGCTGCTCTTCGTCGACCACGAGGAGGCCGAGCTTCGGGAACTTCACATCGTCGGAGAGGATGCGGTGCGTACCGACGAGCACGTCCACCTCGCCTCGCTCGCAAGCGGCGACGACCTCTTTGACCTGCTTGGTCGTGAGGAAGCGAGAGAGCACCTCGACCCGGATCGGGTACGGAGCGAAGCGATCCGTGAACGTGGCGTAGTGTTGCTGCGCGAGCAGCGTGGTCGGCACGAGAACCGCCGCCTGCTTGCCGCCCTGCACCGCTTTGAACACGGCTCGAACGGCGATCTCGGTTTTGCCGAAGCCGACGTCACCCACAACAAGACGGTCCATGGGAACGGGCTCTTCCATGTCGCCCTTCACATCGGCGATGGTGGTGGCCTGGTCGGGTGTGAGCTCGTACGGGAACGAAGCGTGAAGCTCCGCTTGCCAGGGGGTGTCGGCCTCGAACGCATGCCCGGCAGTGCTCATGCGTTGCTGATACAGCACCACGAGTTCCTGAGCGATCTCCTCGACCGCGGAGCGCACCTTGGCCTTGGACTTGGCGAAGTCGGCCCCACCAAGGCGGTGAAGCGAGGGGCTCTCGCCGCCGGTGTAGCGACGAATGAGATCGATCTGCTCACTCGGGACGTAGAGCTTGTCATTGCCCCGATACTCGAGCATCAGATAGTCACGCTCGTGACCGCCGATGCGGCGCTTGACCATTCCGCCGAACTTTCCAACACCGTGCTGGTGATGGACGACGAAGTCGCCGGGAGCGAGGTCGTCGAAGAAGCCGTCGCTCTGGCGCTTGCGAGGCTTCGCCTTGCGGTGAGCGCGGCGACGACCGGTCAGCTCGGCCTCGGTGATGATGGCCAGGCCGGCGGTGGGCAGGACAAAGCCGCGCTCCACGGCGGCGACGACGAGGTGGCCGCCAGGGCTGAAGACCTCGGGGATCGACGCCCCGTGATCGGCAACATGGATGCCCCACTCGCCCAGGAGGTCCCGCACCCGGGCGGCAGATCCGATGCCATCGGCGGTGACAACGACGCGAGCCCGATCGTTCAGCAACTGCTGCAGTCGAGCGGCTAGCTGCTCACCCGGGGCTTCCCACCCGGAGGCGTCGAGAACCGAGACCTGGGGTGAGTCGGGGATGGCCATGACCGTGACCACGGGCGCGTCGGTTTTGCCGAGGAGCCGGTCGAACGAGAGATGCAGGCGGGGGAACTGGTCTTCGGTCGCGCCGTCGTCGTCTTCGGCGAGGGCGCCCCAGGTCTTGGCCAGGCTGGCAGCGAGATCGGCTTCCTCTGCCAGGAGGTCGGCGCCCCGGTCGCGCATGCGCCGAGGTTCGACCAGCACGATCTGAGCGTCGGGCGGTAGAAGATCGGGGAGGACACGCTCGTCATCGGTGAGCCATGGAAGCCACGACTCCATGCCGTCGAACATCTCGCCGTCGGAGAGCCGCTGCCAATGTTCACGGCCCCACGGTTCGCCAGCGATCAGCGTTTCCGCTCGCTCTCGAACGTCCTCGGTCACCAGAACTTCGCGACAGGGGAAGATCTCGACTTCAGAGATATCGATCGTCGACCGCTGATCATTCACGGTGAAGTGCGTGAGCCGATCAACCTCATCGCCCCACAAGTCGATGCGCACGGGCGCCTCGGCCGTGGCGGGGAACACGTCGACGATGGAGCCGCGGATCGCCACTTCTCCTCGATGCTCCACCTGTGGTTCGCGCCGGTAGCCGCCGAGCACGAGTCGTTCCACAAGATCTTGCGGGTCAATTTGATCGCCCGTGCCGATGATGACGGGCTCGACTTCTTCGACGTGAGGACCGAGACGCTGCACCAGCGCCCGAACCGGAGCCACGATGATCTGCGGGCACTGCTCCGGATCTTGCAGATACCAGAGCGTTCGGCTTCGGTTGCTCATCGCTTCGATCGACGGACTTACGCGTTCGAACGGCAGCGTCTCCCAGGCAGGGAACGAGAGCACCTCGTCGGGCCCCATGTAGAGGGAGAGATCACTGACGAGGCGATCGGCTTCTCCCGTGGTTGGCACCGCGACGAGGATCGGGCGGCGGCCAGAGCCTGATGCCAGGCCAGCGATGGTCATCGCCCGGGCCGGTTCAGCGACAGCCAACACGGAAGTGGACCGACCGATGACGCGGGTGATGGCCTCGTCTTCGGCGACGAGGCGTGGGAGGAGATCGAAACTCACTCGCTCAGGCTAGGGAGGACTGACGCGACCTGATGAGCCGAGTGCTCATGATCCAGCGCCCAATGAGCCCGGCCACGATGCCAAAGCAGATGCCGGCCAGGTTCGCTCCGAAATCGGAGACCGTCATGCTGCGGCTGCTGCTGAGCAGCGGCTGCGCGTATTCGGTGAGCAATGCGCCAACGACCAGCATGGCCACGAGCCAGCGGGTGGGGAATCGGCCCCGTGCTGCCACGATCGTGATGGCCGTGATCGTCATCCAGAGGGCCATGTGGCCGAGCGTGTCGTTCTCGAAGGGAACGTCGTTCCGGTCGATCCAATTGATGCCAAGCGCCTGCTCGATGCGAGGCAATGCCCGCCGGAAGGGAGCAGCGATTGCCTTGACGATGCCGGGCGCTCGATCGGCGAAGGTGAGCGCAACGGTGCCCGCAAGCGTCCCGAACAGGATGGCCGGCCAGGCCAAACGGGACAGGAGTGAACGCCTCATGTGGGCCACCGTAGAGCGTCAGCGGGAGGCAGGTGCAGCGCTGCACAAGACCTTCACAACTCCCGCACAGCAGCGGCGCTGGCTACTCCGGCTTGCGATTGACGATGTTCATCGCGGCATCGAGACCGTCTCGCAGGATGAGCGAAACGGCATCGCCGGCCTGAGCGATCGAGACGTCGAGCGAGACTCGATCGGCTTTGCCGGGCCGACGGAGTACGAAGTCTCGCCCGGCCTGTGATGCCGGCGGGCGGCCGACACCGATGCGGAGCCGCATGAAGTCGGTGGTGCCGATGTGTTGGGTGATGGAGCGGAGGCCGTTGTGACCGGCCATGCCGCCACCCTGCTTCAGCTTGAGGCGGCCGACGTCGAGATCGAGCTCGTCATGGACGACAAGCAGGTTGTCGGCATCTTCAATGCCGAAGCGCCGGGTGAGCAGCCGGACGGATTCACCCGAGTTGTTCATGAATGTTTGCGGGAAGGCGAGTGCGACCCGCTTGCCACCGATGGTGACCTCGGAGACGAGTGCCCGCTCTTTGCCGCGCTTCAACGGGGCGCCGTGCTCATTGGCCAGCAAGGCCACGAGCTCGGCGCCCACGTTGTGACGCGTTCCGTCGAACTCGGCCCCGGGGTTTCCGAGGCCGACAACGAGCAGATCTGATGGCGTTCCCTTGCGACGGGGTTCGCCAGCGCGACGAGACAGCAGAGCCATCAGTCAGACCGCCTGGGCGAGTTCTACTCGTCCGAGGATTCTTCGGCTGCTGCTTCTGCGCCCTCTTCGCCTTCGCCCTCTTCTTCCTCAGCCATGGACTTGAGGCCACGGGGAACGACGGGAGCGGCGATGGTGATGCGTCCGGGCACCTTGGTGCTGACACCTTCGGGCAGGTCGATGTCGCCGAGCGCCAGGCGCTGGTCCATCGTCATGTTGGAGATGTCGACTTCGATGGAGTTCGGGATGTTGCGAGGGGTGACGAGCACCTTCAGGCTGTGCATCTTCTGCTCGATCATGCCGCCGTTCTCGACGACGTCGGCGGCCTTGCCGACGAGCTCGAGCGGAATGGTGATGGTGATCTTGGTGTCGTCCTCGACCCGCAGGAAGTCGGCGTGACGGACGGTGCGCTTGATCGGATCGCGCTGGATGTCGGTCACGATGACGTGGTGCTCGGTGCCGTCAACGACGAGCTGGAACACGGTGTTGAGACCGGCTTCGCCCTTCAGAACTTCGCGAAGCTCGGTGTAAACCACCGAGATCGGGACGGGCTCGATGCCACGGCCGTACAGGACGCCAGGGAGCTGGCCTTCGGCCCGGAGGCGCTTGGCGGGACGAGAGCCGAGTGCACGGCCGGACGTCGCTTGAATGGTCGACATAGTCTTTTCCTCTTCTCGGCGCAGTGATTCTCGAGCAGGGTCGCGAGAGCAGCAGGCGCCAACAACCCGGGAACGATAGCGGTGTCGACCGAAGAAACGGCCGGCAGCGAGGAGCTACTGCTGGTTCTCTCCGCCGAAGATCTCTGACACTGAGCTGTCGTCGAACACGGCCTGAATCGCATCGGCGATCAGCGGCGCGATGGAGAGAATTTCAAGCTTGTCGAATTGCTTTTCCTCCGGGAACGGGAGGGTGTTGGTGACGATGACCTTGTCGAGCACCGAGCTCTTGAGACGCTCGATGGCCGGGCCGGAGAACACGCCGTGCGTTGCCGCCGCGAACACCGAGGCCGCGCCACGCTCGACGAGCAGTTCGGCGGCCTGGCAGATGGTGCCAGCAGTGTCGATCATGTCGTCGATCAGGACGCAATGGCGGCCTTCGACTTCACCGACCACATCCTTGGCTTCGACGCTGTTCTTCTTTCCCTGGAGGCGGCGCTTGTGCACGATGGCCAGATCGGCGTGCAAGTGCTGCGAGTAGCGCTCGGCCACCTTCACTCGGCCAGCGTCCGGGGAGACCACGACGAGATCCTCGCCGTATTGGCTCAAGTGATCGATGAGGACCGGCATGGCGGTGAGGTGATCGACCGGTCCATTGAAGAAGCCCTGGATCTGTCCGCTGTGCAGATCGACCGAAACCAGGCGAGACGCACCCGCCGCCTCGAACATGTCGGCCATGAGGCGAGCAGTGATGGGCTCTCGCCCCTCGCTCTTGCGATCCTGGCGGCCGTACCCATAGAAGGGCATGACGGCGGTGATCCGCTTGGCCGAGGCACGGCGAGCGGCGTCCACCATGATCAGGTGTTCCATCACGGCGTCGTTGAGCGAGCGGCCCTCCAGCGAGCCGTGGCTCTGGATGATGAACACATCGGCGCCACGGATGGACTCAGCGAACCGGCAGTGGGTCTCGCCATTGGCGAACTGTGCGATGTGCGCCTCCGTCAGCGGAACGCCGAGTGCGGCGGCCACCTCTTCGGAGAGCTCGGTGTTGTGACGGCCCGCGAACAGCCGGATGGTCTTCTTGGTGAACTTCATTGTCTCCCCGATGACCGTTGCCGGTCGGCGTCACGCATGCACCCGCAAGAGTGCCCTTGTCATGTGGACGGTGTCGAACTTGCCGGCAGCGTCACTCTCCCGGGCGTGCAGCATAGAAGGGCCCCGTCACCGTGCCATCAGCCAGCTCAGCGCCAGGCTCCACCACGGCGAACGGCCCAACCCGGCAGTGATCGCCGATTTCTGCGAGGCGAGCCATCGTCTTCTCAACGACGGTGTTGCGGCCAACCTGGCAACGGTCGATGCGTGAATCGGGGCCGATCTCGCACCCGTCACCAATGATGGTGGTTCCTTGAAGAATCGTGCCTGGGAACAGCGTGACGTCGGTGCCGAGCTCCACCGTGACATCGATGTAGGTGCGCTCCGGATCGATCATGGTGACGCCGCGATCGAGCCAGCGCAGGTTGGTGCGGCGGCGAAGTTCGGCCTCGGCTTCGGCCAGGTGACGGCGGTTGTCGACGGGACGCAGGTGATCGATCGGCGTGTCGATGCTGGCCGCGGCGATCGGGTGACCGCTCTGGGCCAGCACTTCCACGATCGAGGCGATGTGCTGCAGACCATCAGAGATGTCGGGCCGCGTGCGGCGAGCAGCAGGAGCCAAGAGTCCACGGCGAATGCAGAACACGCCGAGTGAGACCTCGTTCGTCTCGTGCTCGTCGCCGACCAGATCAGCGTGGCGGATGATCGATGCGATGCGATCTCGGCCGTCTCGTATGACACGATCGTGGCCCGCGGGATCCTCCGCCTTGGCGGTGAGCACCGTGCATGCGGCGTCTGACTTGCGATGTTCCCAGAGCAGCGTTGCCAGGGTGTCGGTCTCCAGCAGCGGGAGGTCGGCAGGCACGATGATCACGTCGCCCTCATCGTCGAAGTCGTCAAAGCCAGTCAGACCGACCAGGGCCGCGTCGGCCGAGCCCCGGTTCAGGCGCTGTTCTACGAAATCGAGCCGGTGTGCGGGGGGATCTTCCAGGATTCGTTTGCTGACCCAATCGCCGTGGAGGCCAGTGACCACGACCGTGGAGTCGGTCTCCACGCTCTCCAGTGCATCGAGCACGTAGGAGATCATGGGCCGGCCACACAGCAGATGAATCGGCTTCGGGCGCTCCGAGCGCATCGTGGCGCCAGAGCTCGTGGCGATCACCAGGGCAGAGAGGGTGCGCTTTGGCATCTCTCTGTTGTAGCAAGTCTCAGGAGTCGATCAAGAGCCCGAAGCCAACTCGGGCAAGTGCACTCACGCCGATGAGCACTGCGATCCTGGCTCGTCAAACCTGTCGTTGCCCCGAAGGGCAGCGAGCAACTCGGTCGAGAGAACCGTGGTTCCATCGCCATTGCTGACAACTTCGAAGCTGCCGTCCCTCCACCAGAGGAGCTTTGGTGAGATCGGATTCGCGTCAATAGCGAAGGCTGCCGCCGCACTCTCGGCCAGCCCGCCCACCAGGTCGTGCAGAGCCTCATCATCGAGACCCCACTCGGAGAACCTGGCAACAACGTGCACGAACACCGACATACGGCTCGGAACAGAGATCAGCAGGCCACGCTCATCGCACTCGTCGAACCAGTACTCCGGGAACAAAGCGACGATTGGCTTCAGCCGTTGAGCCTCCGGGGTATGGCCCTTGAACAAGACCATGCCGTCGTCCAGATCTCGACGCTCAATCGGCACATTGAAGGTGTTGTCGACGGCGGCCTCGACGGCCTTCTCGAATGTCGCGCCTGCGTGACGCAAACCTTCGAGGGTCACCCACTCCCAACGAGAGTACGAGGCAGAGGACAACGCCAGCCCCAGCGAACCGGCCTGTGGCACGTACGTTTCTGGGGTGGGTTCCGCCGAGAACTCGGGGTCGACGAGTTCAACGCGAAGCCGGGCGAGCACACGCCGGTCCGGCCGCAGTTGCGCCACGCGGAACGCCCAGTAGTCGCGCTGGGCTTGCCATCGATAGATGTCCGACAACGCATGCCATGCCGCAGCAAGTGAACCCCACGCGAGCAACGCCGCGAACACCACGGCAATCGCTCGGTCTCCAGGCCAGTCCGCCACGAATTCGACACGTTCGTCCCGCTGACTACTCAAAAGCGTCCATGCGACCAAGAGACCCAAACCAATGCGGGCGAAGATCCAACGCCGGGGCCGCGGTTGGAACAGCCAGATGAAGGGAACCGCCGCCAACAGGACGGGACCGAGCATGAGAGCACCGAACACTGCAAATTCGGCGAGAAGCAACAAGACCCATAACCCAGCCCAATCTGGCGACGCACTCACCAAAGTGTCGAGGGTGACCGAGGTAAGAATCCCTCCGACGGCTGTCGCAGCCCACTTCCAAACTCGTGATGAGACGAGACTCCAGAGCAACGCAATCGTGAGACCCGTGCACAACAACGCAAAGAGCAGTCCTTGCACGCTTCTACCAATCGCTTCAAGCGCAGGATCCTCAACGACGTCGAAATCCGACCGGATCCACGCTTGCGCCTCATCCACCGTGACGATTGAGCCAATCGCGGCGTTCAGGATCCCGCCGACCACGAGGATGAAGATCGACAGAGCGAAGTACCAAACGCCCTCTCGAAGAAGTCCTTCGAGCACTGAAGTTCGGCGAAGCGAGCTTCGAGGAGTGGGGTACCGATCAAGAGATCGGATCTCGTCGTTGTATCGAAGCCAGCGTGTCTGGAGTTCGTGCGGCTCGAAGAGTCGCCGTAGACGATCGAGGCGGCCGAGTTGGGCGGGGTCAGATCGTGCCAAGACCGCAAGGACATACGCGTTGACATCCGGCCACTCGAGGAGCAACCGGCTCGGGTCGGGCTCAACCGGCAGACCATAGGAATCAAGAAGCGCGTCGGCGTCTACCCAGCCCAGCGCAGCAATCTCGTTTGCCTGATCCTCGATGTCGTCCATTCCCATGCGCCCCTCAGGCAGATGGGAATGACAGTAGACAAGAACGTTCTGAGCGTGTCGAAACAGCCCTCAGGAGTCGATCAAGAGCCCGAAGCCAACTCGGGCAAGTGCACTTACGCCGGTGAGCACTGCGATCACCGCTCCGTCACTCGATGTGACGAGATCAGTCACGAACGTCGCTAGAGAAGCAGTCACCACGAATCCGGCGAACAAGGCCAGCGACCACATCACCAACGATGGAAGAACGCTGGAAGGTTGGGGCTTATCGATTGGGGCGGGCGTCGGGCGTCGGCGGGACGTGGGCATGAGTCGGACTCCTCATCTGGCGGCACATGAGGTATCGCCCAAATGACCCACGACCTTGAGGCCTTTCTACCCATCCCCGTGGGTCCGTAGGCCCACAGAAGAAACGGCCGCTCGCACGCCTACCGAGTCGGCCGACGTTCGGCCGTCCGTTCGACTGGCTCCGACCAACACCCGCCGAGGGCGGAACGAGCGCGCCGAAACGCGCCAGCGCCATCCCCCGGCAGGGCCGCTTCGTCGAACCCCAAACGCGGCGTTGAGGAGTCCGTCGGAGCGGGATCTATCGGTGCCACCTGTCCGGCGCCGCCTACCGGCACGGTGTCACTCGTTTCAGGGACAGCATAGATCACCCAGGGAGGTAACACGAATGAACCAGACGGCTCAAATACTGGACTCGGTGAGGGCAGCGAAACGCCGGGATCGGATTCCCGCGACGCGGCCAGGCCGCTAGCGCTAGGTGTGGTCTTCGGGGAGGTTGTCCCCGGTGAGGCTGGTGAGAGCGCCGATCGGGGTTGCCCAGGTGAGTGCACCGTGGGATCGGTGGTGATTGTAGAAGTGGAGGAAGCGGCGGTAGCCAGCTTGGCGTTCGCGTTCTGATCGCCAGGGCCGGATGTAGGCCCACTCCTCGAGCAGGATCCGGTGGAAACGCTCGATCTTGCCGTTCGTCTGAGGCCGATACGGACGGGTCTTCTTCACCACCACACCTGCCGCAGCGTTGTAGTTGAGCCAGAACCTGCTCCGGTAGCAGGACCCGTTGTCAGTCAGCACCCGTTCCACGGTGATGTCGCGGTCGGCGAACCAGTTCAGGGCTCGGTGCCAGAACCCCACCGCGGTGCCTGCTTGTTCATCATCATGGATTTCTGAGTACACCAGCCGGGTTCGGTCATCGATGGCGGAGTGCAGGAAGCGGTAGCCCACCGATCGTTTCGGCCTGGCGCCTCGCCCGTGGGTGCGCCACCCGCCGCCATCAGGAATAGCGGCGAGTTTCTTCACATCAACATGCACCAGCTCGCCCGGCCGTTCCCGCTGATAACGCACCACGGGTTCAGTGGCCCGGTCGCCTTGATCAAGCCGACCGGCGCCAGCCTGGTTGAGGATGTTCTGGACCGTGGATGCTGCGAGGCCGACCTCGTGGGCGATGTGATCGGCTCCCCAGCGGCGCTTGCGACGAAGCCGCAGACACTCGGCTTGTTTCTTCGGGGTGGTCTTGTTTGGTGAGTTGTGGGGGCGGCTCGAGCGATCAAGCAAGCCGGCCTCGCCCTCAGCCTTGTAGCGGTCTCGCCACTTGCGGACGGTCTTGGCGTCGACCTGGAAACGGTCAGCAGTCGCGGCGATGGTCCATTTGTCGACCAGGACGCAGTCGACCATTCGACGGCGGTGCTTCGGGGTCAGGAGCGCGTTGGGGTGTTGGGTTCTAGCGTGGGGCACGAGTCCTCCGGTTGAGTGTGAGTCGTTGAACACCCACAGCTCACTCGGAGGGCTCACCCCACCGGTGGATCACCCCAAACCATCCCGGCAGGGACAACGTCCCCGGTCGTCGCAGCGAGGTGGCTGGCTGCGAGGTGTCGATCTAGGACCCATCACCGGACTCGATGGCGTACACCTCGATCTCGACCGTTCGGGCAGGATCGTCGAGCGCCGACACCTCAACAATCGTGGCTGCCGGCCGGATCTCACCGAACACCTCGAGATGCGCCTTCGCGACCAGCGGCGCATCGCCCATGTCCGTCACGTAGGTGACCGTGCGCATCGTCTGATGCTCTCACAACGAGGCTCCCGAGCGACATGCCACCCAAGAGACAAGAGGGACCGGCCCGGAGTCAGTCGGGTCGGCCCCTCCTCTCTTTGCGCCGCTGACCGCTCGCACAAATGGGAAAGCGTCACAGTCAACAGCAACCCATCGAGGGGTGCGGGGCAGCGCATGCCGTAGGCGTCCCATCCCGTTCCCCTCAACGGGGACGCCTCCCCGCCCCTCGATACGGCGGTCGCCGAGAGACAGGAAGACGTGATCTTGGCTCGGCACTACGGCGACACATCGACCCCTTCACAGGTCTCGGAGAAGTCGCCCTTCTGGCAGACATCAATCATGTCCCCAAGAGGGACACCCGGCAAGTGGAGATCCGATGACGAAACACGAATCCGTTCTGGCCCGAGGACGGGCGATGGTGGCCCCACCCAATTCGAGCGCTCAACCGGAGGAGTGGGCAGTTTCGCTCTCCCCAGGCTGTGGCTGTCAGGCGGGTCGATCTGGAGGACGGGCCAACGCGCCTATTGGACGTCCAGGGCATCTGAGCTCGACCCTGGACAAGCCCATCACTGGGCCTCTCGGAACGACCCGTCGGCGGACGGTTCCATCTGACGGGCCACTCAGGGGCCTGTGGCCTGGATGTGGTGCCGGAGGGGCTGGCCGGAAACGGCGAAGTCCCGCTCGATGAGCGGGACTCCTTCGACGCTCCCAGGGTTGGGATCGAACCAACGACGACCGGATTCAAAGTCCGGCGTTCTGCCAAC
>CALKTH010000102.1 GCA_937997485.1 uncultured Acidimicrobiales bacterium | reverse complement strand
GGAGCAGCTCGAGACGGGCGGCCAGGTGACGTGCGGAAACTCGGGCGACACCCGTGTCGAGTAAGGGCAGACTGACGGAATGGCATCTTCCGGAGCTCACTGGCGCGCCCTCGCCGATCTCGTGGCCTCCGAGCGGAAGGTCTATTTGCGGCTCGGAGCCGTGCTCGCTGTCGCCTCAGCGCTGTTGCTGATCGGCCCGCTGCTCGTGCGGGTCGTCGTCGATCGGGCGGCGACTGGCGAAGCGACGACCTCGGACATCCTCACGCCGGCGATTGGCTTTCTCGTCATTGCAGTGCTGGCTCAGATTGCCAACGTCTTCGTGACGTGGGTAGCGACCACCACAGCGTGGAACACAGCCAACCGCCTCAGGCTTGAGCTGGCCGACCACGTCCTCAGTCTCGATCTCGAGTTCCATCGCAACCACCCTCCAGGCGAGCTGATCCAGCGCATCGACGGAGACATCACGTCGGTCTCTGACTTCCTGAGCAAGGTGGCGGCACGGGTCCTTGGCGTGGCTTTTCTTCTGTCTGGCATGTTCGCCGTCCTGACCTGGATTCAGTGGCAGATCGGCCTCGGCTTCCTCGTCTACGTGCTCGTCGCCGGATATCTCTCAACTCGCACGAGGGACCGAGCAGTGGGCGAGACCGTCGAGGAGATGCAAGTCCACGCCAAGATGTATGGCGGGATCGAGGAGCGCCTCGCTGCGGGCGAAGACCTTCGAGCGAACCGAGCTGAACCCCACGTGATGTGGCGCTTCATCGAAGAGAGCGTTGATGCCCTTCATGCCACGGTTCGGTCGGAGAAGGCCTTCATCGCCTTCTGGGCCAGGGTGCAGTTGGCGCTGATCATTGGCATTGCGTTGGCGCTCGCCGCTTCCGCCATCTTCCTTTCGTCGGGGCTGATCAGCGTCGGCACCACCCTCCTCCTCGTGCAGTACGCGCTGCTCCTCCGCAAGCCCTTGGAGGATGTGGTCGACAACTTCGATGTCATTCAGAAAGCCAGTGGCTCGATGATTCGAGTGGCCGAGCTTCGGGCGGAACAACCGAAGGTCGACGAGGGCGGCACGACCTCGCCCGACCCGGGAGCGCTCTCGCTGACGTTCACCAACACGAGCTTTCATTATGGCGACGGCGATCCGATCCTCAGCGACATCGACCTCGAGATCAAGGCTGGTCGCTCGGTCGGACTCGTGGGCCGCACCGGTGGTGGCAAGACGACGCTCACTCGTCTGCTGCTTCGACTCGTCGATGCGACGGACGGCCAGCTCCTTCTCGGCGGTGTGCCGATCGCTGAGATTCCCATGACTGAGCTTCGTCAGCGCGTGGCGATGATCCCGCAAGAGGTCCATCTTCTCGCCGCATCCGTGCGAGACAACGTGACCCTCTACGACACCGCAGTCAGCGATGACCGAGTGATTGAGGCGTTGCGCCGTGTCGGCCTCGATCGATTGGCCGACGGGTCGCTGGATGCGCTGATGGGCACCGATGATCTGTCACTCTCGGCGGGAGAGGAGCAGCTCGTCTCAATGGCCCGGATCTGGCTCCGGTCTCCGGACCTGGTGGTGCTCGATGAAGCGACGGCTCGAATCGATCCGGCCACCGAGGTCAAACTCGAGCGTGCGGTTGCCCAACTCATCGAGGGTCGTACCGCAGTGATCGTTGCCCACCGTCTCTCCACGCTCAGCGCGGTGGACGAGATCGTGGTGATCGACGATGGCCGCATCATTGAGCATGGTGAGCGTGCCGTCTTGGAGCAGCGTTCCGACGGTGCGTACCGCCGGCTGCTCGAGATGGCCTTGGAGGCTTCGTGATGTCCGACGTTGTGGCGGCCAACGCCTCCGAATCGGGCCAACCTGCTGTGCCCGTGTGGCGCCTTGCGTGGCGAATCAGCCAGCACAAGGCGAAGTCGTGGTGGATCGCGATGTTGCTCTTCATCGTGTTCTTCTCGTTCCCGATCCTGACCGGCCTCGTTGTGTCGGCTGGCTTCGAGGCGTTGGCGGAGGAAGCAACGGGTCGCGCCATCATCTTCTCGGTGCTGCTCGTCGTGGCCGAGATCGGGCGCATCCTCAGCATTTACTGGGGTGTGATCTGGTTCATTCGCTCCTGGGAGATGATGCAGTCGCTCATGCGAGCCAACATGCTGCACGCCCAAGTGGTGAGCGGCGGACCAACCGCAGGCCGGCCTACCGGATCAGCCGGCGAGGCCGTCTCGCTGTTCCGCGACGACCCCGAAGATGTGGCGGACTTCGTCGACTCCTGGCTCGACGTCGCCGGCGGTATCTCGTTCACGATCATGGCGCTCACGCTGCTCGGCTCGATCGACCGCGTGGCGACGGCCGTGCTCGTCGTGCCCATGCTGCTTGTCGTGGTCCTCGTCAAGACGCTCGATGAGCGCATCAAGCGGTATCGCAGCCAGGATCGGCAGGCGACCATGGCCTTCACTGGCGCGCTTGGCGACATCCTCGCCGCCGCCACCACAGTGAAACTCAACGATGCTCGATCCTCGTCGGTACACCATCTCCGAACGCTCGCCGAACGGCGGCGAACCACGGGCGTGAACGACCGAGTGCTCGATGAAGGGTTGCAGACGGTCACCAATGGCTTCTCCGATGTGGCGCTCGGCGTCGTGCTCATCGTCAGCGCGGCAGCGCTCGGATCAGGAACGCTGACTCCAGCCGAGCTCACGTTGTTCGTCGTGCTCGTTGGCTACCTCGGATTCCTGCCCCGCATGATCGGCCGGATGATGGCGCGCAAGAAGCAGAGCACGGTGGCATTCGACAACATGCGCGAGCTCGTCGCCGATGGGAACGCGGCTCAGATCGCCTCGCCTCGCCACCTCCCACTCGATCACGCCGATCCCCAGCCCGAGGCTCCTGCGGTGCTGGAACGCCAGCCGCTCGAGCGGCTTTCGGTCTCTGGGCTGTCGGTCTCGTTCCCTCCACTCAACGGCGGTACTGCGGTGAATGTCGTGGAGGATCTCAGCTTCGAGCTCGAGCACGGCTCGTTCACGGTGATCACCGGGCCGATCGGCTCCGGGAAGACGTCGTTGTTGCGAGGTCTGCTCGGGCTTGCGCACCGAGCAACCGTGACCGGAGACGTGCGGTGGAACGGTGTTCGGATCGAGGATCGTGGCGCCTTCTTTGCCCCACCTCAGGCAGCCTTCCTGCCTCAGGTTCCCAGCCTCATCTCCGATTCCCTTTCGGACAACGTGTTGCTTGGGAGCCCTAGCGACACGCTCGACTGGGCGCTCGAGCTCTCGGCGGTCGCGGCGGACGTGGCCGAGATGCCGGAGGGTGTCGAGACGATGGTCGGACCTCGCGGCATGCGGCTCTCCGGTGGTCAACGTCAGCGGGTGGCGACCGCCCGGGCGCTGGCTCGACGGCCGGAGCTCTTGGTTCTTGACGATCTCTCCAGCGCGCTTGATGCCGAGACCGAGCAGATGCTGTGGCGCAACCTCGCCGAAGCGGGCATCACCGTGCTCGCAGTGTCGCATCGCAAGCTGGCGTTCGACCTCGCCGACCAAGTGATCAATCTGAACGTGCGGTGAACCCCCGCTGTCGGTGGACTCGATGTCTGGCCGAACCAGTTGTCTCCGGTGTCAACATCGACTCCAAGGGGACCGCCATGAACCGCACGATCACCTCCACCAACCACTCACGGACTCGCACCAGCAAGGCGGCCCGCTTCGCCGCCCTCACCCTCGGCGCAGCGCTCACCCTCGCCGCTTGCAGCACCGGCTCGAGCCAGTCCATCTCGATGGATGACGACGGTGCTTTCCCGCTCTCGGCCATGGTGATCCAAGCGGCCAATCCGCTCTTCCGCCAGCCTGTTCCGGTCAACTAGTCACTGACTCTCTGGCCAACGAGGTAGGTCATTCGACCTACTTTCTCGCGACATTGTTGACCTTCAACTCGTCTCATCTTCGAGTGCGTGTGGCGAACGCTGCACAAAGGGAAAGGCGACATGAGCAACGAAGCGACGAAGGCGGCAGCGGCGAATCCGCTGGCCCGAGCCGACCGCAAGGCTTTCACGTGGGGTCTGGTGGGCTTTCTCGGCCTGCCGATTCTTGGAAGCTTCTGGGCACTTCCTCACGTCGAAGACGAACTTGACGAGGAAACGCTTGCCGTCGGTTCGTATCAGGCTCGAACGATCGACGGCTACACCGTCGAGTGGAATGGCCGTGACGGCTATCTGACGGTTCCCGCTGGCACTTCTCGGGCCGAAGCCGAGATGGTCGCCGCCGACCTGGCGGACATTGCCGGTACCCGAGACGTGGAAATCCGTTTCGACGGACTCACCCCATCACCCGAGCCGGCTACCGCGAGTGACGGGGTGCCGGCCAGCTTCAACCTCGCATGGAGCGGCGAGGGTCGTACGGGCACCGGGGCCGTCCCGGCCGGACTCGCCGGCGAGTTGGGTGAACTCTTCGGTGTCGAGACGCTCGATGCCGACGCCGATCGCACGCTCTCCCCCGAGACCTTTGCAACGCTCTCCGAGACGGTGAGCCCCCTCATCGAGGAAGAGATCGTTGAAGGAACGCTTTCGGTCGAGAACGACCTGATCACCCTCACCGGTGTGGTTCCGACCGAGAACGATCGAGCCCGGCTCACCCAAATGCTGGGCGACGAGCCGACAATCGATTCGCTGCTGCTGACCGTTGCTGCCGCCGACGAGCCCGCCAACTTCGTAGTGGAGTGGGCGAATGGCGAGTCCGTGCAACGGGGAACAGCTCCTTCCGGACTGGGCGATGCCATCACCGCTTTGAACGTTGACCAGGCTGACCTCGCTGACGGCATCAGCGTAGAAGCGGGAGCGGAGGCGGGGCTGATGGCACTCGCCCCCCTGCTCGATGGACAGCTGACGAGCGGAAGCGCTCAGGTGGTGGACGGTGCTCTCTCGATTCGTGGCATCGCCGGGTCGCAGGCGGACTTGGACGCGGCGGCCTCAGCACTCGCTGGGATTGACGGAGCCATCGATCTTCAGCTCGATCCGAACGTGGCCCTCCAGACGGAACTCGATGAGCTCCTACTGCTCGGCATCGAGTTCGAGAGCGGTACCGCGATACCGACGCCGGAAACCGAGGGCCTCATCGACCGCATCAGCGCAACGCTCGGGGCGAATCCGGAGATCTCGGTGGAGATCGTCGGCCACACCGATGACCGAGGTCCTGACGAACTGAATCAGGAGCTGAGCGAATCTCGCGCCGAGGCCGTGTTGAGCGGCCTGGTTGCACGAGGAATCGACGCCGATCGACTCACGGCGTCAGGGGAGGGTGAGTCCCAGCCAGTCGACACGAACGACACGGCCGAGGGGCAACAGAACAACCGACGAGTCGAGATCACGATCAAGGAGATCAACTGATGAACTGGTTCCCCGACATGTTCTGGCTCTTCCTCGAGTGGTGGCTGTGGCCCGTGCTCGGCACGCTGCTCGGCCTGGCCATCGGCTGGTTGGTGTGGCGCCGAGGTTGGCGCGATGACCGACGGGCGTTCGAAGGCAGAGTGCAACGCCTCGAGGGCGAACGAAGTGATCTCGACGCGAACGTGTCCCGCCTGCAGGGTGGCCTCGACACAACCAAGCGGAACGAACTCAAGCTCGAGCAGGAGCTCGTGGCCGTTCGGTCCGATCTGCAGGAACGGGAAGGCGAACTCGTCTCGCTCGGCGCTGAGAAAGAGAAGTTGAAGGCGTCCCAGTCCGAACTCGAGGAGCGCTTGGCCGACACCAGCGCCTCCCTGGACACGGTGGGTAGGGAGCGAGACGAGATGTCATCCCGACTCGCTGCACGTGAGCTCGACTTGAAGAAGATCGCCACGACTCGGGAGACTCTCGAGGCAACGCTCGCGGAGCAGGAACACCAGATCATCGATCTACGAACGGAGCGAGACTCTTCGGTCGAAACGCTCGGAGGCCTCAGCACTCAGTTGGTTGGTCTGCGATCGCAGAGCGACACGTTGCAAATGGAGATGACCGCAGAGCGGAAGCGCGTTGCTCAACTCGAAGCAGACGTGGACAGCCGAGGCGAACGTATTGCCGAGTTGGAGTCCCTGGTTGCGCAGAGAAGTCAGCGCGTCGACGAACTGGAGAGCGAGACGCTGTCGGCTTCGGTCCGGATTGCCGAGCTCGAGAGTGCCACGGCCGAAGCGTCGTCAGAAGCCGTTGAGCTTCGGGGTGTCGTAACCGCGAGAGACGGCCGCGTTGCCGAATTGGAAGCGTCGGCGTCCGAAGCGCAGCACCTCGCCGACGAGCGGGACCGAACGATCATCGATCTCCGAGCTGAGCGTGACTCCTCCTTGGCGTCGCTCGACGGGCTCAACGTCGAACTCGCGTCGCTGCGGTCACAGGGCGACACGCTGCGGTCGGACGCGGCGACGGAGCGAGAACGGGCCGCTCATCTCGAGACCACTCTTGGTGAGTGGGGCGAGCGCATCGACGGACTGGAATCCATGATCGAAGAGAAGGACCGGCGGGTCGCTGATCTCGAGGGCCTCGCGGGTGAGCGAGATGTTCGGGCCGCGGAGCTCGAGGATCTTGTTGCTCAACGAGATCTCCGGACCACGGAACTCGAAGGACTCATCGCCGAGCGCGATGATCGGATCGGCCACCTGAACAGCGTCGTTGACGCCCGCACCTCCCGAGTCGCCGAGCTGGAGGGCGACCTCGCTGCGCACTTCGCCCGAACGGCCGACTTGGAGAGTGAGATCGCCGACCAGGATCGTCGAGCGACGGAGCTCCATGACCTCGTCGCCGAGCGTGAGGGCCGCTTGGCGGCGCTCGGCGGCGACCTCACCTCTCGGAACGGTCGCATCGGTGAGCTCGAGCGAACACTCGAAGCGCGGGAACTTCAGATCGCTCGGCTGAGCGATACGGCGATTGCGCGGGACAGTCGAGTGGCCGAGCTCGAAGAGCTCTTGGCTGATCGCGAGCGGGCCGAACGAGAGCGGGCAGCATCGGCCGAGGCAGAGGTGCTCGCCACCCGTGAGGTCGCCGTATCGAACGGGGGCGCCGACGCCTTCGAAGCTCGCCTGCATGCGTTGAGCAGTGATCGGACGACCGACTACAACGACGACCTCGAGCTCATCAGCGGCGTCGGTCCGGCAATGGATTCGGTGCTGAGAGAGAACGGTCTCACGACCTTCTATCAAGTGGCGCTCTTGGATCATGCCGCCGTGGAGTCGCTCGAGGGTCGGATCGATGCGTTCCCCGGACGAATCATCCGAGACAACTGGATCCCGCAGGCCGCCCAACTCCACTTCGAGAAGCACGGTGAGGAGATCTACGACCTCGTCACCGTCGAAGGCACCTATGCCGATGCGTTCGAGAAGCAGCTGGCGGAGGCTTCCAAAGGAAAGAAGCTCGACTATGTCGATGACCTGCAGCTCATCAGCGGTGTTGGGCCGAAGATGGAGCGGTTGCTTCATGAAAACGGTCTCAAGAACTTCTTTCAAGTCTCGCTCTTGGACGGCGATGGTGTCGCTGCACTGAACGATCGGTTGGCCTTCTTCCCCGGGCGAATCGAGCGGGACGAGTGGGTAGCTCAAGCGAAGGGTCTGCATGCGGAGCATCACCCCGACATGACCTGAGCGGCATCCGTTCTCGGAACGCAACGACCCCGGACTCCCCTCCGGGGTCGTTCTGCGTTCCGAATGACTCGTTCGCCTGTGTCGCTATTCCTCGAGACCGGCTTGGCTCCGGCGCCAGCGCGCATTCAGACGCACGCCCCATGCGTTGAAGGGCTCGGGG
>CALKTH010000101.1 GCA_937997485.1 uncultured Acidimicrobiales bacterium | reverse complement strand
AGGTGGCTTGCTCGGTTGCCGCCGCCACGTCGTCGACGGCAAACACCGTGCCCCAGTGCGGCGGGATGCCCTCCATCATCGGTGCCATGCCACCGCCGATGCCGTTCCCGTCGAGGTTGAACACCGTGTAGGTCTGGTGCGGCATCTCCATGGATTCGGCTTCCCAGCCGAAGAGTGCGTTGTAGAACGGCACGGTGGCCGGCACGTCGGGCGTGGTCACTTCGTTCCACATGAGCGCTCCGTGCTCGTTCACCACCTCGCAGCCAATGTGTTCCTTAGGTTCCCAGACGCACACCACCGCTCCGGTGGGATCGACCAACACCGCCATCCGGCCAGAGTCCATCACGTCCATTGCTGGCATCATCACGCTGCCACCCGCATCGGGCGCAGCAGCAACGGTGGCGTCGGCATCGTCCACGGTCACGTAGGTGTTCCACATCGGCGGAATCCCCATGTCCGCCTGCTCTGGCGCCTGCTGCATCATCCCGGCCGCAGCGTGTTCGCCCTTGCGAGCCATGATGTACACGCCCCGGTCGCCGGCTGGTTCCTCATTGAACGACCATCCGAACAGTGCGCCGTAGAACGCCTTCGCTCCCTCCGGGTCGGTCGTGCTCAGGTCCACCCAGCTCGGTGTTCCGTGTTGGTAGCTCTCTCGTACTGGCATGTCTTCATCCCCTTCTCTGCCCTGTTGCTGACAGGCAACACGTTAGAGATGAGGTGTGACAGCGTGCTGGGAAACGGGAGAAACCCCAGTGTCTACGGGCCCTTCAGGCCCGCTCAGACCCCGGTGAGGATGCGAGTGTCTTCCAGGAATTGCTGGAGCCGAGGTTGATCAGGCGAGGTCAACATGTGCTGCGCCGTTCCCTCCTCCACGATTCGGCCGTCCTCGATGAACACGACCCGATCGGCGATGGCCCGCACGAAACTCAGCTCGTGCGTCACTGCCACGACGGTGACGTCAGTGGCGGCAATGGCCTTCACGATCTCCATCACGCCCTTGGTGAGTTCGGGGTCGATCGAGGCGGTGGGCTCGTCGAGCAACACGATGTCGGGCTGCATGGCCAGCATGCGGGCGATGGCCACTCGCTGTTGCTCGCCGCCGGAGAGTTGGGTTGGTCGCTTGTGTGCGTGCCGAGTCATGTCGACCTGAGCAAGTGCGGCCAGGGCCAGCTCGTGAGACTCGTCGGCCGTGCGGCCGAGCACTCGGCGAGGCCCGATCGCCACGTTCGCCTCCACGCTGAGATGTCCGAACAGGTTGAACTCCTGGAAGACCATTCCGATTCGCTCGCGGAGATCCCGGAGCACGAAGCGATCGTCGTTCACTTCCTGGCCGAGCACTCGAATCACACCGGAGGTGTGTTGCTCCAAACGGTTCAGGCAGCGCACCAGGGTGGACTTGCCGGAGCCAGACCGGCCGATGATCGACACTACCTGGCCGGTCTCGATCCGCAGATCGATGCCGTCCAACGCCTGAAACGTGCCGTACCACTTCGACACGTCGACGCATTCGACAGCAGGTTCGGGGCCCGGATCCGGTTCATCCCAGAGCGGCCGGAGCGGCTCGTCGTTCGCCGTGGTGCCGAGCAAGACGGGTTCGAACACGTCGGCCAGCAGGCTCGTGGTGTCCTTCGGATCGAACATCAGCGGCGCGGGCAAAGGCTCGGGCGGCTGGTCTCCAGCTGTTCCTCGGCCTCTTCGCATTGGCGTGCTCCGTGTGACCGGCGCGGTTGCTTCACGTTGCGCCAGTCCCACTCACCGTAGTTGGTGGCCACCCGCCCGTACATGGGAAGTGCTGTGGTGGGTCCCGCTTGGCGTTGGCGAGAGGCTCAGATGGTGTCGCTCAGGAGGCGAGGCAGGTGTCGGTGCCGTTGTCGAGCACCTCGTTCTGAACCGTCACGAAGCGCCAGGCATATGAGTTCTCGTAGAGATCCAGATCGAGCACACCCCACACACCGGTCTCCAACACACTGCTGGTGGTGCGGACGTCCTCAGCGTCGGGGAAGCGGGGCAAGGTGCCGCCGGTGCCGGCGGTGATTTGGCGGAACCCGTTCTCCGGATCGGGCCGGCCGTTGGCGTCCAACTTCACGAGCCGCTCGTAGTGGTGCGCGTGGCCGGTGAGGATCATGTCGGTGCCCGCTTCGTAGAGGAGCCCGTAGATGGGATCGAGCCCTTGGTTCGATGTGTACGGACCCCATGAAGACCAGCGGGGATGATGCATGATCGCGATCCGGCACATGCCGTCTGGGGCTGCGTCGAGTGTTCGTTCGAGCCACTGCTGCTGAGGCTTGTCGGCCTCGCAGCCGCCCACCTCCCAGCACGAGCTGTTGAGGTAGAGGATCTGCCAGTTGCCCTTGATGCGGGAGTAGTAGCCCTTGTCCGGATCGCCGGCGGCAGCGCCGAAGTATTCGAAGTACGGCTCGGCGCCGGGCGTGCGGTACTCGTGGTTGCCGGGAACGGGCTCGATGCGGTCCTTGTGTCGGCCCATGACGGGATCGAAGCAGTTGGCGAACTGCTCCCTGGTGCCCTCTTCCTGGCTGAAGTCGCCAAGGCCAAGGATGAACCCCGGGAGATCGTCGATCAGCCGGGCGACTCGCTCGGGACCGAGTTGACCGCAGGTGACCATGTCGCCGAAGGCCACTGCATTCATGTGATCGTCGTTGGCCTGATCGTCTGCTCGGCCGTCGCCCCCGTCTTCCACCAGCGGTGCGGCTTCGAGGGGTGGAGCTTCAAGGGGGAGCTGTTCGTTGACATCCAAGCATTGGGTTCGTGCGCTGATGCCCGCCGCGTTCTTCAAGGCCACGAAGTAGACGAGTTCGCCGTCTCGACCCGAGTCGGTGAATGTTGTGCCTGGAGCAGCCACCCGGCCTCGCCACCAGGTGGTGCCACCGTTGAACGAGCGAAGGATGATGGCGCCCGTTGCGGCTGGGCTCGACTCCCACGAAACGTTGATGGCGCCATCACGCTGTTCGAACGTGCAGGCCGATGGGGCGAGCGGTTTGGCCACCACTTCGGGGCAGGGCACGGGCTGGCCTTTGGTGCCGTCGTGCCGGCGAGCTTGCACCTGATAGGTGAGGGCGCTGTCGCCCGACGGCTCGTCGATGAAGCTGAGTTCGGTGACTCGCCCACGCCACCACATCGGACCGTCGTCGACCCTGCGTGATACCACGTAGCTGGCTGCGTCCATGTCGCTGCTCCAGTCCACGGTCACCACGTCGCCGGTGATCGAGAAGGAGCAGCCGGTGACGGCGGCAGCAGCTGGCTCCGCGGCGAGCGACGCACCTCCGCCATTGGAGGAAAAGGCGCCGACGCCAGCCAACAAGGCAACGCCAAGGGCAAGTGCAAGAAGAAGGGAGGTGAAGATGCGGGTCATGGCAAGAGAGGACTCGGAGCACGCGGCAACGTGCTGGGGTCGAACGAGAACGGTAGTCCAAGCTCTTTGTCGCAGCATCGTCAGCCGTTGTTCACGTGCCGATCGGGTCGCGTTGCACTCAGTCCTGGGACGCTAGGCAGGGCTCGAAGTGGTGCAGCCGGCTCAGTAGAGCGAGGGCCGGTCTCTCACCACGACCGGCTCGCGTCGGCCGCTCTCGAGCGACGTCAGTGCGGCCTCCACCACGGTTTGGGCAACGAGGCCGTCCCATGCCGACGGCCCGACCGCTGCGGCCTTGGTGATCGAGTCGATCCACGCTGCGTCCTGGATTCGGTACGCGTCGGCGAACCATCCGAACCAGTCGGCCCCGATGTTGGACCGCACGGCGCCGTCGGTCCGGATGACAGCTCGAGTTGGGGGCGACGTGCTGACCGTGCCGCCTTCTGCGGTCACATCAACGGTCACTTCGTAGGCGAAACCTGCGTCGTCGAATTCGATCACACCGGCCGCTCCGCTCGTCATCTCGGCCAGGAGCACCACGTGTCGCAGCGCACCGCCCGCGGTTCGAGACGCGTGGGTCGTGACAGAAGCAACCTCGCTCCCGGTGAGAAAGCGGAGCGTGTGGAGATCGTGAACAACGGACTGGCCGATGATCGTGGCGTCATCCCGTTCAGGTGAGGGCGTGTTGCGATGGACGCAGCGCAAGAAGTGGATCTCGCCCATGCCGGCCACGGCCTCCGCCACCTGGCGATGAGGCACGTCGTATTCGCGCATGAACCCGAGCTGCAGTCGGCGTGAGCCGAGTGCCACCTCCGTGTCGACCACCCGCTGGGCGTCAGCGATCGAGGTGGCCAGCGGCTTCTCGCACAGCACGCGGTGCCCGGCCTGCATCGCGGCGATGGCGAGATCGGCGTGCGTGCCATCAGGTGAGGCGATCACGATGGCATCAATTCGCTCACCCTCGATCTCCGAAGCCGAGGCAAGGGCCAAGGGGTGATCGGAGTCAGTGAGGACAGCCGGTGCGAAAGAAGAATGTGCAGCCACCGCCGCCGCGGCAGTGGCTGCAACATCCGGACCTGGATCGGCCAAGGCGACCAACCGCACGTTCGGCAGCTGGGCCAGGGTGATCGCATGAAAGGAACCCATGCCACCGAGGCCGATGAGGCCAACGTTGGTCGTGGAGTCGTGCGTGGTGGTCATGGGTGGATTCTGTCATGGCGCCGCGTCCCTCCGATGAGACGCCATGACAGATCCGTTTGGCTTCCCCTGGGAGTCAGGAAGCCAGTACTTGGTCGGCCGTCTTGGCATCGGCCGGTCGAGCGTTGGTTGGGCGGCCCGTGCTGCGAGTCCCTCCAACCGCAGCACGGGCAACGCCCTGTCGCCAGAGTCCAAAGATGCTGACGAGAATCCACGACACCTGAATCAGGGCCGAGGCGAGATTGAACGCCTGCAACAAGCTCACGAACACCAGGGACGCAGCGGTCAGGTTGATGAGTGGGTAGGCGGCAGCGTTGCCGTCGATCACTCCAGCCTGAAGCAGTGCGTAGCCGGCGAGGTAGGCAACGAAGCCCGCCAATCCGATCACTGTGTAGACATCCACTTTCTTGGTTTCCCTCCGAATCGCTCAGCCGGGCCGCCGCCATTGCTGCGGTTCGCTTCGGATCCCTCAATCCCAGGCGAATCGCTGTTGGCACCGGCTGAACAAGAACGATTGTTCACCAGGCCGCTTGGGCGGTCTGTGTTCCAGATCACACAACGGAGAATTTGTTGTCATCTGTTGTGCCAGATCCCCGCCCGGGCCCTCTCCCCACCGCCCGAAATTTCGTGTCCAGCCCACCAATCCGGTGGGCTAGCGCTGCGAGAACCGTGCCGAGGTGGGCTGGCGCTGCCAGAACGGGTATTGAGGTGGGCTGGTAGCGGCGATGCGTTCAGCCGTCGACGCAGCTGAGCTGGCCCGGTTCGAGGACGGTGCCCAGCGCCTCGAAGTTCAGGCGGTTGCGTCCCTGCTGGAGCTGCCCGATCAACCCCTTCACGGACTCTTCGGAGAGCAGCCAGCCGAGGGGAGCCTCGACCCCGGGGTGGGAACGAAGATCGAAGTTGAAGTAGCGGGTGGCGGGTTGGCCAGCGACCTCGGCTCGGGAGCCATCAGGAAGGAGGCCGCGGGTGAAGAAGGCGGCGAGCCGATCCTGGTCTGCCCGGTCCCGGGAGCCGAACACGCTCAGCGCGCCCTGAACGGGAGCCAGGCCCTGGAAGACACGTGGGCCAGCGCTCACTGGGCTCTCCTCGCCGAAGCCGCTGCGGACCTCGATGAGGATCGGGACAATGCACGACGGGGTCTCGAACTCCTGATCGGTGAGGTCTTGCAGGAGTTCGGGCTCGGAGAGGTAGGGGGAGAGCGAGGCGAGAAGGTCGGCCAAGGCTGAGGTGCCGCTGTTGTCGCGATAGCCGTGGTCGCCGATGTAGAGCGTGTTGAGATCGAGGGCGACGGGTCCGCCTTGCTCGTCGCCGTCCTCGCCTTGTGGACCCTGGGCATCGGGCCCGCAGGTGCTGGAGGCTCGATTCGCGGGGGACTCAAG
>CALKTH010000100.1 GCA_937997485.1 uncultured Acidimicrobiales bacterium | reverse complement strand
GCTCCCAACCAGCGGCCCATGTGATTGAGCGGAGTCAGTCGCCACGTCTTCCGGGTCAGCCGGTGGCTGGGGTTCGACTGTTGCCGAGGGCCAAGTGTGGGCCTGGAGAGTCCCGGAGGGTCGGGTTGCAAGCGAGCGGAGCGAGGCGCCGCGCCGACCCCGGAGGGGCTCACCGGGACCCACACGCTGTCACGCGCTCGAAGACGAGAAGAACGTCAGCCAGCCGCCACACCGAGAAGACGTTGGCGGGTGACGGAGCGAACGCCTCGGGTCAAACTGGCAATAGCGATGATCCATGCCACGCCGCCGACGATGATTGGCATGTAGCCGGCGCCGAACAGCACGCCGGTGCTCTGGCTGTACGCCACCATGATGAGGGGCAGAGCGACAAGGCCGGAGGCCTGCTGGGCGGCGGCGGTCGACTTGACCTTCGCCGAGAGTCGGAGCACGAGCGAGAGGCAGATGGCGAGGAACGGCGGCAGCACCCACAGAATCATCAGCCACCACTG
Organism: uncultured Acidimicrobiales bacterium; assembly: GCA_937997485.1. Lineage (GTDB taxonomy): Bacteria > Actinomycetota > Acidimicrobiia > Acidimicrobiales > SZUA-35 > SZUA-35. The sequence goes on along the minus strand of CALKTH010000100.1, from coordinate 80,310 downwards.
AGCGGTGGGGAAGAACCAGCCACCGACCTCGGGGCCGACGGACAAGTTCACGATGAGCGAGTAGATGCCAAATCCGACGGCCGTGGTCACGTAGCCGGGGACAAGGCTGGCGATGAGCTTGCCAACATAGATTTCCTTGACGTGGGCGGGGGAGTGGGCCAGGAACTCACCTGTGCCTCGCTCTCGCTCGCCAACGATGGTGGCTGCGCCGACGGCCGTGGAAATCGTGAGCGGCACGATGACGGCGACAGGGGCGAACAGAAAGACGGCGAGTGCGTAGCCCGTTTGGGCCTCGGGGGTGTCGCCTTGGATCTGGCTCTGGGCGCTGGCGGGAAGAGCATCGAGCGCCTGAGAGATCTGGCCGACGACCTCGACGTTGCCGATGCGCGTGATGGTGAAGAGCAGGATGGCCGGAACGATGGCGAAGAACAGCGTGCCGAGCAGGACCATGGGGACCCAGAAGTCTCGGGCTTGGATGAGCTGCTTGAGGTCCGTCCGGGCGACGGTGAGCATGCGTGACCAATCCATGGATCAGCCTTTCTGTTGGCCTGAGGCGGCGTTGGTGAGCGTGGGGAAGGCGCCGGTGCGCACGGGGCGGCCCGTGCCGGTGGGAGGTGGCGGCATGTCTGTTGACGGGCCGCCCATATCGCGGCGGACGGCGAAGTAGAGGTCTTCGAGCGATGGCGTGAACGGCACCACGGACTGGATCTGGGTGCCGTGCTGGATGAGGTTGGTGATCAGTTGCGGAATGCGGTCGGCCGTGTCGAGGTCGAGCTGGGCGGTGTCACCACTGCGGCCATACGAGATGACGCCGGGCATGTTGGCCAGGACGTCGAGAGATGCGGGGTCGAGGGCAGTGATCCGGACCTGAGGGTGCGGCCAGTAGCCAGCCGCCAGTTCGTTTGGTCGGCCCGAGATCAGGCTCGTGCCGTGCTGCATGACCACGATTTCGTCAGCCAGACCTTCGGCTTCGAGAAGGAGGTGGGTGCACAGCAGCACAGTGCGACCCCCGCTGGTCATGTCTCGGATGAGTTCGAGCACAGCCACGGCCGATTCAGGATCGAGGCCGGAGGTGGGCTCGTCGAGAAGGAGGAGGTCAGGTTCGTGCAGCACAGAACGGGCCAGGGCGAGCCGAGTCTTCATGCCGGTGGAGTAGCCGCCCACCTGGTGATCGAGCGCCGCATCGATGCCGAACTGGGCGGCGGCTTCACGAATGCGGTCGTCGGCTTTGCGACCCAAACCGTAGAGTTCGGCTGCGTAGCGAAGGTTGTCCCAGCCATCGAGGCGGTCGTACAACGACGGCTTGGCCGAAACGACGCCGCAGCGACGCCGGACCTCTTCTCCGTCGTCGGAGGTGGGCGAGAAACCGAAGACCGAGACCGAACCGCTCGGCGGGTCGATGGCGCCCGTGATGGCACGGATGGCGGTGGTCTTGCCTGCCCCGTTCGGCCCAAGGAGCACGCTGATGGAGCCCTTGGCCACGTCGATGTCCAGGTTCGTGAGCGCCTGGATATCGCCGAACCAGTGGCTCACGCCCTTGACCCGAACGACAGATTCGCGTTCGGTCTGGTTGGTGAGGTGGTCCGCTGAGGGCTGATGGAGATCGAGTGAGAGATCCTGCACATGAGGAACATCGGCACGCCAATGGAAGCCCTCAAGGACAACGGTCCTCGGTGGGTCGTTCGGCTCACGCTACGGTCGTACAGATGTTCGTTCTCGGTGTGGACCCCGGCTTGTCGCGTTGCGGCTACGCAATCGTTGAGCCTGGTGCTCGCGGTGGAGGGCGCGCCGTGTGCATTGGTGTGATTCGCACGGCGACAACCGACCCGACGCCGGTCCGCTTGGCCGAGATCCAGCGGGAGTTTCGGGGGCTGCTCCGTGAGTACCATCCGGCGGTTGTGTCGGTCGAACGGATCTTCTTCCAGAACAACGTACGCACGGCCGTGAGTGTGGCTCAGGCGATCGGTGTGATCTGTGCAGAGTCCATCAGCCATGGTGCCGACGTCGTTGAGTACTCGCCCAACCAGGTGAAGTCTGCGGTGGCCGGCGACGGGCGAGCGGACAAGACGGCGATGACCCACATGGTCCAAACACTCCTCGGGCTCTCCACCCCGCCGAAGCCAGCCGATGCCGCCGACGCAGCGGCGCTCGCGCTCTGCCATCTGGCGCACGACCCATCTGGTTTCGTGAAGAACCGCCACTCTGCTCAGAAGGACGCTGCTCAGAAGGATGCTGCTCAGAAGGATGCTGCACAGAAACACGTTGCTCAGAAGGCGGTGATCTGATGAGCGTGATCGCCACGCTCCGAGGCGAAGTCATCGATCGAGACGCCTCGTTCGACAAACCCTCAGGCGAAGTCATCGTCGAGGTCGGCGGCGTCGGCTACCGCCTCACCGTGACCGCCGCCACGATGTCGGGCCTCACGCTGGGCGACGCGGCGCTCCTTCACGTTCACCATCACTTCTGGGAGGCGGACGAGAAGCTGTTCGGCTTTCTTGCCAAGGACGAACGCATTGCCTTCGAAGGCTTACTGGCGGCGCACAAGGTCGGACCGGCGTTGGCTCTCGCCATCATCGCCACCCATCCACCGGCGCACCTGGCCCGCATCCTTGCGACCGACGACATCGATGCGCTGTGTGATGTCCCTGGGGTAGGCAAGAAGACGGCGCAGAGACTCCTCGTCGATCTCAAGTCGACGCTCGTGTTGCCCGTACTCGATACCGAAACAGGTGAAGCACTTCCCGCCGGAGGTCCGCCGCCCGCAGCCGAGGCGGGACCCCTCGCCGACGTCCGCTCCGCCCTTCAAGAGCTCGGCTATGGCTCGGAAGAAATCAAGACGGCGATGGCGGCGTTGCGGACCGAAGACGCGTCGGAGGACTCCGGCGTCTTGCTGAAGCGGGCGTTGCGGTCGCTCGCCGGAGGCTGACATGCCAAGAGACGAGTGGGTTGATCCTGAGCCCATGGAAGATCCCGCCGGGCTCGACGAACTTGGCATCGATCTGGGTGACGACTCGAGCCTTCGGCCGCGCACGCTCGACGACTTCGTTGGCCAGCGGGAGCTGAAGGAGCGGCTCGGCATCATCCTCGAGGCCGCTCGCATGCGGGGCCAGGCTTCGGACCACCTGCTCTTTGCTGGGCCGCCTGGGCTGGGCAAGACCACACTGGCGGGAATCGTCGCCACCGAACTCGGATCGCACCTCCATGTGACCTCTGGGCCAGCCATCGAGCGGGCAGGTGATCTCGCCTCGATCCTGACCAAGGTCGAGTCGGGAGACGTGCTCTTCATTGACGAGATCCACCGGCTGCCGAAGATGGTCGAGGAAGTCCTCTACCCCGCGATGGAGGACCACCAGATCGACGTCGTTCTTGGAAAGGGACCAGCGGCTCGCTCCATTCGCTTCGATCTCGAACCCTTCACGCTGATCGGTGCGACGACTCGTACCGGCCTGATCACCGGCCCGCTCCGAGACCGTTTCGGTTTCGGTTTCCGTCTGGAGTTCTACGACGACGAAGACCTCACATCGATCGTGACCCGCGCCGCCGACATCTTCGGCATCGGCGTGGACCCCGAAGGCGCATTCGAGATCGCCAGGCGCAGTCGCGGCACACCCCGCATCGCCAACCGTCTCTTGCGCCGAGTTCGAGACTTTGCCGAGGTTCGTGGCCACGGCACGATCGATGCTGAGGCAGCAAGCGAAGGCCTGCGAGTCTTCGGCGTCGATGAGCGCGGCCTGGACAAGATCGACCTCACACTGCTCGAGAACCTCTGCGTCCGCTTTGCCGGCAGGCCCGTCGGGCTGTCCACGTTGGCCATCAGCCTGGGGGAGCCGACCGAGACTGTGGAAGATGTGATCGAGCCGTTCCTGATTCAGCAGGGCCTCATCTTGCGGACGCCTCGAGGTCGTGTCCCCACTGACGCGGCGTACGAGCACCTCGGTCTCCGTCCGCCTGATCCGGCGCCAGCCGAACGCCAGCTTTTCGACTGATCCGTGGACACCTCCCTCTTCGACTACGAGCTGCCGGAATCTGCCATCGGGCAGACCCCAGCGGAACCCCGAGACTCGGCTCGCCTGCTTGTCGACGGCTCGGACGAGATCCTGCACCGAACCGTTGCTGACCTGCCCGATCTACTCCAGTCCGGCGACCTCGTGGTGGTGAACGACACCAAGGTGTTGCCCGCCCGCTTTCACCTGCACAAGCCGACCGGGGGCGCCGTCGAGGTGCTCCTGCTCGAGCCCACCGGGAAGCATCGAGAGTGGCGGTGTCTGGTGCGGCCCGGGAAGCGTCTCCGCGTCGGCACCGTCCTAGAGCTGAGCGGTGAGCCAGCCATGGAGATCGTCGACGCGCTTGACGACGGGCGCCGTGTGGTGCGGCTCCTGAGCGATGACCTCATCGAGGCCTCGGGCGAGGTCCCGCTCCCGCCGTACATCACCGAGCCGCTGGCCGACCCCGACCGGTATCAGACGGTCTACGCCAACGATCCAGGCTCGGTGGCGGCGCCGACGGCGGGTTTGCATTTGACCGACGATGTGCTTGCTCGTCTCGCCGGCCGCGGGATTGGGCTCGAGCGCATCGAGCTACGCGTAGGGCTCGGCACCTTCCGGCCCATTTCTGCCGAGTCGGTCCTCGACCATGACATGCACACCGAGACGTTCCGGATCGATCCGCCAACGTGGGAACGAATTCGCGAGACGAAGGAAGCGGGAGGACGGATCGTGGCGATCGGCACGACCACCGTCCGCACCCTTGAGTCAGCTGCCGCCCTCGATGCGCTCGAGGGGGAGACCTCGCTGTTCATTCACCGAGGCTTCGATTGGCAAGTCGTCGACGTGCTGCTGACCAATTTCCACGTGCCGAGAAGTTCGCTGCTCGTCATGATCGACGCCTTCGTCGGCGAGCGCTGGCGTGACCTCTATCGAACGGCGCTCGATGAGAACTACCGCTTCCTCAGCTTCGGTGACGCCATGCTGCTGGAACGCTGAAAGCCTTTCACAGCCACTGGCGTCTCGGCGGACGCGGTGACGAGGCCCGATCGGGCCTCGACCTCCGCTGTTGCTTGGGATCTCGGTTCACTCCCAGGGTCTATGCCCGTCGGGAGCTCGTGGCTCGGCCCAGTTCGGCTCGATCGCTCCACTCGCTTTCGTCCATCGACCTTCGGCGTCGAGCGCCCATTCATCGCCATCCATGTCCGGAAGCCACGTGAGGATCACACCTGATCCGGGATCTCGGGCCAGGTGATAACCCGCCTGATGCACAAGCGTGTGGTGCCTCGGGCACAGCAGGCAGAGGTTCTGCTCGTCGGTGAGCCCGCCGTTACGCCGCCAGTGGATGTGGTGCACGTCGCAGTCGGTCCAGTGCCGACGACAGCCCGCGAATTGGCAGTGCTTGTCGCGGCGCTGAATCGCTCGGCGCAACGATCGAGGAATGAGCGGCGTCGGCGTGCCGGTGTTCAGTACTTGATTCGGTCCATCGAAGATCACCCGGCGGAACGTGGCGTCGCACATGAGCTGGCGAGCGACATCTTCGGGCACGAGTTCTCCTCGCCCAAGTTCCCGCCGTGCCTCGCGCAAGGCGATGGGATCGTGGCCGAGGATCGTCTGAATGTCGAGCACGGCATCGATCGCAACGGGGCGCCGATTGCGTCCGTCGCCTCCATGCTCATCAGTGCTGGCGTCGCAGGCGCAATCGTCTGGCGTGATGCTGGCCACACCGAGGTAGCTGCTGGCGATGTCGACCAGCTTGTCGGCAGTGCGCTGGCCGAGCGAGCGGGGCTCGACCGGCCCGTTTTTGGCATCGGGGTTGGTTTCCAGGGCTGAGGCCACGGTGTCGAACTCGCCAGCGGGGAGATGTCCCTTGATGCCTCCTCCACCGAACAGGCTTGGCTGGAGCCGGATGTGGCGGTCGTCGAAGGCCTTCTGCACACCCTGGGACGTTCCGACAGGATCGTTGAGTTGGCGCCATGCGCCGACCACACGCTCGACGTCGGCCAGCTCCCGGAGGCCAGCGACCTCGGCCAAGATCTCCACTTCGTCTCGGGCGTATTCGTCGGTGAGGCCAAAGGCATGGCGAGCGAGTGCATCAGCGTGATCGACCGGGAGGTCACCAACAAGCAAGGCCGCACCCGTGTCTGGGAAGGCAATGGACCATTCGACGACCCGAGCGAGCACCCGAGCCCGTTCTTTTGACAATCCCGCGTTGACCGTGAGCATCCGATCGAGCGTGAGGAAGCCCGAGAGTTCGGTGATGCCTGCGGCGTGGGAGCGCACCAGGCGGCGAATCATCTCGACTTCGGTGCGAGCGATGATCTCGCCAAGGGCCAGGGCTTCCCGTTGACACCGGGGCTCGGTCAGTTCCGAGGCTCCGGAGGAGGCAGCGGTGAGGACGTGGTCGAGCTGGTCAACCAGCGTTGCGCTTCTCATGCCCCCTCGACCGTCAACCATCTTGACAGTCTAGAACATGTGTTCGCTGATAACAACAAGACAGGAATATATAGGCAGAGAAAACAGCCTTTGAATGCAGATTGCCGCAGGCGTGAAGGTGAAGGGCGGCCGAGCGGGCACTCGGTAGCCTCGCCGGATGTCTGGACCGCTCTCCCTCTCGATCACGGCCACTGACGGACCCGCTCGCGTCGGGACGATCACCACGCCGAGGGGCGAGATCCAGACGCCGGTCTTCATGCCGGTCGGCACCAGGGCCGCGGTGAAAACCCTCGACACCGGTGATCTCGAGCGCCTTGGCCCGCCCATCGTGCTCAGTAACACGTACCACCTCATGGAGCGTCCAGGCGCAGACCTGATCGAGAAGATGGGCGGATTGCACTCATTCATGGACTGGTCGGGGCACATGCTCACCGACTCCGGCGGCTACCAAATCTTCTCGCTCGAGCCCAAGATTTCCGAGGACGGCGCCACCTTCAAGTCCGTCTACGACGGCTCGAAGGTGCATCTCACCCCGGAGCGGTCCGTGCAGGTTCAGGAGCAACTCGGCGCCGACATCGCGATGGTTCTCGATGTTTGCCCTCCGCTTCCCAGCACTCGGCAGGTTCAGGTGGATGCCGTCGAACGCACGCTTCGTTGGGCGGAGCGGTCCAAGGTGGCGCACACCCGGGCCGATCAGGCGCAATTCGGCATCGTGCAGGGAGGCGTAGATCCCGAGCTCCGAGCGATGTCGGCTGCGGCCACCGTCGATATCGGCTTCGATGGCTATGCCGTCGGCGGGCTTTCGGTAGGGGAGACCAGAGACGAGATGATTCCCGCTCTCGCCGCCGCCACAGCCGGCCTCCCAGTGGACGCTCCCCGTTACTTCATGGGGCTCGGTGACCCCATCGGATTGGTCGAGGCCGTTGCCCATGGCATCGACATGTTCGATTGCGTGCTGCCCACCCGGCTGGCCCGTCACGGAACGGCGCTGACCAGCGAAGGGCGGCTCAACCTCAAGAATCTGCGATTCCGCGAAGACGACCGGCCCATCGATCCGAACTTTGATCATCCGCTCTCCAGCCGGTTCTCGCGTGCCTACGTTCGGCACCTGCTCAACACCAATGAGTCGACGGCCGGGCGCATCATCACCCTGCACAACCTGGCGTGGCTCGCTGACCTCACCGCGAAGATGCGAAGCGCGATCGAAGCAGGCACGTTCCAACAGCTTCGGGAAGACATCTGGGCTGCATGGGATGGCAAGGCATCACCCGCCTGAAGCGCTAGCGTTTGGCGGCTGATCCCCTCGCAGTCGGGGATCGCAGCGGCGCATCGCCGCTTCCTCGTGCACTCACCAGACCGGACCGCCCGCCATGGAAACCCTGATCTTCCCCGCCATTCTCTTCCTCGTCATGTACGTGGTGCTCATTCGGCCACAGCAGAAGCGTCAGCGAGAGACTGTGGAGCTGCTTCGCTCGCTCGAGGTGGGCGACGAAGTCGTGCTGAACTCGGGCATTCACGGGTTCGTGAACAGCCTCGAAGACGACATCATGTGGCTCACCGTGTCGCCAGACCTTGACCTCAAAGTCTCTCGCAGCGCGGTGGCCCATCGCGTGCTTGATCCCGTCGACACCGAAGATGACGACGAAGAGGCAGAAGACACCGTGTCGGACATGGCGACGGACTTCATCGACTCGGACGACTGATGCCCCGCAATCAACTTCTTTCTGCCCTCTTCGCCATCATCGTGGCGATCGGCAGCTTTGCGTACACGCTTGCTGCAGGAAATGAGCCGCTTCTCGGGCTCGATCTGCAAGGTGGCGTTTCCGCTGTCTATGAGCCGACCACCGTGGTCGACGAAGCCGCGCTCGATCAGACGCTGGAGATCATTCGCAGCCGTGTTGACGCGCTGGGTGTCGCCGAGCCCGAAATTTCCCGCCAGGGCTCCACCATCGTCGTCGACCTGCCCGGTGTCACCGAACAGCAGCGAGCACTCGACCTCGTTGGACAGACCGCAGAGCTGCGCTTCCGTCCCGTCCTGCTCGATCTCGGCCCGCTGGCTGGCGGTGCCCTCGTCCCGCTCGATACCGACGAGCTGCAGAACGAACTCGACAACGGCGATGGCGCGGGCGAAGACGAAGAGTCGCTCGCCCAGTTCCGTCGTCGACAGACGGACGCCGACGACACTGATGGCACCGACGACGGTGCCACGGACGAGGGCACAACGGATGCAGAGGGGGACGTGCCGGCTGACGAAGAGCTGCCACCGCTCACGTCTGAACAGCTCGCCATCCAGCAGGCCTGCCTGAGTGGTGTTCCCACCGCCCCGGAAGAAGACATCGCCGAGGCATTCGTCCTGCTCCCCAGCCGAGAGGGCGGCTTGCTCTGTCTTGGCCCGACCGTGCTGCGGGGCGATGCCCTCGAGACCGCAACCGTGAGTTTTGACGGTCGCGAGTGGGCCGTGAATCCGGTGTTCAACGAAGGTGCCGACGGTATCGATCGCTTCAACGCCGTTGCCACGCTCTGCTTCAACGCCACCGACGCGTGCCCGTCCCGCCGGCTGGCCATCGTGCTCGATCACGAGGTCATCTCGGCCCCTTCCATCAACGCTGCCGCGTTCCAGCGTGACCGCGTTGTCATCTCCGGGTCCTTCCTCGAAGAAGAGGCCCGAGATCTGACCACGGCGCTGCAGTTCGGTGCCCTTCCCGTCGAGCTCGAGGCGCAAGCCACTCGCACCGTCTCCGCCACCATCGGTGACGACGTGCTGCGCTCCGGTGTCATCGCCGGGTTGATCGGCCTTTCATTGGTGGCCCTCTACCTTCTGGCCTACTACCGCTTGGCTGGCCTGGTCGCCATCAGTGGCCTGCTTCTGTCCGGCCTCATGCTCTGGTCGATCATCAGCTGGTTCGGTGAGACCCAGGGTCTGGCGATCACCTTGAGCGGCATCGTCGGTCTGATCGTGGCCATTGGTGTGTCCGCTGACTCGAACATCGTCTATTTCGAGAACGTGAAAGACTCCGTCCGTTCCGGGCGCAAGGTGCCCACCGCGGTGGAGCGGGCGTACCAGACCTCGATCAGCACGATCCTCAAAGCTGACATCGTCAGCCTCATCGCCGCCGTCCTGCTCTACTTCCTCACCGTCGGTGCCGTCCGTGGTTTCGCCTTCTACCTCGGCGTGGCCACGCTCCTCGACCTCTTCGTGTCCTATCTCTTCATGCGCCCTGCCCTGCTCTTCCTGGCCAATCTCGGTGCCGTGAAGAAGAACCCCAGACTCCTGGGCCTCACGGGAATGGGCGATCTCGCGGCGGAAGCCGTCTCGTCGTCCGCGAAGAGCTCAACCAAGAGCGGAGCTTCCGCATGAACACCATCCGTTCCATCTTCACTGGCAACGCCCGCATCGACTTCCCGCCAATCTGGAAGCGGACACTTCCGGTCTCCTTCGCGGCCATGGTGATCTCTGCCCTGCTGCTGCTCGTGGTGGGTCTCAACCTCAGCATCGAATTCTCCGGAGGCGGCATTTTCGAAGTGCCCGTCGCCGAATCGGTGAGTGTGGACGATGCACGAGACGCCCTTTCTGACAAGACCGCGCGGGTCCAGAAAGTTCGTGACCAAGACGGCGGTAACTTCATCCGAGTCCAGACCTCGACCGAAGCAACGGACAATGCCGCCCTGGCCTCCGAGGCCGTGATCGGCGAACTTGCTGAACTGGGCGGTGTCACACTCGACGATGTCACTCGCAATCAGGTCGGACCGACTTGGGGTGATCAGATCACCGCAAAGGCCGTCCGCGCCCTCGTGGCGTTCTTCGCCGTCGTCGCCCTCTACCTGGCGTGGCGCCTCGAATGGCGCATGGCCATTGGTGCGCTCGTCGCCGTGGTGCACGACCTGCTCATCACGGCTGGCATCTACTCGATCGTGCGATTCGAAGTGTCGCCGGCCACCGTGATCGCACTGCTCACCATCATGGGCTACTCCCTGTACGACACCGTCGTTGTGTACGACAAGGTCCTCGAGCGCGAGACCGAACCGGGCGCCTGGGCCCAGGGGTACACCCCAATGCTGAGCCGCTCGGTGAATCAAGTGTTGATGCGTTCCATCAACACCACCATCACCACGGTGCTGCCAGTGCTGTCGATGTTGGTCATCGGCGCCGTCCTCCTCGGCGGAGCCACATTGCGGGACTTCTCGCTCGCCCTCTTCATTGGCCTCCTCCTCGGGACCTACTCCTCGGTGTTCGTCGCCGCCCCGGTGCTGGCGTGGCTGAAAGAGCGACAGCCCGACATCGCCGAAGAGCGTCTCAAGCGCGAACGTCGTGTCGAACGCAAGTCGGCTCGAAGCTGATCTGATCGTCTAGCATCTCGGGATGAACACGCCTCCTGACTGGCTTCCCGAGCACGTAGCGCTCGTTCCCGACTTTCCCCAGCCTGGCGTTCAGTTCCGAGACCTCTCACCGCTCTGGCGTTCATCGAGCGCCATGTCGCGGTGTGCCATTGCCTTGAGTGAGGACACCGGCGATGGTGCCATGACCGATGTCGACGTCGTGCTCGGCATCGAAGCCCGCGGATTCCTGGCCGGCATGTTGGTGGCCAATCGGCTCGGCGTTGGCTTTGTTGCCGCCCGCAAGCCGGGCAAGCTTCCCGGCGAAGTGCATCGCATCGGCTACGCCCTCGAGTACGGCAGCGACTCGCTCGAGATCCAGCGAAATGCTCTCTCCGCCGGCGATCGGGTCCTCATCGTCGACGATGTGATCGCCACCGGAGGCACCGCCGACGCCGCCATTCGCCTGGTCGACCTCGCCGGCGGCACCGTCACTGGCGTCCGTGCAGTTCTCGAGCTCTCTGCTCTGGGCGGTCGAGCCAAACTCGAGCCGCATCCCGTTCACTCACTCTGGGAGGTCTAACCGTGCCGGTCGTCGAGCGAGTCCTTCCGTGGCGTCGAGAGCGCCGAGCCGTGAGCGATGAGATCGCTCCGCTCGTCGCTGCGTTCAACGGACCGGACGCTGCCCGACAGATCGACATGGTCTCGCGCGCCTACGACATGGCCGCAGCGGCGCACGCACCACAGAAACGCAAGTCCGGCGAGCCCTACATCACACACCCACTCGCAGTCGCTCGCATCGTGGCTGAGCTCGGGCTCGACGAAGTCACCATCGCCGCAGCGCTCTTGCACGACGCCGTGGAAGACACCGGCACCACACTCGAAGACATCTCTGACACCTTCGGCGACGACGTCGCCGCCATCGTCGACGGCGTCACCAAGCTCGATCGCCTGAGGTTCGATTCCAAGCAGGCGCAACAGGCCGCCACGTTCCGCAAGATGCTCGTCGCCATGTCGAAGGATCTGCGTGTTCTGATCATCAAGCTCTGCGACCGGCTCCACAACATGCGCACCATTGCCGCCATCCCGGCGTGGAAGCAGGAACGCACCGCACGCGAGACGCTCGACGTCTACGCCCCCCTCGCTCACCGCCTCGGTATCCAGGAAGTCAAGACGCAGCTGGAAGATCTGAGCTTCGCGGCGCTGCACCCCAAGCGTTACGCCACGATCGACCAGATGGTGGCCAAGCGGGCACCAGAGCGAGATCTCTATCTCACGCAAGTGCTCGAAGACGTGCGCAGTCGCATCGCCGAGCTCAACATCGAAGCCGATGTCACTGGCCGCGAGAAGCACCTCTACTCCATCTGGGAAAAGATGGTGGTGAAGGGCAAGGAGTTCGCCGAGATCCACGATCTGGTCGGCATTCGAGTGGTGGTCGACAGCGTGCGCGACTGCTACGCCGCGCTGGGCTCGATCCATGCCACCTGGAAGCCAGTGCAGGGCCGCTTCAAGGACTACGTGGCCATGCCCAAGTTCAACCTCTACCAGTCGCTGCACACCACCGTCATTGGTCCTCAGGGCAAGCCGATCGAAGTGCAGATCCGTACTCGTGAAATGCACGCCCGCGCCGAGTTCGGTGTTGCTGCCCATTTCCTCTACAAAGACGACGCCGATCTCGGGAACAACAAGGGTCAGCTCGACCTGCCCTGGCTCACCCGCATCATCGATTGGGAAGAGGAAACCTCCGACCCCAATCTGTTCATGGCCAATCTCAAGGTCGACCTCGATCAGGACGAAGTCTTCGTCTTCACTCCCAAGGGTGACGTGATCACCCTTCCCGCTGGTGCGACGGCCGTGGATTTCGCCTACACCATCCACACCGACGTCGGTCACCGGACGAGGGGCGCCAAGGTCGAAGGCCGACTCGTCGCCCTGTCCGACCCCCTCCAGTCGGGTGCCACCGTCGAGATCTTCACCTCAAAAGAGGAAGGGGCTGGTCCGTCACAAGACTGGCTCACCTTCGTGCGCTCACCGCGCGCCGCCAGCAAGATCAAGCAGTGGTTCTCCCGAGAACGTCGGGAAGATGCGATCGCCACAGGCCAGGTCGACATTCAGACCGCCATGCGTCGCGAGGGTCTCCCGGTCCAGAAAATTGCGGCGGCCAAGATTCTCGAAACCGTCGCTGAGAAGATGAACTACGCCGACACAGCCGGTCTCTTTGCCGCCGTTGGCGAGCACCACATCTCTGCTGAATCCGTGGCGGCGCGGGTCGCAAAGGAGATGGAGGGCGCGACCGGGCGAGTCGAAGAATCGCTGCCCGTCACCGCCCGCCGCCACCGTCGCCGGCGCCTCAACGGATCTCCCGGCGTGCATGTCGAGGGTCTCGACGACGTCCTGATCCGGCTCTCCCGTTGCTGCACCCCCGTGCCCGGAGACGAGATCATGGGGTTCGTCACCCGCGGCCGAGGGGTCTCCGTCCATCGCTCCGATTGCGCAAACGCCGTCTCTCTCGCATCAAGCCAGAACGATCGCCTCATCGATGTTGAATGGGACGCCGACGGCAGCGCCACCAACTTCGTGGCCTCGATCGAGGTCAAGGCCTACGACCGCTCGCACCTCCTTTCCGACGTCTCCGTCCTCTTTTCGGAGAACCACGTCAACATCATGTCGGCCAGCACCGCAACCGGCGACGATCGCATCGCCAAGCTCCGCTTCGACTTCGAGATCGCCGACCCGTCCCATCTCGACGAGCTGTTGCGCTCGCTGCGCAAGATCGACGGCGTCTACGACGCCTACCGAGCCCTTCCCGGGCGCGGCAACTAAGACTCCCCGGTCTGAGAAGCTGTCACAGCAACTGACGGTCGCCTCTCAGACTTCTCCAAGGAGTCGTGTTCTACGATGCGGCAAGGCGGTCGAGCCCCGCGGCGGGGGCCCGACCGCCTCTTTCATTTTTGGCATCGCGCTGGGTGCACGTGGGCCGCCGGACCGCGACGCAGACCGTCTACGGTGCGGCGATGGACTCCGACACCACGCCCCCTGTCATCGCGCTGCAGCCCCTTCCTGACACGTTCATGGAAACGCGACTGGCCCTCCATCGGTTGGCCTCGCTCGTCATCTCGCCGGCCCGCCGCCAAGCAATGGGCCGCATGGGACTGCGTCAGACCCCTGGAGGATTCGGGACGCCCGTTTTCGACGGACCTAACGGCCCAACACAGATTCGGCTCGTTGCGTCGAACGCGTCGGTCTCGATCGAGGTTGACGAGGCAGGCGAAACCCGCGCCGCGCCCGTGACGACCTTGAACGAAGCTGGAGCCTTCGTCGGCCTGAGCCCAGATATCGAGTGGGCCGCCGATCTCGATATCCCCGCTCCCGGCCCGCTCGACGAGCAGCTCCCGATCGATCCCGCAGCCGCTGTCGCCCTTGCTGATTGGTACGCCTTCGGTTGGTCCATTCTCGAGGAGTTGCGTGACGAACCGACATCGCCCGATGCCAGCGACCCGCAGCTTTGGCCCGAGCACTTCGATCCCGCAATCGAGCTCGGAACCGAGGAGGCCAAACAACGAGCGAGCTACGGCTTCTCGGCTGGCGATGTGACGAAAGAGGCCACACCGGGGGCGGAGGCATTGCCCTACGCCTACGTGGGCCCGTGGTTCCCCGACGCTCGGCCCGACAGCGACTTCTGGAACGCTGCGGGGTTCCCCGGTGCCTTGATTCGGCACGCAGAGATCGTGGCCGCCGGCGACGCCGACGCCCAGCGTGCTCTTGTGCTTTCGTTCTGCAGAAATGGGCGCGACCTGCTGGTAGGGGAGAGCTAGCCTCGGGCGGGCATGTCCTCCACGTCCTCCGCCCGTCAGAAGTTCCAAGCGCTCCCCGGCACTCGAGATCTGCTCTCACCCACGAGTGAGCGCATGCGAGCGCTCGTGAACACGTTCGCGGACGAGGCCGAGCGGGCCGGCTTTGGCCAGATCGTGTCTCCGATGTTCGAAGACCTCGGTGTCTTCACCCGCCTGGGTGAGTCCACCGACGTGGTGACCAAGGAGCTCTACGACTTCGAAGACAACGGCGGCCGCCGCATCGCGTTGCGTCCAGAGTTCACTGCCTCGGTGTGCCGGGCGTACGCCCAAGAGCGTCCGCTCACACCATGGAAGGCCTGGTACGCCGGTCCCGCCTTCCGGCAGGAAAAGGCCCAGAAGGGCCGTTATCGCCAGTTCGACCAGGTAGGGGCCGAGGTCATCGGCAGCCATGATCCCGATCTCGACACCGAGCTCGTCGCCCTGGCTGACCGCTTCTACCGCCGGCTGGGACTGCGCAGCGTCACGCTGCTGCTGAACACGCTCGGCGATGCCGCCGACCGTCCTCGCTATCTCGACGCGCTGCGTGCTCACTTCAACGCCAACCTCGACGCGCTGACCGAACAGAGCCGGATCACGCTCGAGAAGAACCCGCTTCGCGTCCTCGACTCCAAGCGTCCGCCAGACGCCGAACTCATTGCCGCCGCTCCAGTCATCACCGACTTCCTCTCCGTCGAGGCGGGCGCAGCCTTCGAACGAGTACAGCAAGGGCTCACCGCACTCGAGGTTCCCTTCACCCTCGCGCCCCGGCTCGTCCGGGGGCTCGACTACTACACGCGCACCACGTTCGAGTTCGCTGGCACCGGCCTCGAAGCAGCACAGAACGCCGTCGGTGGCGGAGGCCGTTACGACGGTCTCGTTGCCGACCTCGGTGGCCCCGAAGATCCCGGCGTCGGTTTCGCGCTCGGCGTTGACCGCACACTGATGGCCTGTGACGCTGATGGCGTCTTCGACGCCCCAAACCCAACAGTCGACGTCTGGATCGTGGCGGTGACCGACGGAACCGAGGGTCTCGAACTGGCCGAAGAACTTCGCCGTGCTGGGGTCAGCGTCGACCGGGCGTTCGACGGGCGTTCCATGAAGGCCCAAATGAAGGCCGCCAACCGCTCCGGCGCCCCGCTCGCGGTGATCGTGGGCGAGGACGAACTCGCCGCCGATAGCGTCAGCCTCCGCCCGATGCGGCGAGCTGATGGGCACTCCGGAAGCGAACAGACCGTGATTCCCCGAGACCAAATGGTCACTCGAGTGAAGGAACTACTCGCAAGATGATGCGCACCCACAACTGCGGCGAATTGACCGCTGCCCATGTCGGCCATGAGGTCACCCTCACTGGCTGGGTCAACGGCCGCCGCGAGCACGGCGAGCACCTGGCCTTTGTCGATCTTCGAGATCACAACGGCATCACTCAGTGCGTGGTGGACAACGACGTCGATGTTCGGCGTGAGTACGTGCTCAAGGTCACCGGCACCGTCGTTGCCCGCACGCCCGACACCGTCAACGAGTCGTTGGCCACAGGGGAGATTGAACTCAAGCCGTGCACCGTCGAGGTGCTCTCGATCGCTGAGCCGCCACCCTTCCCGATGGACGACCGCGCCGACGACGTCGACGAGATGCTCCGCCTCAAGCACCGCTATCTCGATTTGCGCCGCGACCGCATGCAGCGCAACCTGCGCATTCGTTCCACCGTCAACAATGCCATCCGCAACGCCATGACGAAGCAGGACTTCGTCGAGGTCGAAACGCCGATGCTGATGCCCTCCACCCCCGAAGGGGCACGTGAGTTCCTCGTTCCGTCTCGACAGCGGCCTGGCAACTTCTACGCGCTTCCGCAGTCACCCCAGCTCTACAAGCAGCTGCTGATGGTGGGCGGACTCGACCGCTATTTCCAGATCGCTCGATGTCTTCGAGACGAGGACCTGCGAGCCGACCGCCAGTACGAGTTCATGCAGCTCGACATGGAGATGAGCTTCGTCGACGTCGACGACGTTCTCATCGCTGCAGAGCAGGGTGTGCTCGACGCCGCGGAGGCCGTGACCGGTGTCCGTCCGGACCCAGTGGAACGCATGACCTGGCACGAGGCCATGGAACGTTTCGGTTCCGACAAGCCCGATCTCCGCTTCGGTGTCGAGCTGATCGAGCTCACTGACGTCTTCGGCTCGACCGACTTCAAGGCCTTCAGCTCCGCCACCTCCATCAAGGGCATCAACCTTCCTGACGGCGCCGCCGATTACGGCCGAAACAAGCTCGACGGACTCACCGACGATGCAAAGAAGATGGGGGCCAAGGGCCTCGTCTGGATGAAGTGCGTGGCCGCCGAAGACGGTGCCGGTGACGGAGCTGGCATCACGCTCGAGTCGCCGGTCGCCAAGTTCTGCTCACCCGAAGAGAAGGCGCTTCTCATCGAACGCATGGGGGCCACCGAGGGCGACCTGCTGATGATCGTGGCCGACGAGTGGATGACCACATGCGAAGTGCTTGGCGAGCTACGCAACCGCGTCGCCCGGCCGCCCGTCTCCGAAGGGCCGTACAAGTACCTCTGGGTTACCGACTTCCCGCTCTTCGTCGGCACTGACAAGACCACCGGTCGTCCCAAGCCCGGCCATCACGCGTTCTGCCACCCTCACCTGGAAGACCTCGACAAGCTCGAGTCCGACCCCATGTCGGTGCGGGCGTGGGCCTACGACCTCGTGTTGAACGGCTGGGAACTTGGCTCGGGTTCCATTCGAATCCACGATCCCGAGCTGCAACGGCGCGTCTTTGCCCTGCTCGGCATCGACGAGGAAGAAGCCAACAAGCGCTTCGGATTCTTCCTCGAACCGTTCAAGTACGGCGCTCCGCCCCACGGCGGCTTCGCCTACGGCATCGACCGGCTGACGGCAATCCTCGCTGGTGAGGAGAACATCCGGGAGATCATCGCCTTCCCCAAGCCTCAGTCGGGCATCGATCCGATGACCGGTGCGCCGGGCGAAGTTGATGACAAGCAGCTGGCTGAGCTCGGCGTCCGGGTGCTCCCACCCGCAACCTGATCAGCGGAGCCAAAGCTCCAAGGCCACACTCGTGGCCGTTGCCTCGGGGAACCGCCGGCCGTTGCCAACGGTTGCGTCGAAGGCCTCGGACGTGATCTTCATTCCGATGGTGTCTTCGCCGCGGATCGCCACGGCCTCATCGTCCCCGTCGGGCGCGATCTCGAAGCCCAGCCGTTCCAGCTCATCTGCAATGGCTCCACCCACCGTCGGTGGCTCGGCCGCATCCGTCAGCAACGTCACCCGGTCATCACTCGGCGGATGCAACGCATCAGGAGTGGGCAGCAGATCGCAAGGAAGGCGAACGCCAACGAGCACGGTGGCCAACGTGCGAGGGGCGGGCGCGGCCGGAGGGTCCGGGACAGGGCTTGCCGGCGTGGGGGTGCTCCCGGCAGCGGTCGGCGTGCCCTCGACGACGTGCGGCGGCACGGGAGGAGCTGGAGCGGTCAACCCTGCTGGTCCGCCAGTGGCTGGTCCGCCGGTGGCCGTCGGCGGGGCGGCCGCTGCCAACGTTTCCGGTGCAATCGTTTCCGGCGGTGCGGCGTCGCTCAGATCGAGCTTGGGGATGCCCGACATCGCCGTCTCGACAATCGGGCGTGCCTCGGTGGCCACGGCTTCTGGTTTGACCTCTTTGGTCAGCACGGGACCTGCCTGCTTGGCCGCGCTCACCACGGCTGCAGGCGCCGGTGGAACGGGCGCGCTCGAGGCGGCCATCGTGTCGTCGCTGAGATCGATCACGGTGTCTGCGCTCCCGCTCGTGTGCGACGACGCGTTCGCTGCGGCCCGTCGTCGCTGGAACGCCCAGCGTCGGGCCAGTTGGATGATGAGTGCGAGAACCGAGACCACTACCCACACATAGAGGGCAAAAACGACATATTTCATTGCGACACACCCTAGATCATCCGGCACACATGCCGAGCGTGAGCCTCCCGCGGCCTCCGCCGCATACCCTGTCGCCCGTGGAGCAGGATCTGTTCGCCGCCGCTGCGTCGGCTCGTCTCGAAGCCCGGTCGCCGCTGGCCGCCCGTCTCCGACCCTCAAACCTCGATGAAGTCGTTGGCCAACAGCACTTGCTCGGACCGAAGGGCTCGCTCCGCCGGCTCGTCGATGCCGATCGGCTGTCCTCCGCAATTCTCTGGGGCCCGGCCGGCACTGGCAAGACGACGATCGCCATGCTCGTGGCCAATGCCTCGTCGAAGGCCTTCGAGCAGCTCTCTGCCGTCAACGCCTCGGTCAAGGACGTCCGACACGTCATCGCCGCTGCCGAAGAACGCCTGGGTGCCCACGGCAGGGGCACGATTCTGTTCCTGGACGAAGTCCACCGCTTCAACAAGTCCCAGCAGGATGCCCTCCTCCCTGCGGTTGAGTCCGGTGTGCTCACCCTCATCGGTGCGACCACGGAGAACCCGTTCTTCGAGGTCAATGCTCCGCTCCGCAGTCGAAGCACGCTCTTCCGGCTCGAGATGCTGGATGCTGATGACATCGCCGAACTCCTCCGTCGAGGGTTGCGAGCCGAACGGGCCGAGGCGACGGCCGACGCAATCGACTACCTGGCGGGGCGAGCCTCCGGCGACGGTCGGCAAGCGCTGACCACCCTGGAGGTGGCGGTGGCCCTGGCCGGCGCCGAGTTCGTGGCCAGTGGAGGCGACGACACGGCCATCGTCCCCGTGCGACTCGAGCACGCTGAAGCCGCAACTGACCTCAAGTCCCTTCGCTATGGACGCGACGAGCACTACGACATCATCTCGGCCTTCATCAAGAGCATTCGAGGGTCCGACCCCGATGCCGGCGTCTACTGGCTGGCGCGCATGCTGGCCGCAGGTGAGGATGCCCGCTTCATCGCCCGTCGCCTGGTCGTGCTGGCATCGGAAGATGTGGGACTCGCCGACCCCATGAGCCTGCTCGTGGCCAACGGCGCAGCCCACGCCGTGGAGTTCGTCGGCCTGCCCGAGGCGAAGTTCGCACTGACCCAAGCCGTCATCCATCTGGCCATGGCGCCCAAGTCGAACTCTGCCACAGTGGCCATCGCCGAAGCCTCACGAGACGTACAGGAACTACCGGCAGGTGAGGTGCCGATGCACCTGCGGGACGGTCACTACAAGGGTGCGGCTTCGCTCGGACACGGCGAGGGCTACGTCTATCCGCACAACGAACCCGGCGGTTGGGTCGATCAGGAACACCGGCCCGAGGAGGTCAAGGAGCGGCGCTACTACCGCCCGACCGATCGGGGAGACGAGGCCCGCTATCGTGATCGCTCATGAGCGTCGCTGAGTTCGCAGCCATCATCGTCGCCATCTCCGTGGTGGTGATGGCCGTTGTGCTCGTAATGGCCGTCAGCAATCTCAACCGCACGCTGACCAAGCTGGAAGAGACCGGCAACATGCTGCGCACCGAAGGCATCGAAGCCTTCCGGGAGCTCCGCCAACTCATCGCCGACGCCGACGCCGAGCTCGACAAGGTCGACCTCGTCCTCGATCGAGCCGATCAGGCCACCACGCACATCAGTGAAACGTCGCGGCGGACCCACGAGGCCGTCCAAGATCCAGTGATCCGCACGCTTGCCGTCGCCTCCGGTTCGAGCAAGGTGGCTCGAGGGTGGCTCGGAGCCCGACGCAAGCGCAACAAGGCCGACGCTTCGTGATCGCCTTCTTGATGCGCAGGCTCACCTGGATGGCCGCCGGTGCTGGCGTGCGATTCGTTGCCCGTCGAGGAGTGGAGAAGTCCATCGACGACGCCAGCCGCGCGCTCGAGGACAAGTTGCCCGAACCCGTGGTGAAGATGGCCGACAAGCTTCCTGGCGACCTCATCCGAGCCGGTGGCGCGGCCACGGTCGCCTCTCGGGGCGCCGCTCGCACGGGGCGGAGTGTCACCTCGGCGACCCGCGCCGCAGCGAAGGTCGCTCCCCACCTCTCGCCCCGCAATCGCCCCCGTCCCGTCCGAGGTCTCAGCGATCGGATCGAGCTCGCCCGCTCAGCCATCCGTTCCGAAACTGACACCGCCCGTCGAGAGCTGGCCAGCGACTACGCCCGGCACACCGAGGGAGACGCCGCCGCACTCGAGGCCCTGCTCGATCTGCGGGACGTGGAGGAAACCCCGCTCCCTGAGGTTCCCGACGCCATCGAGACCGGCCGACGCCGGTTCCGGCCAGAACTTCCCAAGCCGCCGGTCAACCGCGTGCAGCGGACCTACCAGCAGAAACCGAAGCCTTGGGACAAGAAACGATCCGACCGGGGCCGCCTGGGCCGGTAACCTTCGCAGTTCCTATGAACGCGAACGAACTCCGCCAGGCCTTCATCAGTTTCTTCACCGAGCGAGACCACCAGCTGATCCCTTCGGCCAGTCTGATCCCGCACGATCAGACGCTCCTGTTCGTGAATTCGGGCATGGTGCCCTTCAAGCCGTATTTCGTCGGTGAGGAACGCCCAGCCCACCCCAGGGCTGTCAGCGTGCAGAAGTGCGTGCGAGCCGGTGGCAAGCACAACGATCTCGACGAGGTCGGTCGCACCACCCGTCACCTCACCTTCTTCGAGATGATGGGCAATTTCAGTTTCGGCGACTACTTCAAGGAACAGGCCATCCCCGATGCCTGGGAATTCTTCACCACCGTGCTGAAACTCGACCCCGACCGGCTCTGGGTCACCGTGCATTTGAGCGACGATGAGGCCGAGGAGATCTGGGCCGAAACCGTCGGTGTGCCTCGCGAACGAATCCAGCGGCTCGACGAGGACAACTGGTGGAGGATGGCCGACACCGGCCCGAATGGCCCGTGCTCGGAGATCTTCTGGGACAAGGGCCCGGCCTACGGCCCTGACGGAGGTCCAGCCAACCCCGACGCCGAAGATCGTTTCATCGAGATCTGGAACCTCGTCTTCATGCAGTTCGAGACGGATGAGAGTGGCGAGTCCAGGCCGCTCCCAAAGCCCTCGATCGACACCGGCGCCGGTCTCGAGCGCATCCTCTCTGTCCTGCAAGAAAAGGACACGGTCTTTGAGATCGACGAGATGGCTCGACTCGTTGCCGTCGCCTCCGAGGTGACCGGATACACCATCGGCGCCGACGAGAACAGTGATCTCGCGTTGCGCGTCCTTGCAGAGCACGCCCGGACCATGACCTTCCTCGTCTCTGACGGCGTTTTCCCCTCGAACGAGGATCGCGGCTACGTCCTTCGCCGCATCATGCGCCGGGCCATTCGCTTCGCCTATCTCCTCGGGGTGACCGACCTCGTGACTCCGAAGCTCATCGATGCGGTCGTTGAGATCATGGCTGCCGACTACCCCCAGCTCACCGCAACGCACGACCACGTTCGTTCCGTCGTCGAGCGGGAGGAAACCCAGTTCCGACGCACGCTCGCCAACGGACTCAAGATTCTCGACGATCACCTCGTGGATGTCCCTGACGGCGGCGAAGTGCCCGGCTCCGTTGCGTTCCTGCTGCACGACACCTACGGCTTCCCTTACGAGGTGACGGAAGAAGTGGTAGCCGAACGCGGCCTGACCGTGGATCGTGCGGGATTCGACGCCGACATGGCCGAGCAACGCAAGCGAGCCAAGGAGAGCCGCAAGGACGTCGTCCAAGCGGCCGACTTCGAGCAGGTACAGGCGCTCATGGATGAGCGGGGTGCCACCGAGTTCGTCGGCCGCGAGCAGCTCGTCGATGTCAGCGCCAACGTGCTGCTCGTCACGGGCCAGGGCACCGACACCGTCAGCGTCTTCCTTGACCGGTCACCGTTCTACGCGGAAGCCGGCGGGCAGGTTGGCGACACCGGCACCATCACCACGCCCACTGGCACCGCCGAAGTCACCAACACCGTGTATGCCCTTCCGGGCATCCACAGGCACGTGATCACTGTGGCCGAGGGAGAGATCCTCCCCGGTCAATCAGCCACCGCCTCGATCGATGTCGAACGGCGACGCGCCATTACCCGGAACCACACCGGAACCCACATCCTGCACTGGGCCCTCCGCGAGGTCTTGGGCAATGGCGTGCAGCAACAGGGCTCACTCGTGGCCCCCGACCGACTCCGTTTCGACTTCTCTCATTTCGAACCGCTCACGCGGGAGCAGGTCTCGATCATCGAAGACATGGTCAATGCCGAACTTCTGGCCAACCCCGCGACCGACCATCCCGAGGTCACCAAGGCCGAAGCTGAGGAAATGGGGGCCATCGCGTTCTTCGGTGACAAGTACGGCGAGATGGTGCGCGTGCTCAAGGCCGGGCCCACGCTCGAGTTCTGCGGCGGTGTCCACGTCTCCGCTCTCGGTGACATTGGCCTACTCAAGATCGTGAGCGAAGGCTCCATCGGCTCCAACCTCCGCCGCGTCGAA
This sequence comes from uncultured Acidimicrobiales bacterium, assembly GCA_937997485.1. Classification (GTDB taxonomy): domain Bacteria; phylum Actinomycetota; class Acidimicrobiia; order Acidimicrobiales; family SZUA-35; genus SZUA-35. Next base: position 57,379 of record CALKTH010000100.1, on the reverse strand, counting down.
GCCGTCACCGGTGCGGGTGCTGTCCAGCTCCTGCGAGAGGCGGAGAACACCATCGACCGCGCTGCTGATGCGCTGAACGTTCAGAAGAGCGGAGTGCTCGATGCCGTGGAGAAGCGCCAGGCCGAAATCAAAGAGCTCCGAACCGAAATCGCTGGACTCAAGCGCGAACTTGCCGCCTCACAAGCCGGCGATCTTGCCGATCAGGCCATTGACGGCGTTGTCATTGCCCGGGTCGACAGCATTGGACGAGACGAACTCAAGGACCTCGCTGTGGCGCTGCGCGACCAGCCCAACATCCGCGGCGTCATCCTCGGTGGCGCCCCTGAAGGCGGGGGAGCAGCGCTCATCGCAGCCGTCACGGGAGACAGCGGCCTCGATGCCGGCGCGCTCATCGCCGACGCAGCCAAGCTGATCAAGGGCGGCGGTGGCAAGAACGCCGAGTTGGCCATGGCCGGTGGCAAGGACCCCGAGGGCATCGACGGAGCCCTTGAAGTGGCTCGCGCCGCCGCCGGCATCGCCGGCGACAGCTGATCTGATGCGTGCCGTCGGAATCGACTTCGGAGCGCGCCGCATCGGTGTCGCGATCAGCGATTCCGCCGGCATGGTGGCCACGCCCTACGAGACCATCAAGCGAGTGGGCGATCGTCCCGTCGAGCACGGACGCATCGCTGACATCGTCGCTGAGATCGACGCCGACATCGTGGTGGTCGGGCTGCCGCTTTCGCTCGATGGCGCGCTCGGTCAATCAGCCGACGCCGTTCTCGCTGAAGTTCGCGGCTTGGCGAAGCGGCTCGATGTGCCGGTTGAGACCCACGATGAACGCTTTTCCACCGTCACGGCGCACCAGTCGATGCGGACCAGCGGCACGAAGAAGCACAAGAAGCGAGATGTCGTCGATCAGCTCGCCGCCGCTGTCTTCCTGCAGGCCTGGCTCGACAGCCAAGGCTGACCGTACTCCGGTCGGCCTTCGTGGCTGGGGTGGTCCGTTCCGTACGCTCACGGGTCCTAACATGGTCCGGTGACCGTGTACGACCAGGATCAGCAGACCATCGGATCCGTTCCCTACGAGCCCGAGGCCGCACCGCCCGGGCCAGAGTGGGAACGCGATCCCGACGTCGTGCGAACCTTCCCCAACTGGTTCCGTTCCGTCCGCGGCCTCCTGGCCATCGCCCTCATTGCCTTCGTGGTGTACCAGGGGTACCAGGGAGCCCGCGGTTGGTTTGACAGCCAGCTGGATCCCGAGGGCGAACCTGGTGAAACCATCGAGCTGATCGTGCCCTCCGGTGCCACCACCGCAGACATCGGGCAAATTCTTCAGCAGCTCGAGGTCATCCCCAACAGCACCTTCTTCCGCTACTACGCCCGCTACAAGGGCGAAGAGAATTTCCAGGCCGGCGAGTACCAAATCCAGGTCAACTCCTCTGCGCAAGAAGCCATCGACGTGCTCAATGCTGGACCGAAGCCCCAGGTCTTCGATCGCTTCCAGGTCCGAGAGGGTCTGTGGATCAGCGAGATGCTGCCGATCATCGCCGACCAGCTCGACGGCGTGACCACCCAGCAGCTTCAGGCCGTTCTCACCACCAACCGGATCACACCTCGCTATCGCCCCGACGGTGAGACGAGCTGGGAAGGACTGCTCTTCCCGGACACGTACGAGGTCAATGCCGAGGCGTCGGCTCTCGAGATTCTGTTGAAGTTGAGCGACGAGTTCACCGAAGTCACCGGCGAACTGGGCTACGGCGCGGCCGAAACCTTCACCGGCTACTCGGCCTACGAGGTGCTCATCGTGGCCTCGCTCATCGAAGGTGAGACACGAGTGGCAGATGAGCGCCCCTTGGTTGCCTCCGTCATCTACAACCGGCTCCGAGAGGGCTGGAATCTCGGTATCGATGCCACCTGTCTCTACGCGTCTGGAACCCGCAATGTCGACGACGCCATCAATGCAGGCTTCTTCGATCAGGAAAGCGAGAGCCCGTACGCCTGCCGCGGTCGAGCCCGAGGTTTGCCGCCGACACCCATCAACTCGCCGAGCCGCGCGTCGCTCGAGGCCGCGATCAGCCCGGCCGAAACCCGGTTCATGTATTACGTGCTGACCGATGCCGACGGGACACACACCTTCGCTGAGACGGAGGAAGAGTTCGTGGCCGCTCGTCAGATCTGTGTCGAAAAGGACCTGGGCTGCGGCTGATGACACGTCCGGCGATCAGCGGCGCGACGCAACTCGCCGCCGTCATCGGAGACCCGGTCCGCCACTCGCTCTCACCTGCGCTTCACAACGCTGGCTTCGAAGCGCTTGGTCTTGATTGGGTCTACTTGGCCCTGCCCGTTCCCGCAGCCGCGGGTGCCGAGGCCATCCACGCCATGCGGACGTTCGGTCTCGACGGCTTGTCCGTGACGATGCCTCACAAGCAGGCCGTCGCTGCCACCGTCGATCGCCAAACTGCCGCGGTTGAGGCGCTCGGCGCTTGCAACTGTGTTTTCCGTGACGGCGCGCTCCTGGTTGGCGACAACACCGACGGTGACGGCTTCGTGCGATCTCTCGTGCAAGAGACAGGCGCCTCGCTCGAAGGGGCATCAGTGCTCGTGCTCGGCGCCGGTGGCGCTGCCATCAGCATCATCGATGCGGTGCATCGAGCTGGCGCTGGCCAGCTCCTCGTGCACAACCGCAACCCTGCCCGGGCGGGAGACGCCGCCGACATCGCTCCCTCCGCTCGAGTCGTGACCTCCCTGACAGCGGCAGTCAACGACGCCGACGTGATCATCAACGCCACGTCGGTCGGTATGGACGGCGGACCAGCACCGGCGGTGTCGCCGATCGATCCGGATCTGATCGACGCCCGTCACACCGTGGCAGACATCGTCTACAAGCCCAAGATCACGCCCCTGTTGGCCGGCGCTGCCGAGCGGGGTGCGGTCACGGTGGGCGGGCTCGGCATGCTCTTGCATCAAGCTGCCATCGCCTTTGAGCATTGGACCGGGCACGCCGCTCCGATCGATGCCATGGCGGCAGCGTTGCCGTCCACCGCGGGCTGACAAGGCACTGGGCGAACTGACCGCTCAAGAACCGGGCGTCTGTGCCGAATGGCCCATATGAGCGATCGATGCGGTATCCGTCCGCATCGCCAATCCGTGCGCAAAGGTTGATGCCATGCTTCAGGGAACACTTGACGTCTTCACCATCGATGAGGTCCTCGGCCTTCTGGCCAGCGCCAGCAAGACCGGTGTGCTCCGCATCGACGGCGATCGCGGCACCGGCGGCCTTCAGGTAGAGAGCGGTCAGCTCGTCGCTGGCATCGCCGCCATGAACTCCGGGCCGGGTGACGTGGAGAGCGTGACGTTCGAGCTGCTGCGTTTCGCTGAAGGCAGTTTCGTCTTCGAGGCAGACGACGTCCTGGGCATCGATATCGAGCCCGCCGTCTCGGTCACCCAAACGCTCGCGTCAGCCCACGACCGTCTGCGGGAGTGGCGCTCGATCGAATCGGTCGTTCCGAGCCTCAGCCACCGACTCAATGCGATCCAGGCGATTGAAACCGAAGAGATCACGCTGTCCAAGAGCGAGTGGGCCACGGTCGTTGCGGTCGGCGAAGGCGCCGACGTCGGTGTCGCCGCTGAACGACTCGGTCTCGGCGAGGTCGACGGCTCTCGACAGATCATGGGCCTGGTCGAACGCGGTGTGCTCTCGATTTCCGACCCAGCCGATGGGTCCGCTGCTGCTCCCGCCACCGCCACTACTGCGACCGCGGCCCCCGTGCGAGTTGCTCCGGTCGCCGCTCCTTCCGCGCCGGATCCGGTTCCGGAGTCTTCCACACCGTCGGTCTCGGAGGCCTTCCAGTCCGACGAGCCGGTGAGCCCGAGCCAGCCAGATCCGCTCTCTCCGTTGACCGATCTTGCTTCCTTCACCAGCGCTGAAGTCGATGCCCACATGATCGAAGCGGATCCTGTTGCCGACGCGACGAATCTCGACTCGGCCTTCGCTCGTACTGGCTTGGAGACCACCGCCTTCTCTGCCGATGCTGACGAGAGCATTCCGCCGATGCCCGCTCCGCCGGAGACGAACGATGCTCCGCCCGTGCCTCCGTCTCCGGACGAGATCGCGACCTTTGGTGCCACGGTCTCCGACGCTGCATCGCTGACGGAATCAGGAGAGACCGCGGAGGACGAGGTCCCAGATGCCGACGCCACCACCGACGATGGTGCTTTCGCCGCGGAGGAGTCTGGCGATGCGACCGAGTCGAAAAGCGATGAAGGCTCCCTTCTGATGCGCTACCTGCGCAGCAACAGCTGAGTCGGACATGTTGCTTGCCCTGGGCCTCGCTGCCCTCGGGCTGATCGTCGGGCCACTGCTCGGCATCGTGATCGATCGAGCCGTCGAGCGTGAGACGCTCGCGCCGGTCCTTCGATGCCCGGAGTGCGCCACCGACCTCGGCCCGCCCATCCCTCTCCAACGCTGGTTCGGTGCCTGTCCTACCGACCCTGCACATGCCCGGTGGCGTTATCCGGCGACAGATCTGCTCACCGCCGCCACGTTCTTCCTCGCCGGTTGGCGCTTCGAGACCTCGTTCCAGCTGATTCCGTATCTCGTGGCGTTCGCTGCGTTGGTCGTGCTGATCATCATTGACTTCGAGACGCACCTGCTCCCCAACATCATCACGTATCCACTGATGGCGGCCATCGCCTTTGCTGTCCTGGTGATGAGCGGCCCGAACAACTTTCAAGATGGACTCTGGCCAGCGTTGATCGGGGGAGCGGTGTTCGGCGGCTTTCTGCTTGTCGCCTTCATTGCCTATCCGCCGGGTCTCGGGCTGGGAGATGTGAAGCTTGCGCCGTCACTCGGCATGTTGCTCGGGTGGCTGACCGCGGTGTCGCTCGACGCCATTCGACTGCCGCTCTACGCAATGTTGATCGGAATGGTTTCAGGCGCTCTCTATGGCTTGACAGCACGAACGCTGTTCCACCGGCGCTCCGAGGAAGATCAGCAGGCGATCTTGAAGAAGCAGCGCAGCGACTGGATCCCCGGCGAGGTCGCGATGGGGCCGTTTCTGATTCTGGGCACATTGGTGATGATCGCGGTGACAACGCCGGCGGTACTCAGCTGACAGCCGCTCGGGACGAGTCGGTATCCTCGCTTGGTGGCCTTGATTACCGAACATGTTCCGCTCGCCGATGGCCGCTCGTATCCCGTGCTCGTTGGGCCCGGCGCCATTAACGAGCTGTCGGCTGTCGTCCGAACCGTGCTGCCCTCGGGCGTGAAGCGTCTCGCCGTCATCACTCAGGAGGCCATCGGCATCGATGTCAGCTCAATGCTGGCTGATGCCGGATTCGAGTGCCGCGTGTTTCCTGTCGAGCAGGGTGAGCCAGCAAAGCGGCTCGAGATCGTGGGCGATCTCACGCGGGCCTTCGCCCGGTGGGGTATGACCCGTGCTGATGCGGTCATTGCCATCGGTGGTGGCGTCGTCACGGATCTGGGCGGTTTCGTGGCTTCGGTGTACCACCGAGGCATTCCAGTGATTCACGTGTCGACCACGCTGCTCGGCCAGATCGACGCTTCGATCGGCGGAAAGTGCGGCGTCAATCTTCCGGAAGGCAAGAATCTTGTCGGCTCGTTCTGGCAGCCATCGGCGGTCATCTGCGACACCGACACTCTGGCCACCATGCCCGAGCGCGAGTACCGCAGCGGACTCGGGGAGCTGGCCAAGTATCACTTCCTCGGCGGCGGCGAACTGGATGCGCTGCCTCTTCCCGAGCGCGTCGCTGCATGCGTTCGCATCAAGGCTGACGTTGTCGCTGCGGATGAGCGCGAGGGCGGCCGCCGAGCCATCCTCAACTACGGCCACACGCTGGGACACGCGCTGGAGTCCATCGGCGGGTACGAGATCCGCCACGGCGAAGGCGTGGCGATCGGCCTCCTCTACGCCGCTGAGCTCTCGCACCGGTTGGGTCGCATCGACCGGGCTGATGTCGAAGAGCATTGGCGAGTCGTCGAGGCGTATCAGCTGCCAACCTCGATCCCGGCAGGGACCAGCGATGGCGACATCATTGCTGCCTTCGGACGAGACAAGAAGGCGCTCGACGGCATCACCTTTGTGCTTGATGGCCCGAACGGCGTGGAGCCGGTCCGGATCGACGACGTCGCCCTGCTCACGGGTGCCCTGGATGCCGTCCGGTGACGTTGCCCGACGGCCAGCGGCTCTTGCCGTCCATGCAGGTCAGCGAACGGGCTGATCGTGTCCGACGCCGATTTCGCGATGTCGAGGCTGATGCGTTGCTCGTGACCTCACCAGCAAACGTTCGCTGGCTGACCGGCTTCACCGGATCGAATGGACGAGTGCTGGTGACATCCAGTTCGATGTTGCTTCTGACCGACGGGCGCTACGAAGTGCAAGCAGCGGACGAACTCGCACGCCACGGCATCGATGCCGATCTGTGCATTACGCGAACGCCGCATGTCGAGCTCAGCGGTCGGATGGGCATGATCGAGACACTCGCGCTGGAAGCCAAACACCTGAGTTGGCTGGATGCAATGGATCTCGACGAGCGCCTCACGAGCACTCGCATCGTCCCTCTCACCGAGAGCATCGATGAACTGCGGGGCCCCAAGGACCGGGGCGAACGAGCCCGGTTGGCGATGGCAGCGGGGATCGCCGACTCGGCATTTGCCTCGACGGTGGATCGGCTGTTGAGCCCGGTTGCATTGTCCCGTCAACCCATCACCGAGCGAGCGTTTGCGCGCCTCCTCGAGGAGGCGATGTTCGAGCAGGGTGCGGACGCTCTGAGTTTCGAGACGATCGTGGCCTCGGGCCCGAACAGCGCTCGACCGCACGCTCGCCCGTCTGATCGCATCATCGAGCCCGGTGACTTCGTGGTGCTCGATTTCGGAGCCGCCATCGAGGGCTACGGAAGTGACATGACCCGAACCGTGATGGCCGGCGGCGCACCGTCGCACGAACAATCCGCCTGGTACGACGCGGTCGCCGACGCACAGCGAGCCGGGGTGGCCACCGTCGCGGCCGATGTCGAGGCGCTCGCCGTCGATGAAGCATGCCGAGAGGTGCTGCGGAGCGAGGGGATGGAAGGGTTCCTCAATCACGGCACCGGTCACGGCATCGGGCTCGAGATCCACGAGCAGCCGATCCTTTCGGCCACGTCGGTCGGTATCCTCCGGGCGGATCTGGTGGTCACGGTTGAACCCGGCGCCTACCGCGAAGGCTTCGGCGGTGTCCGAGTCGAAGATTCCGTCATCGTCACCTCCAGCGGGTGCGAACCCATCACGCTCAGTCCAAAGGGCCTTGTCCCGGCCTGAACCCAACACAGGAGCCTGCCATGGCGACCAACACCACCAACGATCTCAAGACCGGAATGGCGCTCGATCTCGATGGCGATCTCGTGCAAGTCGTCGACTTCCAGCACGTGAAGCCAGGCAAGGGCGGTGCCTTTGTGCGGACCACGCTGCGCAACATGCGCACCGGAGCTGTCGTCGACCGCACGTTCCGGGCCGGTGAACGCGTTGATCGCGCCTTCATCGAAAAGCGCGAACAGCAGTTCCTGTACCGCGACGGCACCGACTACGTGGTCATGGACAACGAGTCCTACGAGCAGTCGAACGTGTCCGAGATCGCCATGGGTGATGCCGCGAACTACCTCGTCGAAAACGCCAACATCACGATTCTCAAGTACGGCGAAGAGATCATTGGCACGGACCTGCCTGCGTCGGTCGAACTGACCGTCACCGAGACCGAGCCCGGCCTTCAGGGCGATCGGGTGAGTGGTGCTCGCAAGCCGGCCACGCTCGAGACTGGCCTCGTCGTACAGGTGCCGCTGTTCGTCGAGCCGAACTCGAAGATCAAAGTCGATACCCGCACCGGCGAATACATGACACGAGCGTGAGCGGTCCCGCTGCTGGGCGAGCTCGATCGCGTCGAGAAGCCCGCGAACGAGCCCTGGAACTCGCCTACGAGCGTGATGCACGCAGCTGGAGTGTCGACGACGTCGTTGCCTCGCTCGTACTTCCCCTCGATCCGTTCGCCGAGGTGCTGCTGCGAACGGTCGAGGATCGCAAGATCGAAATTCATGAACGAATCTCGGCCCGCCTCACCAAGGGTTGGTCCCTCCACCGACTGCCGGCGATGGACCGATTGTTGCTCGAATTGGCGGTCGGCGAGCTGCTGGTGGGGGAGACCCCGAAGGGTGTGGTGCTGGCGGAGACCGTCGACTTGGCGAGCCGATACAGCACGGACGACAGCAGCCGATTCGTGAACGGCGTGCTGTCGGCGATCGCCGACAACTGAGGGGTTGAGACCGCGGAAGCGGTCAATTCTGGTCAGTTACCCGGACAGAACAGGCCTTCCGGCCCATTCATGAGGGCCTCATCGCCCATTTAGAGGGCCCGATAGCGGCGTCGATCCACTGGGCACGATGTTCGCTCCCTCACACCACCGTCCCCGTGCTGACCGGTCCCGCACCCGGCCAAGCAGCGTCTTTCTTGCCATTGCGCTGCTGGCCGCACTGTTCACATCGACCGCCACGACGATCGCCCCTTCGCCCGCTGCCGCGTCTGATCCCTGGCAAGACCTCACGGACCGCCAGCAGGTGATCAACAGCTACGACGCCGAGTTCTCTCGGACGAGCCCGCCGATCAACTGGACCGGCGATCGAAGCTCCTGCTCGGCCGGCACCACGAGCCAGGCCTACCGCAACGCCATCATGGACCGAGTGAACTGGTTCCGCGGCTTCGCCGGCGTGCCAGCCGGTGTGACCGAGAATGCCACGTATTCAGCCAAGGCTCAGCAGTCAGCGCTGATGATGTCGGTGAGCGGCAAGCTGAGCCACTCGCCGACCCAGAGCACCTTCGAGTGTTTCAGCAACGACGGCCGCGAAGCCTCCGGATCCGGCAACCTGTATCTCGGTCGCTCCGGCCCCGAAGCCATCACCGGCTACATGTACGATCCCGGCTCGAACAACACCAGCGTCGGACACCGCAACTGGATCCTGCACCCCACCACCCGTCAGATGGGAACCGGCGATCTGCCCTCCAACGGTGGATGGACATCCAACACGCTGTGGGTCTTCGACAACGTCTTCGGCTCCCAGCCCGCACTGCGCGAATCCGAGGGCTTCGTGGCCTGGCCGCCTCGTGGCTTCGTCCCGGGCCCAGTCGTCTTCCCTCGTTGGTCCTTCAGCCTCCGGGGTGCGAACTTCAACAACGCCCAAGTCTCTGTGCAGCGGGTCGAGGGGAACAACCTGACCTCGATCTCTGCTCCCGTGGTCCACCGATCGGCCACGAGTGGTGCTCCCTTCTCCATCATCGTGTGGGAGCCCACCGGCATCGACACCAACCCGGCCATCGACACCACCTACCGAGTCACCATCACCGGCGGCACCGTCAACGGCCAGGCCCGGACGTTCTCCTACGACACGACCGTGATCGGCGAGCAGCCGGCAATCTTGGCCAACGTGTCGGTCGAGCAAGTCGACTACACCTCCTACGTCGATCAGGCGTTCCGCTCCTTCCTCGATCGTGCCGCAACACCGGCAGAGATCTCGCTGTGGGACAGTCGCCTCAACAGTGGGACCCCCCGTCACGTCTTTGTCGACGAGCTCGCCAACTCCGACGAGTGGGTGGCCAACGTCATCGACCAGATGTACCTCGACACCCTCGGCCGCAAAGCTGACGCCGGTGGTCAGGCATTCTGGATCGCGCGGATCCAGAGCGGCATGACCGTTGCCCAAGTCGCGGCAGCGTTCTACGGCAGCCCGGAGTACGTGGCAAACGAAGGCGGCTCCTACGAAGCCTGGCTGCTGGATCTCTACGCCGAGCTGTTGCTCCGCACTCCGGACAACAGCGGGCGCGCCTTCTGGCTCAGCGAGGTCGAGCGACGGGGTGCTGGCTCGGTGGCCTACGACTTCTACCAATCCGATGAGAGTCGCCGGACCAGGGTGAAGGCGCTGTTCGTGGAACTCCTCGGTCGTCAGCCCGACGCCGGGGGCCTCGATTTCTGGGCCGACGTGCTGCTGCGGGAAGACGATCTTGCGTTGGCCGCCAATCTGGCCGCAAGCAACGAGTTCGTCGAGAAGAGCTGACCCGGCTGTCCTTCAACGCCAGCGAGATCAAGTACCTTCCTCCGGTGTGCGAGACAACACACTGAAAACCGCCTGGGCCGCCGACGAGACCACGATCGGCCTCTGGCTCAGCACACCGAACCTGCTAGGAGCGGAGCAGCTCAGTTCCGCCGACCCGGGCAGTGGCAGCTTCGACTACGTCAACATCGATATGCAGCATGGAGTGATCGACTACTCCGACGTCGCTCCACTGTTGATGGCAATGCAACGGGCCGCTGCGATTCCCACCGTGCGCGTGCCGTGGAATGAGCCGGGCATCATCGGCAAGGTGCTCGACGCAGGAGCGATGGGGGTCATTGTTCCAATGGTCAACACCGTGGCCGAGGCCGAAGCTGCGGTGTCGTCGTGCTTCTACCAGCCCAAGGGAAGCCGGAGCCACGGACCGATTCGGGCCGGACACGCCCTCTCGGCCGGATACGACGGTGAGCCCTACGCCGTCGTGGCCAACGATCACGTGTTGTGCATTCCGATGATCGAGACGGTGCAAGCGGTCGAGAACCTCGACGAGATCCTGGCGGTCCCGGGCATTGATGCGGTCTACGTCGGCCCAGCGGACCTCTCACGCACCCTCGGATTGGCGCCGGCGGGTGATCATGACGATCAGACCTTCGTCGACGCGCTCGACACCATCGTTGCCGGATGTCGGAAGGCCGGCGTGACACCAGGCATCCACGCGTCCCCGGGGCTGGTGGCGAAGCGTCAGGCGCAAGGCTTCCGAATGATCACAGCGACATCGGACCATCTCGCTGCGATGGATGGGGCCCGAGCTGCTCTGGCGACCGCTCGAGGCGAAGGGGCCGAAGCTTCCGGCGCGATCTACTGAGGCGCGATTGGGGAACGCGCGTTGTCGTCGAGCGGCTAGAGTGCTCCAAGTTTGTCCGTGAAGCCGGTCCCGTGAGGCCGGTACGGCTCAGGAGTGGATCCATGGCAGAACGTGAGCGACGACGCACGCCCCCGTACGGGGGCGTTTTCGTTCCCCGGATCGAAGTTCTCGACACCGATGCTGTGCGGCGAGCGGTCCGTCGCATGGCCCACGAGATCATCGAGCGCAACGAAGGACTGCACGACGTCGTGGTTGTCGGTCTCCAGACCGGCGGCGTTCCGATCGCCGATGCAATTGCTGCTGCGCTGCGAGAGATCGAGGGGCTCGATGTCCCGATCGGTCGGCTCGATGTTGCGTTCTACCGCGACGACATCAATCTGCGCCCCGTGCTGCCCGAGGCCGCAACGGACGTGCCGTTCGACATCGACCGCAAGATTGTCGTGCTCGTTGACGACGTCCTCTTCACGGGGCGGACGATCCGAGCGGCCCTGGATGCGTTGATGGATCAAGGGCGACCTCGCTCCGTGCAGCTCGCGGTCATGGTTGATCGAGGCCATCGCGAGGTCCCGATTCGCCCGGACTTCGTTGGAAAGAATCTTCCAACCCGCCGAGACGAGATCGTGAGCGCCACGGTGGAAAGCGTCGAACTCGGCGAGATGGAGCGTTGATGCGGAACCTGCTGACGATCGCCGATCTCTCCTCCGACGACCTCCAGGAACTCCTTCAACTCGCCGACCGATTCGCCGAGACCCAAACCCGAGACGTGAAGAAGGTTCCCGCGCTGCGGGGAAAGACGGTCGTGCTGGCGTTCTTCGAGGATTCCACTCGGACCCGCACGAGCTTTGATCTTGCCGCCCGTCGCCTTTCCGCTGACGTGGTCAACTTCAGCGCTGGCGCGTCGTCGCTGAGCAAAGGCGAATCCCTTCGAGACACCATCGAAACGATCAGCGCGATGGGCGTTGATGCCATCGTGGTCCGGCATCGCAGTTCTGGCGCCCCACAGCAGGTTGCGCAATGGACCGACGCTGCCGTCATCAACGCCGGCGATGGGTGGCACCAACACCCGACACAAGCCTTGCTTGACTCGTACACGATTCGTCAGCGGTTTGGATCGCTCGAAGGCCGTCGCATCGCGCTGTGCGGCGACATCAATCATTCCCGGGTTGCTCGATCCGACGTGGATGCGTTCACCAAGCTTGGCGCTGAGGTCGTGCTGGTCGCGCCTCCCACGCTGCTGCCACCCAGTCTCGAGGGTTGGCCGGTGTCGGTCAGCCATGACCTCGACCAGGTCGTGAGCGACATCGACGTCGCGTACTTCCTACGTATTCAACAGGAACGGATGACGGACGCCCTCTTCCCTTCGGTGCGCGAGTACCGAGCGCATTTCGGGCTGACCGTGGATCGGGCGAAGCGGCTCAAGCCGGACGCCCTGATCATGCATCCCGGGCCGATGAATCGAGGAGTGGAACTCGACCCGGCTGTCGCCGACGATGAGCGAGCCGTTGTGCTCGACCAGGTTGCGGCTGGCATCCCGATTCGCATGGCCGTGCTGTTCCAAACCCTCGGCCCCGGCCAGTTCGAGAGCGAGGTCGCATGACCGTTGTGTTGAAGGGCGGTCGGCTGCTCGATGCCTCCGGTGAGCGCTCCGGCGACGTTTGTGTCGATGGCGTGACAGGACAGATCCAAGACGTCGGGCCAGATTTGTCCGGAGACGTAGTGCTCGACGCCAGCGGTTGCGTGATCACGCCGGGCTTCGTTGATCTGCACACCGACGTGGCCGAACCGGGACGAGAGGCCGCGGACACTGTCCAGGCAACCAGTGAGGCCGCCGCTGCCGGGGGCTACACCGCGATCGTGGTGATGCCTCGCAACGGGGGCGACCGGCTCGCCGACCTGGCTGATCTCGAAGCGCTTGGCCGGTCGGCCGCGTGCGAGATTGTCGGTGCCGGAACGGTGAGCATCGCTCGAGACGGGCAGGTGCTCGCACCGCTCGGAGAACTGGCTGATCACGGAGTGTCGCTCTTCTGCGACGTCGGGGTGGGCATCCAAGATGACCTGTTCATGCGGCGGGCCTGTGAATACCTCGTTGGGTTGGAAGCATCCCTCGGTCGTCCGCTCGTCTTGGCTCAGCACTGTTCTTCTGCCGCGCTCGCTGCCGGTGGTGTGATGCACGAGGGTGCGGTCTCCAGCCGCCTCGGCCTTCCCGGTTGCCCGGCAGAGGCGGAGGAACTCATGGTCATGCGTGACATCACGCTGTCGCGGCTCACCGGCGCTCGGGTTCACTTTCAGTCGATCTCTACTGCCGGCTCGGTGGCCATGATTCGCGCCGCCAAGGCCGGGGGCCTTCCCATCACGGCCGAAGTCACGCCTCACCATCTGCTCTTCACCGATGAGTCCTGCGCTGGTTTTGATCCGGCGACAAAGGTGCAGCCACCACTCCGCACCGCGGAGAATGTGCTCGCCCTGAGAGATGGGTTGGCCGACGGAACGATCGATGCGATCGCCTCGGATCACCGGCCCCACACCGACGATGCCAAGGAACGGCCCTTCGACGAGGCCTCGTCGGGAGCCGTCTCGCTCGAGACTGGCTTCGCTGCCCTCCACACCGCCTTCGTGGTGGATGCGGATGAGGGTGCTGACCCGATCGGAACGGCAATCGAAGGGGCCCAACACCGCGCCGTGGTTCCCGTCGCAGCCGAACACCGGCGCTCGCTGGCCGAGCTCGTCGCACTGCTTTCCTGGCAGCCCGCCGAGATCGCGGGTGTTGCCGACCGGCACGGTTGCCTCATCGAGCCCGGTCGGCCGGCAAATCTCACGGCGATCGATCAGACACTCCAGTGGAGCGTTGATCGCTCCGATCTCCGAAGTAATGCTCGGAACACGCTCTTTCAGGGATGGACAATGACCGGAAGGAATCGACACACGGTGAAGAACGGCAAGATCACCCTCGAGAACGGACAGGTGCAGCGATGACGAAACCAGCAGGCGCAGCGTTGGTGTTGGCTGACGGAAGTGTGTTCGAAGGCGAGGCCATCGGGGCCCCCGCTCAGGCCTCCGGCGAAGTGGTGTTCAACACCGCGCTTTGTGGCTACCAGGAGGTCGTGACCGACCCCTCGTATGCCGGCCAGATCATCACCTTCACGTACCCCCACATCGGCAATTACGGCACGAACTCAGCCGACAACGAGAGCCGGGGCACCTTCGCCCGCGGCGTCGTCGTTCGCGATCTCGCTCGCCGTCACTCGAACTATCGAGCGGAGGAAGACCTCGATGGGTTCTTGCGCCGCCACGGGATGCCGGGCATCGCCGGCCTCGACACTCGCCGGCTGACTCGGCTGCTTCGCACCACCGGCGCGATGCCGGGGTCGTTCGCTCCCGTCGAGGGCGATGGAGCAGTCGATCTCGCCACGCTCACCGCAGCTGCCGCTGCTGAGCCAGGCACCAATGGAGTCGACCTCGTCTCGCAGGTGACCACGGCCGAGCCCTACACGGTTGGCCTCGTCCCCGGTGCCGTCGGGCCCGACGGTGCCCCGGCCAAGCGCATCGTGGCCTTCGATTTCGGCATCAAGACCACCATCTTGGATCACCTCGGCCGGTTCGCCTCGGTCGAGGTCGTTCCCGCCAGCACGTCGGCCGCCGACGTGCTGGCCCGACAGGTGGACGGCGTGTTCCTCTCGAACGGTCCCGGCGACCCGGAGATGAACCCAGGCGCCATCGAGGCCATCAAAGGCTTGGTCGGCAACGTGCCGGTCTTTGGCATCTGCCTCGGACACCAGCTGCTCTCACTGGCCATCGGGGGTGAGATGACGAAGCTGCCATTCGGGCACCACGGAGCGAATCATCCGGTGCGGGACGTCACGACGAACAAGGTCGAGATCACAAGCCAGAACCACAACTTCGCTGTGCTTGGCGAATCGATTGCGGATGTTGCGGATGTGACGCACGTGAACCTGAACGACGGCGTCTGCGAAGGGATGAGCGTGCGGGGCGAGCGAGCCTTCAGCGTGCAGCACCATCCCGAAGCGAGCCCAGGCCCGCACGACTCCGCCTATCTGTTTGACCGCTTCAACGCCCTCATGAACAACGACACCATGAACGGAACGCACTGATGCCCAAGCGCACGGACATCTCCTCGATCCTCGTGATCGGCTCCGGGCCGATCGTCATCGGCCAAGCCTGTGAGTTCGACTACTCCGGAACCCAGGCCTGCCAGATTCTTCGCAACGACGGCTACCGCGTGATCCTGGCCAACTCCAACCCAGCCACGATCATGACCGATCCGGAGTTTGCGGATGCGACGTACATCGAGCCGCTGACGCTCGACGTCCTGACGCGCATCATCGCCGCCGAACGTCCGGATGCACTGCTCGCCACCCTGGGTGGTCAGACGGCGCTCAACCTCTCGATGGAGCTCGTTGAAGCCGGCGTGCTCGACGAATACAACGTCGAGTTGATCGGCGCGGACGCGGAGGCCATCGCCACAGCAGAAGACCGCGAGCGGTTCAAGCAAGCGATGATCGAAGTCGGCATGGATGTGCTCCGCTCCGGCACGGCACACGGCGAGGGCGAAACCAAGGCGGAGCAGATCGCCCACGGCATGGAGCAAGCCCGCCGGATCGTGGCCGAGGTGGGCCTTCCCATCGTGATCCGCCCGGCATACATCCTGGGCGGTCGCGGCACCGGTACCGCCGCGAACATGGAAGAGTTCGAGAAGGTTGCGGCCAACGGACTCGCCGCCAGCCCCATCTCGGAGATCCTCATCGAGGAGTCGATCTCCGGCTGGAAGGAGTACGAGGTTGAGGTCATGCGTGACCACGCTGACAACCAGGTGATCATTTGTGGCATCGAGAACCTCGATCCCATGGGCGTGCACACCGGTGACTCGATCACGGTGGCGCCGATCCAGACGCTCACCGATGTCGAGTACCAAGAGATGCGGGACGAGGCGTTCGCCTGCCTCCGTCGGGTGGGCGTCGAGACCGGTGGATCCAACGTGCAGTTCGCCGTCGAACCGAGCACCGGTCGTCGCGTCGTCATCGAAATGAACCCTCGTGTCAGTCGCTCTTCGGCGCTGGCATCGAAGGCCACCGGCTTCCCGATCGCCAAGATCGCCGCCAAGCTGGCCGTCGGCTACTCGCTCGACGAGATTCAGAACGACATCACCAAGGCCACGCCGGCCAGCTTCGAACCCGTCATCGACTACGTGGTCACCAAGATTCCGCGGTGGGCCTTCGAGAAGTTCCCTGGCACGAGCGGCCGCCTCGGCACCTCGATGCAGTCCGTCGGTGAGGTCATGGCGATCGGCCGCACCTTCCCCGAGAGCATGCAGAAGGCCTGCCGTTCGCTCGAGAACGGCGCCATCGGCTTCGACTCGGGAACCCAGTTCGACGACTGGTCCGACGAGGACCTGCTCGCCGCCACCGGGATCGGCACGCCTGATCGCATCTTCCAGGTGGAAGCAGCCCTCCGTCGAGGCATCAGCGCCGAGACCATCAACGAGGTGTCCAAGATCGATCCGTGGTTCCTCGACCAACTGTCGATCATTGTCGAGGAGCGGCAGGCGCTCACCGGTCGCTCGGTTTCCGATCTGACCCGCTCGGACTGGAAGCGAGCCAAGCAACTCGGATTCTCCGATCCCCAGCTCGCCATGATCCTCGACACCGACGAGCAGCGTGTTCGTGACGCCCGCACGAGTTGCGGTGTCACACCCACGTTCAAGACGGTTGATACGTGTGCTGCAGAGTTCGAAGCGCTCACGCCGTATCACTACTCCACCTACGAAGATGAAGACGAAGTGCGGGCTGGCACCAAGCCTCGAGTCATCATTCTTGGATCCGGTCCCAACCGCATCGGTCAAGGCATCGAGTTCGACTACTGCTGCGTGCACGCCAGCTACGCACTGCGGGCCGCGGGCTTTGAGACCGTCATGGTGAACTGCAATCCCGAGACGGTTTCGACCGATTACGACACCTCCGACCGGCTCTACTTCGAGCCGTTGACCTACGAAGACGTGATGAATGTCATCGAGGCCGAAGATCCCGTCGGTGTCATCGTCTCGCTGGGTGGGCAGACCCCACTGAAGCTTGCCGACCGGCTCCCACCCGAACTGGTGCTCGGGACGTCACCGGCCTCGATCGATGCGGCGGAAGACCGCGACCACTGGGCCTCGGTGTGTGCCCAGCTCGAGATCCCTCAGCCCGCCGGTGGCACCGCACTCGACACGGCGGGCGCTCTCGAGGTCGTCAACAAGATCGGCTATCCCGCGCTGGTGCGCCCGAGCTACGTCCTCGGGGGTCGAGCGATGGAGATCGTCTACGACGACGCCGACCTGTCGCAAGCAATGGAGGCACTCAGTGCCATCGGCTCGCTCGGCAAGGAGGGCGGCCTCAGCGCCGAGCGCCCGGTGCTCGTTGACCGCTTCCTGGAAGACGCCACCGAGGTCGACGTCGACGCCATTCGCGACAACACCGGTGACGTCATCATCGGTGGTGTCATGGAACACGTCGAAGAGGCCGGTGTTCACTCCGGCGACTCAGCCTGCGTGCTTCCGCCACCGAACCTGGCGGACAACACCATTGCCGTCCTCGAGAAGTACACGAAAGCGATCGCCGCTCAGCTCGACGTCGTTGGTCTGATCAACGTGCAGTACGCCGTCAAGGACGGGCAGGTCTTCGTGATCGAAGCGAATCCTCGAGCGTCTCGCACGGTGCCATTCGTGGCCAAGGCGACTGGCCGTCCGTTGGCCAAGATCGCCGCTCGAGTCATGGCTGGGGCGACGTTGCAACAGCTGCGTGATGAGGGCATGGAAGCCACGTCGACCTGGAAGACTTTGCACTACTCGGTGAAGGAAGCGGTGTTGCCGTTCAACCGGTTCCCCGAATCCGATGCGCTGCTCGGCCCGGAGATGCGCTCAACCGGCGAAGTCATGGGCGTCGACCTGAGCCCCGGACTGGCGTTCATCAAGAGCCAGCTGGGAGCCGGCACTGCGCTGCCGACCAACGGCGGACTCGTGTTTCTCTCGCTTGCCGACCGCGACAAGGAAGGCGGCATCGAGGTTGCTCGAACGCTCGCTGGCATGGGCTTTGCGTTCGCCGCGACCGCAGGGACCGCGGCGTCACTCGAGGCGGCGGGAATCCCGGTGGCACGGACGCTCTCCAAGATCGTTGATGGCGCGACCGCTCAGGGTCCTACCGCAGTTGAGCTGATCGAAGCGAACGAACTCTCACTCGTGATCAACACGCCAAAGGGGCGAGGCGCACGGGCCGATGGCAGCTACATCCGCATGGCCGCCGCCCAGAACGGCGTGGCGCTCGTCACCACGTTGTCCGCCGCTCGCGCCGCGGCGAGGGGCCTCGCTGCTTGGGCCGATTCGGATCTCGAGGTGCGCAGCATCCAGGCCATTCACGCCACGATGCGAAACGCCGCGGCCGAAGCTGCGGCCAACTAGTCGTGATGGGACTGGGAAGGCGACGGGCCCCCGCCGGGTCGGCAGACGTCGATCTGTCGACCGAGGTCGGCGGGCTTGGCCTTCCCGCGCCAATCATGACGGCGTCGGGTACGGCGGGCCACGGCGCGGAGTTGGCCGACTTCATGGACCTTTCTGCCCTTGGCGCTGTCGTGGTGAAGTCGCTCTCCCCGTTTCCGTGGGACGGCAATCCCGGCGTGCGGATCCACCAGACGCCGTCCGGGATGATGAACAGTGTCGGGCTCCAGGGTCCGGGCGTGCAGGCATGGATCGATGACGAGCTGCCGGCGCTTGAAGCGGCTGGTGCCCGTGTGGTCGCCTCCATCTGGGGCCGAACAACCGAGGACTATCGCCAGGCAGCCGAGATGCTGGCTGGAGCGTCGTCCTCCATCGTTGCGGTAGAAGTCAACATCTCCTGCCCAAACACCGAGCACGGAAATCAACTGTTCGCCCACAGCTGCGATCTCACCACCGACGTCATCGGGGCGACGGCGGCCTGCGGGCTGCCGCGCTGGGCCAAGCTCAGTCCCAACGTTGGCCCCGGCCTTGCCGACATTGCCGGCGCGGCGGCCGACGCCGGCGCGGCCGCGGTGACGCTGTCCAATACGTACTTTGGCCTCAGCATCGATCCGGTTTCTCGTCGGCCGCGCATTGGCTCGCTCGGTGGCCGGGGGAGTGGAGGCGGTGTCTCCGGCCCTGCCATTCACGCACTCGCAGTCCGAGCTGTCGCCGATGTTCGGGCTCAGCACCCGGATCTCCCCATCGTCGCCGTCGGAGGAGTGCGCACGGTCGAAGACGTGGTTGAGTTCGCCCTCGTTGGCGCCTCAGCCGTGCAGGTCGGCACGGCGACGTTCTCCGATCCTCGCACCTGTGAGCGGCTGACTCACGAGCTCGGTGCGTGGTGTGCCGAGCACGGCGTGTCGAGCTTTCGTGAGCTGATCGGCGCCGCCGAGTTCTGAACCGGGGTCTCGAGACTCAGAATCCGGTGAACCCCGGCCCTGGCTCGATAACGTCTCGGCATGCCCACGCCTCCCCGTCTCACAGACGAACAGCGACAAGCAGCCCTGGAGAAGGCGGCACTCGTACGCCGTGTTCGGGCCGATACCAAGGCCCGATTGAAGATGGGCTCGCTTTCGCTGCCTGAATTGCTCGAGTTGGCCGACAGCGACGACGTCGTCGCTGGCATCAAGGTGCTCGCCATGGTCGAATCCCTTCCTGGCGTTGGCAAGGTCAAGGCTCGGCGCACGATGGAGGAGATTGGCATTGCTGAGTCTCGCCGCCTGTCTGGCCTCGGCCCGAATCAGCGGGACGCGCTGCTGAGCGCCTTCGGCGACTGAGGCGAGATGTCGGAGTCGTCGGCCGAGCCAATCGTCGTCATCGTTTCGGGTCCGGGTGGGGTCGGCAAAGGCACGGTGGTCAGCCTGCTGGTCGAGCGCTATGACGATCTCTGGCTGAGCCGGTCGTGGACCACGAGAGAGCGGCGTGAGGGCGAGTCCGAGGATGCCTACGTCTTTGTCTCTCGAGCAGCGTTCGAAGACCGGATCGACGCCGGTGGCTTCGTGGAGTGGGCCGAGTTCCTCGGCAACTACTACGGCACGCCCACGCCGGACGCTCCCGATGGCAAGGATCTGATCTACGAAATCGATGTGCAGGGCGCTCGCCAGGTCAAGGCCATCGACCCCGATGCGCTCCTCATCTTTCTGCACGCTCCGTCCGCTGCGGAGCAGGAAGCTCGCCTGCGGCGCCGTGGCGACCCCGAAGAGAAGGTGCAGCAGCGGCTGGACAAAGCGCGCGAGGAAACGAACGCTGGGATGGAACTCGGCGCGCACTCGATTGTGAACGACGATCTGGAAACCACCGTCCGAGAGATTCGTGCCGCCATCGAAAACCATCGGCGATAGGCTGTCAGGATGGCTGAACAGCAAGACACGATGATGCACCCGCAGGTCGAGGGCCTCATGGACAAGGCAGGCTCCAAGTTCGGGCTCTGCACCTTGGCTTCCACCCGTGCTCGCCAGATCAACGCCTACTTCGGCCGCTTGAACGAGGGCATCGGCGCCATGGTGCCGCCGCAGGTCACCTCTGTGGCTCGCAAGCCTCTCTCGATCGCGTTCGAAGAGATTGCGGTCGACAAGATCGTGCCCGTCAAGGGCGCGCTCAGCGCAGCCGAGGCAGCCGCCTCCGGCGACGCTGCCTGACCGGGCCTGCTGCACGAACCGTGGGGCCACTGGAAGGTCGGCGGATCGTTCTCGGCGTCACCGGGGGCATTGCCGCCTACAAGTCGATTGAGGTCTGTCGTCGACTCGTTGATCTGGGCGCCCACGTCATTCCGATTCTGACCGATGCTGCCTTGCACATGGTCGGTGAGACCACCTTTGTCGCGCTCGCCTCCGAGCGCCCAAAGACGTCGCTGTGGGACGATCCGGATCCCATTCCGCACACCACACTCGGTCAAACCTGTGACGCCATCGTCGTGTGCCCGGCGACCGCTCGCATCATCTCGGACTACCGCACTGGCCGGTCCGCCGATCTGCTCTCGGCGACGCTGATCGCAACCGAAGCCCCCGTCATCCTTTGCCCGGCGATGCACACCGAAATGTGGGAACACCCCGCAATTCAGGAGAACCTCGGCGTCTTGGCGGAGCGGAACGTGATCATCGTGCCACCGGAAGAGGGCCGTCTCGCTGGCGGCGACATCGGCAAGGGCCGTCTCGCTGCTCCCGTCACGGTCGTCGACCAGGTCCTGGCCACGCTGACCGCTGAGCAAGATCTCGCTGGCCTGTCGGTGGTTGTGAGCGCCGGCGGAACTCGTGAAGCCATTGATCCGGTCCGTTTCATTGGGAACCGATCCACGGGCCGTCAGGGCCACGCTGTCGCTGAAGCCGCTCAGCGACGTGGCGCCTCGGTCACCCTGGTCACCACGTCCACGCTTCCCAGTCACGCCGACATCGATCGAGTCGAGGTCGTGAGCGCAGCCGAGATGGAAGAGGCGATGAAGGGCGCAGCCGCTGCCGCCGACATCGTCGTGATGTCTGCCGCCGTTGCCGACTTTCGCCCGGCGGAGGTCGCGACCGGAAAGATCAAGAAGGCCGATGGCGTGCCCACGATTGCACTCGTGCGGACCAATGACATCCTCGCTGGACTCGGGGCGAACAAGCCGTCGGGGCAGATACTGGTCGGATTCGCCGCAGAGACCTCCGACCTGCGGCAGAATGCCACGGCGAAGTTGAAGCGGAAGGGCGCGGATCTGATCGTGGGCAACGATGTTTCGGCGCCTGGCGTCGGCTTCGCACATGACACCAATGCCGTGACGATCTTCGGAGCCGATGGCGAGTCGATCGATATCCCGCTCAGCGGGAAAGACCTTGTAGCCGACGCCGTGCTCGACGCTGCTCGAGCCCGGCTTGGCTGAAGAAACAACCACAGACAGGTATGACACCGTGAGCGACAATTTCACCTTCACCTCGGAATCGGTCACTGAAGGCCACCCCGACAAGATGGCCGACCAAATCTCCGACAGCATCCTGGATGCGCTCCTCACGGAGGACCCGACGAGTCGCGTCGCATGCGAGACCATGGTGACCACCGGTCTGGCGATCATCGCTGGCGAGATCACCACGTCGGCCTACGTCGACATCCCTTCGGTGGTTCGCAACACGATCAACAAGATCGGCTACGACCGAGAGAGCTACGGCTTCGATGGCAGCACCTGTGGCGTGATGGTCGCCATCGACGAGCAGTCCGCCGACATCGCACAGGGTGTCGACAAGTCCGAAGAAGTTCGTGACACCGGCTCGACCGGCGACGCCATCGACGATCAAGGCGCTGGTGACCAGGGCATGATGTTCGGTTACGCCTGCGATGAAACGCCCGAGCTGATGCCGCTGCCGATTCACGTGGCCCACCGCATGGCTGAGCAGCTCGCCGAGGTGCGCCGCGCCGGCACGGTTCCCTACCTCCGCCCCGACGGCAAGACCCAGGTCACCTTCGACTATGAGAACGGCAAGCCGGTTCGGTTGCGCACCGTGCTCGTGTCGACCCAGCACGACGACGGCATCGATCGTGACTCCATGATCCGTCCCGATCTCATCGAGCACGTTATCCGGCCCGTGATCCCCGAGCAGTTCCAGGGTGACGACTACGAGATCTTCGTCAACCCCACCGGCCGTTTCGTGATCGGTGGCCCCGTGGGCGACGCCGGCCTCACTGGCCGCAAGATCATCGTGGACACCTACGGAGGCAGCGCTCGCCACGGCGGTGGTGCCTTCTCCGGCAAGGACCCGTCCAAGGTGGACCGCTCCGCGGCCTACGCCACCCGTTGGGTGGCCAAGAACGTGGTTGCCTCTGGTGCCGCCAGCCGCTGCGAAGTCCAGGTCGCCTACGCCATCGGCGTGGCCCGTCCGATGTCGGTGATGGTCGAAACCTTCGGAACCGAAACGGTGGATCCGGCCGCCATTAGCGCCGCGGTGATGGATGTCTTCGACCTCCGTCCGGCTGCGATCCTCCGAGATCTCGACCTTCGTCGCCCCATGTACGCCCAGACAGCGGCCTACGGTCACTTCGGTCGCCAGGCCAGCGACGACGCCTTCACCTGGGAGCGGACCGACCGGGTCGACGCACTCGCGTCGGCTCTCAACCTCTAGGTCCGGGCCCTTCTGCCTGCTCCGATGCGTGCCGTCCGGGTCCTCCCAGACGTCTCCGGCATCAACAAGACGTTCGACTACCTCGTCCCCTCTCGGTGGGCGCCGGTCATTCGAGTTGGCTCGCTTGTTCGCGTCGACCTGAACGGACGGCGCGTCGCCGGTTGGGTCGTCGACATCGATCCGGAAGCTCTCGAGGGCGTCGCTCTGCGCGAGATCTCAAAGGTGTCCTCAGCCGGGCCGCCACCTGAGGTCGTCGATCTTGCCCACTGGGCAGCTCACCGATGGGCGGGACGTCCAGCCACCGTCCTCAAGAGCGCCATGCCGGAGCGCATGCTTGGTGCCTATCCGGCGCCGAGTGACGAGCCCGTGCGGACGCTTCCACCAGCCAGCCCGCTTGCTCACCAAGCATTTTCGACCGCCGGGATCACCGTGCTGCAATTGCCACCCAGCCACGATCCGGTCGATGCGGCGATCGCGGCCGCGGCGCTCGGCGACGCCTTGATCGTGACGCCGGATGTTGGTCAAGCCCGTCGAATCGGTGCAGCCGTACGGGCCGCCGGTGGGCGGATTGGGTTGGCGGGCCGTGACTTCGCCCAGGTCGCGGCGAGTGGTTCCGTTGTGGGTGCTCGCTCCGGTGTGTGGTCACCCCTTCGATCGGTGGCCGCCGTGCTCGTCGTTGATGAGCACGAGGAGTCGCTGCAGGAGGAGCGAAATCCCACGTGGCATGCCCGCGACGTCGCCATCGAGCGGGCCCGTCGGGCGGGAGTGCCGTGTGTGCTGCTGTCGCCCGCACCATCCCTGGCGGCGCTGGCCGCCGCCGATCAGGTCATCAGACCGTCGAGAGCCGACGAGCGTCGCGGGTGGCCTCTGGTGCGTGTCGCCGATCAGCGGACGGAGGAAGCCCGCCGCACTGGTTTGTTCTCCGACGAGTTGGTCCGCTTGCTGCGCTCCGAGCGTCGAGTGGTCTGCATTCTCAATCGCAAAGGCCGGGCGCCGATGCTGGCCTGTGCGTCGTGCGGAGAGCTCGTACGGACCGAAGACGGCGAGCGGCTGATGACCGAAGTCGAGGTCGACGGCCGACGAGTCCTTCAGTCGACCGACGGTGAAGAGCGCCCGTTGATTTGCGCCGTTTGTACCGGCACCAAGCTGAAGCGGCTGCGACTCGGGGTGAATCGGGCGGCGGAAGAACTGGCTGCGTTGGCCGGAGAACCCGTCGGCGAGGTGACAGCCGAGACCGACCGAGACGACATTGATCGGTACCGAGTGCTCGTCGGGACCGAGGCGGCGCTGCATCGCATCGACGAGGCGGATGCCGTGGCGTTCCTCGATTTCGATCAGGAGCTCCTGGCGCCGCGCTACCGAGCGGGGGAGCAGGCGATGGCCTTGGTCGTTCGAGCCGCTCGCTTGGTCATGCGAACCTCGTCAGACGGCGAGGTGCTGATCCAGACAAGAACACCCGACCATCGCGTGGTTCGGGCCGCAGTGTCTGCACAAACGGATGCGTTTGCTGCTGAAGAGTCCGAGGTCCGACGAGGACCGGGATTCCCTCCGCACGGTGCTCTTGCGGAACTGAGCGGAGCACCGGCTGACGTGTTCGCCGAGTCTCTCCGGGACCAGAGCCTCGAAGATCCGAACACCCACGTTCTCGGCCCCCGAGCCGACGGGCGCTACCTGCTGCGGTCGGCGAGCCCTGAGGAACTCGCCGACCTGTTGGCGACCACCCCGCGGCCCAAAGGCCGTTTGCGGGTCGCCGTCGACCCGCCTCGCGTCTGAGCGCCTCAGGGTCTATGAAGAGCGACGTCGATTGCTGGCCAGAACCAGGCTCCCGCCGTTGGAGAGCAAACCGAGTCCGATCAACCCGAAGATGATCAAGCCGGAGATGCCCGTCACTGCGAGCGAGGGTGGATCCGGGGGCGTGACGACAGGATCACCTCCGCCCGGAGGCGACGGTGGTGGGGTCTGCACGAGCCCCGCATCCACGTCGGGCACGATCGTGCCGACCGGCACCGTGGCCTGGGCCACGCCGGTGTTCGGATCCACATCCGAGTCGATGGCGTCGTCGCCCATGTTCGGCGAAACGAAGTTCTCGTTCTCCGGAAGTGTGATGGTCACGGTGTAGTCGCCACCGAGCAGATCCAAGAATTCGTATGTGCCGTCCGGGGCGGTCGTTGTTGTCCGGGGTACGGGAAGTGTCGGACCCGTCAAGGTGACGGTCACACCGCTCACGCCCGGTTCGTCCTCGTCGAGGCTGTTGCCAAGGCCGATGGTGACGCTGTCGTCGTCCCACACACGCCCGGTCAGGCCGCTGAGCGTCTCGCCGAAGTCGATTCCGTTCGTTCCTGCCGGTACGAGTTCGACAACGATGACGTCGGGCGTCGAGCTTCCGACACCTTCGGGCTGCATCTGCACGACGGTGTAGGTGCCAGGCGGCAGCATGTCTGTGATGTACACGCCGTTCTCGTCAGTGACAGCGGTGTCGACGACCGAACCCGTGGCGTCGAGGATTTCGATCGTGACGCCAGGGAGCACGGTGGTTTCGCTCTCATCGCGCACGCCGTCGGCGTTGTCGTCGATCCAGACGGTTCCGGCGATCACCGTCGCCAGCTCGCCGAAGTCGTAGTCGATCGCCGCCGTTCCTGCAGGAAGCGGTATGGCGGTGATGACGTCGTTGCTGACGACCTCGCCGCCGACGGAACCGGCGACCTCCTGGCCGTCGAAGTACTCGACCGGCTGCGTTTCGGTCACTTCATAGGTGCCTTCCAGCAGGCGGGGGAAAAGGTAGTCGCCACTGGCATCCGTGGTGGTGGTTGCGTTCACGTCCACACCATTCACATCAACGCCGGTCAGCGTCAGCGTGACCCCGGCAATACCAACGTCGGTCGGGTCAGCCACGCCGTTGTCGTTGAAGTCGATGACAACCGTGCCGGCGATCGAGGAGAGGATCTCAGCGAAGTCATAGTCATCGGCGTCGACACCGGCACCCAACACGATGCCGACGAAGGCGTCGTTGCTGAGGTTGGAGCCACCGGCGGTGCCGACGCTCTCGTCCCCGTCGCCGTAGCCAGCGGGCTGAGTTTCGGCTATGTCGTAGGTGCCCGGTCGCAAGTTCGTGAACTCGTAGCAACCGTTCGGGCCGGTGGTGGTGGTTTGGTTGACCTCAGCACCGGTGTTGTCGATGCCAGTGAGTGTGAGAATCACGCCAGGGATACCGGTGCCGAGGTCGTCGACGACGCATCCGGCGATGCTCGATGCCCGCAGCTCGGCGAAGTCGTAGTCGATCGCGTCGACATCTGCGTCCAGTACTACGCCGGTGATCCGATCGTTGATTGCGTCGCTGCCGCCGGCCGAACCCGGATTCTCCTGGCCATCGAAATAGCCGTCGGGCTGTGTTTCGATGACGTCGTAGATCCCAGGCCGCAACGGGGCGAATCGGTAGTCGCCAGCGGCATTGGTGGTGGCAACCCGCATCACGTCGTTGCCGGCGATGTCGACACCCGTGAGGGTGAGTGTCACGCCGGGAATGGGAACCTCGTCGGGATCGGCGATGCCATCGTCATCTCGATCTTCCACCACCGTGCCAGCCAGGCTGGACGTCGGAACCTCGGCGAAGTCGTTTTGCAGCGACGACTCGCCGAGCGGAAGTTCGACGGTGAACGCGTCGTTGCCTGCTGCCGTCGCAAAGGTGCCAGGTGTGTCAATGCCGTCATCGAAGCCAGCGGGCTGCGTCTCGGTCAGGGTGTAGACACCCTGAGGAACATCGATGAACTCGTAGGTGCCATCGTCGAGTGTGAGTGTGGTGCGATCAATAGTATTGCCCGCTCCGTCGGTGCCCTGTAGCTGCACGGTGACGCCGCCGATCGGCGTGTCGCCCTCATCGAGTTCGAGGTCCCCGTCGTCGAGAATGTCGGAGAACACGGTGCCGGCAACCGTGCCAAGCGGTGGCTGGATACCGAAGTCCGCATCCAGGACGTCCGTCGAACCGAGCGCTACGTCCGTCGACCCATCGGGGACCGGGTCGCGATCTCCGGTGTTCGTGTAGCCAGCGGGTGTGTCGATCTCCACGGTCCAGGTGAAGGGCGGCACCCGTTCAAAGATGTACATACCCTCGGCGTCGGTCACTGTCTCTTCGACGGTGTTGCCCTCGGGGTCCATCAGCACGACCCGAACGTTGGGGACGCCCTGTTCACCGGCGTCTTGGACGCCATCGCCGTCGATGTCGACGAAGACAGTGTCGCCGAGTGAGACGTTCGAACGGCAGATGTTGAAGTCAAGGATGCGAACGAAGTGGCTGTCGGAAACTCCGGTCGCCCCGGCGGGAACGGGAGCGGGCCACGCTGGATTGGCTGGATTGGCTTCTGCCGCTGCATCGGCGGGCCCATTCGAGTAGACGACGTTCACCGATGTGATCGGGCCGACGGTGGAGGCATCGACGATGCCGTTCGGGTCTGTGGGTGCAAGGTCACCCAGGGTGTCGCTGAGATAGGGACCACCAGCGAAGGAAGCCGGGCCGGTGATGACCGGACGGGCACCGCCTCGGGCCGACACGTTGAAGGCGACCGGATTGCCGCCTCGCTCGGCAAAGAGGCGGACCTCGTCCTGGAAGCTGGCGTAGGGCTCCTCGATGGGGACACCGAGACTGTCGAGCATCCCGTTGTAGCCCGTGTAGTCGACGTCGGCCACGGCGAAGTCAGGCAGAAAAACAGGCACGCTCCAGTCGAACGACCACGTGACTTCATCGGTGTCGGACAACGAGTTCATTTCAAGGTCGAAGCCGTCGGCCGTCGTCTGGGTGGGGAAGGCTTGATCCCATCCCGAGAGTCCCGGGTTGAACGCGGGATCGGTGGCCAGAGTGTTGTCGAGATCCTGGTTTCGACCGAGGGGGTCGGTCAGCCGCAACGTCAGGTCGACACCTGATCCGCCCACGTTCTCGAAGAACTGGCTCGCTCCGTTTCGCGAGTTCGCCGCCGTTGGCTCCCAGATCACATTCGTGTCGAACTGGATGAGGAAGGGGTCGGTTCCGGCAGGACAGATCTGGGCCGCGGCCGGGGCGACCTGGATCAATCCCGACAGACTTGATGCAACGGAGGCGGCGGCAACCAGGGCGATGGCTGCCTTACCGCCGACCGATCCGCGTCGGAGGGGTGTGCGCATCCATGCCTATCGTTGTGCATGCTCCAACACATGAGAAGTTCTGCCCAAATGGCTCCCGAATTGTCACACTCCGTGAGATTCCATGGGGGTTTTGAGAGAAGTTGGGGGCAGTGGAGTGCAATCAGCGGGAGAATGCCTGACGGGCGACCTCGTAGAGTGATGCCGTGCCCGCCTGCGCGACATTGAGCGAGCCCACTCGTCCCAACTGCGGCAGAAACGCGACGTGATCCACCACCGCCAGGGTGTTCTTGTGCACGCCACGCTCCTCGTGACCGAGAACCAGGCACACCTTGTCGGTGACATCAAGCTCGAACAGCGGAACGGCGTTGCTCGTGAGCTCAATGGCCACGGTCTTGTAGCCCTGTGCCTTGGCCTCAGCGACGGCCTCCGCCCCGGTCGGAATCGCGCTCCACGAGACCAGCCGTTCACACCCCAGCGCGGTTTTGGCCACTTTGGTGTGTGACGGGTCCGGCGTCGGCGGCACGAGCCACATGTGTTCGGTTCGATACGCCGCGGCCGAGCGGTAGAGCGAGCCGACGTTGAAGGGGCTCTGGACGCCATCGAGGATGATGCCGACGGTGAGCGTCGTTCTTCGCCGCCACTCCCGGTGGAGCCGCTTGAGTTCGGTGGGAGAGAGAGATGCGCTCATGTCACGTCCAGGAGTCGAAAGGCTTTGCGAGAGCCGCGTCTCGAGACGGCGTAACCCTGCTGCTCCATCCAGCGGTGGAGGCTGTCAGCGCCGAGATGCTTTTGTACCACCAGGTGCGCTGACCCGGCTGGACCGAGCTTCGGGAGCCAAGAGTTGAGAAGCTCGTGGAGCGCCGCCTTCCCGATACGGATCGGCGGGTTGGACCAGATCCGGTCGATCGTGAGATCGGCGGGAACGTCGTCGGGCGTGGCAACGGTGACGTTCGCCAACTCGGCAGCCTCGACGTTGCGTTGGCACAACCGTCGGGCTCGCTCGTTCACATCCACGGCCCAGATCTGAGCGTTCGGGTTCCGTATGGCGAGCGCCACAGCGATCGGCCCGTACCCGCAGCCGACGTCGACGAGTACACGATCGGTGGGGACTGGCGGCGGTCCCTCGAGGAGCAGATACTTCGTTCCCACATCGACGTGATCGCTACTGAACACGCCACGATCGGTCAGAAGCTCGGCGGACAGATCGGGCAGCTGCAGCGGCACGATCTGCTCGTCGGAACGAACGTCGGGAGTGGTGTCGAAGTACTGAGGCACGGTGGCGCCACGCTATAGGCTCGCGTGATGGCCCCCGGCTCGTCTCTTCCGTACGACATCCGCGTCTTTGGTGATCCTGTCCTTCGTACGGTGGCAAGCGAGGTCACCGACATCGACGGAAAGCTGGCCAAACTGGCCGACGACATGTTGGTGACGATGTACGCCGAGCCCGGCATCGGGCTGGCCGCACCACAGGTGGGAATCCAGAAGCGGTTCTTCGTGTACGACACCGGCGAGGGTCCCGAGGCGATTGTGAACCCGGTCATTTCTGAGAGCAGCGGTGAATGGACCTACGTAGAGGGTTGTCTGTCGGTCCCCGGGCTTTCGTGGGAAATCGTGCGGCCGAAGGAGATCCACATCACTGGCTATGACCTCCACGGCAACGAGGTCTCGCTGGAAGCCGACGAGTTACTGTCCCGCCTCTTCCAACACGAGCTGGATCATTTGGATGGGATATTGCTGATTGACCGATTGGACGACGACACTCGCAAGACAGCCAAGCGCACGCTTCGTGAGCGTTTCCTTCAGCTCGACGCCCCGAAGCAGTCCGAGACCAATGGTGGGCTCCGACTTCCGTGACTGACCGCCTGCGGATCGTCTATTTCGGCACGCCCGACGTTGCTGTCCCGCCACTCGAGGCGCTCGTCGACGCCGGATTCGAGATCCCGCTCGTGGTGTCGGGGCCTGACAAGCGGCGGGGCCGCGGATCCACCCTGCATCCCTCGCCGGTGAAGGCCGTTGCCCTCGAGCTCGGCCTGACTGTTTCTGATCGCATCGATGATTGCCGCGAGGTCGATGCGGATCTCGGTGTTGTTGTCGCCTACGGGCATCTCATCAAACCCCACGTTCTGGCCGAGCTGCCGATGGTCAACCTGCACTTTTCACTCTTGCCGCGGTGGCGTGGTGCGGCCCCGGTCGAACGGGCGCTGCTGGAGGGCGATGCCCAGACCGGCGTCTGCTTGATGCAGCTGGAAGAGACCCTGGACACGGGCGGGGTGTATCGGCGAATCACGGTGCCCATCTCGGACACCGCCACCCTGGCGTCGTTGCGAGCGGAGTTGGTCGACCGCGGCTCAGAGCTGCTGGTCTCGGCCCTTCACGATGGGCTGGAAGGCCTCGGCGAACCTGAACCACAGGTCGGCGAGCCGGTGTACGCAAAGAAGATCCAACCCGGCGAGCTGCGGCTTGATCTGAACCGTCCCGCCTCAGTACTCGATCGCACCATCCGTCTCGGTCGAGCGTGGTGCGAGTTCCGAGGCGCACGATTCCGAATCTGGGAGGCGCCTGTCTCGCCGGTGCGTTCGTTTGACCTCGGCCCTGGTCAGCTTCACCTCGACACCACCGGTGAAGAACGGGCGGTCCTTGTTGGTACGGGCGACGGCGTGTTGCGCCTCGTCACCGTTCAGCCAGAAGGAAAGCCACGAATGACTGCCGAGGCCTGGTGGAACGGCCCCCAACCAGAAGGCGAACGTCTTGGCTGACAGCAGCGGCATCGGCGCTCGGCGCCTTGCCATCAAAGCCCTGGTTCGGATCGAACAGGACGGTGCCTACGCCAACCTGTTGTTGCCGACATTGCTCGACCGGTCTGACTTCTCCGAACGGGACCGCTCGTTCATCACCGAGTTGGTCTATGGGACCACTCGGATGATCCGGGCCTGCGACTTCTTGGTCGACCGCTTTGTTCTGGGCAAGGTCGATGCCCAAATCCGGGCCGCGCTCCGAGTCGGGGCCTACCAACTGCACTTCCTGGACACGCCCCGCCACGCGGCGGTCTCAGCCACCGTTGGTGCCGTCAAGGGTCCCGGCCGTGGTGTGGTGAATGCGGTGCTTCGTAAAGTGGCCGACGCCTCGGTTGAGTGGCCGAACGATGCCACCCGCCTGAGCTATCCGACCTGGATCGCTCGACAGTTGTCGTCCGACCTTGGCGAAGCCGACGCAGCGGTCTCCATGGAGGCGATGAATGAGCCGGCGACCGCCACGATGCGGGACGACGGCTACTTCCAAGACGAGGCATCGCAACGGGTCGTGACGCTCGTCGATGCCCAGCCGGGAGAGCGAGTGGCTGATCTGTGTGCGGCCCCGGGCGGAAAGGCAACCGGCATCGCCGCCACTGGTGCATTCGTCGCGGCGGCTGATCTCCAGCCGCACCGTGTCGCGCTGGTCAAGCAGAACATCGATCGTCTCGGCACCGAGACCACGGTGGCTGTCGTCGCCGACGCGCTTCATCCGCCGTTCCGGCCCGGCAGTCTCGACCGAGTTTTGGTCGATGCGCCGTGCAGTGGCCTCGGGAGTTTGCGTCGGCGTCCGGACGCTCGGTGGCGTATCGACGCCGAGGCCCCGGTTCGCCTTGCTGCGCTGCAGGTTGACCTCGTCGAGCAGGCACTGCCGCTGCTTTGTCGTGACGGTGTGCTGACCTACAGCGTTTGCACCCTCACGACCGAAGAGTCCACGGGCGTGCTCGACACGCTTGTCAGTCGCGGAGTGATTGAGGGCAACGATGTGATCGGATCGGTTGGGCGGATGCTGCCTGTTGCATCAGACGGCATGTGCTGGTTCCAGATTCGAAAGCGCTGATCAGGTCGAACGGCTGAGGCGCTCGCCAAGCTCATCGATCTCCTCGATCGCCAGGTTGGCGAAGCTGAAGCGCAGCCACCCGTCGTCGTCGGGCATGAACGCTGTCCCGGGAATGACGAGCACGTCGTGATCGAGAACCAGCGACTTGACCACATCGCTGGTCGAGCGATCGCGATGGGGATGGCGGATCCATCCGAAGAAGGCGCCCGACGTTGCCAGTTCGTAGCCGCCAGGTTCGGCGGCCATGACGTGCCGGAAGTGCGCGAGTCCGGCGTGAATGCGAGCGACCTGTTCACTGCGCCACTCGCCGGCATGAAGCAGCCCGGTCGTGGCTGCTTCCTGGCCGATGCGTGGCGCGCAAATTGCCACGCAGTCAAGAATCTTGGCTGCCTCGTCCAAGAGCGGTGATCCAGCCACGACGGCCCCCACCCGGTAGCCGGGGATCGCCAGGTCCTTGGAGAAACTGTGAAGCGACACGACGTGATTGGTCCATGACGGATCGTCGAAGAGGGTGTGCGGCGGGGCGCCTGATTCCCGGAAGTTCCGGTACGTCTCATCGAGAATGAGCGCAACGTCTCGATCGGCGGCGATCGCGGCAATCTCACCGATGGTTTCTGGCGGGATCGTTGCTCCTGTCGGATTGCCGGGTGTGACGAGGAGAATGGCTCGAGTCCGGTCGGTGATCAGATCTGCAACCGTGGCTGGATCGGGAACGAAGGTGGTGGGGTCGGTGGGACACAGAACCGGACGTACGCCGTCCAGCTCCAGCCACATGAAGTGGTTGAAGTAGTACGGCACCGGGATGATCATCTCGTCGCCCGGCTCGCAGAGCGCGGAGGCGACGATGCAGAACGCTTGGTTGCAGCCCGCGGTCGGGAGAATATGACTCGCGTCGACCCCGATCTCAGCGCCGAACGCTTCCCGAAGGCTCGCCATGCCTGGGGGCGGGGCGTAGGCGCCGCCGTCGATGCTGTCCGCCACCTCCCGGATCCGGTCGGCGATCACCGGCGCCGTCGGATAGCTGGGCGCCGCTTGGGAGAGATCCAGAAGGGGGCGAGTGCTTGCTCGCTGCGTCAGCCAACCCTTCGCCTCCGTGATCGGTGATGGTGCGATCTGGCGGGTTCGGTTGGTCAGACGCATGAGCTCAACTGTCGTCGTTGGTGGCCCGGAGGAAGACGCCCGAGCGGACTTTGGGTACGAAGTAGGTGGACTTCGGAGGCATGACCAGGCCGTGGTCGGACGCTTCCAGCAGCACATCAATGGAGACGGGCCGCATGATGGCCAAGATACTTCCCTCCGGGTTCGTGCTGGCGAGGTCGTCGAGGGATCCATGCTCGGCCCGGTAGGCAAGTGACGGGTCAGAGCCTTCAGGGTCGAGCTGGAACAGGGGACCAAGAATCTGTTCCTGGAAGCGGCTCGGGTCGAGGGCAGCCAAGCGTTCCTGGGGGGAGCGGTGTTCGGCTGCGGCGTCGGCGTATGGAAGCGTCAGGGCAAACCACTCGCCGTCCGCCAGCAGCGCAACCTCATCATCGGCTCGATCGGCGATCTCATTCACGGTGCAACGACGCAGGCGACGCGCCCGTCCCATCGCTTCCAGAGCGCGTGCGATTCCCATCGGTGGGGTCAGGAGGCGGTGGTGGGCCAGATTGATGAGATCGTCGCTCGAGAACAGCGCGCTCAGCATCCATTCTGCCATCCCCGGCCCGGCCGCCGTGCGGAATGTGGCCGCTGCCGCCGCTCGATGGTGGCCATCGATCAGATACAGCGATTGGCCGTCGAACACGCTGCGAAGTGTGGCCGTGTCTTCGGGGCTGGTCACCGGAATCACCCGCTGACGGAGGCCGTCGGGAAGCGTTACGTCGACGAGCGCCTCGTTTGTCAGGGCAGCATCGATGATCCGCTGCACCGTGTCATCCGGTCGGTGCGCCAGCGCGATCGGGCTGGACTGCGCCCCGACGACGGAGAGGTGGTTCGCGAGATGCAAGGCCCGCTGAGCCTTGACGTGTTCGTGGATCTTGACGTCACCGGTGCGATAGTCCTCGACGCCGACACCAGCCACGAGGCCCGTCAGCGTGCGGTCTTCTTCGATGAGCTGGTAGAGGTAGAACTCGTCGCCTCGTTCGGGCCCAAAAGCGTCGACATCTCGTAGGCGATTGAGCGCCGTGCGGCCTTCAACGAGCAGCTCAGCCGCGGTCATCACCTTGCCGGGCTCGATGTCTTCCAGGCCGCGGGTCACTGCCATGTAGCTGTCAGGGTTGGTGTGGAGGTGGAGCCGACGTTCTTGCGGGGAGAGGGCGTCGTGAGCGGGTGAGGAGACTCGGTCGCTCCATTCCTGGCGGACGAGTCGGAGGCGGAGCGGACGAACGGCGACCATCAGTTTCCTCCGGCGGGAGCGATGGAGACCGAGATCACCTCGTCGATACTGGAAAGCATGTCGTGAACCGCGGCGATCGGTTCGCCCTCGACGTTGATGGTGGCCACGGCGGCCTCACCGCCGGAGAACAGCTGGTTCTCCATGTGGCCCACGTTGTGGCCGGCGGCGCCGAGCACATTGAGCACCTTGGCCAGCACACCGACACGATCGAGATGGCGAATGGAGAGGCAGGTTGTTCCCGTGATCTCACGTTCCATGTTGACGCAGTTGATCACGGCACCGGCGGCGTAGGCCTCGACGACTTCGATCATGCCGTCGGCGACGGATTCTTGGGCTTGTGTGGTCGAGGCGCCGATGTGGTGGCTGCCGACGACCGATGGGTGCTTCGCAATCGGAGAATCGAAGTCACCTGTTCCGGAGCCGGGCTCATTGGCGTAAACGTCGAGTCCGGCCTTCATGCCCCGCTTGTTCAGGGCATCGATTAGCGCATCTTCGTCGACGACGTCGCCACGAGACGTGTTGAGGATCGTTGCACCGTTGGGGATCTTGGCGAGAAACGCGGCGTCGACCATGCCGTTGGTGCTGTCGGACTTGGGGACGTGGATGGAGACGATGTCTGCGTCGCTGAGGAGCGCGTCTTCGTTGTCGACCAAACGGACACCGACCGAGCGGATGCGGGCCTGCACTGAGGCGCTGCGCCCGTCCTTGCGAACGGCGAGCACGGTCATGCCGAATGCTTTGGCCCGCTCGGCAACAGCGAGGCCGATATCGCCCAATCCAATGATGGCCATGGTCTTGCCGGCCAGCCCGTCCGCCTTGGTGTAGGTCTTCTTGTTCCACTGGCCAGCTCGCAGGTCGGCAACGCCGTCAGCGATGCGGCGATCGCTTGCGAGCAGGAGCGCCATTGTCAGCTCGGCGACGGCGATGGCGTTGCGGCCAGGCACGTTGCAGACGTAAATGCCCTTGGCAGAGGCGGCGAGCTTGTCGACGTTGTCGGTGCCTGCTCCAGCCCGAACGATGAGTCCGAGACCGGGGGCGGCTGCCATCGTTTCGGCGGTGACCTTCGTGCTGCGGACGACCAAAGCTTCAACGCCTGGCCCGTCTGACTCGCTCGATCCACCAGCGGCGGCAATGGCGGCGGGAAGACTCTCTGCATCGAGTCCGGCATCAATGATGCACTCGTGTCCGGCGGCTTCGAGTGCGGCGACACGGGCGGCGTCGACGGCGTCAGCGAACAAGATCTTCATGAAGTACTCCTGGGTGTGAGCCCTGCGCCGGTGCTGCCGAGTGGCAAGACGGGTACGGGGGTCGTGGGAGCGGCAACCCTAGATCAGGTCAGGTGTTGTCGGAAAGACCCGAAAGTGACTGTTCGAGGTCATTCCAGAGATCTTCGACGTGCTCCACGCCGACGCTCAACCGCAGCAGGGTCGGGGGGACGTGTTCCTGCCCGGTCAGTTTGTTCCGGCGTTCAATCAAGGTCTCCACTCCGCCCAGGCTGGTGGCCGGCGTGATGAGCTTCAGGCGACTGACTCGGACATCCGCTCCCGTGGCTGATCCCTTCAGCTCGAAGCTGAGCATGGCTCCGGGTCCGCCAAGAATCTCGTTCGCCAGTTCGTGGCCTGGGTGCGAGGGAAGGCCGGGGTAGCGAACCCGAGTGACTTGCCGGTGCTGTTCGAGCCGCCTGGCCAGTGTCATCGCGTTGGACTGCGAGCGCTCGAGTCGCAGCGGCAGCGTTCGCAGTCCGCGCAAAGCGAGATAGCTCTCGAGCGCACCGGGCGTCGCGCCACCGAACGTTCGCCGGCTGTCGACACCCGCATGGGCATCGGCCGAATGGGGAAGCGTTGTCGAGACCGTGACGATCCCGCTGAGGAGATCGGAGTGGCCACCGATGAACTTGGTTGCGCTCTGCACACTGAACATTGCGCCGCTCTCCAGCGGTCGCTGGTTCAGTGGCGTCGCGAACGTGTTGTCGACGGCCACCGGCACTCCGGCCCGATTGGCTGCTGCGCAGATCTTCGGAACGTCGGCGATTTCGAGCGTGGGATTCGATGGCGACTCGAGCCACACCAGGTCGGCCCCCGGGAGTGCATCGAGCCACTGTTGGGTGTCCGCTGTTGGAAGCCGGAGCACCTGCCATCCGTAGCGCTGCTCCCCATCGCTGAGGATCTTGGCCACGCCCTGATAGACGTCGGCCGGAGCCACCACATTCGCTCCGGCCGGGAGTTGGTCGAGCACGGCGGAGATAGCGGCCATGCCGGAGCTGAAGGCCAAGGCCCGCCCGCCCTCGAGCGCTCCAACGGCTTCCTCGAGGGCAATCCACGTGTCGGTGCTGTCACCCCGGGCGTATTCCGGCCCTGCCCCAGAGGCAAAGCTCGAAGCGAGGGTGATCCCGTGGTTCACGGGTGCTCCCAGGCGGTCCGGCCGTCCGGCGGCCACGGCGACGGTGTCGGGATGGAGCTGGGGGTTTGAATCGGCCATCTGACAACTATGCCGCTCATGCCGGGCAAACTGGCCGGATGGAGCTCCAGGCAAAGGTCGTGACCGCATCCGACGGTGTCATCGCTGGCACGCGTGAAGACAAGTCCGGCGATGCTTTGGAGGCTCGCCTCATCGAAGCGGGATGGACCATCGCCGACCGGCGGGCGATCTCCGACGGCGTGGAATCCGTGCGAGACACCCTGATCGAGATGGCGGAGGGTTTCAGCGGTGTCATCGTCACGACCGGAGGTACCGGCTTCGGACCCCGAGACCTGACACCTGAGGGCACTCGCGAAGCGATCGAGCGAGAGGCTCCAGGGCTGGCCGAAGCCATGCGGCTGTGCAACCCAAAGGGCCTTGGCCGCCTGAGCCGAGCGATCGCCGGGACCAGGGGCACGGCCCTCATTCTCAACACACCGGGTTCAACCAAGGGCACGATCGAAACGCTGGAGGCTGTGCTCGATGTGTTGCCTCATGCCGTTGATCTCATGGCCGGTGGCCGTCCTCACTGATGAGCGCACCGGAGATGTCCTTCGACCTCGAGGCGCTCATGGCGCGAACCGTTGCTCGAGCCGAGCACGGTCGCCTGCTGGCGCCACCGAACCCGTGGGTCGGCTCGCTGATCGTCACCACAGACGGCACTACGTTCGAGGGCAATACCCAGCGTCCCGGTGACTTGCATGCGGAGAAGCACGCCATTGCGTCGGCGGGGGAGCGAACCGACCTCCTTCGGGGCGCCACGCTCTTCACCACCCTCGAACCCTGCAACCACCACGGACGAACGCCGCCCTGCACCGAGGCCATCATCGACGCTGGCATCGGTCGGGTGGTGATCGCGTTGGAAGACCCCGATCCTCAAGTCGCTGGCACCGGGTCGGCTCGGCTGCGGGAAGCTGGGATCGATGTCGTCATCGGCCCTGGCGCAGAGCTGGCTGAAGCGCAGCTTGCGCCCTATCTGCACCATCGCCGTACCGGGCGCCCTTACGTGGTGCTGAAGCTGGCTGGCACGCTCGATGGCCGCACGGCGGCACCTGACGGGACGAGTCAGTGGATCACTGGCGAAGAGGCCCGGCTCGATGCGCACCGACTCCGGGCGGAAAGCGACGCCATTCTCGTCGGCGCCGGAACCGTTCGGGCCGACGATCCTGCCCTCACAGTACGGAACGTTCTCGCCAGCGACGGGCAGCCACCCCGGCCGCCCCTCCGGGTCGTTCTCGGCTCCGAGGAGTCGGTTCCTGCCGAGGCGAAGATCCGGCCGTGCCGAGAGATGAGCGGTGACCTTGATCACGTCCTGGAAGAACTCGGCGCCGACGGGGTTGTGCAGCTCATGATCGAGGGAGGTGCGGGAGTCGCAGGGTCGTTTCACCGGGCTGGTCTCGTCGACCGTCACGTCCTCTATCTTGCTCCTGCCCTCATGGGTGGAGACGATGGACTGCCGCTGTTCTCCGGCCCGGGCGCTGTCACGATCGGCGATGTCTTCCGATCAAAAATTGACCGCCTGGTCAAGTTGGGAAACGATGTGCGCATCGACCTCGTACGAAGTGATCAAGTGCGAAGAGAGGAAGCCTGATGTTCACCGGAATCGTCGAGGAACTAGGTTCAGTCGTGAGCCGCGAGGGTCCACGTCTGCGCCTGAAGGCCAACACTGTGCTGGAAGACGTCACGCTTGGAGCCTCCATTGCGGTGAACGGTGTATGTCTCACCGTCGTCGACTGGGACGCGGACGCCGGATGGTGGGAAGCCGATGTCGTCGAAGAGAGCTACTCCCGCACACAGCTGGGCGACCTCGAGCCCGGCAGTCCCGTCAATCTCGAACGCCCGGTGCGTCTCGAGGATCGGCTGGGTGGCCACCTCGTGCAGGGCCACGTCGATGCGGTGGGCGAGATCATCAGCCCCGCACCGAATCTGAAGGTCAAGGTGCCGGAAGCCCTTCACCGCTACTTGGTGGAAAAGGGCTCGGTGACCATCGACGGGATCAGCCTGACCGTGGTCGACCCGGCATCGGACGGGTTCACTGTTGCCGTTATCCCGCACACCACCGAAGTCACCACGCTTGGCCGCAAGGGGCCCGGCGATCGAGTCAACATCGAAGTCGATGTCATGGCCAAGTACGCAGAGAAGCTGCTGGCCGGACATCAGAAAGCCGACACCTGATCATGAGCACTGAGACATCCGACTCCCCGTTCGACTCGGTGGAAGAGGCCATTGCCGCTATCGCCCGTGGCGAGATCGTGGTCGTCGTCGACGATGAGGATCGTGAGAACGAGGGCGACCTGATCATGGCCGCCGAGTTCGCCACCGAGGAGAAGATGGCGTTCTTCGTGAACCACACCTCCGGTGTGATCTGCGCTCCGGTGACGGAGCAGCGGGCCGAGGAACTCGACCTGCAGCTCATGGTGAGCCAGAACACCGAAGCCATGCGGACCGCCTTCACCGTCACGGTCGACTACCGCAATGGCACCACCACCGGCATCTCCGCCCACGACCGCGCCCTCACACTTCGAGCGCTCGTGGATCCCGGGGCTCGGGCCGTGGATTTCGCTCGCCCCGGTCACATCTTCCCCCTCAGGGCTCGGGAAGGTGGCGTGCTCAAGCGTGCCGGCCACACCGAGGCGGCGATCGACCTGGCCAAGATGGCCGGCCTCCAGCCGGTTGGGGTGCTCTGCGAGATCGTGAAGCCCGACGGCACGATGGCTCGAGTTCCCGACCTCGTCGAGTTCTGCAAAGAACACGGGCTCGTGTTCATCTCGATTGCCGACATGGTGCGCTACCGCCGGCGCATGGAGAAGCTCGTGCGCCGCATGAGCGAGGCCACGATTCCCACACAGCACGGTGCCTTCGATGCGGTTGTGTACGAGTCGCTGCTCGACGGTGTGGAACACGTCGCCTTTGTGAAGACGAAGGATCCCGAAGCCGAGCGCGTCGACTTTTCCGGCGTTGAGAACGTGATCGTCCGGGTGCACTCGGAGTGTTTGACCGGCGACATCTTTGGTTCGTTGCGTTGCGACTGCGGAACACAGCTTGACCAGGCCTTGCAGCGCATCGCCGAAGAGGGCGAAGGCGTGGTGATCTACCTCCGAGGCCACGAAGGTCGCGGGATCGGCCTTGGCCACAAGATCCGGGCGTATGACCTGCAAGAGCAAGGCCTCGACACCGTTGATGCGAACCTGCAGCAAGGATTGCCGGCTGATTCCCGTGAGTACGGAATTGGTGCGCAGATGCTGGTGGATCTCGGTGTGTCGTCGATGCGACTCATGACGAACAACCCTGCGAAGTACGGCGGACTCGACGGGTACGGCTTGGAGATCACCGAGCGGGTCTCGGTGCAGACGACCCCGACGGCTGAGAACATCGCCTACCTGACCACGAAGAAGAACCGGATGGGGCACCTCATCGACCTGGGCGACGGCCAAGGAACCGACGGCGCTGCCACCGGGACCGACGAGGCGTAGCACGCGCAGGCGAACGGCCCGGATGCTCTTCGGAGATCCGGGTCGTTCGTCGTTTTCATGACCTGGCTGCTTCGCAGGCGTCAGGTGGGCCAGAGCCCCAGGGCCTCGAGTTTGGTCTTGTGGCGGTGACATGCCGGACATCGCATGGCACCGTTGATGTCGGTCGTCCGACCGCCGTCGGTGTGTCTGGTGTCGTGGTCGGCCTGACATCGGGAGGCCCGGACATCACATCCGGGGCTTTGACAGAAGACGTCTCGAACGATCAGAGCTTCTCGCAGCGCCCCTTTGTAGAGACGGTCCCGTTCTGACATTTCGAGCCGGCGAGTCGTTGCCGAGCACATCAGCCGCTCGATGTCACCGGCCAGCGTGCACATGAGCGCCGTGGCTGGCGTCAGCCGGAGCCCTGACCGTGTGTGGCAGCGGAAGCGTTCGATCCGAGCGGAGAGTTCTTCATCGGTCAGGCTGCCCAGGCTTCGAGAAGCCGCCGCAGCCGAGGGCTCGTCGGTGACGCCCTCAGCGGAGTTGTCGACGTCCTCGACGTGCTCTGCGTCGGCGCAGCAATCGTCACCGTGCTGCTCGTGATGAGCTGCGTGCTGGCGTTCGGCCTCCTCCATGAGCGTTTCCATGTCCGCAGTGATTCGTGTGACGACCT
Source organism: uncultured Acidimicrobiales bacterium (assembly GCA_937997485.1). Lineage (GTDB taxonomy): Bacteria > Actinomycetota > Acidimicrobiia > Acidimicrobiales > SZUA-35 > SZUA-35. The sequence goes on along the minus strand of CALKTH010000100.1, from coordinate 16,415 downwards.
TGGACGCGCCGCTTGCGGTCACTCCGGCGCCTCGGCGGATCACGAGGAAGAGCGCGTCATGGAACCGAGCGCTCTCTGAGCGGAGAACGTCGTGCCAGGTGGCATCTTCGCCGACCCGGTCCTTGGCTTCTTGCCAGTCGGCCGCCCGCATCTCCTCGATGATGGGCTGGGTTGCCTCGATCGCCTGTTCCCAGAACAGGGCCGTGGTGTTCATCGCAACGAGCACCTCGTCATCGAGCCCTTGTGACACCGCCACCGATCGGCGTTCGTGCACCTGTTCCGCGATCTGCGCAGGGTCGGTGGGATCGTTGATGGTCTCCCACGCCTCGAGAAGCATGCGGAACTTCGGCCACTCGAGGCCAGCCCAGCTCACGAACATTGCTTGGTCGCGCTCCGCCGCGTCGCGCAGGTCAGCTCGCCGGCCAAGGCGAAGAATCGCCTCGACGTGTTCCATCCGGAGGACGCCGTGGCGTAGCGCCGAGTACAGGGAAGGAAATCGCTCGATCAATTCTGTGGACTGATTCAACCGGCGGCCGAGTGACGCTCGGTTCTGTTTCGTGACCGCGGCCATCCACGTGGCTTCACTTCGGTGCCGATGATCAGCTGCGATCTGGCGCCGCTTTGCCTGATGGAGGCGCGTGGCGCAAGCGGCTTCGAGCTTGGAGCGCAATGCATCAAGTGCGAGCGTCTGCTGAGAAATCTCGTGATCGGTCAGGGAGACCGCATCGATGTCGAGAACGTTGTCGATCGCTTCCGCCAGAGCCGCCAAGTCCATTTCTCGATGGTAGCAAACAGGTGTTCGGTGTTCAACAGCTGAGAGATAAGAAAAACGGAGAAAAACAGAAACAACGGTACTTCACCACGCAATGTGATGACTCCGCTACCGTCTGCTCATGCCTGCCGTCTTTGACATCAACGAGACCACGCTCGACCTCGCCCCCGTGCGTTCGGTGCTCGATCACGTGTTGAACGAAGAGGGCGGATTCATCGTGTGGTTTCAGAAGCTGCTGCAGCTTTCGATGGCGACAACGGCAGCCGGGCACTATGCAGACTTCACGGCTCTGGCCCAGAGCGCCCTCCACGCGGTGGCGGCCACGTCGAATCGAGAGACTGGCGACCGAGAGTGGGCCCAGGTGGCCCAGGCCATGGGAACGTTGGAGCCGTACCCGGATGTGGCCGACGGTCTCACACGACTCCGCGAGGCGGGCTGGACCACGATCGCTCTGACGAACAGCGCGACTGCTTCCGTGGAAGCTCAGCTCGATCGCGCCGGGCTCATGCCGCTGTTCGATCATGTGCTGTCGGTTGATGCCGTGCGCACGTACAAGCCGGCGCGGGCGCCGTATGTGCACGCGGCAGAGGTCGCTGGGGTACGCCCGGACCAGTTGTGGATGGTCGCCTGCCATGACTGGGACCTTGCTGGCGCTCGGGCGGCTGGCCTGTCCACGGCGTTCGTCCGCCGGCCCGGGATGACCTATGCCAGTGTCTATAAGGCACCAGAGATGATCGTCAACGACTTCGGAGAGCTTGCTGATCGCCTGATTGCCCTCGACTGAAGGAGCGACATGAACGGACCTGCACAGAACACAACGGCGGCAACAGATCCGGATCATCTGCGAACGGTCCAGTATCGGGATGGTTCGAATTTGGCCAAGCGGGCGAATCTGCATGTGGCCTACCGCACGGCTCCGGTTTCGGCCTTCGAGCTGCTCGCCTCGGCCATCCCATGGCCGAAGGACGGCGACGTTCTCGACGTCGGATGCGGGACCGGCCTGTTCTGGGGCGACGCGGCGGAAAGGGTGAAGCAGGCGGGCGCAGCGCTCCGGCTCACACTCCTCGACCTGTCACCAGGAATGGTGGAGGAAGCAACCGCGCGGGCCGGTGCTCTCGCGCCGATTCGCTCGGTCCAGGGCCGGGTCGCAGATGCACGCTCGCTGCCGTTCGACGACGACTCCTTCGATCTCATCGTCTCGACCTACGCGCTCTATCACGTGCCCGAGCCTGACCGGGCGCTCGACGAGATGGTGAGAGTTCTTCGGCCGGGAGGGCGGTGCGTGATCATGACGAATGGCCCAGGGCACCTCGCCGAGATCGAGGAGGCCCGAGTTGCCGTGTTCGGTGACGAGGCCCGCTACGAAGTGAATGACACCTTCTCGCCAGCGATCGCAGCAACCGAGTTGATGGACCGCTTCAACGAGGTGACCTGGACTCGCTACGACGACACGCTTGCGGTCACCGATCTCGAGGACGTCGTGGCGTTCATGATGTCGTCAGCACCGGCACTGGATGCGGACGATGAGGAGGCGGATCGCCTTCGCCAGCTCGTCGCTGATCGAATGGACGCGAGCGGGGGAGTGTTCACCGTCTCCAAGCACACCGGCTTCTTCATCTGTTCGGTTCAGCGAGCCTCGTCACAGCCATCGGCGTGACGCGAGGAGTCGCTACTCCAGAATGGCGTCGGTCGGCAGGGCCACGATCCCCGTGGCTCCCATTGCCCGGAGGTCGGCCAAGCGGGCCCACAGGTCCTGCTTGTTGACCACCATGTGAGCGGCGACGAGATCGTCTCGCCCGGCCAGGGGCAGAATCGTTGGCGCTGCGAGTCCGGGGAACACGGTGCTCAGCGATTCGATCTTGTCGCTCGGAATATGGAGCATCACGTACTGCGTGCGTCGGGCAGCGAGCGCGGCCCCGATCCGCAACTCCAGGTCAACCAGCTCGGGGGACGGGTCGTGAGCCGTGGTGAATGTGGCCTGGCAAGAGTGCGAGGTCTCGAGCACTCGGAGCCGGTTGCGAGCGAGGCTGCCACCAGTCTCACGGAGGTCGACGATGGCATCAGCCATTCCGGTCGCACAGACACCCTCGAGCGAGCCGCCCATGGCGACAACGTTGACGTCGACGTTGCGCTCTGCGAACCAGCGAGTGGTGAAGCCGGGAAGGTGCGTTGCCACGGTGCCGCCTGCGAGGTCGTCGAGCGTCTGCGCAGCGTTGCTCTCCTTCACAGCAATCACGAGATCGGAGCGGGCGTAGCCGAGGTTGGTGGTGGGCCAGTCCTGCACCTCGTTCTCGAGTGCGGTGTCGGTCGAGATGAAGGCGCCATCCAGCCGGCCAGCGTGAAGCCACGCCGCGGCGTCGCGGGGACGCATTTCGATGAACTCGATGTTCGATGTCGTGTTCGAGGCAACGCCCTTGAAACCGCCGGTTCGATATCCGGCATGACTCAGCAAGTCCAGGCAGGATTCACGGAGACGACCCTTTGAGGGGATGGCGACAGTTGCGGTCATGAGCGGCGGGCCTCCAGGACGCTGAGTACGTCGTCGATCGAAACACCAGCGCCGGTCAACCCCACCATTAGGTGATAGATGAGATCGGCCGCCTCTTCGGCAGTGTGCGCGGTATGGACCTCGCTTCGGCCCAGCTCGAGGCAGACCTCGAACGCCTCTTCCATGATCTTGCGTTGGTTGAGCTCGGGGTCCTGCAGCAGCTTGGCGGTGTAGGACTCGGATGGATCGGCGCTTCGGCGACCCTCGAGAACCTCTTCGAGCTCGTGCAGTGTGGTGCTGGCTGGGCGATTCACGGAGGAGAGCCTATGCGCCACCGTCGGCCGTCCAGCTGGGTTTCTCTACTGGTCGCGGGCCGAGTCGCACGCTACGGTTTGCGAAGCGCTGAGGGTGCTTCCGGGTCTGCGGGAAGGACTGAGTCCACCTCGATTGCGATGTGAATGAGTTCCGTCTCATCGACCTCGCCCGTTTGCAGACCACGGGTTCAGAGGAGATGACATGGCAACCCCACTTCCATCCCAGCCGGATCTCGCCCAGCTCAAGCGGCTGGCGAAGGAACTGCTTCGCTCGGCTCGGGCCGGCGACGAATCGGCGTTGCGCCGGCTACGCCACGGACAGCGCCAGGTCCGGCCGCCGGTGCTGGCTGATGCTCATCGCGCCATAGCGAACGGACACGGTTACCGCAGCTGGCTCGAGCTGCGCTCGGCGGCGACTGAGCGGTCTCGACAACTCGTCGGGGCCACCGCATCGGCGCCAGTCTTTCGAACGAAGACAGCGTCGGATCCTTCGCTCTTTACTGCATCTGCATTCCTCGAGCGCGCTGCTGCTTCGGGCTGGGAGCCGGGACCCCTGCCGTCGTCGATCATCTTCGCCTTTCACGGCATGTACGCGAACCTGCTTGCCGAAGATGCTCGGTTCGAACGGAACGACCTCTTGGCGCCAAGCAACGCAACGATGTTCACCACGGTTGGACCGGGACCGATCATCGGCGTGACATGCCTCAGCCCCGGAGCGACCGCGATGATCGGCCAGGTAGAGAACCAAGTTGCGCTCCTTGGAGCAGACCGTTTCGCCATTCTTGGCAGTGCGGGAGCCATCCGGTCCGATGTTGCGGTGGGCGAGGTCATCGTGATCGAACGCGCCGTCCGAGACGACGGTATCTCTCAGCACTACCTGCCAGCGGAGACGTTCGCCGAGGCGGATCTTGCGTTCGCTGAGGATGTCGGTCGGGCGCTGAACCGCCGAGGTGTTCAGGCTCGGTTGGGGTCGACCTGGACGGTTCCCACGCCGTACCGATCGACGGAGCACGAAGTCACAGCGCTCGCAGCGCTGGGTGTTGACGTCGTGGAGTGCGAGATTGCCTCCCTGCTCGCTGTGGCCGAAGCGCTCGGAGTGGCGGCCACGGCGTGTGTCACGGTGACATCCAGCCTGGTCAACCCGTCGCCTGGGCCGGGCGCAGCACCAACGATGCCCGATCCGAAAGCAGTCCTCGACGCTCTGCTCGTCGGCGTCGGCATGAGCGACTGATTCGACACTCGCTGTCGCTCATCTGCCACTCGCTCATGTCGCAACGCTGCGTGCCGACAGGGCAGGGGTGAACGCTGAACGCGCCGCGCTGCATCCCGAAGTGAGTCCGTCCTCGTCCTCTGTTGAGGGCGAGCACGAGGGGCCTCCGATGCAACGCGCCCTCGTGCCTGCGGTCCTGTTCTTGGGTACGGCGCTCTCGTTCGGGTTGTTCTCCATCATTCGCTCTACGGAGACCGACCCTGCGGTCAATCATGTGGGCTCATGGATTGCGCTCGCCGTCGGTGTGGTTCTCACCATCCTCATCGCGTTCCTGTTGGCGACTGTTCGCCGCAATGCAACCACGATCGAGCGTCTCGAGAAGATCGAACACGATGCTCGCCACGACATGCTCACGGGCCTCGTCAACCGTGCTGGCCTGAGCGATGAGCTCCACCAACGAATCGCTGACCGTCGCACGAACAACCTCGTGGGCGTGATCCTTCTCGACCTCGACCGTCTGAAGGTCGTGAACGATTCCATCGGCCACTCCGCTGGCGATGAAGTCCTCAACACCGTGGCCGACCGGCTACGTGAATGCGTGCGTGAAGAAGACATCGTCGGCCGCTTCGGTGGCGACGAGTTCGTCATCATCTCCTCCGGTGTGCCAGCGATCAGCGATCTCACGAATCTCGCCGATCGCATCCTCGAATCGCTGAAGGAACCGGCGACGCTGAGCGACGAATCGCAGCAGATGATCAGCGCGTCCATCGGCATCGCATACTTCTCCAAGGGCGAAGCGACAGCCGAAGATCTCCTTCGTGATGCCGATGTCGCCATGTACAAGGCCAAGGAGGCCGGCGGGTCCCGCTACGTCGTCTTCGACGCCGAGTTGCGGGAAGAAGCCGTGGCCCGACTCGCCGTCGAACGAGATCTCCGTCAGGCCATTCGCACTGGCCAGCTCATCGTCCACTATCAGCCGATCATCGACGTTCGAGACGGCAGTGTTGATCGACTGGAGGCGCTTGTCCGCTGGCAGCATCCAGAGCGGGGAATGATCCCTCCGGGAGCGTTCTTGAGCGTGGCCGCGGAATCCGGGCTGATTGTCGACGTCGGTGAACACGTGCTTCGCGAGTCGTGTCGCCAAGCAGCCTTCTGGTCACAAACCGTGGGCCGGCCCGTCATGGTCTCGGTCAACGTCGCCGAACGCCAGCTCATCGACGCTGGGCTCATTGATCTCGTCCGCCGAGTTCTGGCCGAAACCGGGATCTCACCAAGCCAGCTCGAGCTCGAGCTGACCGAAGAACTCATCGTCGAGCGCCTCGACTCTCGCCTGACGATTCTGCGAGACCTCGTGGACATGGGCGTCAAGCTCGCCATCGACGACTTCGGCACCAGCCGAGCCTCTCTGAGCCAGCTGAAGCGCCTCGACATGGTCGACACGCTCAAGATCGACCGGGCCTTCGTCATCGACGTTGCCAACGATCACGTGGATCGCAAGATCATCACGGCCATCGTCGCACTCGCCGACTCGATCGGCATGGAGACCATTGCCGAGGGCGTGGAAGAACCCGAGCAAGTGCTCGTGCTTCGTGAGCTCGGCGTGCACCGCATCCAGGGCTTCTACTTCCACCGCCCTGCCCCCGCTGCGCAGATCGTGCCGGTGCTGAACAAGACGTTCGACGTACCCCAAGAGGCGACGTCCAGCTCTTCGTGACATCGATCGACGACGCCGATCGATCGGCAGTTCGTCGCCAGAGTCACTCCGGGCTACCTTCGGCGCCCGTGACAACAGAACGACTCTCCTTCGCCGATGCGTGCGCCGCAGTGTGCGCCCCCGACACGATGTTCGCCATCAGCGAGACAGACGTGCTCGGCGTGCCGACCAAGGTCTTCGCCGGAACGCCGCCGAACATCCGCGCTCTCTTCGGTCTCGCTGCCATGCGAGAGGACGAGTTCATCATCTACGAAGACGAACGATGGGCCATGCCCCGCGTGCTCGAAACGGCAGGAGCAATCGGACACGCTCTGGTCAACACCTACGGTGTCGAGAAGGGCGACCGTGTGGCCATCGCCATGCGCAACTACCCCGAATGGATCGCTTCGTTCGTTGCCATCACCTCGATCGGCGCCGTTGCTGTTCCGCTCAACGCGTGGTGGTTGACCGACGAACTCGAGTTCGCGATCAATGATTCCGGCTCGAAGGTTGTGATCGCCGATCCGGAGCGGCTCGAGCGAATGCAGCAGGCCGCTGATGGAGCCATCGACGTGCAGGTGCTGGTCGCCCGAGCGACCGGCGAGCTGCCCGAGGGCGTCGTGGATCTCGCCGATGCGATCGCTGCCGGTGGCACGATGCCAGAGGTCGACATCGAGCCGGACGAGAACGTGACCATCCTCTACACGTCAGGTACTACCGGCCGGCCCAAGGGGGCCGTGAGCTCGCATCGAGCCATCCTGAGCGCATTGCTTGCCTTCGCCGCCCGTGCCGCCGTCGCCGCGCTCCGAGACGGCCCCGTCGAGCCCGACCCCGATGCTCCAGCGCAGTCCGCCTTCATGCTGTGTGTGCCGCTGTTCCACGTGACCGGGCTCGTGCCGGTGATGCTCGGCGCCTTCGTCGGCGGCTCCAAGCTCGTGATGACGCACAAGTGGGACCCGGATCGGGCCCTCGAGCTCATCGAGCGAGAGCAGGTGACGAACTTCGTTGGTGTTCCCACGATGAGCTGGGACTTGCTCGAAGCGCCGACCTTCGCTGAGCGAGACACGTCCAGCTTGAAGTCCGTCGGTGGCGGCGGCGCCCCGATGCCACCCGAGCTCGTGAAGCGTATTGACGAGAACTTCTCGAAGGGCCGCCCCGGCCTGGGCTACGGCATGACCGAGACGAATGCGTACGGACCCCAAAACGCTGGTGACGATTTCGTCAACAATCCCACTTCGACTGGCCGCCCGGTCCCAATCATGGATGTGCGGATTACCGACCCGGAAGGCAACACGCTTGGCACCGGCGAAACGGGTGAGATCTGGTTCCGTGGTCCGAATCTGATCAAGGGCTACTGGAACCGTCCGGACGCCACGGCCGAAACGATCGTGGATGGCTGGCTGCGAAGTGGCGACATCGGTCGTATCGACGAAGAAGGCTTCGTCTACGTCAGCGATCGAGCCAAGGACATGATTCTGCGAGGCGGCGAGAACATCTACTGCGCGGAGATCGAGGCCACGATCTACGAACATCCGGCCGTCTATGAGGCTGCCGTTTACGGCATTCCCGACGAGCGCCTTGGCGAAGAGCTGGCCTGCCACATCATGGTGAAGGAGGGCGAGGCGCTCACTACGGCGGACGTTCAGCAGTTCGTGGGGGAGCGGTTGGCCAAGTTCAAGGTGCCAGCGGTCGTCACCATCGTGAACGAGTCACTTCCTCGCAACGCCTCCGGAAAGATCCTGAAGCGAGAACTTCGAGACGCCGTCGCGCCACCTGCTTCCTGACACCAACGGTTGGCGCCGGCAGTTGCTGTGGATCGTGCGAAGGTCGTCTCGAAGTCCTGGGTTGAGCGCGCATCGCGCACGGAACCCAGGACCAAAGCGCCCCGTCGAGGTGCTACGGCGAAACGCGCAGCTCTTGCAGCCCGCGAATGACGAACGTCGGGTGGTAGCTCGGCTCTTCTACGAGCGTGAGGTTCGGGAAGCGGGCAACCAGCCGGTCGATCGAGACGGCGAGCTCGGCCCTGGCCAGAGGTGCTCCCACACAGAAATGGATGCCACCGCCGAAGCCGATGTGTGAGCTGTCGTTGCGGGCGACGTCGAAGGTGTTGGGATGCTCGAAGCGGCGGGGATCCCTCTGGGCAGAACCGAAGAGCATGGCAACTTCGTCGCCCACCGGAATCGGTTGACCGGCAATCTCGACCCCGTCCTCGAGCACCCAGCGTTCGAACATCTGAAGAGGTGCATCGAATCGGAGCAGTTCCTCGACCGCTACTTGGCCGTCAACCTCGCCCCCGACCAAGCGGGCCAGCTGGTCCGGGTGGTGAAACAGTGCACGAAATCCATTGCCGATTGTGTTGACCGTGGCCTCGTGTCCCGCCTCGAGCAAGACCATGACGGTGGACACGATTTCTGCCTCGGTGAGCGTGTCACCCGCATCCTCCACTTGCACGAGCTTGGAGACCAACAGATCGTCGGGCCGCTCTCGCTTCTCGGCGATGAGCGCCTTTGTATAGGCGATGTACTCTCCCGCAGCGCGGTCGGCCCGCTGTTGGACTTCCTCTGACGCACTCAGCTCGTACATTTTCACGATGGCGTGCGACCAGTCCAGCAGGAGCTGCGTGTCGCTGTCGGGCACGCCGAGCAACGAGCAGATGACGGCGACCGAGTACGGCTGGGCGAAGTCGGCGAGCAGATCGAAGGTGTCCTGCTCCGCGCAGGTGTCGATGAGCCGAGCGGACGTCGCGTCGAGCGCTGGTCGGAGCTGAGCGACCGATCGGGGCGTGAAGACCTTGGAAACCAGGCGTCGGAGGCGGGTGTGATCCGGTGGTTCCAAGCTGAGAAGCGACCATTGCTCGTGCTGCAGGAAGTGTTGCCACCGCTGATCTGGGGCTTCTTGGCCGAACTCCGCATCGGTGAACTTGTGGTGATACGCCCGGCCGAGCCGGCGGTCGCGGAGCGTCTCGGCTACATCGCTGAAGCGGGTGAGCATCCATTGGCCCGTTCGCTCGTTGCGGAAGATCGGTGTTGTTTCCCGTATCTCGGCCAGCACGGGGTACGGATCGGCGATGAAGGCCGGATCGTCGAAGGCCAGAAGTTCGGTGAGCACCTCTGAAGTCTGCCACCATGCCAGACATGCTCCGGTGGCGAACGATGAGAACCGCATGACTGATCGATGGGCCTTACTTGTCGACGCCGGGTGGCTCTTCGCCGCAGGTTCCACCTCCGCGTGCGGTGAACGCCTCAAGCGGAGTGAGATTGCGTGGGATCCGGCCGAACTGATCACGGATCTCGTCGCCGAGGCCCGAAAGCTCGTGCCGCCAACCTCGGAACTCTTGCGTACCTATTGGTACGACGGGTCGCCGAACCGACTGCCGGTGGGCGCGCAACGGGACGTGGCGAAGCTTCCCGACGTCAAGCTTCGTCTGGGGCGAACGGCTCGAGATGGGCAGAAGGGCGTCGACGGGCTCATCATCCACGATCTCATCACCCACGCCTACCGACGAACGCTCGACGATGCGGTGGTCGTGAGCGGTGATGAAGACTTGCTCGACGCGATCGAGTCAGCCCAGGCCAACGGAACTCGCGTCCATTTGCTCGAGATCCCGATCGGCGGGATCGCCGACGCGGTGTATCAAGCGGTTGACCGCAAGGGCACCCTGGACGAAGCGTTCTGGCAGGCCCGGCTACATCGTCGCACGGTCGAACCGGCCGAGGAGTTCAAGCTTCGGCCGGCTACTCCGCCGCCGACGGCCAAGAGTCCCGAGCCGGAGCCGACGCCAGCTCCTGTTCGAGTGGTGGCGGGACCGAAGAACCGACCGGCATGGATGGACGAGCCCCTCCCAGCCAGCGCCACGACCAGCACTCCGGCGGCTGCCGCTCCCGGGGTGCCCTCGATTGTTCGAGTCGCCGACCTCGCCCGAGCCTTCGCCGATGAGTGGCTGGCCAACGCCACGATGGAGTCCTACACCGAACTCCTTGCGTCTCGTCCCTATCTCAGCCGCGATCTCGACGCCGACCTCATCGATCACGTCACGCCAGCCGGGCGCCGATTGAGCGAAGACGAACGCCGCATCGTGCGAGACGCGTTCTGGTCCTCCGTCGCCAACTGGGCCCCCTGAGGTCCGCCCACCTCCGCTCTCCTCCTCCCCAGAATTGCCGCGTTCATGTGCCTGAGAGGTACATGAACGCGGCAATTCTGGCGTTGATCCGACGAGCGTCGAGATCCGAGGTGGTCTAGGTTTCGCCCCCGATGACGACCGTTGCCACGCTCTCCCCAACTCTCGTCGAGAATCTCGGGCGCTGCCGAGCTCCGGCCAGTGAGGCTTGCACGCTTCCGCCGGAGTGCTACCACGACGCTGCGATCCACCAGCTGGAGCGAGACGCGATCTTCCGGCGGGGTTGGGTTGGCGTTGGGCGCCACGATCGTTGGGCGACGGCTGGCCAGTTCGTTGCCGTCGATATCGGTGAGGTCCCGGTCGTTGTGCTCCGAGACGCCGAGGGTGATCTGCAGGCGTTCGCCAACACCTGTCGTCATCGTGGCGCTCAGATCATGGTTGGCGAGGGTGAGTGCACAAAGCTCCGGTGCCCCTTCCACTTCTGGACCTACGGGCTCGACGGCCGCCTGCTCGGTGCCCCGTCCATGCACGAGACCGCGGACTTCGACCGGGCCGAGCACGGGCTCATTTCCTTCCCGGTCGCCGAACGCTTCGGTTTCGTGTTCGTGAGCCTGGAATCGGATCCAACACCGATCGACGAGTGGCTTGGTGACTTCGGTGTGCCCCACGCGCCCTGGCCGCTTGCAACATTGGTGACGGGGCGGCGCCGAGAGTTCACCGTCGACTGCAACTGGAAGGCCTTCGCCGAAGTCTTCAACGAGTACTACCACCTGCCCTACGTGCACCCCACCAGCATCGACGACACCTACCACGCTCCGGACCCGCCCGAACCGGCGACCGGCGCCTACGCCACGCAGTTCGGCACCACGTCGGGAACCGGCGGCCTGCTCGAGGAAGATCAGCACCTCGCCCTGCCGCTCATCGAGACTCTCGGCGGACGAAACGCCGAGGGCGTGCGCTACTCCTGGCTCTTCCCGAATCTCATGATCGCCGCCGGTGTCGAGGGCATGTGGATGTACGAGGTGTATCCCGACGGCCCTGATCGTTCCCGCTGCGCACAGGTGGTCTGCTTTCCAGCGGAGACCACTCAGCTTCCGGACTTCGCCGAACGAGCCGAGCACTACTACGAGCGATTCGACGTCGCGGTTGCCGAGGACATCCCCATGCTTGAGCAGCAGCACGCTGGCCTGAGGTCCCCGTTTGCCGACCAAGGACGCTTCTCTGCGGGCCTCGAGCCCAGCGTCGCCGCCTTCGCCAACTGGTACGCCACTCGCCTCCTCGAAGCCTGAACACTCGCACCTCCCCCTCCTCCCAGAATTGCCGCGCTCGTGTACCTGAGAGGGACATGAGCGCGGCAATTCTGGTGTCAGCTGGGCGGGGGACGGTCCGTCGAGCAAGATGGCCGGATGTCCTGGGACTTCGAAACAGACGCCGACTACCAAGCGCAGCTCGATTGGGCCGACGCATTCGTGCGAGAAAGCGTCGAGCCGCTCGACTTCGTGCTCGGCAATCCGTACGACAAGAGCGACGAGCGAGCCATGAAGATCCTGCGGCCCTTGCAACAGCAAGTGAAGGACCAAGGTCTGTGGGCTTGCCACCTTGGCCCGGAGCTCGGCGGCCCGGGATTCGGCCAGGTAAAGCTTGCCCTGCTCAATGAGATCCTCGGTCGCTCCCGGTGGGCGCCGTCCGTCTTCGGCTGCCAGGCGCCGGACTCCGGCAACGCCGAGATCCTGGCCCACTACGGCACCGAGGAACAGAAGGAGCGCTACCTCGGACCCTTGCTGGCCGGCGAGATCTCGTCCTGCTACTCCATGACCGAGCCCCACGCCGGTGCGGACCCCGTGCTGTTCAAGGCCCGGGCGGAGCGCGACGGCGACGAGTGGGTGATCAACGGCGAGAAGTGGTTCTCATCCAACGCTCGGTTCGCCAGCTTCTTCATCGTGATGGTGGTCACCAATCCCGACGTCAGCGCTTACAAGGGCATGTCGATGTTCATCGTGCCAGCGGAGACACCTGGCCTGGAGATCCTCCGCAACGTTGGGCTCGGCACCGAGGAGAGTGGCGAGGGCACGCACGGCTATGTGCGCTACGACAACGTGCGAGTCCCGGCTGACCACCTTCTCGGCGACGAGGGCGGGGCCTTCGTGATCGCCCAGACTCGCCTCGGCGGCGGGCGCATCCACCACGCGATGCGCACGATCGCCATGGTCCGCAAGGCGTTCGACATGATGTGCGAGCGAGCCGTTTCTCGCGAGACCCGTGAAGGCACGCTCGCCTCCCTGCAGATGACGCAGGAGAAGGTCGCTGATTCATGGATCGAGATCGAACAGTTCCGACTGCTCGTGCTCCGCACGGCCTGGCTGATCGACAAACACCAGGACTACAAGCGAGTGCGAGGCGACATCTCTGGCGTGAAGGTGGCCATGGCCCGAGTCGGCCACGGCATCGTGGCCCGAGCCATGCATCTGCACGGGTCCATCGGAATCTCAAACGAGATGCCCTTCGCTTCCATGCGGATGACCGCCGACATGCTGGCCCTTGCGGACGGACCGACCGAAGTGCATCAGGTCACGCTCGCTCGCCAGGTGCTCAAGGACTACAAGCCTTCCGACGGACTCTTCCCCTCCTACCACCTCCCCACAGCACGAGCAGCGGCCGAAGCCCGGTTCGCTGAGATGATTGAGCACGAAGTGGGGGAGTACTGATGACTGACTTCCCGCTTCCCAACGCCAGTCACGATCTCACCGGCCAGGTCGCCCTCGTGACCGGAGCAACCGCCGGGCTCGGCCACCGGTTCGCCCGCACCCTGGCGAGTGCAGGTGCCCACGTCGTTGTCACCGCACGGCGAGAGGATCGTCTCGCAACCCTCGCAGCCGAGATCGAGGCAGCCGGTGGCAAGGCCACCCCCATCGCGCTCGATGTCTCCGACGCCGAGTCGATTGCCTCCGTCGTGGCCGAAGCAACCGAGACCTGCGGGACCGTGCAGATCCTCGTGAACAACGCGGGCGTCGTCGACGCCCAGCGGGCCCACAAGATGGACGTCGATCTCGTCGACCACGTCCTCGGCGTGAACCTGAGGGGGCCGTACCTCATGTCCATCGAGGTGGCCAAGCGGCTCATCGCCACGGAGACGCCGGGGCGGATCGTCAACATCAGCTCCATCGGCGCCTACAACTATCGGGGCCAGGGCGCCGCGCTCTACTCCATTACCAAGGCGGGCGTCGTCCGTATGACCGAGACTCTCGCCGTGGAATGGGCTCGCAACCACATCAACGTCAACGCCATCGCACCCGGCGCCTTTGCCTCGGAGATGATGGACGGCATGCTCAGCCGCATGGGCGACATCACGGCCGGCTTTCCCCGAGGCCGCCTGGGCGATCCGGCACAGCTCGACTCCACGCTTCTCTATCTCTGCGCCCCAGCCAGTGAGTTCGTCACTGGCACGGTCATCAAGGTGGACGACGGCCAGGGTCCGCGCTGATTCATGGGTCCGCTCGAAGGCGTCACCATTCTCGAGTTGTGGTGCATCGGCCCCGGCCCGTTCGCGGCGATGCTGCTGGCGGATATGGGGGCCAATGTCATCCGCATCGACCGTCCCAATGAGCCGGACTACGGCTATCCGCCGAACGAGTACCGAACGCTGTACCGCAATCGTCGAGCGGTCACGATCGACTTCGCCACGCCGGACGGCATCGATACGTTCATGCGCCTCGTCGAGCAGGCAGATGGCCTGATCGAGGGCAATCGGCCTGGTGTGTGCGAGAAGCTTGGCGTTGGCCCCGATGACTGCCTGGCCCGGAACCCCGCCCTCGTGTACGGCCGGATGACCGGCTGGGGCCAGGACGGTCCGCTCGCCGATCAGGCCGGATTCGACCTCAGCTACATCTCACTCACCGGCGTTGCTCACGCAGTCGGCCCCGCCGAACAGCCGGTCCCGCCACTCATCCTCGGTGGCGACTTTGGGGGCGGCGGCACCTTCCTCGCCATGGGGATGCTGGCCGGGATCATGTCCGCCACCAAGACCGGCAAGGGCCAGGTCATCGATGCCGCCATGGTTGATGGGTCGGCCAACCTCATGGCGTACATGTACGGCGGACTCCCCACCGGCTTCTGGCGAAACGAGCGAGGGACCAACACGGTCGACGGCGGCCACTGGCTCTACCGCATGTATCGCTGCGCCGATGATCGCTTCCTCTCCATTGCCTGCCTCAGCCCCCGGCTCTACCAGAACCTCGAGGCGGCCTTCGGCCTCGATCCCGAAGAGTTCGGCTTCCATCGTCCCCGCACCGATTGGCCGGACCTCACGGAGAAGTTCGCCGCCATCGTGGCAACGCGCACACGAGACGAGTGGGTGGCCCACACCGAAGGTCGCAATGCGTGCGTGCAGCCCGTGCTCGACCTGCACGAAGCTCCGAACCACCCGCACCTCGTGGAGCGGGGAACCTTCGTCGAACACGGAGGAGTGACCCAGCCTGCGCCGGCGCCGCGGTTCAGCGAGACACCCACCGAGGTCGTCCGCCAACCCCCAGAGCACGGCCAACACACTGACGAGGTCCTGCTCGAGTTTGGCTTCACGGCGGACGAGATCGCGACCCTGCGGGAGTCGGGAGCCATCACGAACGTGGAAGACCAGCCCACCACCTGAGCGAAAGACAAGAACATGGACATCATCGGTTCGAGAGCGATCATCATCGGAGGCGCCTCGGGCATGGCCCGAGCCACCGCCACCCGCATCGTGGATGGCGGGGGAGCAGTCGCCATTCTCGATCGTGAGGAGTCGGCGGGAGCCGACGTCGCCGCCGAGCTGAACGGCTCCTGGCACCCCTGCAACGTCCTCGACTTCGAGGGCATCGAAGTCGTGATCGCCGAAGCCGTCGAAGCCCTCGGCGGCCTCGACATTGCGGTGAACACAGCGGGAGGCGGCAAGGCCGGGCGGACCGTGGGCCGTGAGGGACCCTTCTCGCTAGATGACTTCCGCTCGGTGATCGACCTCAACCTGATCGGCACGTTCAACACGAACCGCTTGTGTGCGTGGCACATGAGCAAGAACGAGCCGAACGAGGACGAGGAGCGAGGCGTGATGATCAACACCGCCTCCATCGCCGCATTCGAGGGGCAGATCGGCCAGGTTGCCTACACCGCAGCGAAGGCTGGCGTCGCCGGGATGACACTGACCATGGCCCGAGACCTCGGCACCTTGGGCATTCGTGTGAACACGATCGCCCCCAGCCTGTTCGCCACCGGCCTCACTGCTCGAGTGACCGAGGATCGAGCGGAAAATCTCACCAAGGATGCGGCCTTCCCCAAGCGCATGGGACGTCCTGACGAGTACGGACGGTTGGCGATCGCCATCATCGAGAATCCAATGCTCAACGGCGACACCATTCGCCTCGATGGTGGCCAGCGCTTCTCGCCCCGCTGACCTCGTCCGGGCTGGCACACTGGCGAGACGTTGGCGAGCTTCGCCCACCATCCCAGGAGCCGGCATGCCGAAACTGAAGGACCTCGCCCCAGTCGACGCCGAATACGCGTTGTCGGGCTCGAACCAGAACACACTCGTGCAGCCCATCGCGGCGCCGGCCGCCAGCCTGTTCCGCTGTCTAGAAGACGGTCCGGCATGGAAGGAGTGGCTGGGTATCGACGTCGAATGGACCTCACCCGAGCCCTTCGGCGTGGGCACGACGCGCACAGTCACGACCAGCGGTCAGCGGATCGACGAGCTCTTTCTCACCTGGGACGAGGGCGAGCGAATGGGCTTTCGCTTCGAGCGCACGACGATGCCGTTCAGGGCATTCGCGGAGCACTACGAGTGCGCACCCAC
>CALKTH010000099.1 GCA_937997485.1 uncultured Acidimicrobiales bacterium | reverse complement strand
GGGGCAGGTTTCTCACGTGTTACTCACCCGTTCGCCACTCACTCATGTGGACCGAAGTCCGAGTTCGTTCGACTTGCATGTGTTAAGCACGCCGCCAGCGTTCGTCCTGAGCCAGGATCAAACTCTCCATCAGAGAATCTGTGTCGTCCTGGGAAAGGCCGACACGTTGATCCAGTTTCTCGGGTGCCCAGTTACCAAACTGGCCCGAGAGGCTTATTTCATATTTCTTGACGGGGCATCAGGAGCAGACACCGAAGTGTCTGTGGTTCTCGTGATGCTCCGCACACGCTGCGTTCATCGTCTCTTCCGTTTTCAAGGAGCTGCTCTCCGTCAGACACGCAAGAGCGATCGTGTCGATCGCACTCGGAGGTGCTCAGGCGGAGGGCCTACCCGTTCGCTCGCACTTTCCATCAGTGACTGCCGTGTCGAACCGAGGTCCGAGGCCGTGTGGTGTGAGTGCTTCCGACTCGCTGTTGGCGTGTCGTGCTTGCGGGGCGACTGACTACGTTAAAGGTTTGCCAACACTCCGGCAACCCTGTTCCGGCGAATTTCCCGTGAACAGGGGTGGTCGGACGTCACATCGTTGTAATTTGGCGCTGTGAGCAGGACAAACGTCCTGTCGGCAGATGTTGGCCAGACTTCAGTCTTTTCCGAAATTGATGAGGGAGACGGACTTCTTGCCTCTGCGGACCAGGAGGAACTGTCCGTGCAGCAGATCGTTCTCGTCGATGGTGCTCTCACCGCTCAACTTCGCCCCGTTGACGGACACCCCGTTCTGCTTGATGAGACGGACCGCTTCGCCCTTGGAGGCAGCAACTCCAGCCTCCGCGAGGAGCGCCGGCACATCGCCGGTGTCGAGCGACGATCGGGCCAAGGATGCGGTGGGGATCTCACCGGCCAGGACCTTGACGGTCTCCAAGGCCAGGGCGCCGTCGTTCGGAGCTCCCTTGCCTCCGAACACCACGTCGGACGCAGCAACCGCGGCGGCTGTCGCTTCCGCGCCGTGCACCAGCGTGGAGAGCTCCTCGGCCAAGCGCCGCTGCGCTTGCCGACGATGCGGCTCGGCCTCGTGCTCGGCCATCAGCGCGTCGATCGCGGCGACAGGGAGAAGGGTGAGTTGCAGCAGCAGCTTGCGGACCTCGGCGTCCTCCACCTGGATCCAGGCTTGGAAGAAGCGGTAGGGGCTCATCCTGTCGGCGGAGAGCCACAGCGTCTCTCCCCCAGCGGTCTTGCCGTACTTGGTGCCGTCTTCCTTGGTCAGCAGCGGCCACGTCAGTGCGTGGGCTTTGCCCATGCCCTTTTTTCGGATGAGATCGGTGCCGGCGGTGATGTTGCCCCACTGATCGGATCCTCCCATCTGCATCTCGCAGCCTTCGTTCTCGAACAACCAGGAGAAGTCGTGAGCCTGGAGCAGCATGTAGGAGAACTCGGTGTAGGAGATGCCATCAGTTCCCTCGAGGCGGCTGCGGACCGAATCCTTCGCCATCATCTGATTCACGGTGATGTACTTGCCCACGTCACGCAGGAAGACGAGGTACGGAACACCGACCGTCCACGCTCGGTTGTCGAGCAGCTTCGCCGGATTGCCCTCGCGTTCGAAGTCGAGGAACTGCCGCAACTGCGGGACGATTCCGGCAAGGTTGGCGGCGAGGGCATCGTCGTCCAGGAGGTTGCGCTCATCGGACTTTCCTGACGGGTCTCCGACCATGCCGGTTGCCCCGCCAGCAAGGCTGATGGGTCGGTGGCCGGCGTCTTGGAAGCGGCGCAGGGTCAACAGACCGATGAGGTTGCCAACATGCAGACTGTCGGCCGTGGGGTCGAACCCGACATACACCGTGACCGGCCCGGCAGCGAGGCGTTCGGCCAGCGCAGCACGATCGGTGGTGTCGTGGATGAGACCTCGAGCTTCGAGGTCGTCGAGAAGGGTCGGGTCGACGGACATGGCGCAAACTGTATTGCCACCGCTCGACGGGGCTGGTGCATTTCTCGCGGTCCGAATTGCTGCTGGCCGACGCCGGATCCCGGCGCGGGTCGTGGCACGCTGTGCGCCGTGAGCACGAGCAACGATGCCAGTTCGGACCAATCCCGACTCGACAGCGCCCGAGGCCATGAGAGCGACGACCACGACGAGTACGTCGAGTTCGAAGCCGAAGGGACCGGCCTCACCCTCGGCAAGGTGCTGATCGGAGCGCTTGTGCTCTCTTCCTTCGGCGTGTGGGCCTACGCCTTCTCCGGCTTCGCCGATCGCACGCCGCCCGACCAGTTGGCCAACGAGACCTACCTCGCTGTCGCCGAGCCCCGATGCGCTGCGGCGATGGTCGACTACGAGTCGCTCCCGAATGCCCTCGACGTCAACGACAACGTCGAACGGTCGGGCTTGATCGATGACGGCACCGTGATCCTGGCCGACATGGTGGACGACCTCGAGGCCAGCCTCCAAGATCCGGGCGTCGACCTCGACGAGCGAGACGACGGCATCACGCGGGAGTGGCTCGCTGATTGGCGCCGCTACCTCGCCGATCGAACGGACTTCTCAGACCGATTCGCTGTCGACCCCGAAGCCGTCTTCTACGTGGCTGCGAGCGACGGTGGCGAGCGCCTCGAGCGTCGAATCACCCGATTCGCCAATACGAACCGGCTCTTCAGCTGCGTGACGCCCAGCGACATCGGCTGAAGCCTTCCAGAGACGAGCAGCGCCTTGGCGACGGCGAAATCCGTGAGACGCGGCGTCAGCGTTTGTTGACCACCGCAAGACCACGGCGGATCAGCCGGTGCAATTCGTCGCTGGTGACAAGACCATCGGGATCATCGGCGCCGACCCAGCGAGCATCGAGGCTTTCGTGGTTGATCTTGACGACTGCGTCGGGCGGAGCCACCACGGCAAAGCGAACGTCCAGATGCAGATGCGCTGGCTCGTCTCCTCTCGCTGGGATCGAGTGAACGTCGATGTCGATGGCTGGCCGCAACAACTCGAGTCCGGCGATGCCGGTCTCTTCTTCCGCTTCTCGGAGCGCCGCGGCCCCGAGGTCGCCGTTGCCGTCCACGTGTCCGCCGGGCTGGAGCCACCGCTCGAGCTTGCGGTGATGGATCAGCAGGGTTCGGCTGGTTTGAGGATCGACGATCAACGCTGAGCCGGTGAGGTGTCCTGTGAGGCACGAGCGATACAGCGCGTCGTCGTGGGAATGGCAGAAGTCCAGGAGCTGAGATCGGAGCACTTCCTGCCCCTCGCCTTCGAGATCAGCACCCTCGATGATGTCGATCGCACGGGCAAGCTCAGCGTTCACGGTCCGGTCCACGGCGTGACGCTACAGGGAGCGCACAAGAGCGGAACGCTCCAGAGACATGGGCGTCTCCTACAGTCCTGGACCAGACAACCGATGGATTCGAATGGCGTCTTCTGGGCCTCCGCCTCAGAATCCCCTGGTCATGCGGCTGATCACCCGCGTGGCACAGGTCGCTGGCCTTTGTCTCAGCGCGATCGTGATTCTGACCATCGTTGGCACGATCTGGTGGCGTCTCGCTCCCACACATCGTGTTGACGTGCTGGTGTACGACCAGACCGTGGCCAACGATCGCTACCCCGATCACGCGGTGCTGGACCAGATCTTTGAGTACCACCGTGTGCCGTTCGAATTGGGTGAGGACTACGTCGGAAGCGCACCCGGTGGGAACGCACCGCACGGTGAATGGCCGACCGATCGCCCGGAGCTCATCATTCTCGCTGACCTTTACGGTCTCTACGCCGACGATGAAGGCGAGCTGGACGAGTTCGGCGACCAACGCATCACCGATCGGTTGACACAGTCGCAGGCCGAGGATGTGCAGCGCTGGGTCGATGACGGCACGCCGGCCTACGGCGAGTTCGGCCTGGTGACCGAACCCACGGCCGCCACAACAGGCCTCGTCTTCGAGGAGACGTTCGGCTTCCAACAGACGCAGTGGGCGCTCAAGCCTTACGACGATCTGCAGCAGGTTTCGCCTCGAATCCAGTCGCTGGATCGAGACGGCTGGCCCCACGAGGGTCCGGGCTGGATCATCGTCAGCGTCGAGGGCGGTGGCCGCGATGTTGACCAGCAGGTGATTGTCGTACCCGACGCACAGCTGCTCTCTCCTCTTCCCATCGTTGAGGGCGGCCCGCCCGGGAGCGGGGGCGGGAGCGCACCATTCGGCGGCTGGATCGGCATCGTCGAGGCACACGAAGACAGCGTGGTCGACGCCCGATTCCGGCTCGATGTCGCTCCGCAGGCGGCACAGATTCTCGCCAGCGTCGGCGTTCCGCTCGAGTTTCCGGCGCTGGTTCGCACGGACCGAACCCTGTACTTCGCTGGCGACGGGCTCGACGACGAGACACCGTTCCGACTCCGGCGCCTCGCCGGTGGCGCCAGCATCACGCGAGCGGTCACCGGGAGCGAATTCCGCTTCCTCTACCAAGTTCTCGAGCCCTCCATCGGCTGGCTGCTGGACCGCACGCCGGACCTCGCCCAATAGCAACCGCTGCAATGGGGCCCCAAGCCGATTCACCCAGCGGCAGGCTTCGCTCGAACCTCATCGACTACCTTTCTCGTGCCGCCGACACCTCTTGCGAGGTGACGTGCCGCCTGGCGCACTCACAGTGACGGGCTCGTCGTTGGACGAGCCCGTCAGCCGCGCCGGTTCAGGACAGAGGGAACGGACGAGAGAGCGAATCGCTCGCCAGCCCAAATCGCCAGGGCAGGTCCATCGCCTTGGTGATGCCGATCCGTGGGCCTTGCAGCGGTGCGGCCGATTCCGCCGGTGCGGCATCAGCGGCGATCGCTACACCGTCAGCAGTGAGGTGGACGCGAGAGTCCGGGGCTCGCACGTCGACACCATCGTCCTCACCGGTGATGGCCAACGCTGCGCAGAGCTTTCCCGGTCCACTGCACAGATCCCGGGGACGACGAGCTGCGGCACGCCGCTCCCCCATCCGGTCGACACCGTCGAGCGGTTCAAGGGCCCGGATCAGAACGGCCTCGCCCACGCCGTCCGGGGCGCACGCGATGTTGGCGCACCAGTGCATGCCGTAGATCCGATAGACGTACAGGCCACCGGGTGGCCCGAACATCGTGGTGGTTCGAGGCGTCGGACCCCGGTGGGAATGGCTGGCCGGGTCACCAACCGAGGCGTAGGCCTCCGTCTCCACGATGCGGCCGGAGATGCGAGCGCCGTCAGGCTCGATCGCCACGAGTTCGTGGCCGAGCAGAAGTGGGGCGACTTCCAGCGCCGGTCGAGCGAAGTCGATGTCGATCATCGCGAGGGCCCCGGCGTGGACGTTGGAGACGAGCCGGTCAGGGAGTGATCGTGACGGCGAAGTCGTGGGTCAGAATGGCGCCGTCTGTGTGCTGGGCGATCCATTGGAATCGCAGGGTAGAGGGCCCGGCGGCCGCCGTCGTCGTCAGGCCGATCGTCTGATCCAGTCCTGCGTTGAAGGCCACTCCTTCACCGGTGCCTTGAGCGATGCCGCCGTCCGCGATGACGACCTGCGGATTCGCTTCGGCGTCGATCCAGGTCGCTGCACTGAGCCCAGCGACGGCGCCAGCCGGCAAGACCTCGAGGGACGAGGTGCCGGTCGTAAAGGCGTTGCCGAGCACGCGGATCAGCGGTTGCGGGCCGATCCCGCCAGCGGCAACGACACTCAGCGTCGTGCTGTCGGAGGCAACCTCCGCCAGGTCCGAGGCAACAGAGAGCGACTGAAGCAGCGGGCTCGTTGCAGCATCGGCTCGAGTCAGGGTGCCTTCGAAGCGAAGGTAGCGCTGACCGTCCGACCCCGGGGGCAAGGCTCGATCGACCGCGTTGGCAAGCGCCGCCAGGTCGTAGAACGATTCCGGCGCGGCGGATGGCCCGACGGCGACCCATGGACCCACCGGGTCAGCAGCGAGGCCAATGCGGAACGTCAGCGTGGCTCCCTCGGGCACCTGGCCGACCACGTTGAGCAGTCCGAACAAGTTGCTTCCACCGGCACTGGAGTCGAGCACGTTGGAGACGAACGTGCCGGTCATCGTTGGTAGACCTTCGACCACGCCACCGACCAACGGCTCGGTCTCCAGCGTCTGTGGTCGCCGGGTACTGGCCACCTCGGCGGGGATCGTGGCGAAATCGTCCGGTCCCTGCGTCGGGCCGTTCCACATCAGCTGGACATGGTCGGGCCCATCGCCGTCGCGTGCTCGGCCGTGGATCCAGATGACCTGTCCCGCTGCCAGTCCGAACGGGGCGGAGATCTGGGAGCCAGAGGAGGTGACGTCGTTCTGTGCGACGAAGCCGGGCGTGGAAGCTGCCAGTTGGGCATCAACGGGATTTCCCGTCAGCGACACGAACAGCGAGCCCTCATCGTCGGACGAGAACCCGAAGAGGTACGTGCCAGCTTCGGGAACGACGAGGTATCCCTCGATGGCCTGGAGACATGCTTCGCAGGTGTCCTGCACAAGCGCCGGGCCATTCAGATCACGACTCTCCGTGGCGGGCCGGATGAAGTTGCCGGTCTCCACCTGGTCGAACTGCCGGAGAACGAACGTGCCGGGGATCAACTCGGGTGCGAGTTCGGCGGGCGGCGCAGGCTCCGGCGGAGCGTCGGCCGGCGGCGCATCAAGAGCAGGGTCTGGCTCTGCCCCCGGCTCCGGGAGCGGATCTTGGTCGATCGGCGGGAGCGTCCAGGCAATCTGCAGATGATCGTTGCCGACAAGGTCCTTACCCCGTGCGCGCAACGCGTAGATCTCGCCTTCGACGAGCGTGGCGGTTGCCGTGGATTGGCCCGGCTGGGAGAAGTCTCCGGCTGCGGTGGCAGCCTGGAGCTCGAGGACCGGCACAAGGTTGGCCGGGTCAGCATCGGTGGACAGCTCGAGCCGCCCGACCTCGTCGGCGCTGAGAGAGAAGGTGTAGTCACCGCTGCGAGGGGCCACGAAGGTGCCGGTGATCTCGGTGGCGCAGCGAACGCAGGTGTCCGTTCCGACCTCGGGGGTGGCGGCAACGTCGATTTCAAGGATGCGAACCGCTTCGGCCGCCCAGTCGACCAGCGCGAGATCGAGGCCATCTCCCGCTTCAAGCCAGATCGAGTGAACGAAGGCCTGATCGGCGTCCACGACGTCGGAGATGGAGGGATCGTCGGTGGACGGCGCATCCGGGTTGCCCCAGTAGGCACAGATGATCGAATCTGCTGGGTTCACGCCACGGTCGGTGAGATCGACGACGATTCGTGACTCCGCTCCGGGCGCGGGCCCCGCCAAATGGTGCGGCAGGGGCTGTCCGTCTGCGGCCACGATGCGGAGATCGGCACCACCAGCCAGCATGCGGTCAGCGGCAATCTCGGTCTCGGTGTCGACGACGAAGCTGACCAGCGTCGGCGGCGGCGGCTCCTCGGGGAACAACACAGCGATCGGGGCGTCAACCGCGATGGGAGCGAAGACTGGTGGGATCGCCGGCTCTGGTTCATCAGCCGGCGCAGCGGGTGCTTCCGCCGCTGGTTCGTCGGCCGGTGGCGCTTCGCCAGGGGCGTCTGCTGGTGGTGGATCCTCGGCAGGCGGCTCTTCTGCGGGCGGCTCTTCTGCCGGCGGTGCCGCATCGGGATTGGGACCGTCGGCTGGAGGATCTTCCGCCGGAGGTGGATCCTCGGCCGGAGGCGGGTCCTCAGCCGGAGGTGGGTCCTCAGCCGGGGGCGGGTCCTCAGCCGGGGGCGGGTCCTCGGCCGGTGGAGGGCCCGGGTCCTCCCCTGGTGGCGGATCCTCCGCAGGCTGAGCGGGGAATCGGCGAGCCGACCGGCGCAGACCAAGCGCGTTCTCGTCCGGTGCTGGGTCGTTGGCCGCGGGGCCAGCCGGTGGTTCCTGAGCTGGCGGATCTTCTGCTGGCGGCTCCGCATCCGGCGCGTCGGCGTCGGGCACAGGATCGCCCGGTGCAGGATCTTCAACAGCTGGTTCGTCAACGGCAGGCGGGAGCGGAGCGAAACACTGACGTGCTGTCCAAGCCGGATCCCACCACGGCGTGTCCGAGGGTTGAGCGAGCCCCGTCCCTTCAAGTGTCAGGCCGTTTTGGTCTTCATCGAACACCAGACCGTCGAGCGTCGCCCATGCATCCGGTCCTTCGAGCACCAGCTCCGTGCCGCTGCGGTAGGAGAAGAACCGGGGACCGGCAGTCAGGGATGTCTGCGCTGCCATACGGTTTTCGATGATGAGCGAGCCAAGGGCAGGCGCGGCGGCGCACAGCGTTGCGACCGCAGCGATGACGGCAAGGGTGCGATGACGCGCGCTCACCATGTCCTTGTCGGCGCGATCACTGCGTTTCTGAACCGTTGGACCCATCTCCTGGGTCGTTTCACCCAAGGCGGGTGTGCCTGGTCCTACGGGAGTCGTTCGAGTGCCGCAGCGAGGCGTTGCTGGTCCTGGCCAACCCGGTCGACGGCGTTGGCCAACTGTGTCCGAACGACCTCGGGAGCGCCGCCGCCCGGGGTCGTGCGCTGGCGGACCGACTGACCCGGCTCCAGCACTTGTGCCGCCTCGGCGCCGAGATGCTCATTGGCCGTGACGAGCTCGGTCAAGGAGCCTTCGCCCGCGAGGGCTCGGCGGACGAGTTCTCCCACCACGCCGTGTGCTTGGCGGAACGGCATGCCGTTGCGCACAAGGTGGTCGGCGAGGTCCGTGGCGGCGGCGTAGGGCGAGTCGGCCTGGGCTGCCATTGCGTCGGTGTTGAACGTGACGGTACTGACCATGCCGTCGAGGGCGAGCAGCGTGAGTCGCACGGTGTCGCAGGAGTCGAAGAGGGGCTCTTTGTCCTCTTGCATGTCCTTGTTGTACGTCAACGGCAGGTTTTTCATGGTCGCCAACAAGCCGGTGAGGTTGCCGATGAGGCGCCCAGCTTTGCCTCGTGCCAGCTCGGCGATGTCGGGATTCTTCTTCTGCGGCATCATCGATGAGCCGGTGGAGAAGGCGTCGTCCAGCGTCACGAACCCGAATTCAGTCGAAGCCCAGAGGATTATCTCCTCGCCGATGCGGGAGAGGTGCACACCGAGCAGCGCGAGATCGAAAAGGGTCTCCACGACGTAATCGCGGTCGCTGACAGCATCGAGCGAGTTGTCGAACGGCTTGGAGAAACCGAGCTCGGCGGCGGTCTGGGAGGGATCAAGTGGGAGGCCTGATCCTGCCAGTGCGCCAGCGCCCAGAGGCGACACGTCGAGACGGTCCACCGTGTCGAGCAGCCGGTCGACGTCGCGAGCCAGAGCCCACACGTGCGCTAACAGGTGATGAGCAAGGGCAACGGGCTGTGCTTGCTGCAGATGCGTGTAACCGGGCAGGTAGGCATCGCCCGCCGCTTGGGCGTGATCCAGCAGCGTTCGCTGAAACTGCAGCACGATGGGGACGATTCCCTCGAGGATCTCCGAACGGGTCCACATGCGGACATCGAGCGCGACCTGATCGTTGCGGCTGCGGCCGGTGTGGATCTTCCCGCCGGGATCGCCGACGATCTCGGTGACCCGACGCTCGACGGCGGTATGGATGTCTTCGTCAGACGGCTTCGCCTCGAATGCCCCGGAGGCCATCTCTTCTTCGACCTGATCGAGCCCGGCCAGAATCTGATCCCGCTCGTTCTCGGTCAAAAGCCCAACATCAGCCAGCATTCGGACATGGGCCCGAGAGCCGGCGATGTCCTCTCGGTACATACGTCGATCGAAGGGAAAGCTGTCGTTCAGCTGCTGGAGCGCTTCGCTGGGACCGCCAGCAAAACGGCCCTCCCACAGTTCACCTGCCATGTGTGTTCCGCTTCCGCTCTAGAGACCGACGGCGCCGGTGCCGCGCTTCTTGGAGATCGTGCGCAAACGCAGGGCGTTGAGCTTGATGAACCCCTCGGCGTCGGCCTGGTTGTAGGCGCCGCCGTCGTCCTCGAACGTGGCGATGTTCTCGTCGAAGAGCGTGTCGTCGCTCTTGCGACCCACGACGTCGACGTTGCCCTTGTAGAGCTTGACGCGAACCGTGCCATTGACCGAGGCCTGGCTCCAGTCGATGGCGGTCTGCAGCATTTGACGCTCCGGGCTGAACCAGTAGCCGTTGTAGATGAGCTCGGCGTAGCGAGGCATCATCGCGTCCTTCTGGTGCGCCACCTCACGGTCGAGCGTGATGCTCTCGATACCTCGGTGCGCCTTGAGCATGATCGTGCCGCCGGGTGTTTCATAGGCGCCGCGGCTCTTGATACCGACGTAACGGTTCTCGACGATGTCGAGGCGGCCGATGCCGTTCGCACCGCCCACTTCGTTGAGCTTGGTCAGGACCTCGGCCGGTGTCATGTCCACGCCGTCGATCGCCGTGATGTCACCGGCTTGATAGGTGAGGTCGAGATACGTGGCCTCGTTGGGGGCGGCCTCGGGGCTGACCGACCAGCGCCACATTTCGCTCGGCGGCTCCGTCCACGGGTTTTCGAGCGGGCCACCCTCGTAGGAGATGTGCAGGAGGTTGGCGTCCATCGAGAAGGGGCT
>CALKTH010000098.1 GCA_937997485.1 uncultured Acidimicrobiales bacterium | reverse complement strand
AACCGCGATCTGCTCGTTGCACCGGCAGCGACGAGCCTCGGACTCGTTGACCCCAACCAAACCAAGTCCCTCTCCTTGTTGCTGAATGACGAAGCTTCGGGACGCATCCTCCAACAACTCTGGAACTTGATCGCAACTGAGTCTTTTCTCCGCTCAGCGGCTCTCAACCCCCTGTAGTTCTGCCTAAGCGCTTGTATCGCAGGTCCGAGGTCGAATACGATCTCCAGATCGAGCTCAGCGGGAGCTCGAACGGCAGAGGGAACCGTGATGCGGGAAAAGTACGAAGCACCAATGATGACGCGCTTGGGATCAGTGAGCGAGCTGACCTTCGGCAACATCTCGAGCAACGATGTCGACGGCACGTCAGGCATGAATGGAAACATGAGTTCCAGTGACACCGGCGGCGGCGGCAACAATGGCGGTGTCCAGGAATAAGCGGCGCTTGGGGCGCTTGGGGCGCAACGACTGCCGCCAAGCCGAGAACCGGAGAGATCCGTTGCTCGCGTTGCTTTGGCGAAGTCGACGGACCGCTACCTCGGAACGCAACGACATGCTTCGCTCTCTCGAATCCTCGGCTGATCGAGTGAGATAGTTGTCTGACGTTTTTCTCGCGACTAGATTCCGGGTGGTTGAATTCAGACAGGGTTCAATGGCGGAGGGTGAAGAACTTGCGAGACGTATACACAGCACCGAGGATGACGCGCTTGGGATCAGTGAAAGAACTCACACTCGGCAACATCTCGAGCAACGACGTCGACGGAACGTCGGACATGACCGGAAACATGAGCACGAGCGACACCAATGGTGGCGGCGCGAATGGCGGCTGAGCGAGTAGCCACCGGCGAACGACGATAAAGAAATTCAAACGAAACGCTAAATCGGACTCACCTCGCAAGGGGTGGGTCCGATGTCGTTTTCCCGGCGTCCACCGGCCTTTGAGTCGGAGCTGGCTGCGGCCGAGGGCCGCGAGCAGGTTCGACAGTGGACAGATGAAGCCCGCCTCGGTGCGTTCGTAAGTACAAGGCGGAGACACGCGCCTGCGAACCAGGAATCGCGCCCGTCGTCGGCCACTGGCCCCGGAACGATCGCTCTCCACTCTCCGCACCGACGTGGACGGCGAGGTCCAGCCCCAAGTCGACCCGTAGGCCAGACGCACTAGGAGCAAACCCGGGGACATCCCCCGTCACTCATCATCACTCTCTGCGTTATTGTGCCACTCACAGCGCACGGCGGCGACGAGCTGAGCGCACAGCAAGCCCATGAACCAGAGGCGAAACTCGTTCATGGGCAGAGGGCAGGGCGGCGATGGTAGGGCGGCAGAGGTGACGTACCGATTCAGGTGCGGCTGGACTGGTTCCAGCCAATCTTCTTGGAGGCCCGGCGACCGATTGCGGCCAGGGCCCGACGGATACCAGTGACGAGTCAGCAGGCGTAGACGTCTCAACGACGTTCTCCCACAGATGCAAAGGCGGAGGGCCAGCACGGAGACGAGCTACGCCTTTTGGTTCCCGAGCGGTCGTTTGACCATCGGCTTTCAATCCAAGCAGTACCACGCGAGGCGACAACAACATGGCAACAACAATCAACGAATCAGCTGTCTCTGAGGTCTCTCACGAGCCCCAGCAACTCCAGCGCCGGAAGGACGACGGGGCTGCACCTCAGCCGATTCTCCTCAGTCCCCCACATGTTTTTGGCGACGAGCGCGAGCGGGTCCTTTCGGCCATCGATTCGAACTGGATCGCACCGACCGGGCCGGCGGTGCGCGAGTTCGAGAGCGCCCTCGCGGAACGATGCGGCGTTGCCCATGCGGTGGCCCTGACCAGCGGATCAGCGGCGATCCATCTCGGCCTGATCGCCCTTGGTGTCCAACCGGGCGACGACGTGCTGTGCGCAACCTTCACCTTCGCCGGGTCTGCCTTCCCCATCGTCTACACCGGCGCACGTCCCGTCTTCATCGACTCCGAGATCGAGGGCTGGAATATCGACCCGCGATTGGTCGCTGCCGAACTCGACCGCCGAGCCGAAGACGGAACCCTCCCAAAAGCAGTCGTCGCCGTCGATCTCTACGGCAACACCGCTGACTACACCGGACTTCGCCAAGCCTGCGACAGGCACGACGTGCCCATCTTGGAGGACGCCGCTGAGGCTCTCGGAGCCAGCCACGACGGAAAACCCGCAGGGTCGCTCGGAGCCATCGGCGTTGTTTCCTTCAACGGCAACAAGATCATCACGGCATCCTCCGGCGGCGCCGCAGTGACCGACGATGAAGAACTCGCAGCCAAGATGCGGTTTCTCTCGAGCCAAGCAAAGGAGCCGGCACCGCACTACCTCCACAAGACGATCGGCTTCAACTACGGCATGAGCAACCTCTTGGCGGCCTTCGGTTCCGCACAACTCGACGGCCTGGATGCGCGGATTGCCGCCCGGTCACAGACGTACGAGTTTTACAAGAAGACCCTCAGCCACATCAACGGCGCCCGGGTGCTCGCGCCACCGAGTTGGGGCCAGTCCAACCACTGGCTCACCTGCGCAACGTTTGACCCGGCGCAATGTCCGAGCCCCGAACACATCCGACTCGCGCTTGCTGAAGACGGCATCGAGAGTCGGCCACTCTGGAAACCAATGCATCAGCAGCCGGTCTTCGAGAAAAACGACGCCGTCTTGTCCGGTGTTAGTGACCGGCTCTTCGATTCGGGCCTTTGCCTCCCCAGCGGTACCAGCATGAGCGATGCAGACAGAGAGCGCATTGCCCTGTCGCTACAACGAGCGCTGTCGTGAGGAACCAACACACCTTTTTGATCACAAGCCACAACCGAGCGGTGACCACTGTTCTGATTGACAGTCCCACACCGACAACCGGGGCTCGCAACGAAGTGACGCCCGCTGCATCACAAGACATGGGAGTGAAGCATCGAGCAAAGCGCTCTATCGACGTGGTCGTGTCCGGGACGATGCTTGCCATTCTCTGGCCCCTGCTTCTTGCGATTTCCATCGCCATCCGCGTGAAGATGGGCCGGCCCGTTCTCTTTCGACAGTCTCGCCCTGGCCTGCATGGTGAACCGTTCGAGATGGTGAAGTTTCGTACGATGGTTCCAGGTGGGATCGAGGATCGGCCCGAAGGCGCGATTGGTGACTCGAACCGGGTGACAGCGCTCGGGGCTTGGCTGCGTTCAACCAGCTTGGACGAGCTACCCGAGCTTGTAAATGTTCTCAAGGGCGATATGAGCCTCGTCGGGCCACGTCCGCTCCTCAACAAATACCTGCCCCACTACAACAGCCATCAAATGCGTCGGCACGAGGTCAGACCGGGAATGACGGGTCTTGCGCAGGTGGAAGGCAGAAACGATCTCGCTTGGCCGGAGCGGTTCGACACCGATATCCGGTATGTCGACACCTGGACAATTCTTGGCGACATGAAGATTCTCTTGTTGACAGTAAAGGTCGCAATGGGCCGCGAAGGGGTCGAAGACACGGTTGAGAACTTCGATGCGTGGCTGGAAAAGCGCAAATAAGTTCGACCCATCGTTCAACGAAGTCGTGCTCGTGCCTCGGCAGATGCTCACCTCAATCGACAACCTGTACACCCCAGTCGCCGCTCGTGAATGCAGCTCTTCCCTTTGGAAGCTCGTTCACCAGGGCCAAGGAAGAAAGAACGGAATCTCGCAGTGATCAATGGGCGGCCCGAGCAGCTTCTGACGAAGCCATTGATGAGCAACGAACGTCGCGCTCGTTCAGGACAGACTCGACAGCTCGCACGTCGCGTTTCATTGCGCGTCTATCGCGAGGTGATCCAGCGGCGGAGGGAAGTCGAGATCGTTCGTCTTCCAGCGACTGTTGCCGGACGACAACAAGCCTTCGTCGTCGCTCTCTATCGCTCGGGGACCACCCCGCTGAGATTGACGTTGGATAGCCACTCGAAGATCGCCTCGCCCCCCGAGACGCAGTTCATGCGGCCCCTGTTTGACCTGGTCGATGATCCGACCACGCTCAAGGGGGTCTCGGGCCTTGGCTTCGCGGCCGAAACCTATCGAGCCGAACTCGCCTCGCTTGCTGCGTCCATGCTCGACAGCTATGCGGAAGCCTTCAAGCCAAGCGCGACCCATTGGGTCGATAAGACGCCGCACTACACGCTGATCTGCGACACCCTCGTTGAAGCGTTTCCCGATGCCCGATTCATCTTTCTGTTCAGAAATCCTGCATATCAAATCGACTCTCTGACCGAACGTGGACGAGTGAAGTCAGAACTGCTCGCTGACTACGAGGGATCCCCAGTCGTTGCGGGTGCAAAGTTCTGGGTTGAGTGCGTTGAGGCGATGTCACGGGCGTACGTCAAGGCGCAAGAACGCAGCATTGTTGTTGGCTATGAAGAGCTCTGCGCAGAACCGGAAAAGCAAGTGCAACGCATGACCGAACTCCTTGGCTTGGACTACGAGCCGGCCATGCTGTCGTACGCGGAGACAGCGCATAGCCCAGGACTCGAAGGCGCGAAAGCCTTCGAGTTCTCCCGCTTCCAAACGGTTGAAAGACCAATTCCCTCGTGGGTGGAAGACGATCCGCTTGCACAGCGCACCTACGCCTCCTCAGCGTCAATGCTCGGCTACGACGACGCCACTTCGAGTCCGTCCAGCGAGCGCCTACTCGAGGGCGTCACGTCGCTGTCGCTCCAAAACTCCGTTCAGCCCGACTGAACTCGTCCGATACAAGGAGGACCCGATGGCGGACATTGTTGGCCCTATTGAGGTACTGAAAGCGTCTGATCCTGAGCAGTTCCAGGAGTGGGAGCGCGTGTGGAAAACAACCGGCAGCGGTGACCCTTTTTCCCACCCCTCATACGTCGGCCACTTCGAGAGTCCGTCGGCCATCGCCGTCTGCATCTCCTGGCGCGACGGTGACGTGATCTTGCCGATGCTGTTGCGTCACCTCAACGCGGAGGAATGGACGGCCAACGATTGCCCACTGGTCGATGCAGAGACTCCGTTTGGGTACGGCGGGCCCCTCGCGAAACCGGATCTTGGTGAGGCCGACCACCGTGCATTCCTTGCTGATCTGCGACGCTGGGCTGACGCCACTCACGTCGTGTCGCTCATCGGCCGGCTGCGGGTCGTCGACTCCGACTTTGAGTTGCCGACCCGAACCGTTCGGCAGAACATCGTCCGGACCACCGATCTTCCATTGGAGGAAACGTGGTACGACTACGAGCACAAAGTCCGCAAGAACGTGAAGCGGGCACAAAAGCACGAGGTGGAGGTGGTGGTCGATGAAGTCGGCGAACACCTCGACGACTTCGAAGCCGTCTACCAGAGCACGCTCGATCGGCGGTCAGCTGCCACCCGCTACCGCTTCGACACCGAGTTCTATCGGAACTTGCTGAAGCGCGTCCCCGGAACCACGTTGTTTCACGCTCGCCTTGACGGGCGCATTGTCTCCACAGAGATCGTGCTGTCCTCGGAGCGTTGGGCCTATTCATTCTTGGGAGGGACGCTGCCTGAGGCCTTCGCTTCGAGGGCAAACGATCTGCTCAAACACGAGATCATGACGTGGTGCCATGAGACCGGAAGGTCGGGCTTCATCCTCGGCGGCGGGTACGAACCCGAGGACGGCATCTTCAAGTACAAGAAGTCCTTTGCCCCAAACGGTCTTGTTCCGTACCGGCTTTGGACCGAGACCTTCAACGAAGGCAGCTATGGCAGCCTGGTTGAGCAACGGAATCAATGGGAGCAGCAGCACGCTGGCGAGTGGTCACCGGCGTCGGGATACTTCCCCACCTATCGCGCCCCGGCCGCCGCGGGCTGAGCTGGACATCAGCTGCGAGGGCAGGCGTCGCGTTTCGGCCGCTACTCGCTGAGAACGTGTCGGATCGCCAAGAGTGTCGCCTCGACGGACGCCAACGGCACTCCGGCGTGCACTGGCAAGTTGATGATGTGGTCGCTCAGCCATCGGGAGTCTTCGAAGCGATCGTCGACACGCAGTGGTTCCACGAGAGTGTGATAGAGCGTCGTCAGTCCGTACTGCTCGTGGAGCCGCTCGTACAGGAGGTTGCGCTTCTCCGCCCCAGCATGGACGACGAGCGGGTAGCTCTGAGGGACGATCGTCGTGAGATCGAGGTCCCGCCAGAGCGGCGCCGCGAACCCGTCCAACATGGGCATACCGTTTTGGATCGACGCCGCTACTTGCTGGCGATGCCGCGCGGCCGAAGCGTGGTCGTAGCCGAGGAACGAACGAGACGTCTGCAAGGCTTCGTCCGCTGGGAGTCCGTCGGGAACTTCTCCAGCCGTTGACAGGAGTACGCCCCCGCGTTTCATGGGGAGCATCTTGTGCAGCGAGTACACCATGGCGTCGCTCCTCTCCCCCAGACGAGTCGAACAAAGGTGCGTCAGCATCGCGTGGGCGCAGTCGTCAACCATCGCCCATCCACGATCCTGTCCCAATGCCGTGAGTGCGTCGTAGCGAGGGTCGGGACGACCGAAGTAGTGAACCAGTACGAGGACCGATGGGCGAGAGATGTGCTCGATTGCCTCGAGACTCTCGATACGAGCGTTTCCTTGCCGGTCCAGCTCGTAGAACTCGTATTCGTAGTTCCCGTCAACGACAGAATCGAAGAGCCCAGAGCCCTCGTTCGGACTCCAACCGATGTACGCGGGGAGAATGACTCGAAGTCTCCCGTCTGACGCCTGGGAACGATAGAAGGCTGACAGACCCGCACGAGCGCTTTCGAAGAGCGCCGCGCTGCCCAGGTGTTCGGGAAATGACACTGCCTTTTTGGTTATCACGACGGCTTGGCCATGCTGTTCGAGTCCACCCACATATTCATCGTCCCGGAAGGGCCCTTCACGTGCGCAGGGTCATGTCCGGGGAACGAGAACGCTCTCGCCGCCGCCCACATCGTCTCTTGTGTCGCGTCGGCTGGCACTTGTCGCGCTTCGAGAACGACATCCTTGAAATAGGTCCGCACCGTGACGCCTTGCTCCGAGGCGACATCGTCCTGATTGCGGCCAACAAACGCCCCAGAAAGGATGTCGTCGAGGTGCGTCTTCACCAGTTCGAGCCCTCGACTGTTCGCTCGCTGAAACAGATCGAACACCGTGTCCTCGGGCGCTATCGGAAAGCGCTCGACGGCGAGGATGTCGCCCTCATCGATACCTTCATCCATCCAGTGAATGCTTGTGCCGAACTCTGTTTGACCTTGTAGCAGTGCCGCGGCGTCGCACATCGAGCCCCGCATCTCGGGCAGCGGGGCACCGTGAAGATTCACAACGCCGAGAGAAAAGGCGTCGAGGTGACGCTTTCTCAGAATCTGATGGAATCGAACGCTGATGCCTAGGTCGGGTTGCAGCTCTGGCACCGAATCCAGGTCGACCAAAGCAAGCCCGAGGCGTTCCGCTTCATCGAACATGTTCCGGTCATCGACGGCAACTCGCCACGCAGACCTTGGGCTCTGAGCGCACACCACGCCGATGAGATCGACATCGTCTCGGCTCTGTAGATACTCGGCGCAATCGACCGCCACGCCAAGACTTCCCAAAAGCAAGACCCTCGGCATGGGAGACGCTGCTTCATCCGACAAGAGATTCATACACTTCCTCGTATTCCTGGAGAATTCCTGAGACGTCGAGTGGCTCGACGGCGGCCCGGCCCCGCATACCGAGGTTTCTGACCTCTGTGGGGTTCTCGATCACGAAGCTCAGGTGCTCAACAAGCTGCGGTACATCCCCGACGTCGTACAACAGGCCCCCGCCCTCGGACAGCAGATCGGCCGTGCCTCTTGCGGCCGCACCCACCACGAGGGTTTCGAGGGCCATTGCTTCGGTGACACCTCGCGGCAGTCCTTCACGCGATGAAGCGTGGACGAGCGCCTCAGCGGCGACGAGTAGCTCACGCACGTCCTTTCGCCATCCCAAGAAGTGCACTCGGTCGGCGATGCCAAGACGATCGGCCTCCGCCTGGAGCTCGTCACGCAGAGGTCCAGTACCTGCGATAGCCAAATGCACGTTCGGGCATGACAACGCGGCGACAGCCTTGACGGTGTCGCTATGTCGCTTTTCGGGGTTCAGCTCACCAACAGAAAGAAGCAGCGAATCGCCGGCTGCGAGTCCCAGCTCTTCTCGTCGTACCGCGACATCAGCATCTGTCGTCTTCGATCGAGCGAAGGTGGAGAGGTCAATGCCGATACCTGGGATGAGTCGAACCTTGTCCTCGGACACGATGCGGTGTTTCACGGCCGCATCGAAGTCTTCTCTGTTGATGACGATGAGAAGATCCGTCCATCGGCCAGCGAGCTTTTCGAGCGATCGAAAGACTGCGTTGTGCCGCCATGAGGCTCCGCTGTGAAAGTGGAACCCGTGGCAGGTATAGAGGACGGTCGCTGACGAATCGTTTCGGATAGCGAAGCGAGTCAAGAAGGCGGCCGTTGGGGTATGGACGTGAACGACGTCGTACTCCCCTTCCGCGATGACCCTCTGGACCGCTCGGATTCCCAGCCAAAAGTGGTACGGATTCCAGTTGCGTCGCTTCCATGGGGCATCGATGAGACGATCGAAGGCGTCTGGTTGCGAGGACTGTGTGGCGGCGTCGGAGAGGCCATCAACTTGCCAGTCGAGGGAACGCATGTGGGCCGCGAATTGGGCCAGGAACCCAGTCAGGGTGGGCTCAATCGTCGCAACAAGCAGCAGACGCGGTGGCTTGTCGGAGCGAGCGGGAGCGGCCCTCGTTATGGCTTGCTGAGGTGTTCGGTCGGGCAATTGGTCGAGCACACGCCTCGCCCTCACGCGGGCGTAGTCCACAATCGCCTGACGCCGACTTCTGAAGGCCCAGAGACGTGAGACGAACCAGACGGTGGTTGCTCGCCAGTGCTTGAGATAGGAAACGGCGAACGTCCACGCCCGGTTGGGCCGACCTGCACCTGACACTTCGCTCAGCAGATAGCCACGCTCGACAAGATCCCGCCCCACGAGCATCTGGCAGACGAGCAACTCCTCTTCGAGAAGCTCGTCCTTCCACGCAGCAGACCGCTTGGCGACTGGGTCGGCCTGGAGCAGCGGATGGATGGACTGTTCCGTCGCATGCAGCGCAAACGGTTTGGAACCGGAGTCACCGATCGCCGCCCCGAGGAAGCTGATCACTCGCTCGAGTTGGGCGTCAGTGTCTTCAAGGAGGTCTTCGTATCGAACGTCAACAACGGCATCGGGCCGCGCATCGCTGAGCTTGGACAGGACTCGAACGTGATTGCGCCACAGGCGAGACGAGTAGACGATGTCGTCCCGCCCCATCGACTCTCCTGGGTAGTAGGCGCGTTCGGTTCTCATCAAAGAGTTCGCAACTGCCCGCCCGTCGCGAACAATGTGCACGAACCTTGCTTCGGGCATGCAAGCAAAGATCCTCCTGCTAGCAACGGCAGCCTCGCCGTACTTGATGACGACGACCGCATCAGTCGACGAGTCCGTTGGATGCAAGGCAGCGACCAAGGCTTCGAACACGCTGCGGCGTTCCTGCCCAGCAACCCGCCGCGCCAGCGCTGGAAGAGCGTCACCGGGCCCCAAGTCTGCAACGAGTCGGTGATCGCGGCCGATCAGGGCTTCGTAGTCTGCAGCCGTCATCGTGGCGAACGAGTCATCGTCTCGGGCGAGAAGCTGCTGTGTGAAGGTGTATTCAGGCAGCACGATCACGTGAGCGGGCGCTTCTGAGAGGAGGCGCGCCAGGTACGTCGAACCTGATCGTGGTGCGTAGACCAAGAATGCGAATCTCATCAGGCACTCCCAACAATCTGCCGCGGCTGCCCGAGACCGAGAGGGCCACGCAGAAGGAGCAGGCTCCCAACAAGCCGCACGGCTCCAGCGGCAATGAGAGCGAAGGCGGCCCCTTCGATGCCGTACCGAGGAATGGTCAGCACACTTGCCACGGTCGCGGTCGCGAGGACGGCGGCAAAGAGCGGAATCTGGCTGTACATCTGACGGCTTGCGACCATGGCCTGGGTGAGCGGCATCGACGCGAAGAGAAGGACGCCATAGACCATGACGAGCGTCAACGTGTTGGCCCCTGAGCGGTACTCTTCTCCGAACGTCAGGCTGAGTGCTGTTTCGCCGGCGAACAACGAGAAGAAGACGCCGAAGATGCCGAGGCCAGCGGTCGAGCCAACCGATCGAAGTGCGATGCTCCTGAAGCCGCTCGTGTCGTTTCTCGTGTAGCACTGTGCCATTGCAGGCGCTGACGCCTGGGAGATCGCTCGAGCGAGCGTTGAAACCGCGACGACGCTGTAGGCCACGACGCCAAAGACGCCCAACTCCTCGAGACCTGCCGATCGCTCCAAGACAACGCGAGGAATCGTCGCAGTCAACGAGATCACGATCGAGGTCACCCCGAGTGGGAAGACAGTGACGAGCAGCTGCCTCAAGGTATGAGAATCCGGCTTGGTCAAGGTCTCGCCGACATCGCGCACCAGCCCGATCGCTCTCGGTAGGTCGAGCACGAGCAACGCAGCCAGCCACGCGAGGAACCAGCAGAACAAGCCGGCCTGGAGCTCACCGAAGACGACAAGCCCGACGGCGAGCCCAGCCAAGCCCGACAGTCCGCGAGCGATCATGGATGTGGCCACCGACTTCATCCGTTGTTCGCGCTGCTGCAAGCCGTACACAACGTTGACGAGCGACTCGACCGCCTTGACGAGACCGACCAGCACGACGACCCAAAGCACTCCTGCGAAGGAGTAGAACGAGACGGCCACTGCACAGACAACTGCCATGGCAATGACGACTGAAGCGAGCGAAAACCAGAGATAGTCGCCGAATCCGAAACTCCGGTTCGCGTCCGTGGCCAACGTCTCGCGGACGCGAAACTCAGCGAACAGAACGATCGGCCCGGCCACAGCGAGACCCAAGGTGTATTCGCCGACATCTTCCGGCGACGTCAGATTGGCGAGAGCGATGAGAATGGCCGCCTGAGACAACGAATAGAGGACGTTGCCGACACTCAGCCATCTGATGTTCTGGCGCAACGCGCGACGTTCAGCATCGGCCTTGCCACGCTGTTCGGTACTTCCGTTGGCTACCGCCCCGCTGCCGGAGAAGGATGCCGACTTCGTTCTGCTCACCAAGACAACCCTCCGTCTCGAGACCGAGACTTCACGGCGCGGCCCTCTCGTGCGCTGGATCCCGCGTGAGAAGTTCCGTAGAGCTCTCTCACCAGCAAGCTGCCACGAGGCTCGGTCGTGAGGAGCACGGTTGCTGGTGTCTCCTCGAGAGCCGGCGCAGCACGGTCCACATCAGGGGTCTTGGTTCGCTCGCTCTGGCCATCCTGCGAATGGAGCAACGCAAGGGCCACGGCCAACGAAGCACTGAAGGCCCCTTCATAAAACGACAGCGCGACCATCGCGCCAATCATCCAAACAAACTCAGGATCGTGAAGCGCTCTCGGCCGCTTGCCGGTTCTGAGGATCGGCCAGAGATACAACACCGCCGCGTAGAAGATTCCGCCGTAGCCATCGAAGACGAACAGTGAAACGAAGTGATTGTGGGGCGCGGCCTCCGATATCTCGCCCCATTCCGCCCTGGTCGCGCCGAACAGCCGCAAGCCGATCGGGTTCCGATGCGCGAGTTCAGAAACCTCGTCGAGCAGGCTGAGGCGAGCGTCGACATTGCGCTCGAAGATTCCTTCACCAACGAATTGCTCTCGCACTGCATCTTGGCTGACCAGGGCAGTTGCCACCATCGGGCTGAGAAGGGCGAGGATGCCGAAAACCCCTGCGACACCAGAGAGCGCGCTGATGTATCGACGAATGAAGAGAACGAACAAGACAGCCGCCAGCACCACCAGCATGTTGCGCGATTGACCGACCAAGAATCCGCCGAGAATGACAAGTGTCGCCAGATACCTTCTCGCCGGATCTGCCACGGCGAGACGGGTTGCAAGTCCACCAGCGAGAATCAGACCTTGCTCGCCGAAGCTGCGCGGCACGCCGGTCGTCTTCGGAAGTTCGACGGGGAGGATGAAGTTCCGGCTGGGAAGAATGTCAGCACCAAGGAAGCCCCGAGATCGAAGCGACGCAACAACGGCGAGCGAGGCGGCAATCACGGCGCCGGTCAATACAGCGCGCCGGACCTGCCGGCGGTCCTCCTCTGTTGACTTGGAATAGACCATTGCCAGCGAGTAGAACGCCGCGACTGAGACCAGGCGAGCGACAGACCGTTGGATGCTGTCGGCTTGTGGATCGGCCAGGGAAGACACAGCCAGAAGCACCGCAGCGATCACGGGGAACTCCAGCCTTCGCTGGAGGCCCGTGCGCTCCGGGCCCAGTTGTCGACTCCGTCGTAGGGAAAGTACTGAGATGGCCGCCAGGGCACCCGGCGACAGCAGTCCGAAAATGCCAGCCGTGAGCGCGGGCGAAGGTGCCACAAGCGCCAACGTCACGAAGAAGGGCAAGAATCGCCCCACTTTTGTCGGCTCCGACGACAGGTGCATGTTGTGCATCGTCAGAAGCTGACGTGGGCAGCATCGATGGCTCGTTGCTGCCCGCATGTCGGCCGACCACTGAGCGTGGTGAATCGGTCGGGTACGGCGAGCGCGCCACAACCACGTTCAACTACGTCTGCTTCCCGGCCAACTGAGACGTTCCAGCTCGTACCGACTGCCATCGTCGCCGCCCGGGCCTCGCATTCATCCACATCGCCGGATGATGAGAGGCACCTTTCCGATTGAGTCATTGTGCTCAGTATGAACCGTTGCGTCAGAGCCCGACACCGGGTGTATCCCCCAACTGACCACTCTCAGTGGTTGGGGGTTTGCCGCATTCGGCGACCCTGCCACCTGATCGCCCGGTCAGCGGTAGACACGACATACTTCCCTCGTGCGATCACGCCAACTAGCGAGCCGTCGTGGCTTCAACGCACTCACCTCGCCCCCAGCCTGGCTTGTCGTACCGGTAGTCGCCGGACTTCTGGCTTCGTTTCTGATCCGCCGAGAGCCCACGGCGCTCGGTTGGTGGAACGTCGTGCTCGTCGCTGCGACGGTCGGCATCGCCTCCATCTCGGGAGCGATCGCCCGGCCTGCCGCTTGGCCCCTCCCGTTCCTTCCCGTCATCGCGTTGGCTGGTTCCACGCCGGTGCTGATCGTCGCCATTGCCCTGCCCGCTCTCGCGCTCGCCGGTCAGTGGTTCACCGTTCGTCAGAATCAATGGTTCGATCGCGAGATCGGCGCGCTGCTCGGCGCTGCCGCCGGCGTTCTCCTCTTCCAGCTGGAACGGGTGGATCCCATCTGGATGCCCACTGCCGCTGGTCTCATCGGCTTCGGGCTCGTGTTCTTGGCCGCGCTCTACTCCACGACCGAGCGAGGCTGGCGGCTCGGCGCCGGGTTCGCAGGCACCGTCTTCTTCCTCGCCCTGCTGTTCACCGCTGTTGCTGGCATCGGAGCGTGGGGCCTGCGGGAGCAAGTCGACGCCGCTTCGGTAGCGGCCGAGCGGGGTTTGGCGGCAGCTCGGCGAGGCGATCAACAGGTGGCCCAAGCATCACTCATTGATGCAGAAGACGCGCTCGCCGAAGTACAGCAAGGCCTCGGAAGCTGGTGGGCTCGGCCAGCGCTCTTGGTGCCGGTCGTGAGCCAGCACGTCGCTCTGGCCAACGATCTCGTTGATGCCACGGCGGAGACAATCACCGCCGCACGTTCGGTCAGCGACGAGGCGGACTTCAGCTCGCTCCGAATCTCCAACGGAGCGGTTGATGTTGGTGCGCTGAGCGCAATGGCCACGCCGCTCGCTGACTTGGAGCAGACGCTCGAAGCAACGCTCGCCGAGCTCGATGCGGAGCGATCAGTCTGGATCCTGGCCCCGCTCGACAACGAGCTCGAGGTCATTCGAGAAGACCTCGGCGAGGCGCTCCCGGCAACACGCCAAGCAGCGGCCGCGGCCCGTCACGCTCCCCCGCTGCTCGGCGCCGACGGACCTCGCACCTATGCGGTGATGTTCCTCAATCCCTCCACCGCTCGCCCGCTCGGCGGCACAGCGGAGGCCATTGCTCAGATTCGCGTGAACAACGGGCTCGCCACGGTGATCGGTGAAGCCCAACCCGTTCCCACCGCTGAACAGTGGACCGAAGCCCTCGACCTGCCGGCGGCACTCGATGCCTACCAATCGGGCACGGGTGCAAGCGTCGACGGTCTCCTCGTTGTGGATCCCGCCGGTTTGGCCGCACTGTTGGAAATCACGGGACCGATCACCACCTCCTTCACCGGAAATCGCACCTTCTCAGCGCAAGACATCGAGACGTTTCTGCTCATCGGTCAGTTCGATACCACGCAGAATCCCGAGTTGGAATCGGACCGCGCCCGCAGCGAATTACTCGGTGAGATCGTGGGCCGAGCCCTCCTCGAAGTGGTCACGTCCGACATTGGCACCCAATCGGCACTGGTCGACGTCATCGGCCCCGCCGCCCGTGCCGGCCATCTCCGCTTCACCTCCACCGATTCGGAGGAGGCCGTCTTCCTCGCCGGCACCTTCCTCAACGGCGAGCTGCCATCGCTGGCCAATCGCACCGACGTGCTCGCGGTGCTCCACTCGCAGCCTTCGACAGAGAACACCGACCCCTTCCTCCAGCGAGACGTTCGCTACGACGTGCAGATCGATCCTGACAACGGCGCCCTGCGCTCCGTTCTCGAGATCAGCGTGGCCAACAGCGGACCTCGGCGCTCAGCGCCCACACTGTCGATTCTCACGCCGTGGAACGTCGACGAAACGAGTGGAGTCACGCTCAACGGCCGGTCAGTACGAATCCGCAGCTCTGCCTCCGATGACGGCCTCCAACGCCATGAGCTCGACGTGTCCATCGAGCCCAACACGAGCCTCACCCTTGCCTTCGTCATGACTGGAACCGCGAGACTCGACTCCGGCGCATATGCGTTGAGCATCCATCGCCAGGCGCTCGCTCCCGAGGACCAGATGGTCGTGACCGTGCGCCGTTCCGACGGCGCTCCGCTCCCCACGACGGGAGCCGACGTCTTCGAGCAAGTTTTCGACCTCGACCGCTCGGCGCACATCGACGTTCCAATCAGAACCGCCTCCGAGGCCGCGCAGAACTGACAGCGCAGTACCAAGACCCCACTTCGAGCCCGGGTCACCCACTCTGATCGATCGCACGCGAGTTCGAGTATTCGCGCTCAGAGTGAACCCCTAGGGACTGTCCGCACCTATCGGGGATAACACCCTGACCCCGCACGGATGTCCCTGCTTTCATCATCAATGGCGTTCCAAGCCCTTTCGGGTTTGGGAAGAGGGTGATTCATGTTCAGCTCGAAGCGATCACTTCGGTGGTCTGCTTCAGGCCGCACGTGAGTCAATAGCGGAGGACAGGAATGACTGACGGCGGACTTGTCATGACCTCACTCGAGGTCGGACCCGATGTGGCTGAGCGCGGGCTCAGCCAGGAGAGGATTCGAAGGGCGGGAACGATCCGCCTGGGCGTGGATCCTGCGGCGATCACGATCGCTGCGCCTTCGATGACAGATCGCGTGATGGTACGCACGCTTGACCTCATCGTGGCCTCCATCGGGCTTGTCCTTGCTGCTCCTCTCATGCTTCTCGTTGCTGCGGTGGTGCGCTGCACGAGTCGTGGTCCCGTGCTGTTCGCAGCCACACGAATGGGACGGGGCCACCGAACGATCAAGATGTGGAAGTTCCGCACGATGGTCTGCGATGCAGACGCCGAGCTGAACGCCCACCTGGCTGCCGATCCCAACGCACGTCGCGAGTGGGCTCGCAATCACAAGCTGGTCGACGATCCGC
The DNA here is from genome assembly GCA_937997485.1 of uncultured Acidimicrobiales bacterium. Taxonomy (GTDB): domain Bacteria; phylum Actinomycetota; class Acidimicrobiia; order Acidimicrobiales; family SZUA-35; genus SZUA-35. Next base: position 8,876 of record CALKTH010000098.1, on the reverse strand, counting down.
GACTCACCCGAGTGGGCCGTCTGCTGCGTCGCTCCAGCCTGGATGAACTTCCGCAGCTCGTAAACGTGCTGCGAGGCGAGATGAGCATCATCGGTCCCCGCCCCCTCACATTGGACGAGTACGAGACGTACACCACGTTCGCCTCCCAAATCGCGAACGTTCGCGGCGGGCTCACCGGCCCGTGGCAGGTCGGCGGCCGCAACTTCCTCACATTCGACGAGCGCATCCCGCTGGACATCGCCTACGTGCGGAACCGGTCCATTGGCAGCGACATCGGCATCTTGTTCCGCACCGTTGCCCACCTGCTCAAGGGCAGTCCCGGCGCCTTCTAGCCTCACACGTATCCGGTATGCGGTGAAGAAAGCTCCGGATCAACCATCCCCCAAAGCGACAAGCATCGACATAGGGTGTTTCCCGGTCCTTGCTGAGGGTCTGCAGACCTAGGTTCGCGAAGACCAACTGTGCACGTCACACGTGGCGCAGCAGGTGAATGGGTGACATCGCCAGCATCAAGGCTGGCCGAAGAACGATGGGTTTGACGTGGCGGCTTTGTTGAATCGGTTGAGCTATGGAAACGCGAGAGTTTTCGTCGATCAAGTAATCGACGCGGGGCACGCATGAAGCGTCTCCGCATCGCTTTCGTCTCGGAATCTCCCAGCCCCGACCGCGCCAAGTGGTTTCGAACCCTGCGAGCGCGCGCCGACACCGAGCTTCACGTCGTGTACCTGACCGCGGGCCCCGCAACTCGGTCGTGGGAGCGGGCCGAGCTCGCTGCCCCTGACGTCACCCATCTCCATTCGTTGAGTCTGGAACACGCTGGTTCTTCGGATCACCTCCCAAGAATGGCCCGCGGCCTTCGGCGAAGTCTCGATCAGATCGACCCAGATGTTGTGATCATCCCCGGGTGGACTCACCCGTCTTGCCTTGACGCCTTGGCCTGGTCCCGAATCGCCAAGGTGCCCAGCGTGACGACAGCGGAGACCTGGAAGCCGTCAGACAGTGCTGGTGTGAGCACACTCCTCGCGTCGACCATTCGACGCACCGTTCTCCGCCAGGTCGATGCGGCGCTCGGTGCGAGTGCACGCTCGGTCCACTATCTCAAACGTGAGGGCGCTCGCTCTGTCCATCTGGTCCACACGAACGCGTGCGACGTCCGCTCGATCGCCCGAGCGACCGCAGCCGTGCAACGCTCGGAGCTCCCGACCGTGCTTTTCGTGGGTCGTTTGCGTGATCGCAAGGGTGCGAATTCACTCCCCACCATCGCCCGCCGGCTGGACGCACTCGGGGTCTTCCTTCGAGTGATCGGCGACGGCAACGAGCGGACGGCCCTCGAGCGCGAGATCGGAGGCATGGAGCGCGTTGCGCTCCTCGGCCCGTTGCCGCGCGCTGTCGTTCACCAAGAGATGGCGGCGGCGAGCGTTGTAGTTGTTCCCTCCTTCCATGAGCCATGGGGCGTGGTCGTGCAGGAAGCTCTGGCCGCAGGAGCGAGCGTCGTCACGACGAGCGAAGTCGGATGTGTCGATGATCTGCTGGCTGGCACTCGCGCGGGACGTGTCGTCTCGACCGATCCGGTCGACATCGCGAAGGCATGCGTCTCGATGGCGACGAGACCTGCCACCCGGGCGGAGGCTCGAACCTCGGCCCACCGTGTCACCTTTGAATCTGCGGGCGATCAACTTCTCGATGCGCTCAACAGCGTCGTTGGGTTCCGCGCTCGGCCCGTTGCCGAGTCCACGGTTGCACAGCCCGGGCCGGCCCTCGTCGTCTAGGTCTCACACGTCGTTGCCCTTCGCTGAGAGCCAGACTCGGGCTCAACCAGGGCAGCGGACAGCAAAGCAAAAGTGGGGCAGATCGAACGAGGTAGCCTCGGCCCGTGATTCTGCGCGTGCTTGCCGGCCTGACGGGCTTCATCATCGTCTCCGGCACGCTCATCTCTGCGGCCCGCACGGTCGTAGTTCCTCGAGCGGAGCACACGCTCATCACGCGAGCACTGTTCACCTTCACTCGGCTCATCTTTCGCACCGTGGCGGTCAAAGTCCGCCGGGTCGAGGTTCGAGAGCGCGTCCTCAGCCGCTACGCACCGGTGACCCTGCTGGCACTCCCGGCGGTGTGGTCAGCAATCATCATCTTTGGCGCCGGCCTCGTCTACTGGGCCGTCGGGCTGCAGCCGGCCGAGGACGCCTTCATCTTCAGCGGCTCGGCCTTCACCACCTTGGGCACGGCCACCTCAGACAACTTCTACTACCTGATGATGGCGGCAGCTCAGGCGGTGCTGGGGCTGGAGATCATCGCGTTGATGATCAGCTTCCTCCCCAGCATCTACAGCGCCTTCAGCCGACGAGAGGAGCTCGTCACGCGCTTGGAGGCGCTGGCCGGAACACCATCAGATGCCGAGATTGCGATCCTCCGGTCGTACGAGATCGGCCTGCTCCCGAAGATGAATGGGCTCTGGAAGGACTGGTCCAACTGGTTCGCAGGCATCGAAGAGAGCCATACCACCTTCAACTTCCTGGGCTTCTTCCGCTCGCCAACCCCGGACCGGTCGTGGGTCACCGCGGCAACCACGATTCTCGACACGGCCGCCATCCGGCTCACCGCGATCGATTCGCCGCCGGATCCTTGGGCTCGGCTGATGATTCGAACCGGCTATCTCGCGATCCGGCGCATCGCCGACGAGTTCAACGTCGAATATGACGAGGACCCGGCCCCCACCGATCCGATCAGCATTGAGCGAGACGACTTTCTGGCCACGCTCAATCGACTCGCCGCATCCGGTGTTCCCATCGTGGAGGATCGAGAACAGGCTTGGCGCGACTTCGCCGGCTGGAGGGTGAACTACGACAGCGCGTGCCTCGGTCTGGCTCAGGAGCTGCTTTCTCCACCCGGCCGCTGGTGCAACCCGAACATCGGCCGCTGAGCGGGCCCTCGCTCGCCCCGACTCGCGCTCGAGCGATCCTTAGATCGACGCTTCGACCCGCATGAGCACGGTGGCACTGTCGGTGGCGAGGGCGGCCACCGTGTCCCAGCTCTCGTTTCCTGGGTCGCCGGACGACATGCCGGACGCTCGCGGGAGCACATAGAGACGGAACTGCAGGTCGCGCTGACCCTGTGCCACGTTCTCCAGGCACGGGTTGCCGTAGCCCGGCTGGCCGTAGTCGTTCAGGGTCTCGAACGCGCCCTCGTTCGGGAAGGTGCCAGACGCTGCGCTCGTCATCGACGGATCGATGCCGGCCATCAGCCACAGCAAGAGCGGCTCCTCGGGATCCGTCTGGTCCGACAGTGCAATGGCGAGCTCAGCGGTTCCCTCGGGCACGCCCTCCCACTCCAGATTGGGGAACCGATTGTCTCCAGAGCACAGTGCACCGGAGGGGGCGGAGTCGCCTGGTTCGAAGTCGGGACTGCGCAGGGTCAGTCCGTTCTCGCTGATCAGCTGCGGTGGCGCCGAGGTTGGCGGCGCCGGCCGAGTGGTGGTGGTCTGCCAATCCTGAGGCTCCGCCAGCTCCCGGCCGTCACTCGCGCAGGCAGAGGCCAATAGCGCCAGAGCAGTTGTCAGGAAGAGGAGGACGCGCACCGGCAGAAGAGTAGTGGCGCCTGGCCACCGGCCAGCATCATCAGCAATGCAGAGATCGGCGAGGCAGAGATGAAGCGATCAGTAGGCGCCGGGGTTGCCCCGAGCCATGAGGAGGACGGTCTTGGCGATGATGCCAACGTCTCCCCGCAAGCTGCGATCCGTCACGTACTTCACGTCGTGCAGGATTCGTTCATCGAAGGTGAGCTCGCTGCGTCCAGAAACCTGCCACAAACCGGTCAGTCCGGACTTGACCCGGCCCACAACGGGCAGGGCCGCACCGAAGCGCTGACGCTCCGACGGCAGGAGCGGGCGAGGGCCGACCACGCTCATTTGGCCGCGAACAACGTTCCAAAGCTGAGGGAGCTCGTCGATGTTCCAGCGGCGCATCATCCGACCGATGGTGGTGACGCGAGGATCATTCGGGAGCTTGTGATGCTCATCGAAGTAGGTCTCGTCTTCGGGGTGCTCGAGGAAGTGAGCGGCGAGCACTTCGTCGCCGTTGGTCACCATGGAGCGGAACTTCAACATCTTGAAGCCGCGACCATTGCGGGTGTACCGAGTGTCGGCGTAGAAGACCGGTCCGGTCGATGACGCCTTCACCGCGACGGCGACTGCGACCAGAGCTGGCAGCGCCACGATCAAGGCCGGCACGGCGAGTGCGAGATCGAGGCAGCGGATCATCGCGCGCTGTCGGAGCGGGAGTGTGCCCGCCGACATGGGCACGACTCGCCCGTCGACCCGCAGCTGTGCCAGCTCGGAAGTGAGGTCGATGACGACGCCGACTTCTGGCCGCTGCACGAGTTCAACTGGTGAACCGCCCGCTGCTTCGATTGTTGTCTGAAGGCTCTCGCCCGGCATCACGCCAGGGAGAACTGTCTGCATTGCTTTCACGCGCCTGCGCCTCTCACCCTTCGACAGCCACGCCAATGACTGCCGACCCGCACTTCGTTACCGCACCATTGACGCCGCCCGTCGATGCTTTGTCGCGAAGTTCCCTCACCCGCAACAGAAATGAGATTAACGCACACAGGAGCCCTTGTCAGGCTTGTGCCGAATGACACGCAATTGTTTGCACGGACGTCATCGTGACGACGCAGAAGCGTCGCACGTCCGCAACGCGGCCGCCGGGCGGGCTCGCCCGATCAGTCGTTCAGCTCAGCCAGAATCTCGTCAGTGTGTTCGCCGTAGCGTGGTGCCGACCCTCCAGGCTCCGGTGCCGCCGCACCGAACCGCGCAGCCGGACGAGCCTCGCGGAGCGGGCCAATCGACGTGCTTTCGCGCTCGACCACCGAGCCGTTGTGCACGATCTGGGGATCAAGATGCACCTCGTCGAGCGCAAGAACGGGGCCACCGGGCATGTCTGCGGCCCGAAGACGAGCCAGCGCTTCGTCTGTCGTCAGCGTGGTGAGGACCGCATCGACCGCCTCGGCCAATGCGCTCGCGTTTCGCTGGCGGTCGGCGTAGCTGGCGAAACGAGGGTCGGCGTCAATGCCGTTGCCGATCGCCGCACACAGGCGGGGCCACGTGCTGTTCGTCGCCAGGTTCAAGGTGATGTAGCCATCCTTGGTCGGCCGCACGTCGTAATTCAGCGCCATGTGTGGAGTACGAGTGACTCCCTCGCCCTGCAGCGAGTGATTCCACATCATGTCGGGCCAGGCGAATTGGAGCCCCGCACCGACCATGTCGACCTCGAGGTGCTGACCCTCGCCTGTCCGCTCCCTGTGGAGCAGGGCGGCTGTGATGGCTTGCGACACGGTGAGCGCCGTTGCCTTGTCGATGACGAGGCTGTTGGTCAGTGACGGTGTCCCGTCGGCACCATCGATCGCACCACCCTCGAACGAGGCCAGGCCGGTCACGCCCTGAATGACGAAGTCGTAGACCATCTGATCGGCATACGGGCCGGTGGCCCCAAAGCCGCTGACTGACACGTAGATGAGTTTCGGGTTCCGGGTGCACATCGCATCGGGACCGACTCCCATGCGATCCACCGCGCCGGGACGGAAGTTTTGCACGAAGACATCAGCGCTGTCGATGAGCTTGATGAGCACCTCACGACCCTCGTCAGATTTCGTGTCGAGGGCGATCGATCGCTTGCCTCGGTTGCAGTTGTGGAAGACCGACCCCATGTTGTTGCGGAGGTCGCCCAGTCCTCGCATTCGGTCGCCGACCCCGTTTGCTGCCTCGACCTTGATGACGTCAGCGCCCTGATCGGCAAGCAGGGACGTGGCCAGCGGAGCCGAAATCATCTGTGCGGCTTCAACAATGCGAATGCCCTCGAGCGGTTTCATGCCTCGGTGTCTAGTACAGGCAGCGGGGAGAGGCCTAGGGCATCCTCGGGGACATCCCCACTCTTCGCGCTCTCTGGCCACTCTCTGTGGTCACCACGTTGATCTTTGCGTATGGTTGTCGCACCAGCGGTGGGTGCTGGGACTCCGATGGGTACGGAGGCGCGACGCCGGTCCTTGTGACCGGCGAAAGGAATCGGACATGAGAATCATCTTCTCTCTCTTTGGCGTTCTCGGGCTGCTGCTCGTGGGGCTGATCGTTGACGCGGCCACGACGGCTCCGGGCACGGCGGTGACCGCCTCGGCCGGTGACGGCGACATGGCGGAGGCCGGCGACATGGCGGAGGCCGGCGACACGGCGGAAGCTGGCAACGCGGGCGCTGACGCCGCTGACACCGGGGCACTTGCGCTCGCCCGACAGGCCGCCCCCGCCAACCGACAGATCGTGGACGAGATCGAAGCGCCGCCCACCGTCGACGACGTGATCTTCGCTGCCGGCTGCAGCGATGCCGGATACCCGGATGCGTGCGAGCCCATCGTGCTGTGCGAGCTGACCGAGATTGCGTTCGGACCCTTTGGCGTCTTCGAGCCCGGGCAGGCGAACGTCATCGTGACCCCACCCACACCGGAGGAAGAAAACCAGATCTTGCGAGACCGCATGGTGTTCATCACTGCGGCCAACCTGGCGGCCGAGAACGAGCACGATCGCCTGATCCGCCTCCGCACCCATGACGGATATGGATTGCGGGCCGACGTCGGCGAAGGATGCACGGGTCAGCTCGGCGTCGAGCTGCTCGTGAACGACATTCCCCAGTTCGTACCCGGCGGCATTCTCGACGACGCGGGCACCATCCCCACGGACAGTCGTTTCGTCGAGTGGGGCATCGCACTCGACGTGTGCGACGCCTTCGGCGGCGTGAATCCCGATGGCGAACCGGCCGAGATCAGGGCCGTGCTGACCTACGTCGAGGGCGCAGACGCTGCCGGTGCGGAGCGAGAGGTCGAGGTTGCGTGCCAGGTTCTGGTGGAGGCGTTCGACGACCAGGTGGCCCGACTGGGTGTGGCCATCCCGATTTGAGGGGTCCCCGGTTGAAAGACATCTGCAATGCAGATGTGACCTGAACGTCGCTGCAACCATGGGCTTGGTGGAGTAAGTTGTAAGAGTCTCGTTACGGGACGACGTGTGAGGGCACGTTGCGGCATGGGTCGTCGATCTCCTCGGATCGATGAGGGCAGGTACAGCTATGACATATCGACTCTTCGGAGGCGTACTCGTTTTGATGGCAGCTGCATTGGCGGCTGCGCCTCTTCTCCTGGTGGATGCCGCTGGCGGAAACATCCAGGCAAGCGGGGCACCGGGCGCGGCAGCAATGGCGCCGGCCGAAGACCTCGGCCCGGACGTTGCGGCAGTTCTGGCCCAAGCCGGGCGAGACATGCCGAGCGAAGACCTCGGCATCGTGTCGCTCGTGGATCGCACCGTCGAGTGCGAGAGCTACAGCGGCGACTGCGAACCCGTCGTCGTCTGCGACCTCACCGATCTCGAGTTGACGCACTTCGCGGATGCGGATGGCATCAACTTCACGATCGAAGGCGAGACCTCATGCCTCAACGGTCGACTCGAGTTCGTGCCGATCGTCGGCGGTGAGCGCATCCCTGGGCCACCCCCGACCATCCGGGGTGTCAACCCTGGCAGCATCGAGATCTCTGGCGAGCTTGATCCCGCTGTGTGCGGGCTTGGGTCGGTGGTCAGGTTCGAAGTGACGTACGTGAAGACCGGGCACGGCAACCTCGTCGGGCTGACGAACGAAGTCCCGCTCGCCATCTGCGACATCGAGTAGGCAGGCACAAGTCGCCAGGGCGCAGCGGACGTCGAGCGTCAGCGCCGGCGACGTCGTTGTCGACGTCGCCGTCGCCGTCGACGGTTTGGATCAGAAGCGAACCCAGCCGCTTTCCACTTCGAGCTCGGCCGTTTCGTAGCCCGGCTCGCCTGGCAACACCACGATGTAGGCGCCAGCCGGGTCGATCACTCGCACGCGTTCGTACGGGCGACGTTCCTTCGCCGCGGCCATGACGCCGGCTGCAGTGTCGTAGCGGGTGAGGCAATCGACCATGCGCACCGTCGGCGAGATCATCTCGAACTCTCCGGCTCGGAAGCGGGCGAGGGCGTCGGCGGGTCGGACCCACTCCCAACGCACGATCTCACCGTCGTCATGCAGCGGTTCCTGATCGTCAGGGGCAAGGGCGACGAAGAAACGAGCGTCGAATCGACGAGGTGAGCCCAGCGGCGTGATGAAACGGGCCACCTCTTCGATGGCGGTGGCGTCGAGGACGATGTCGTGCTCGAGAAGAAGGTCGACGAAGACATCCTCGGAGGCCCGGACTCGATCTCGGAGATCAGTGACGTCGGCGTCGTGCTCCCCCGCGGCGAGCAGGAGGCCGGCCTCTTCGAGCGTTTCTCGACAGGCCGCCATCCACCAGGCGAGGCCGCCGGCGGGAACATCGAGGATGGCGGAGGCCTCGGCATCGGTCAGCCCTTGGCAGACGGTGTCAAAGTTCTCTCGATGGTCTTCGGGATCCACCCGGCCGCCGGGGAACACCCACGCCGCCGGAGCGAAGACCATGCGAGCGGTTCGTTGCACCATCAGGACGTGCAGGTCTGGTCGGTCGTCAACCAGCATCACGGTGGCGGCCGGCGAGATCGGCACTTCCGCCGGGTCGAACGCGGGCACATCCGCTGCAGGCTTCGACGGATCGTGTTGCGCAGGCACCCGCCGAACGTAGCGCCCCACCCTCCCCCACCCCAATCCCTCCCCTGTGGGTGCCTGACCCCCACCATCACTGCAGGCTCTGTTCCGCGAGTCGTGAGCGCAGCGAGCAACTCGGTGAGTGACCGGGGCGGCGTCTATTCGGGTCCGGCGTCACCTTCGACGTAGGCGGTCATGGTTCCGACGGTGCCCGAGCCCTCGCCGGGTCGGTCATCTTCCATGATGAGCACGGCGTCACCTGCCGCAGCGAAAACC
>CALKTH010000097.1 GCA_937997485.1 uncultured Acidimicrobiales bacterium | reverse complement strand
GGCCGCCCCGAAGAAGGCAGCCAAGAAGGCACCGGCAAAGAAGGCCGCACCAGCCAAGAAGGCCGCCCCGAAGAAGGCAGCCAAGAAGGCACCGGCAAAGAAGGCCGCACCAGCCAAGAAGGCCGCCCCGAAGAAGGCAGCCAAGAAGGCACCAGCGAAGAAGGCCGCCAAGAAGCGCTGAGCTTCTAAGCCTCACAACTGAACACCCTTGAACAGGGCCGGCATGGGTAGCCTCGGCGCCCATGTCGGCCCAATTCATTTACACCATGCACAAGGTCGGGCGCTTCCACCCGCCGGACCGTCAGGTGCTGGAGAACATCACGCTCGCGTTCTACCCCGGCGCCAAGATTGGTGTGCTCGGAACGAACGGTTCCGGTAAGTCATCGCTTCTCAAGATCATGGCTGGCATCGATGACGGATTCACCGGCGATGCCCGCCTCACACCCGGCTTCACCGTCGGACTGCTCGAGCAGGAGCCGCAGCTCGATCTCTCCAAGGACGTACGAGGCAACGTCATGGACGGTGCCGGCGAAACCGTCTCCCTGCTCGCCGAGTACGAAAAGGTGCTCGCTTCGTGGAGTGACCCCGATGCCGACTACGAGAAGGTCGGTGCTCGTCAGGCCGACCTCGAAGCAAAGATCGAAGCGGCCCAGGGCTGGGATCTGCAGCGCACGATCGAGATCGCCATGGACGCGCTCCGCCTGCCGCCGCCCGATGGCAGCGTCGAGAACCTCTCCGGTGGTGAAGCCCGTCGCGTGGCGTTGTGTCGACTCCTGCTCTCCGAGCCCGACCTTCTTCTCCTCGACGAGCCGACCAACCACCTCGATGCCGAGTCGGTTGCCTGGCTCGAGCGGTTCCTGAGCGACTACAGCGGCACCGTCGTTGCCATCACCCACGATCGCTACTTCCTCGACAACGTGGCCAAGTGGATCCTCGAGCTCGATCGAGGCAAGGGCATCCCGTTCGAGGGCAACTACTCCAGCTGGCTCGAGCAGAAGACCGACCGGCTCGACCGTGAGCAGAAGCAGCAGGACAACAAGCAGCGCACGCTCGCTCGGGAGCTCGAGTGGGTGCGCATGGGCTCAAAGGCTCGCCAGGCCAAGGGCAAGGCTCGCCTCAACGCCTACGAGTCGCTCCAAGCTGAAGCCGAGGCCTACGACCCTCGGGACGAAAAGGTCCAGATCTACATCCCGCCGGGCAAGCGTTTGGGTGACAAGGTCATCGAGGTCTCGAACCTCTCGAAAGGCTTTGGCGATCGTCTGCTCATCGACAATCTGAACTTCTCGCTACCCAAGGCCGGCATCGTCGGCGTGATCGGCGGCAACGGCGCCGGTAAGACCACGCTGTTCAAAATGCTCATCGAAGCGTCTGGCGGCTCCACCGGAGAGACGCCGGACGAGGGCACCATCGACGTTGGCGACACCGTGGAGCTCGCCTACGTCAACCAGAGCCGAGACATCCTCAACGACGAAGACACCGTCTACGAAGCCATCACCGAGGGTCACGACACGCTGACCGTTGGCGATCGTGAAGTGAATGGCCGGGCCTACGTCGCCTCGTTCAACTTCAAGGGTTCGGATCAGCAGAAGCCGCTGAAGGTGCTCTCCGGTGGTGAGCGCAACCGCGTGCATCTCGCCCGTGTGCTCAAGACCGGCGGCAACGTGCTCTTCCTCGATGAGCCCACGAACGATCTCGACGTCGACACCTTGCGAGCACTGGAAGATGCCCTCGAGCGCTACCCCGGTTGCGCCGTGGTGATCTCCCACGATCGTTGGTTCCTCGATCGCATCGCCACGCACATCCTTGCCTTCGAAGGCAACAGCCAGGTGCGCTGGTTCGAGGGCAACTTCAGCGAGTACGAGGAGTTCCGCGAGAAGGAGCTGGGCGAGAACGCGCAACCCACCCGAGTCACCTACAAGCCCCTCGCTCGCTAGCTCCTCAGGTCACGTCGTGGCCACTCATTTCACCGAGCGCTCCGACGGCGTGGTCACGATTCGGCCGATGCGATCGATTGATCGTCCGCTTCTCATCGCGGGGAGGGACGAGGCCTTTCACGTCTTCATGGGGGAAGGCAGCGACGATCCTCAGCCGACCGCGATCATCGAAGTGGCCGGCGCTGTCGTCGGGTGGATCGACTACGACAGCGACCGAGCCTGGCTTGCATCGGGAGCAGTCAACGTCGGGTACAACGTGTTCGCTCCATACCGGAGACGGGGATACGCCAGCCGCAGCCTGGAGCTGCTGGTTGCCCATCTGCGGAGCGAGACCGCCGTCCACACGGCGTCGCTGCTCATCGACCCGTCCAATGCCGCCTCGCTCGCCGTGGCCCGCAGGGTTGGCTTCGAGTCAGCCCCCGAGGTCGATGGCCAGCTCCAGTTCGTTCGATCCACGCTCTCGCCGTCAGATTGTGCACCGGCGAGCCGGGATCTGACGTCTTGATCGCCGACTGACAGACTCTCCGCCGTGACGGAGACGAGCATCCCCGAGAACGAGGCGTCCAACGCACCTGATCCGTCGAATGCCATGAGCGTCCCGGCGTTCCGGAACCTTTGGCTGAACACACTCACGTTCTTCCTCGTCATGAACGCCCATCGGTTCGTCGTCGGGTGGTACGTGCTCGACGACGAGATGGGTGGCCTGGACGGCACCGAGTTCCAACAGAGCCTCGCCATCTTCGCCACCGGGCTCCCTTCCCTCTTCCTCGTCCTGCAGGCAGGGGCATGGTCCGACCGCCTCGACCGGCGGATGCTGCTGGTGCTGTCACAAGTCGGCTCGTGCATACCGCTGGCGATCATGGCAACGCTCACCGGCGTGGGTTCGCTGGCGTTCGGCTTCGTCGTTGCATTGTCACTCCTCACGGGCGTGTTCACTGCGCTCGGCCAACCCGTCCGCTCCGCTCTGCTTCCGGCTCTGGTGGACAAAGAGCAGCTCATGGGCGCCATCGCCTGGAACGCGCTTGCCATCACCGCCTCGCTCATCCTCGGTCCGGCAGTCGCGCAAATCATCGGCACCATCGCTGGCTTCACTGTCACCTTCGCGGTGATGGCGGCCGTCCTCGCCATCGGCATCATTCCTGCGCTGGCCGTCGACGTTCCTCCTCGGGAAAGCACGCCGGCTCGTCGAGCGCTGCTGGCCGAGATTCGCGAAGCCGCCAGCCACGTTGTGCGAGATCCCTCGCTTCGAGTGCTTTTCGCCTTGCTCACGATGTCCAGCCTGACGGTGAACCCATCAGTCATGGTTCTGCTCCAAGCCTTCATCAAGGATGATCTCGGTCGCAGCGCTGGTGACGCTGGGATTCCGATGATGCTGATGGGCGTCGGCATCGCCATCTCGTCGGTGATCGTGATGCGAAAGGGGAACATGGCCCGCAAGGGCGCCTTGTTCCAGCGAGCACTCATGACTGGCTCCACCATGACGTTTCTCATGGGCCGCTCGACCGACTACTGGCAACTTCTTGTCCTCACGCTGGTGATGGGGCTCGCTAGCGGGTTCTACATCAACATGAATCAGGGCCTCATCCAGGGCAATACACCGCCGGAGCTCATGGGCCGCGTCATGGGCCTGTTCATGCTGATTCAGTCGGGCATCTTCCCCTTCGGTGCGCTGTTGTTGGGCGCCATCGCCTCTCAGGTCGGCGTTGGCAACACCATCTCCGGCGCCGCTGGGCTGTCGCTCATCATCGTCACGCTCACGTACACGACCCAGCGACACATCCACGACCTCGCCTGATCCTTCCCCTCGCCAGAACGCCAGAACAGGACCTCAACCTGGGGCGACAAGGGCCGACACTCCTAGGGTGAACGCCGTGACTGCCATTGCAACGCCCGAAGACCACCAGCTCTGCATCGACATCGCTCGAGGCACTGGAGCGGTTCTGCTCGAACAGCGCCAGCGGTGTATCGACGAGGGCATCGAAGGCAAGGACATGAAGAACGCAGGCGACGCCGCTGCGCAGGCCTACATCGCAGCACAGCTCGCCGAGCATCGCCCCGACGACGCCGTGCTGTCTGAAGAGGCCACCGACGACAAGGCGCGCCTCACCGCCGAGCGCATCTGGATCATCGACCCCCTCGACGGCACTCGTGAGTTCTCCGAGCCGCCTCGCTCTGACTGGGCCGTGCACATCGCTTTGGTTTCGAACGGCGTCCCGATCGCAGGCGCCGTCGCTCTGCCCGGCGACGACCTCGTGCTCAACACACTGGAAGCGCCCGTGCTGCCACCGGCCGTTGATGGCCCGCCCCGAGTGATCGTCAGCCGCACCCGCCGTCCTCCGGCGGCCGTCACGCTCGCCAAAAAGCTCGACGCCGAATACCTCGAGATGGGCTCGGCGGGCGCGAAGGCCATGGCCGTGGTCAAGGGTGAGTGCGACATCTACGCCCACTCCGGTGGCCAGTACGAGTGGGACAACTGCGCACCTGTCGCCGTCGCCCTCGCCGCGGGCCTCCACTGCAGCCGCCTCGACGGCTCGCCCATGGTCTACAACAACGACGACGTGTACCTTCCCGATCTCCTCATCTGCCGACCCGAGTGGGCCGAGCGCTGTCTCGAGATCTTGGCCGAGGGAATCGAAGAAGGCGTCGACGAGGCCTAACGGAATCGGCTAGCGCCGCCCACCGGCAATCCGGAGCCAGAGCCCGGTCAGCCTTCGATCAAGGCGAGCCTGCGAGCTGGCACCGCTGAACGCTGCCGTCGTTGGAAGCATGGAGTGGGGCTGTTCACCGGCTTGCATGGCGCGAGCCGCATCGATGACGGCGTCGATCGAGCGCTGCTCGCGATCGTGTTGGCGAGGCGTGACGTGAGGGGTGATGACTACTCTGCGGGTTCGCCACAGCGGGCTGCGAACGCTGAGCGGTTCGTGCGTGGCCACATCGATCCCGGCGCCTTTGATCGTGCCCTCTCGGCACGCCGCGGCCAGCGCTCGCTCGTCAACGATGGCTCCCCTCGCAACGTTGACCAGGATCCCTTCGGGACCGAGCGCTTCAAGCTCCTCGGCGCCGATCAGCCCGACGGTCTCGTCGGTGAGCGGCAGACACAGCACGAGCACGTCGGCCTCAGCGATGAGCTCACGCAGCCGCTCACGGTCGGTCCACGTCTCCATGGTGCGGAACGGAGAGTCCTGATCCACAGATGCGACGGTTCGGCGCAGGCCGTTGACGAAGAGACCCATCGCATCGAGGCGACGGGCCACACCGGCTCCGGTGCTCCCTGTCCCGATGACCAGTGCCGTTCTGCCGAACAACGCCGACTCGCCTCGGAATGGGCGGCCGGACCACAGGCGCCGGCGTTGCTGTTGCATGAGCGCGGGGCTGTTGTGCACCACCGAGAGCAGCAGAAAGATCGCGTGATCGGCCAGCGCCTCGGCGCTGCGGCCGGCGGACGTCGTCACCGTCACCTCGGCGAGCAGCTCCGGCGTTGCGAGGTTGTCCGCCCCAGCGTGGAGTACGTGAAGCCATTCGAGTGAGCGGAGGAGCTTCCGGTCCTTCGGATGCACGCGTTCCACGATCGCGCCGTCAACCTCACCGCTCCGGAGCAGCGCGCGAAGAGCGTCTGGGTTGCCCGCCGAGGCAACCGTGAGCGTGGCCGAGCCAAGGGCGTCACGAAGGCGGTCGACGTCGGCCTCGTTCCAATCGATGGCGGCAACAACATGGGAGAGGCGCTGACGCACAAAGGGATGGTAGGACAGGCCTATGTCAGAAGCAGCCGACGAGCCCGATCAGCGTCACGCCACTCGCTACGAACTCATTGGCCGGACAGGGCTCATCACGCTCGATCGACCACATCGAGGCAATGCCTGGACGGGGCGGATGGACACGGAGTACCGGGCGCACCTTGCCGCCGCCGATGCCGACACGAATGTGCGGGTCATCGTGGTGACCGGATCTGGGCCCCGCTTCTGCGTCGGAGGGGACAGCCAAGCCCTCGAGGGACATGTGGAACGTGGAGGCTATGACACCGGCGTTCGAGACGATCCGGCGACACCGGGGTACGGGGTGCGG
>CALKTH010000096.1 GCA_937997485.1 uncultured Acidimicrobiales bacterium | reverse complement strand
GCCCACCGTCATTCTCACCTCGAACCGCAGCCGGGAGCTTCACGACGCCTTGAAGCGCCGCTGCTTCTATCACTGGATCGACTTTCCTGAGGTTGAGCAGGCAGCGGAGATCGTCCGCCGTCGCGTCCCCGAGGGTGCGGTGCCCCTCGTTCATGCGGCCACGGCGTTCGTGACCTCGGCCCGGGCTCTGGACCTCGACAAGCCACCCGGCCTCGCTGAGACAATCGACTGGGTCTCGGCTCTTTCCATCCTTGGTCTGGCCCACATTGATCGGGGGTTGGTGGAAGCAACGATGGGCTCGTTCATCAAGACACCAGACGATCGGGCGACGGTGAAGGCGGCGCTGGAACAGGGCGAGCTCGTCCCTTGACGAGTGCCTCTCCCGAGCTGTTCCACGGCATCGATCGAGCGCTGTTCGTGTCGGCGTTCGTGCAGAAGCTTCGCCATGCCGGCATCACCGTTTCGCTCGGCTCGTCGGAACGGGCCGCCCAGGCGCTCGAGGCGGCCGGTCCGATCGGGATCAACGATCTGTATTGGATCTTCAAGGTGTCGCTGACGCGTCGCCAGGATGAGTTCGAGGTCTTCGATCGAGTCTTTTCTGCCATCTTCGACTTCGAGCTCAATCGCACGGTGAAGCAGAATCCCGCTCGGAACCCACAGGTCGCGGCCATTTCAGCCCAGGAGGACGATCGACTACAGCACCTACCATCCTCCGATCGCGGGGGAGAAGGCGAGGACGCTGGCGTCCCTTGGATCACCCGACCGTCGCTGCAGGACAACGAGGAGAGCGATGGGCCGTCCGACGACGACACGCTGATTCCTGAACTGCTTCCCTCGGCGCTCGAGCATCTGGCAGACACGCCGTTCGATCTTCTCGATGAAGACGAGCTTGAACGAATTGGCGTCGCGCTCGAGGCGGCTGCTCGAACATGGCCGTCTCGTCGCAGCCGCCGAACTCGAGCTTCACGTCGAGGCCGACCGGCCCTTCGTCGAACACTTCGGGCCTCGCTCCGCAGTGGCGGCGAGCCATTCAAGCTTCACACTCATCGCCCACAGCGGCGGCCTCGTCCCGTGCTCCTGCTTGTCGACGTCAGCGGTTCGATGGAAGCCTTCGTACGCCCCTATCTCCACATCACTCGAGCGCTGGCCGTGGCCGGACGTGCCGAGGTATTCGCCTTTGCCACCGAACTGACCCGGCTCACACCGGCTCTCAGAACTCGCTCGACCGAGCAAGCCATGGAGCGGGCGACCGAGCAGGTGGGCGATCGCTTCGGTGGTACCAAGCTCGCCTCCAGTCTCGGCACATTGCTCAGTCACCGGGTGTGGGGCTCGATGGTCCGCGGCGCGGTGATCGTTGTGATCTCCGACGGTTGGGACACCGAGTCGCCCGAGATCATGGATGTTCGAATGCAACGGCTCGGTCGCTTAGCTCATCGGGTGATCTGGGTGAACCCACGAGCTGCCGCACCGGCGTTCGAGCCTCTCGTCGGCTCCATGGCGGCCGCTCTTCCACACTGTGATCAGTTTCTCTCCGGGCATTCCGTGCGGGCGATGGAGGATGTGCTCGACGCACTCACCGCCTGAGGGGCTGAACCTGGCCGTAGGAGAGTGAACGAAGAAGCCACTCGAAGGGGCCGAACCGAAACCAGCGCATCCAGAACAGAGCGAACGCACTCAGCCCAAGCCAGATCGCAAGCGCCAGGCCCATGCCCTCGAGCGGGCTCACCCCTGGCAGCAGGCCGAAGCCGTAGCCGTACGCGAGGAAGGCGGTGACCACCGACTCGAGGAGGTACACCGTGAGCGACATTCGGCCACTCGAGCGGAGGACGCGGCCGACGAGTGTCGAGCCCTCGCCGATGGTGCGAGCGAGGAGTGCGATCCAACCGGCAGCCACGAGCGGTGCTGCTCCGAATCCAAGAGCGAACCCCAGAGTCTCCGTGGCGGGGCCGCGAAGCGACAACCAGGCGCCCACCCCGGCGACAGCGAGCCCGGCTGGCCACCATCGCAGGAGTCGGGAGGACAGCGCTCGATGCGAGCCGGGCGCAGAAAGAAGATCGGTGCGTCCAAGGGCAAGGCCGACACAGAAGCAGGCCACGACGGCAGGACCCTGCACGAGCACCAGAACCCCGAGGATGATCAGCCAGTACCAGAAGTGAGCGACCACCACGTCGCCGAAGGAACCGTTGATGAGCGCATCAACAACATCGGGGTCCGCCGTCGCAGCGCTGGCGCCGCTCGACCAATCGAGCAGGCCGATGACGAGCCAGGCCAGCGTTGCCAGTCCGTAGACCCACGCCGCAATGCGAAGGAGTCGTTCGGTGCTGAGGTTCCGGATCCGGAACATCGCCAGCCCAACGATCGAGTAGAGCGAAACCTTGGAGCGCGTCCACGAAGTGATGGCGATCCTTGGCAGCGGTGGGTTTCGAGACGGTCGACGAGGTCACGGACAGCACGATGACACCCGGGGCTCCCGGTCGTCGTCAGCCCTACGAACGATTCACCGTCGTCTCAACGGACGATGCCGAGGGCGTCGAGGTACGTCTTCCATCGGTGGCAGGCCGGGCAGAGTGCTTGCCCGTTGACGGGCTCGGTCGCTCCGCCGCTGCTGTGCGGCTGGATGTGGTCGGCCTGGCACTTCGACGCATGAGCGTCGCAGCCTTCCCCTTGGCAGGACCGATCGCGCAGCAGGATGCCTTGCCGCATTGCTCCGCGGAAGAGTCGTGATTGCTTGCTGGCGGTGAAGTCGAGATCGGTCAGCCCGAGAGTGAAGCGGCGGATGCCGCCAGCGAGCGCTCCAAGCAGGGCCGTCGCCGGGGTGATCGACAGGCCGGACTCGGTTTCGCATCTTCGTAGCTTTGCTTGTTTGGAGCGCTTGCGAGCTGCCACTCGCCAGTCGGTTTCCCACTCCGGCGGCGGGGCACTCGAGACGTAGCGGCTGTCGATCGCCCGCCTTCCCTCGACACCCAAGAGGAGCTTGGCTTCGATCGCTCGGGGATCGTTCGGATCAAGATCCGCCCAGCCAACGCTGGGAGGTACACCAACAGCGGTCAGCGCTTGCTCTGCCCGCTCGGATGCCACCTCTGCCCAACACGTCGCTGCGCTTCCGGCTGATGCGGTCGTCGCAGGCGCCGTGCTCTCCGTGGGCGCCGTGCTCTCCGTGGGCGCCGCCGATGCCTGGTGCTCGTCATCCTCGAGTGCTTCGGACCATGGGTCGGTGGACTGGGGATCTCGAGCTCGGGCGGCATCCCGCTCCTTGGTCCGAGCGGCCTGGGCTTGGCGTTCGGCTTCGGCCGTGACGGTGTCGAGGTCGGTGATGAGGTTGACAACGATGGTTGCACCTGGGTCGTCCCGGCCCTCGGAGGCTCGCGCCATCTCCATGAAGGCATCGAGCATGCGCTGCCGATCGGTTCGCAGCAGATCGGACGGTCCGGCGTCTTCGCCCACCCGGGCCCGGGCCTCAGCCCAGTCGGCGTCGAGCATCCGTTGGTAGCGGGGCCGAACGATCACGAGGACTTGCTCCCACATGATCGCTGGCATCTGCATCTCGACGAGCACGCTGTTGAACGCCTCGGATGTGACAAGAGAGCGGTCATCGAACGCTTGCTCATCGAGGTCCTGAGGGTCAGTTGGGTCGTTCACGATCGCCCACATCGCCAGGTTCTGATCGAAGGTGGCCCATGATTCTTGAGCCCAGCCAATCAGCATGCTCTGGTCTCGCTGGAGTGCGGCTCGGAGCGGCTTCTGTCCGTAGTAGCGGCGGAGGAGTCGGGCGTGCTCGAGGGTGATCACGCCCATCTCGAGCGCTCGGTGCACGAGCGACATGTGCTCGACCAAGTCCTCAGCCGTTCGGAAGCGACTTCCAACTGCTCGGACGCTCTGGCGGGTGCGACCAGCGATGAGGTTGGTTTCGCTGCGCACTCCCCGGCGCCGGGCCAGTCGCCGCTTCTTTGCCTCGACACACGCCCGCATGTCGAGGGCTTCGAACTTGCTCCGGACTTCCTCGGCCCGGGTGAGAAGGTCCGTCATGTCCTGATCAGACAGGCTCGTGAGATCGCTGGCCGAAAGGTCGTCGAGTTCGCTCATGAGGGATGCCAGCTCCATCGCTTCATCATAGCAAACAAGTGTTCGTCGAACATAGCTGTGAAGTAGCAACAGACGTAAAAAGAAGGATGTAAACGTATGTCAGTTCAACGGATCCTCGATTGGGTGCACGTCAGCGTTTGGTTCCGATGGGTCGTTGCCTGTTGACGCCCGATTGACCGGGATGGCCGGACCTGCTCCCATGCTCGACATGACCGACTCGACCCCTACGTCCGATCGTCCGTTCAACGTCCTGGGCATCCAGCAAATCGCCATCGGCTCGCTCGACAAGTCCGCCTTGAGTGGCTTGTGGTCCGGGCTGCTCGGCATCGAGAAGGTCGGCGATTATCAGGCCGAGAGCGAGAATGTCGACGAGGACATCCTCCGCCTGGGCTCGGGACCGCACGCCGTCGAGATCGACCTCATGCAGCCCATCAACCCGGATGTCTCACCAAAGGTGCACGTGCCAACGCTCAACCACGTGGGTCTCTGGATCGATGACCTTCCGGCGTGCGTGGCATGGCTCACCGAACAGGGCATGCGCTTCACGCCCGGCGGTATCCGTAAGGGGGCGAGTGGGTATGACGTGTGCTTCCTGCATCCCAAAGGCAACGAGGCCGCGCCACGAAGCGGCGAAGGGGTCCTCATCGAACTGGTGCAGGCCCCCGACGATGTGATCGCCGCGCTTTCCTGACCAGCGCTCCCAATCAGGTCGTTGACCTCGCGGCCCTAACCCCAGGCATTCAAGGAAACGATGCGCACGACGCGCTCAGCCGGCTCGTGTCTCGAGGTAGTTGCGGGCGATGGCCTGGAGCTTCTCCCGGCCGAAGCTTTCGTCATGGCCACCGTGGACCACCGTGACCGGCAGATCGAGCAGGCGCTTCATCGTCTCGCAGTACGTGGCGATGTCGGAGTGGCCGAGTTCGTCGAGGAGTGGTCCGTCATAGACGGCATCGCCAGAGAAGAGGGTGCCGGTGGCCTCCTCCCAGAGCCCGATCGAGCCGGGGGAGTGGCCGGGCAAGTGGAGGACCTCAAACTGGCGATCGCCAAGATCGACCACGTCACCCTCGTCCACGAGGCGTGTCACCCGCGCCGGCTGCTGACGGAAGCCCTCGATGGTCACGCCTGCCGGAAGTGCCGTCACGAAGTACGGATCGTTCATCTCGTACCCGGCTCGAATCAAGCCATCGATCTCATCCTGGCCCCATGCGACGAGAGGATCGAGTGAGCTCATCGAGGGACGCTCGAGTGAGCGGGATTCGGCCGGATGAGCGACGACATCGTCGAACTCGTGATGTGAGCCGATGTGGTCGTCGTGGCCGTGTGTGGCCACTGCCGAGACCGGCTTGTCGAGGAGGTCTTGCATCTCTTCGACGAGGCTGGCGATACCCATTCCGGTATCGATCACCAGATCCCGCTTGGACCCTCGCACGTGCCAGATGTTGCAGCGCATGAGTGACACGACGTGTGGTTCCCACAGCAACGTCACATCGTCGTCGACGCGTCGCCGCTCGAACCAGCGGGTGGCGAGCGGTAGCGGCATGCCTTGCACCTTAGGTCTGCGCTGGTGTGCTCGGGGATGAGATTCGGCACATGGCAGAGTTGGGCATGCATCGAGCACTCGTTCCACCCACCGTGCAGCTCCATCGCAGCTGGCTCGATGCCCACCACGAATGGGGCCCGGGTCTCCACGAGGACGGGTTTGGTTTGGCCGAGACTGATGAGGTGGAGAGCGCGGCTGGCTTCGCTGACTGGGTCGATCGGCTGTCCGGCCCGGCCAGCACCGACTGCCTCTTCCGATGGATTCTCCGAGACGGCGAGGTCGCTGGTGGGATCGTGCTGCGCCACAACGACACGAAGGTCACCGAGCACCTCGGCCATGTTGGCTACGGGATCTGTCCGTCTGCACGGCGGAAGGGTTTGGCCAGCTGGGCCTTGGGTGAAGTGATTGGCCTTGCGCCGTCGTACGGGCTCGATCGTCTGCTGATCGTGTGCGACATGGACAACGTGGCGTCCGCCCGGACGATCGAGCATCACGGCGGCCTGGTCGAGGACCATCGCCACTCCGGATACGGCCGAATGCGTCGCTACTGGATTGACGCGTAGCTCCCCGTTCCTGATAAAGTACGAATGTCCGTACAAATCTGGAGTCACGGTGAAACCTCGTTCTCGACATTGGGCGCTCGATTATCGGCGAGAGGATCTCTCGCTCGATCTCGCCGCCGGACTGACGGTGGGAGCAATGCTCGTGCCTCAGGCGATGGCGTACGCATTGCTCGCTGGGTTGCCGCCCGAGATCGGCCTGTACGCAGCCACGATCCCGCTCATCGTCTACGCACTGCTCGGCACGTCTCGTCAACTTGCTGTCGGTCCTGTCGCCATCGTCTCGTTGCTGACTGCTTCAGCCCTTTCTCCGCTCATCGAAGAAGGAACGACTGGCTATGTCAGCGCCGCGGCCCTGCTCGCCCTCATGGTTGGGATCGTGCATCTCGGGCTCGGGCTCGGCCGCCTCGGTTTTCTGGTCAACCTTCTTTCTCATTCGGTCCTCGTTGGCTTCACCGCCGCGGCGGCCATCATCATCGGCTTCTCCCAGACCAAACACCTGCTGGGCATCTCGGTTGAGCGCAAGAGCCATTTCTACGAGTCCGTCGTCGAGGTCTTCGAGAACCTGCCAGATACGCACGCGGCCACGCTCATCCTCGGCGCCGCTGCCGTTGCGTCTCTGTTCGTGCTGAAGCGGGCCGCCCCTCGAGTCCCGGCTGCTCTTGTCGTGGTCAGCGCGTCGATCGCGAGTGTCGAAGTTTTCGATCTGGAGTCCAAAGGAATCAGCGTGGTCGGCGACATCCCCGACACGCTCCCAGTCTTCGGGTTTCCCGACCTCAGCGGCTCCTTGATCGGCGACTTGCTGGCGACCGCTTTCGTGATCACCCTCGTGGGTTTCATGGAATCGATCGCAGTGGCGAAGGTGTACGCACGTCGGCACCGCTACGACGTCGATCCGAACCGGGAGCTCGTCGGACTCGGTGCCGCCAACGTCGCTGCCGGTCTCTTTGGCGGCTACCCGGTGACAGGCGGGTTTTCCCGAACCGCTGTCAACGACACCGCCGGCGCTCGGACACCACTGGCATCGCTGGTCACAGCGGGCATCGTGCTGGCGACGATCGTGTTTCTGACTCCGTTGTTCAGCTCACTGCCCAACGCCGCGCTGGGAGCCATCATCATCGTGGCCGTTGTCGGGCTCGTGGACGTGAAGGAGATGCGCCACATTGCTGCGGTCAAGCGGAGTGATCTGGTGGGCATGAGTGTCGCCTTCGTCGCAACGCTTGTTCTGGGGATCGAGCTCGGGATCGCGGTCGCTGTCGTGGCCTCGATGCTCGTCGTGTTCGCCCGTATGTCGATGCCGCACAGTGCAGTTCTCGGACGTGTTCCGGGAACGACGAGCTTCCGCAACATCGAACGCTTCCCCGAGGTCGAGACCATCGATGGCGTTCGAATTATTCGCATCGATGCGGCGCTCTCGTTCGCGAATGCGGCTCATGTGAAACGTCTCGTCCTCAACCTTGCCGACCGTGCCCCTCGACCCGAGGTCTTGCTCCTCGACGCATCTGGCATCAATGACCTCGATGCCACGGCTGCCGAAATGCTGAACGATGTTCTCGTCGAATTGAGGGCTCGCGATGTCGAGCTTCACCTCACGCATGTCAAGGGGCCCGTCCGAGATGTCCTCCGCCGCTCGGGGACCTGGGATGACCTCGGCCCTCGTATTCACCCGGCGACCGCCGACGCTGTCGCCGACATCCTCGGACGAAGCGGCGAGCGGAACATCGAGCCAGCTTTGCTCAACCAACGGCGGAGCGGAATCGACGAGCGCTCGCCCGTGTGAAGACAGCAGACCCCTCAACCCACCAAGTCCGCATCTCTCAGAAGGAAATGACCATGACCTCAACTACCTCAACGACTTCCCATCACTCCACGCACGACGCAGCAGCCTCCAGCTCCCTGCCAGCGACAGACGTGATCGACGCCCGGTCGCTCCGCCGGCTCCGAGACACCGATCCGGACATTCGGATCCTCGATGTCCGGACTGGCGGCGAGTTCGAGTCGCTCCACATTCCCGGTTCCTACAACGTGCCGCTCGACACCCTGGGTGAACACGTCCGAGACCTCGCCGACGTGGAGCATCCTGTGGTGCTGGTCTGCCAGTCCGGCAACCGGGCAGCCCAAGCCCACGGCCGGCTCGTGGAGGCGGGCAAAGACACCCTCCACATCCTCGAAGGTGGCATGCAGGCCTGGCAGCAGGTGGGCGGCGACACGGCGAGCACGGCCCAGAGTCGATGGGCCATGGACCGCCAGGTTCGCCTCGTCGCCGGCAGCCTCTCGCTGTTCGCGGTCCTGCTCAGCCTCGTTGTTCCCAAGGCCAAGTGGGGAGCGGCAGCAGTGGCTGCCGGGCTCACTTACTCGGCTGTCTCCAACACCTGCGCCATGGCCACGGTGCTGTCGAAGCTCCCGTACAACCGCACGGACCGTTGCGATGTCGCCGGCGTGCTCGCCGAGCTGAATCGGGTCTCGGGGCCTTCCAGCACACCTGACAGCCCGAAAGGAATCTGACATGAAGTTCATCCAGTACTACTTGGACTGCCTCTCTCAAGCGTCCTATCTCATCGGGGACGAGACGACTGGCCGAGCCGTGGTTGTCGACCCTCGCCGCGACATCGGCGAGTACGTTCGCGACGCCGAAGCTCATGGCCTCTCGATCGAGCTCGTCATCGAGACGCACTTCCACGCCGACTTCTTGTCAGGCCACCTCGAACTCGCTGCCGCCACCGGCGCCGAGATCGCGTACTCCTCTGTCGCTGAGACCGAATTCCGATCGCGCAAGCTGGGCGACGGCGAACGTCTGTCGCTCGGCGAGGTCGAGCTCGAGTTCCTCCACACTCCCGGTCATACGCCCGAGTCACTCAGTGTTGTGATCCGTGAGCGTGCAGACGACGAGGTTCCTTACGGTGTGCTGACCGGAGACACGCTGTTCATCGGCGACGTTGGTCGTCCCGATCTGCTGGCTTCCATCGGGTTCACCCGCGACGAACTGGCTGAGCAGCTGTACGACAGCCTGCACAACAAGCTGCTGCCGTTGCCCGACGCCACGAAGGTCTTCCCCGCCCACGGCGCTGGTTCGGCATGTGGAAAGAACCTGTCGACGGAGACGTCGTCAACAATGGGGGAGCAGCGAGCCTCGAACTACGCACTGCTCGCTCCGGACAAGAAGACGTTCATCGATCTGGTCACCGAGGGCCAGCCTCCGGCCCCGAGCTACTTCGTGTACGACGCAGTGCTCAACCGCCAAGATCGCGACCTGCTGGACGAGACGTCACTCCCGCCAGCCCTCGACCTCGCGGCCGTGTCCGAACTCGTTGCAGGGGGAGCGTTGCTTGTCGACGGACGAGACCCGGAGGCATTCGGGCACGGACACCTCCGCGAAGCGATCAACGTTGGACTCAACGGGCGCTACGCCGAATTCGCCGGCTCGGTCGTTCCTCATGAGGCCGACATCGTGCTCGTTGTCGACGAGGGCTTCGAACTCGAGGCCAAGAATCGCCTGGCGCGGATCGGCTTCGACCGAGTCGTCGGCTATCTCTCGAATGCCAGCACGGTCATGGCGTCGAATCCGGACGATGTGGTGCCCGCATCTCGCCTCACCGTGCCGGAGTTCGAAGAACGGCGCAGCAACCTTGCTGATCTTCAGGTCGTCGACGTGCGAAACCCTGGAGAAGTGAGCCTCGGCTCGATCGAAGGAGCCGTACCGATACCAGTCGGACAGCTTCCTGCCCGGGTGAACGAGCTGGATCCGTCCCGCCCGACCGTTGTCTTCTGCGCCGGTGGCTACCGCTCGTCCGTGGCCGCCAGCGTGCTTCGACAGGCCGGTTTCCCCGACGTTTCCGATGTGCTCGGCGGCTACGGGGCCTGGGTCGAGCTGGCCTCCGCCCGGTCCTAGCGGTAGCTCTGGTCAGCTGACTGCCGCTTCAGGCGTCGGCGTCAGTCTCGGTGGCAGCAGCACCATCGCTGTGATCCATCCCGTCCATGGCGTCGATGTCGGCCCGATCGATCGGTTCACCAGCGACGTTGCGCCAGTTGCTCGGCCGGATCGGGACTTCATCAGGATCGAACGATGGGTCCTCGTTGACGATGATCGCCGTGACCATTCCGAACATGCCGTCCGCACGTTCGACGTGGTTGAGGATGTGGCAGTGCCAGACCCACACGCCGGCATCATCGGCCCGGAACAGCACCGTGTATCGCTCGCCGGGCGCAACGTTGAGAGTGTCGACGTAGTACGGCTGATCCAGCGGAATGCCGTCCTTGGCGTAGACGAGTTGCGGGAACTGATGCAGGTGCATCGGGTGCGTTTGCAGACCCTCGTTGTAGTACGTGATGCTCGCCCACTCGCCTTGATTCAGAACCAAGGGCTCGGTGGCCGGGAAGCTCTTGCCGTTCAGGCTGAGGCCGATCGTGCCGGCATCGTTGAGGATCATCGGCATGTCGACCGCCAGGTCGATCTCGTCCGGGATCGTCACACCGCTGAAGGTGCCGCCGTAGGGGATCGGGTTCTCGCCGACCCGGAACACGCCGAACATGCCGTTCACGACTTGTAGCTGGGCGTGGTTGTGGGCGTGGTACATGCCGATGGCATCGTCGTGGACGGTGAACTCGTAGGTGAAGGTGCCACCGTTGGGCTCGATGAGATCCTGGGTGTAAGGAGCGACGCCGTCCTGATCGTTGGGAGTATGGACGCCGTGCCAATGAATGTCGGTACCCAGGGGCAGGTTGTTGACCACCCGAACCTGGATCTTGTCTCCACGGTCGAGGATGAACTGCGGAGCCGGGACGACACCGTTGTAGGTCCACGCCTCGACGAAGATGCCGGGCTCGATCTCCCAGTCGACGATCTCGGCAGTGAGGTCGAAGACCTTCGTTCCGTCGGCCAGCACCTCGGTGGGTACGAGCACCGGATTGCCCTTGCCTTCGGTTTCGGCCGGGAAGGCGAGCATGGATTCCATCATGGCCATGTCCATCTCCTCGTAGCTCATGTCGCCATGGCCACCGTGACTTCCGCCAGCGGGCGCCATTGCAACGTCGCTGCCGTCGCCGGTCACCGTGAGGGTCGCCACCATCCCCGAGGCCTCGTGGCCGGCGATGTTGCAAAAGACCTCATAGGTCCCCGGGGCAAGGTTCCCGAGGCTCAGTTCCACGGTGCCTCCCGGTCCAACATCAGGACTGACCTGACCGGTCCCGCGCATCTCCACGTTGTGCGTCATCGTGCCGTTGTTCTGAATGAGCATCGTGACCTCGCCGGCCGGGGCCGTGAGCTGTCCGGTGATGGAGAACTCCTGAACACTCACGTTCAGCGTGGTCTCGACCGGTGCCGCCGTGTCGCTGCCGAACGCCAGTGCAGCGATGACCATCGCTACGAGCGCTGCAGCCATGATGCCGACGGCGCCAAGCACGATGGCAACGATCCAGCCGAAGCTGAATTTCTGCTCCGGCTGAGGGCTCGGTCGGAAGGTGACGCCACTCTTGTCTCCGGGCGCGGCCTTCAACGGGGGTTGATCGTCGATCACTGGCATTGAGTTTTCTCCTGCGTGGGGGATCGTCTCAGTTATCGCAGGCCGGATTGGCGCCGGACAGGGACTTAGGTCCTCAGTCGAGCTCGTCGAATTTTGAGAGATCGGCCACACGGTGCTCAATCCGCTCACCCCGGACGACAACCGTCGCGCAGACCGGATGATTGGTGAGAGCGGTGGCCGTTGACCCGATGAGCAGGCGGTCCAAGAGCCCGCCGCCTCGAGCGCCGATGACGAGGAGGTCTGCGTCTGCGCGGGCCAGGGCCGCCCGGGGATCGTCGAGCACGATGCTCGAGAGCAGCTGGGGCCGGGCATCTGTGTCGCGCAGGGCCGCCTTGATGGACGCTTCGAGCGTCTGCGCGGCCCGGTTCTCGGTCGCGTGGATCATTGACTCGGACAGAAAGTCAACAGCTGGCGGACTCCAGGCATGGATCACCTCGATTGCTCCCGTGCGTCCTTGTTCCATCGCCCAGACGAGAGCAGCGACAGAATGGGGTGATCCGTCGACGCCAACCACCGTTTTCTCCCTCGCCTGATGACCCACACCGACGTCGGGGATGACGGCCACAGGCGTGTTCGAATGCGTCACGCAATAGGAGCTGGTGGATCCCAGCAGCAATCCAGCGCTAGCTGATCGACCGCGATGGCCGACAACCAGTAGATCGGCCTCGCTCGCGTGGTCGGTCAAGACACGCCGCGCTCGGCCTCGAACGATCAGTGGCTCGGCGAAGCCGGGCCTGGCATGAGCGAGCATCTCGGCGACAACGTGCTCGCAGCGCTCACGCCCGAGGTCGACCGGCATCTTCCCGTCATCCCTGACGATCAACGGCGTCATTGTCCACCACGGGAGTTCCCATGCTGCGATCGGTTGGACGGTGTCGACGCCTCGGGCTCGAGCAACCGCCCACTCGAGCGCGGATCGGGATCCGTCCGACCCGTCGATGCCGACGAGAATCTTCTGTCCGTCCGTTGCGTTCATGGGTCGAGGCTCGATCGCTCCCGTCGCTCAGCCAAGGGTCCAACGTCCTTCCCTCGTGAGGACGTTGGACCCTATGAGCGAACGTCGCCCTTCGACAGGCTGGTCTTGACCCGCCCAAAGGATGACGATGAGCCTCGAGACCAACGCAACGAAGACCGCCCCGATCGGCAGCATGTCCCGCCGAGACGTCGTCGTTGGGGTCGACGGCTCTCGATCGTCAGAGCATGCATTGCAGTGGGCGGTCCGCCACACAGCGAAGGTCGGCCAAGTTCGGCCCGTTGCGGCCTGGACCTATCCCTGGTGGGCAGTTTCGAGTCCTGTGCCGATGGCGGGTGTCACCTATCCCGCCGACAGTGAGTACTTCGCAGATGAGGCCCAGAAGTCGGTGACCGAATTCGTCGATCGCATCGGTAGCGACGAGATGTTGCCCCCAATCGTCGCCCGCGGGCATGCCGGGAAGGTCCTCGTCGAGGAGGCGCGTTCGGCTGATCTCCTGGTCGTGGGATCGAGAGGACGAGGCGCAGTTGCTGGAGTGCTTCTTGGCTCGACGAGCTCGTACTGCGCCTCTCACGCTTCGACGCCGGTTCTCATCGTTCCGGAATGGGGTGATCTCGAACAGGCGATCGAGCACGTCGCTGTTGGTGTTGACGGTTCGGAGAACGGCGTTCGCGCCCTCGAGTGGGCGATCGACTTCGCTCCCTCCGCCGCAGTCGTCGACGTCTACCACAGCTGGAATGCGCCGATGAGCTTCGAAGGATTCGTCGGCGCCGCCATCGAGCAGATCGAACAGGCCGGGCAACGGACGCTCGACGAATCTGTCGATCGAGCGCTGGTCGGCCGTGAAGCACGCGCCGACCGAGTGGTGCGGCACCTCACCGTGGGTGACCCCAGGGCCGTGCTGCGAGACAACGACGCCGACATGATCGTGGTCGGAGCGAGAGGTCATCACGGCCTCGCTTTTCTGCTCCTCGGCTCGACGGCCTACTCACTTTCGCATCACCCAACCGTGCCAACGGTCATCGTTCATGATCCGATGCAGCGACGAGACCGCTGATGTGTACCTCATCCTGGCTGAGCTGGCTCCTGACGTGAGACACTCGATCTTCTCTCACGGAGGGTGTTCCAATGACTCGTGAGGCTGAATCGCCAGCCACAACAACTCGTGTCTTCTTGCTCGATGATCACGAGATCGTCCGCAAGGGCGTCGCGGAGTTGGTGAACTCCGAAGCCGACATGGTCGTCGTAGCGGAAGCGTCGAATGCGAACGACGCCCTTGTCGAAGTCGGACGATCGCTGCCGAACGTCGCCGTGCTCGACGT
>CALKTH010000095.1 GCA_937997485.1 uncultured Acidimicrobiales bacterium | reverse complement strand
ACAGACCGTTCGATATCAAAACGATGGGTCGACTCGATCGCCGTTCAAGACACATACTCGGTGCCTCCTGGCTCGCAATCGGTGGCGCACAGCTACTCCTCGGCGTCGTCACGTCCTGGACATTCGTCGCTCCCGTGCTGTTGTTCTGGATCGTGGCGATCGGCGCCGGCCTCTGCGCTGTCTTGTCCGCCGCCGTCATCGTCCGAGCACTCCGTCAAAGCGCTCCTGAGCCTGCGCTCTTCGGCACCTTCCTCTTTGGCGCCTCGCTCTTGCCGTTTGTGCACGGACTCCTTGTCCCCGGCGTGCTCTACGGCGACAACGCCGGCACGGTCTTGGCCGTACAACTGGCGATCCCGCTTTCGGCGCCCGTGCTCCTGCCGCTGGTCCAACCCGGCTCGTCGTGGGCGAATCGAGTGGCCCGAAGCTGGCGGCTGCTCATCGCAGCAGAGCTCTCGGTCCTGAGCCTGGCCGCCGTTCTGTTGTTCTCGTTCCCCAACGCCGTACCTGCTGCCTCCTCGGGATCGCTGCCCGCATTCATCCTCGCTGCACTCTCGGTTGGCCCCGCCCTTGCCTTGTCGGTCCGTCACACTCGCCTGGCGTCCATCGCCCGAACACCGGCGGCGTTCGGCGTCCCGCTCGGCATCGTTTTGATCGGATCCGCCCCGCTCGTGTTCGTAGCGGGCGAGATGTTCGGCGCTGGCTTCTGGTTCGCCCATGCGATCGACATCACGGGCGTGTTGTTTGCCGCCACTGCGGCCATTCTCACGTACGGCCGGACGACCTCGATGGAGCACCTGCTCGCACCCGTCGAAGCGGCAACGCCACTCCGGGCGCTTGAGATCGGGCTCGAGCCGGTGGTTCATGCGTTCGTGGCCGATCTCGAACGCAAAGACACCATCACCCGCGACCATGTCGTCCGGACTGCTCGGCTCGCCGTTCTCGCGGCGCAAGAGCTGGGATGTGCGCCGGCCGAGGTTCGGGCCATCGGCATCGGGGCGCTGCTTCACGACGTGGGCAAGATCGAGATTCCCGACCACATCCTGAAGAAGGCGGGCAAGCTCACCGACGACGAATTCGACACGATGAAGACGCATCCCGTCATCGGCGAACAACTCGTTGCCTCCAGCCCTGCGTTGAACGAGGCGGCGCCGATCATCCGCGGCCACCATGAACGCATTGATGGCCGGGGCTACCCCGATCAGCTCGAGGGAAGCGACATTCCGCTGGGTGCGCGAGTCGTGGCCGTGTGCGACGCATTCGATGCGATGGCGAACACTCGCCAGTATCGAACCGGGATGGGCCGAGACAAGGCCGAGTCGATCCTGGCCGAGCACGCTGGAGTGCAATGGGACCAGCAGGTCGTTGCCGCGGTTCGCTCCGTTCTCGATCAGCACCTCAGCAACGACGCCAGCCCGGCGCTTGACCGAGTGGGTCGGGAGCACGCAGGAGGTGAAAGCGACGGAGCGCCGCTGAGCGATTCGATGATTCGTGAGACCGTGGTGTGCTGCGACGACCACGCCGATCTCGTCGCCCTGGCCCAGTAGCACCGTCACGAGAGCCAACGTGTGGGCCGATCGGCCCAACGCTCTCAAACCCACCCTGCTCGGCGTCGATGTGACATTCGTGACCACCCGCCCCGATGTCGCAATCCGAGACGTGCTTCGTGCAACGCTTCCCGTTGCCGTCATCGGCCTTCTGTTCTCTGCCATTGCGGCCGTCGCCGTGCATCAGCAGATCCGAGCAGCATCGGAGCGAAACTTCCAGCGGGACAGCGAGATGGCGGTGAACTCCATCGACAGAGAAATCGAGCGTCACGTCAACGTCATCGATGACATCTCCGCCTTCGCCAGCGCCACCTGGCCCGGCGACCTTCACGAGTGGCGCCGGTACCTCGACGGCAGGGTGACGGCCGGCAACTATCTGGCGTTCACGTCGACGGCCGGCCTGATCGAGCGCGTGCCGTTCGACGAGGTGGCCGAGTTCGAGGAGCGCGAGCGCGTGTCGAGTGGCGAGCCGTTCGGAATTCTCGACATTTTCCCCGCTGAGGACGGTGCC
The DNA here is from genome assembly GCA_937997485.1 of uncultured Acidimicrobiales bacterium. GTDB lineage: Bacteria > Actinomycetota > Acidimicrobiia > Acidimicrobiales > SZUA-35 > SZUA-35. The sequence goes on along the minus strand of CALKTH010000095.1, from coordinate 23,733 downwards.
GACCGCCTGGTCTTGACGCGGACGGGCGAGGACAGCGCCGGCGGCATCAACATTCGAGGGATCGAGGTCTCCTCCGTTGTTGGCTCGTTCAACATCGATCTCCCCGGCACCTCGGACGGCCTGCAAGTCGGACGCCTTCATGACAACACGTCCGCCGTCTCCGCCATGCTCCGCATGAACGAGGAGGCACTTGCCGACAACGACATCACGAGCACCGACGTGCTCTTCGTCAAGGCCATCGGTGATGAGGGCAGCGAGCCTCTGGGATGGGTCATTGCCCCGGCCGAACTTGGCTTCTTGCTCCGCAACGCGGCGGATGCGCTCAGCGCAACGCGAACCGACAACGCATTGAACATTCGTATGTCCATGTCGGGCATTGAGAGCGTCGACCAGGCAGGTACGTACATCGGCACGGAGGGGCTGCCAGAAGCAGGCGCCCCGCAACAATCAACGGGCACGCTCGGGGTCGGTGACTGGAAGTGGGAAGTCAGCACATGGGCGCCGCACGACTACGGCACGCCAGCCGCTGGCCTGCGTGCACTGTTCATCCTCGTGCTGGGCTCGATCACGACATTGGCCGCGATGGTGTTCGTGCAGATTCGCCAACGCCATCAAGCGGAGCTGACCCAAGCCTCCTTCGAACTCTCGTTGCAACGGACGTTGGCGGAAACCGATCCGTTGACTGGACTGCTGAACCGACAAGGTCTCTCCTCTCGCATCGCTGATCGCTCAGCGGATGCGGCCTTCGGACACGACGGGGCTTCCGTTCTGTTCGTGGACCTCGACGGCTTCAAGGCCGTCAACGACCAACACGGCCACGCCGCCGGTGACGCCCTCCTGATCGCCGTTGCCCAACAGATTCGGGGCACGGTTCGAGAAGGGGACATCGTGAGCCGCCTCGGTGGCGACGAGTTCGTTGTCGTCGCCCCCGGACTCAACGACCGCCGAGAGGCCGCTTCCTACGTCAACCGACTGACGGCTGCCGTTCGCTCCATCGAAGACCCACTCCCCATCCGCTGCAGCGTCGGCCGCACGACGGCCGAGACTGGACCCGTCAACTTCCCTGCGCTGCTCGCCGACGCGGACGCGTCGATGTACCGGGCGAAGAAGGCCAACCACTTGATGTACCGAATGCACGGCGTCGCAGGTTCCAACGATGGCCACGAAGAGTCCGCCAACGCTCGGGACACTCGAACGCTGAAGGTCTGAACTCGCTCGCGCGCCGAGAGGCGAACTCAGCTGCGAATCAAGCGCCCGGGGCGTGCACCGGTGAAGGTGTCGTTCTCGCGCGTGACTTCGCCCGCCACCACGGTGGCGACGTAGCCCTGCGCGGCCTGGAGCAGGCGAGTGCCTCCCGCTGGCAAATCCTGAACAAGCCGAGGCTCGCGAAGTTGCAGGCGTTCGAAATCGATGATGTTGAGGTCAGCTCGCATGCCGGGAGCGACGACGCCTCGATCGTTGAGATCGAACAGCGCGGCGGTGTCGGCCGTCATCTTCTTGATGACGTCTTGGAGGGGCAGGGTCGGTCCGAGTGACCGGTCACGAACCCAGTGCGTCAGCATCCAGGTGGGCGTTGATGCGTCGCAGATGAAGTTGGCATGTGCTCCGCCGTCGGCAAGTCCCAGAACAGCCGCGGGGTGCGTGAGCATCTCGTGGAGGGCATCACCATTGCCGTGGGCGTACCCGAGGAATGGCATCATCAGCAGCCCACGACCATCACGATCACGAAGCCGGTCGTAGTACTCCGAGATCGGCTCGATGCCGGCGGCGGTCGCCCGACCGAGGATGGAGTCGTCAGCGGTCGGTTCGTAGTTGACGGGATCGCCCAGCACGTAGGTGCGATCGAACGCGTTGGCGACGTGAGCGGCGAGCGGTTCGGTCTTTGCCAGCTCGGCGACCGCAGCGATCGACTCTTCGATCAGCCGGGCTTTCAGATCAGGGTCGCCCATCGCCTCTGCTTGCTCGGCGAAGGGCAGTTCCTCCAGCGGAGTGAAGCTCGGCAGCGATGCGAAGCGATGGCGGGTGGAGAGCCCGAGGAGAATGCCGAAGGGCCGGCCGGCAACCTGCGGTATGACCTGATGGCCAGCATCTTGCGCTGCTTGCGAGCGGGCCATCAGCTCCTTCCACTCGTCGGGCGCAAAGTTGTTCTGCAGCATGAGCCACGTCACCGGACGACCGATGTCCTCTGCCAGACGGCAGATCCAATCCACTTCCTTCTTCGGAGCAACCAGATCTTCTCCGGCCACGCCTGCCGGCGCGACCTCGAACACTCCCTTACCTGCACGACCCACCGCTCGACCGAGGGCAAAGAGCTCGTCTTCCGCTGCGAAGGTTCCGGGCACGGGCTCTCCATCCATCGCCCGGTGGGTGATGGTTCGGCTCGTCGAAAATCCCATCGCACCGGCCTCGACAGCGTCGTGCACAATGGCGGCCATCTCGGCGATCTCGTCCGAGCTCGCTGGCTCGTTTGCTGCGCCGCGCTCCCCCATTACGTAGGCCCGAACGGGTCCATGCGCAATCATCGCGGCAACGTCGGCGACGAACTCACGGCGATCGAGCGCATCCAGATAGTCGGGGAAGGACTCCCAGTCCCAGCTCATTCCTTCGCTCAACGCGGCGCCGGGAATGTCCTCGACACCTTCCATGAGCTGGATCAGGAAGTCATGTTGATCGGGCCGAACCGGGGCAAACCCGACGCCGCAGTTCCCCATCACAACAGTGGTGACGCCGTGTGGGGTGGACGGCTCCAACTCCGCATCCCACGTCGCTTGACCGTCGTAGTGCGTGTGGATGTCGACGAACCCTGGAGTGATGAGTAGGCCACTGGCATCGATCTCACGAACGCCCGGACCAACGTCGTCACCCACTGCCGTGACCATCGAGCCATCCACGGCAATGCTCATCCCTGGGCGAGGCGGTGCACCCGTCCCGTCGACGAGCGTTCCGTTCCTGATCACCAGGTCATGCATCAGCCCAGACTCCCATGGCGCTGGCGGGAGCAGCAACATCGGGTCATGATCCCTCCATGACCAAGGTCCTCGTGCATGGCAATCCCGAAACCGCCGATATCTGGGAGCTGCTGGTGCCAGCCCTCGCCGCTCACGGCATTGATGACGTCGTCACGCTCTCCCCTCCCGGCTTCGGAGCGCCAACTCCTGAGGAATGGCACGCCACGCCCGAGTCGTACATCTCGTGGCTGGCCGGAGAGTTGGAGCCACTGGCCGAAACGGGTCCGGTTGACCTGTTGGGCCATGACTGGGGTTCCGGTCACGTGTTCGGCCTGGCCGCGGCCCGGCCCGATCTCATTCGTTCGTGGAGCGCCGATGTGAGTGGCTTGCTCCATCCAGACTACGAGTGGCATGACGCCGCACAGAGCTGGCAGACGCCCGGTGTGGGTGAGGAGGCTGTCGGCGTCATGGCCTCGCTGTCGAACGAGGAGCGGGCGGGAGCGTATGCGGGCCTGGGTCTGCCCGACTCGATCGCCGAGCCAATGGCTGCTGGCTTCAACGAGGACATGGCGAGATGCATCCTCGAGCTCTATCGAGCCGCCGTGCAGCCTGCACTTCGAGAGCTTGCCGATCGGCTCGCTGCAGCCGAGCGCCGACCGAGCCTCATCATCAGTGCGCTCGACGATGCGTACGTCGCCGCCTCATTGGCGCCGGCAGTCGCTGAGCGCATGGGATCGACCGTGCTTTCACTCGACGGCCAGGGTCACTGGTGGATGGCGAACGACACCGGCGCCACAGCGGCCGCAGCTGGGCTTGCCGCCTTCTGGGAAGGCCTCGAGGGATGAGGATCGTTCCCCTGGAGATCGGGCGCCTGTCCTCATCGGATGCGCTCGTGGGCGGCGACGGCTCCGGCTCGGCCGCGCTACCCATTCCCAGTTGGCTGATCGAGCACCCGGATGGACTCTTGCTATTCGACACGGGCCTTCACGTCGAACTGCAGCACAGCACGGACCGCCTGGGTCGCTCGGCCGCGACGTTCGACCCGGACTTTCCCGCTGGCGAAGAGCTGAGCGCTCGCCTCGCTCAGCACGGGGTTCGGCCCTCGGACATCACGCACATGATCTTCAGCCACCTGCACTTCGATCACTGTGGAGGAACGGCAGAGATCCCCGACGCTCGGATCGTGGTCCAGCAGTCCGAGTGGGAGTCGGGACACATCCCCAAACTCATCGAGTACAGCGTCTACAACCCGGATGACTTCGACCTCGGTCACGATCGACAACTCATTGACGGCGAACACGACGTCTTTGCCGACGGTCTTGTCCGCTGCTTGCCCACGCCCGGACACACCAAGGGGCATCAGTCGCTCATGGTCGAGCTCGCCTCCGGGCCCGTCATCCTCACCGGCGACTGCATCTATACCGAACCGATGCTCGACAACATGGCCGTGCCATCGTTCGGGTACGACACCGAGCTCCAGAAAGACTCCATGAGAGCGCTCGCCTCGATGAGAGACGACGGCTGCCGGCTGCTGTTCGGGCACGACGAGCACCAATTCCGTGCACTTCCCGCAGGCGGCTTGATGTAGTCGAGAGCGGGATCCAGGCAAATAGAGCCAAAAGTCCTGTCAAGAGTGGGTCTCACGGGCCGTTCATCGAAGGATGAGGGAACCGCAAAAGAGTCGACGGGCACCATCAGCGTTGCCACAGGTGCGCCGAATTGCCGGCGCCGCCGCGCTACTTGTGGCCCCATTGGTCCTCGTTGCTGCCCCGGCTCGAGCCGACCACGAGTGCGATCCGGCGACACAAATCTGCGAGGACGGACCTTCGCAAACCACTCCCGACACTGTCTACGACCCCACAGAGTTCGACGACACGATCTACGAAGGCGACTCCGGAGGCACGCCGTACGACCCGTATTCGGATCCGGCCAACTTCTGCAATCCGGAGTACTACCCCGACTGGCAGTCGGACCCGTATTGCACCGCTGACGGATCCACGAACACGACCGTCCCGACCGCAAACCCGAGCACCAACACCTCAGTCGCCACCGTCGAAGCTGGCTCCACGACGGGCCAACGAAGCGCTGGTTCCGCCACGCCGTCCAGCGAGCCCGCGTTCACCGAGGAACCGCTCGTCGAGGTTGATGCCGCTGACGCCCCCATCGTGGGAGCGGGCCGGTATCTGCTGGCCATCGATGCACTCGCCGAGCTTGGCGCCTTCGAACGGTCAGCGAACCCGACAGCTACGGCGCTGATCCGAGACATTCCGGCCGAGATCCCCGGCCTCGGCTTCTCTGACGACGACTACCGATCCGAGATCGAGCGATTCGTCAACGATCTCCTGCCGTACCTGGATCAGCTTGAGGATCAGGGTCAACCGGTCAGCGATGCCCTCTGGGCCTCCATGGATGCGCTCGAGGCGGCCGACTCCCTGGACGAAAGTGCGGCGTTCGCCGTCCTTGACCCGGTGCTCTTCCTCGACGCCCTCGCCGACCTCTCCGCTGGCGGGGACGACGGCCGCTCGCTACGCACCGAGCAGGACAGCGATCCGATCGATACCGAAGTTCGGGCACTGCTTGCTGGCTTCTCCTCCAGCACGGATCCGATCTCTGAGTCGGAGCCCGTCGCCCCTGCCGATGGAAGCGCTGACGATTCCGGCCAGGCTCAGGACGACGTTGTCACGGACGCTCCAAACGTTCTCGCTGCGGTCGAGACCACGTCGCCGTCGCCGGAGGAAGCTGGTGCTGCCCTGCCGTTGATCGGGGCCGTTCTCGTCGGAGTCATCGCCGCGGCCATCGCCCTGATCTGGATGCTTCGTCGCCGGTCCGACCCGGACGCAGACGCGAGCGTTGCCGCAACGATCGATCTTCCGACCAGCACTGACAGTTCGGCTTCGTCTGGATCGCGTGTTGGCCTCGGTGACCTCCTCGAAGCCAGCCGACGAATGACCAGTTCCCTGGATGTCGAAGAGATCGCGGCCATCGGACTGACCGAGGCCAAGCGGCTGGTCAGTGCCGAGGCCGGAATCGTCGTGCGCAGGAACGGACGAGATCTGCAGGCCGTCGTCGCCGAGCCCAACGAACTCTTCAAGCCGCTCGAGCTCGGAAACGGATCGCTTCAGCGAGTACTCGAGACCGGCCGGTCCGTGGCCACAATCGCGTCCGACGAACCCGTACTCGTCGAGGTGCCGATGGCGATGGCCGCCGTGCCCATCGTCGCTGACGGGACGGTGAGCGGTGTGCTCATGGTCGTGCGAGTACCCAATCGGCCCTTCGATCGGGACGATCTCGATGCGTTGGAGATGTTGGCACCTCTGATTGGCTCCGCCTTCCAAGCCGCCGATGCTCACGGGGATGCGACGGCACTGGTTGACCTCGAACCCCTCACGGGCCTCAACAATCGCCGCCGGCTCGATCAAGACCTTTCGACCATCTCGCCTGATGACCAGGTGGCCTACGTGATGCTCGACATCGACCACTTCAAGAACTTCAACGATGTCAACGGTCACTCGGCCGGCGACGAAGCGCTTCGCCAGGTCGCCGCTCTGCTCGAGGCGTCAGTTCGGCCCGGCGATCTCGTGTACCGCTACGGCGGCGAGGAGTTCTGCGTCCTCCTGCCAGGGGCGACAGCCGAGGAAGCCAAACTCGTCGCCGAGCGCGCTCGGACAGCCATCGAAACTGCACCGATTCCAGGCCGTGAGAACCAGCCGTCGGGCCGGGTCACCATCTCCGTTGGCGTGAGCGACTCCGCCTTCGGTGTTCCCAGCAGCCTGGTCGAACGCGCCGATGCAGCCCTCTACGAGGCGAAGCGCAGCGGACGGAACCAAGTGGTCGTCGAGACGACGGAGAGCACAACCGATCTGAGTTCCTGAGCAGACCAGTCCCTGAGCAGGTCAGTTCTTGAGGAGATCCTTGAACGCCAGGTTCTTGTCAACGCTGATGTCACGGGGCAGACCGAGTACTCGGTCTCCGATGATGTTCTTCTGGATCTCGTCGGTGCCGCCGGCAATGTTGGCCGCGTAGCTCCGCAGCGTGGACTGGCTGTAGCGCTTGGACGCCTCATCGCTGGGATCCCACGCGTCCGCAGCTGGGCCGCCGAGGTTCATCGTGATCGAGCGGGACATGCGGGCGATCTTCGCTCCGTGGAGTTTGCCTAGAGACCCGCCGGGGCCGGGTGTCTTGCCCGCCTTCATCGCCGCACGGGTTTGCAGCGAAACGAGGCTCTTGGTGACCTCTTCGCTGTAAAGCTGGATGAGCTCTTGCCGCATCACGCGATCGGTGTTCTTGCCGAACTTCTTGGCGGTCTTGAACAGGAAGTCCGACGTGGGCGTCTTGATGCCAGAACTCGAACCGGTGCCGATGGCGACCCGCTCGTACATGAGCATTGCCGTGGCCAGGCCCCAGCCAGCATTGAGCTCGCCGACCTGCCAGCTCCGCGGGATGCGCACGTCGGTGAAGAAGATCTCGTTGAAGTGCATACCGCCGTCCACCTGGTGGATCGGACGGATCTCCACGCCCGGTGCCTTCATATCGACGACGAACATCGTGATGCCGCGGTGCTTCGGCTGCTCCGGATCGGTTCGAGCGATGAGGATGCCGTAGTCCGACACATGGGCGAGGGTCGTCCACACCTTCTGTCCGTTGATGATCCACTCGTCGCCGTCGAGCATTGCTCGGGTCTGGAGGCTGGCCACATCGGAACCAGCGCCCGGCTCGGAGAACATCTGGCACCACACGGTCTTGGCACTGAGCATGTCGGGAAGGAACTGTTTCTTCTGCTCATCGGTGCCGTACTCGGTCATCATCGGCATGCACATGCCGTGGCTGATGGTGAGCTGAGTGGTCATGTCGGCCGACTTCGAATACTCCTCACGCCACACCCGCTCGTATGACTTGGGGTAACCGAGGCCCCCGTACTCGGTGGGCATGGTGATGCCGGCGAGATTGGCGTCGGCCAGCTTCTGCTGGAAGACCTTGTTGGCTTCGAGCTCAGCCGCCGCACGAGGGTCCGGAAGATCGAAGACCAGGCCGGTGGCGTGCTCATCGAGAAACGCTCGGGCACGGGCGCGGAACTCGTCTTCGGTCTCGGTTGGGGTGGCGACAGCGGCGTCAGACATCACGATGTTCTAGCGCAACCCCGGCCCCACTGAGAAAGTGGCAGCTCTCCCGTTTCGCGACGCGAGGCCGGGCGTAGTTGGTTAGAGCGTGCCGGCGTCGAGGCGGAGAAGAACCTCGCTGGCCCGGACTCGCACATCGTCGAGGTCCTTCAACTTCCGCATGCCGGCCAGCACCTGCCCCATCCGGTGGTTGCGCTTGAACCGCGCTTCGTTCCGGGCAAGGAAATCCCAGTAGAGCGTGGTGTACGGGCAGGCGTCTTCGCCGACTCGTTTCTTGGGATCAAACCGGCAGCCCTTGCAGTAGTCGCTCATCTTCGAGACATAGGCACCGCCCGAGGCGTACGGCTTGGTTGCCATCATCCCGCCATCGGCATGCAGCGCCATGCCCACCACGTTTGGCAGCATCACCCACTCGGCGCCGTCGACGAACGAGGCCCACATCCACTCCGTCATCGCCTGAGGATTGACACCTGAGGTCAGCGCCAGGTTTCCCAGCACCATGAGCCGCTCGATGTGGTGGGCATAGCCATGCGCTTCGACGTGTCCGATGGTGCCCCTCACACAGGCCATTTCGGTCTGGGCCTGGCCGGTGAAGGCCGGTGGAACCGCCCGACCGGCGTCAAGCGCATTGAGGTTGCGATAGTCCGGCATCCAGAGCCAGTAGACGCCCCACACGTATTCCCGCCATCCCAGCACCTGGCGGACGAAGCCCTCCACACTGTTGATGGGCGCGTCGCCGGACCGGTAGGCCGCCTCGGCTGCGTCAACGATCTCTGCCGGATGCAGCAAACCGAGGTTCATGCACGAGCTCAACACCGAGTGCGCCAACTTCCACTCGGCACACAACATCGCATCTTCGTGAGGTCCGAATGGTGCGAGGCCTGTACTCACGAACTCCTCGAGACGAGTAGCTGCCTGCGCTCTGGTGACCGGCCACGTGCCGTCTGGCATCGCTCCCCAGGTATCGAGCCCGTCGTCTGCCGATGCGGTGGCGATGCGGTCCAGCACCGCTCGGTCGATCTCATCGAGTTCGAAGGAGGTGATGGCCGGCCATGACCGGCCATCCTTCGGGGGCCGCTCACGATTGTCGTGATCGAAGTTCCATTGACCGCCAGCCGGCTCTGGCTTGCCGCCGTCTCCGGCCGGTCTGTCCATCAAGACGTCCAAACGCGTTCGCTGCCAGCGGTAGAAGTCCTCCATCTTGAAGCTCTTGCGACCTTCCGCCCAGTCAGCGAACTCGTCGTAGTGGCAGAGAAACTGGTTGTTCCGCACCGTGGATACGCCGTTGGTCTCGAGCATCGACCGCCCATCCCAACTCATGGGCTCCATCGCAATCACAGTGTCGACGTCGAACGCATCCACGTGGGCTCGCAGACCGGCCGACAACGTCGACGCCCGCCGGTAGTCGACCTCGAAGCCTTCCTCGGCCAGCTCAGCGGCGAAGTGCTCCATTGCCGACAGCACAAGATGCAGCCGCTGGATGTGCCAGCGCTTCGATGCAATCTTTGCCGTGCTCTCGACGAACAGCACTCGGCACTCCCCCGGTGTGCGATCGGCGAGGGAGGCGATGTCTCGACGCAGCTGATCGCCCAGCACCCAGACGGTGGGAAGACTCATGGTTCGGTGTCCTTCGATGTCGGCTCGTGATCGCCCTCGTCGCTCCTGGCGTTCGCGCTGACACCCCGTCGCTCGATGCGGCCCGCTCCTGCTCGAACCTCGACGAGATCTCCGGTGACGAACGCCCGCGTCACGCCCCGCACGTTCGTGACGGCAGGGATGCCGTGCTCTCGCAGCAGAATCGAACCGTGTGAGAGGTCGCCACCGATCTCGGCCACGACGGCGCTGGACATCAGCATGGCGGGAATCCAACCGGCATCAATGGAGCGGGCGATGAGCACGATGGTCTCGCCGTCCAGCTCGGACGGAGGTGATGAAGACGGCTCGTGCAGCACCCAAGCTCGCCCCTGCACGGTGCCGTCGGTCAGCGACAGTCCTCGGTACACGGCGTCACTCGTGTTCGACGGACCCTCTACCCAGTCAGCAGGATCGTCAAACCGGTGGACGAGCGGTGGCGGGTTCAGCGCTGCGAGGCGGGCAATGTCGCGCTCTCGCTCGGACCAGAAGACCTCGTCTGGCACCCAGCCCTCATCGAGCGCTCGCAGTTCCGTCGTCGTCAGATCCCACACATCCCCAACGCTCCGAAGTTGACCGACCTCGACCGCGTCCGCTCCCAGCCGGGCGAACGCATGGTGAAGGTCAGCGAAGCTGCGCATGGATTCGTGTCGGAGTCGCTCCCGAGCGGCCATCGGCTGGGAGGTCGCCCACCACAGCGGCAGCGTCAGCAGCCCCCTCGCCGTCCGCCGGGGAGGCATGGGCGGTGCGTGACTGGCAGTGGGCGTCTGGATCTGGAGCAGGCTGGGGTTGTCGCGGTAGCGAGGCCGAGAGAGATCGCTCTCGTAGACCCCTCGATGCCCGAATCGTTCGAGAAAGGCGGGCACCGCCGAAGGGTCCCGCTGGGCGCGAGCGAGGGCGTCGACCATCTCGGTCGTGATGGTTCGATGCCGACTGGCATGTTCGTTGAGCGTGCCGGCTCTGCGAAGGGCGGCCAGGGGCGGACCGATGGCCGAGGAGAGTGGAAACATGCCGGTGACCAAGGCAACGTATGCACCTCCGGATCGCTGAAGGGCTTCGGCGAACGTGTCGATGCGTCCCCGGCCGAAGGAGGCCGCGTTTCGCTCCCGTCGGTGCGCCGTCAGCACGGCCCACACCTGGAACAGCCCGAGGCGAATCAGCACCGGCGCCTTTCGAATGAGGCGTCCCAGCCGGGGCGGGCGGTTTGCTCCTGAGTCACCTCCGATGGCCCCGGCAATGAGTGCGGTGGGAAGTCCCCAGTGCCGCAGCATGTCCTCGAGCAGCGACAGATTGATGAACGGCCGTCCCGCCACCACGTGCAAGAAGTCGCGCTGCGCCGGCAGGGTCGGATCGAACGCCCGATACCAACCAAAGAGCTCTTCGCCTGCGTCCCCGACGACCGACGCCATCAGCCGAGAGGGAAGTGCCGGGAGGATCTCGGCGTGATTCGCGATGGTCAGCAACTCATCTCGGCGGATCGGTGTCGTGATCGGTCTGAGCTGGACAAGCCAACATTCGGCGCCATCGTCTGCCCACTCGATGTCCCACGGTTCATCGCCAAACGTCGCGCGCACATCGTCGAGCATTCGCCGCAGACGGTTCTGCCAGTGCTCCTCCGCCGCTTCGGCCCGAGGGAGCACCAGCCGTTCCCCGGCCTCCTCGCCTCCAACGAGTGCCTCAGCTGTGCCCTCGATGACGTTGACGAGATCGTCGAAGGTCTCCGGCTCCGAGAACACGACGCCAGCCCGCTTCGCATCGACCATGGCCATCACGAGGATGTCTCGCCGGAAGTCACCCTCTCGTCGATCCGCGCTGGCTCGGACTCGCTCGACGGAGTTGAGGACCTCGCCCGGTTGCACGCGCAGGAAGGAGTCGAACCAACCGGCGAGCGAACTCGCCCGCTGATCTTCGGCGCTAAAGGCGGACCGCACCGCGAGTCGCTCGACCTTCGCCGCCTGCGCCCACGCAACGACGGCCTGACCCGTGACGTCGCACTCGTCTGGGATGATGAATCCCGTCGGGACCGCGATGCCGGCGGCCCGAGCCCGATCGAGGTTCGTCGCCTTCGTACTCACCTGAGACGAACCTCTGCGCGGTCCGACCTCGAGATGCCCGAGCCGCCACGTGCCCGGTACCGGCGATGGATCCGCGGCCAGCACCGCTTTCGTCGAACGCGAGCTAGGCCCGAGCTTGTGCAACCAGCGCATCAGCATGGTCGACGATGACATGGGCGTACTCCTCCGGTTGCTCGAGCATCGGAAAGTGGTCCCATCCCGGCTGAATGGTGACGCCGCCGTTCGGCGCCTTGGCTTTGATCAGCTCCGCCTGGTGGGACTTCAGCACGCGGTCGTGTTCTCCCCAGATCAACGACACCGGCAGATCCTCGATTGGGGCGACCGAATCGAACCAGTCCACGTTGATGAGATCAAACATGTCGCTGAACGCAGCACACGTCCGATAGCCGTCGAAGAATCGATCGAGCACCGGAGCGGGCGCTCCGGTGGAGAAGAAGATCTTGGTGAGTATCGGCCGGGCGAGCTTGGCCGAGATGCCGCGGCGGATGATCCCACGAACGGGCTTGCTCTTCATGAGCCGAGGAAAGAGGCGAGTATCGAGCGATGCGCCGACGATGGCGTGAAGTATGAGGCCATCCATCAGCTCCGGCCGCCGGCTGGCGAGGTCGAGCGCAATCGAACCGCCGATGCCCGTGCCGAGCACGATGATCGGTTGACCGGCCACTCGATGTTCTTCGACGAGCTCAGCGAGATGGTCGGCATAGTGCTCGAGCCTGGTGAAGTCAGTACGAAGCGGCGAGCCCTCGAATCCAGGAAGATCGATCGCCACGAGCTCAGCGCCGGAAGGCATGAACTCTGGCAGCAGCATGAACCGCGAACTGCCACCACCGTTTCCGTGCACGGCGAGAATCGTGACCTTGTCCGGTGGGCGCAGGGCAGATGCTGCGTTCGAGGTGTTGGTCATCCCTGATTCGCCAGAACGATCATGACGACGGCGAGGACTCCCCGTGCCGACCACGCCGCGGTTCGAATCCAGTTCGTTGTCACCAGCCGTCGGGCTTCCTCAGCATCGAAGCGTTCCGACAAGCTCCCGTGAAGAGGGACCTGGAGGAGGATCGTGCTGCCGAGCGCCACCGCCAGCAATAGGCCCGAGATTGTGGGAAGCAGCCGGCCGAGATCAGGTCCGGGGGCGAAGAAGACCAAGAGTGTGGTGATGCCTTCAGTCAGCATCGGCGGGCCAACCACATAGCCCGTCAGCCGAGTGTGCTGGCGCTCGTAGTCGGTGAAGCCATCGACGCCGACCGCAGCGAAGAGCGGGTAGTGCACGACCTGGACGAACCAGATGAGGCCGACCATGGCGGCCGTCGCGAGGAGGTGAACCGAAAGGAGGGTGGCGAGGCCGGTGGACATGGGGCGCCGAGCTTAACGAAGGGGGTTGATTCCATGTGAAGATGAGCGCCGTGGTCCGGCGTCACACCTCCTCCTCTCGATCCTCAGCCTGCGAGGCGACGGACCCGGGGCTCGAAAGCAAGATCTGCGCGTCGTGCGGGCGCACCATGGAGTGGCCGAACGCCTGGGCTGCGGACTGGGACGAGGCCGAAGGACGCGCCCTGATCATGGAGAAGGGGCGCGTTGTAAGCGACCCTTCCCGGGTCAAGGGCCCGATCCGTATCGCACAGGGTGCCCGAGGTCCAGAACGAGCCAGCCGATGAGCGTCTTCAAGAGAAGAGAACCCATGTCCGACCCAAGCAGCGCCGACGCGAGCACCGTCAGTTCATCCAGCGCAGCCCCGGCCACTGCTCTGGGTCCTGCGAACCATCCGCTCGCCGGCGCCTCGGTGCTTCTTGTCGGAGCCACCGGCGGCTTGGGCCAGGCGCTTCATGCCGAGCTCAAGCATCGCGGTGCGATCGTCACCGTCGTTGGTCGAACTGAAGCCAAGGTGCAGGCGCTCGATCCCGAGCGTGGCGTCTCGCTTGATCTGCGCACCGCAGAAGCCTGCCAGCAGGCGGTGGCAGCAGGAGTCGTCCCAACGGGATCCATCGATGTGGTCATCAACGCAGTGGGCGTCGTTGCCTTCGGCGCCGTCGCCGACCTCTCTATCGATGCCATGGAGGAACTCTTCCTCACCAACACCTTCATCCCGATCATGCTGGCGAAGGCTGCGCTCCCCCATATCAATGCAGGTGGCGCCATCGTCAACATCTCGGGGGTCATCGCCGAGCAGAACATGCCCGGCATGGGTGCCTACGGGGCTTCGAAAGCCGCCGTCCGATCCTTCGATGAAGCGTTGGCTCGAGAGGCCCGGCGGTCGAAGATCCGGGTGCTTGATGCCCGCCCCGGCCATACCGAAACCGGCCTCGCCGACCGGCCCATCGAGGGCGCGGCGCCGAAGTTCCCCGATGGTCTTTCGCCCGCGTCCGTCGCGGCCACCATCTGCGACGCACTGGAGTCCGGCTCCAAGGATTTGCCGTCCACCGCATTCTGAGCATCCGACGGCTCCCTCAGCCGCAAGCTGACGAGACACTGAGCCCGGGACTGACCAGGCCACTCGGTCGAGAATGGCCCGCCGCGGCCAGCGCGGGCTGACGTAAGGTCGCCCAATGATCGATGTTGATGCTGTTCGTGGTGAAACTGCTGGCTGCCAGAAGCTGGCTCACATCAACAGCGCGGGATCATCACTCCCACCCGATGTCGTGGTGAATGCCGCCGTGGAATACCTCCAGACGGAGGCGATCACAGGCGGCTACCGAATAGCCGACAGTCGAATGGACGACCTGAATCGTGTGTACCGCGCCGGCGCCCGACTCCTGGGCTGCCGAGAGGACGAGCTGGCGTTCGGCAGCGGGGCGGGAGAAGCCTGGTGGCGGGCGTTCACGTCCATCCCACTCGGGCCCGGCGACACCGTATTGACCGGGCGCAGCGAGTACGTGGCCAATGGCGTCGGCCTCATCCAGGCCCAGCGCCGTGGAATCAACCTCGAAATCATCGAGAACGACGCGAGCGGGCAGCTCGATGTTGCTCGCCTGCTGGCTCGACTGGAGGATCGTGGTGCCTCGCCGGTCAAGCTGGTGTGTCTCACACATGTCCCCATGACCAGTGGCCTTGTCAATCCGATCGAAGCGGTGGGCCCCGCCATCAAGAAGGCGGGCGCGTTGTTTCTTCTCGACGCCTGCCAGGCCGCCGGGCAACTTCCGTTGAACGTCGATGAGCTGGCGTGCGACTTCCTGGCCTTCACCGGACGCAAGTGGCTTCGAGGGCCACGAGGCACCGGCATGCTCTACGTACGCCGAGAGGTGATGCAACAGCTGTCCGATCCAATCTTCGTGGACGGTCGCTCGACGACCTGGACCGCCGATGACGACTACGAGCTGGCCCCAGACGCGACCCGGTTCGAGTTCGGCGAAACCAACTTCGGAGGCAAGGTCGGCCTCGGCGTCGCGATCGAATACGCCGTCGATCTCGGCATCGAGTCGATCCAGAAGCGCGTGGCCTACCTGTCCGACCGGTTGCGAGCCGAACTACCGACGATCAGCGGCATCGACGTCTACGACCAAGGCGTGAACAAGTGCGGCATCGTCACGTTCACCAAAGCGGGCACGGCCCCAGTCGATGTTGTTGCGGCGCTCCGTGCGCAGGGCATCAATCTCGCCGCTCCGGGGGCCCGCAACTCCTACTTTGATCTTGGCAGCGCGGGGATCGACGCCGTCGTTCGGGCGTCGCCGCACTATTTCAACACCGATGATGAGCTCGACCTGCTGCTCGATGCTCTGAGGCAGCTCTGAGATGGATAACTCGGTCAGACTGATCAAGGCCGCCGATCCGCTGCCCGCCGGTCTCGATGATCTGGCGATCGAGGCCACAGCGGCTGGCATTCGCAACGTCGGCACGCTGATTCAGCAGTGGGAGTCGGGGGACAACCGATTCAATCGTGAGGGTGAGGCGTTGATCATCGCAGTAGCGAGCGGCAGGGTGCAGTCCGACTTCGCGTCGCAGTCGGGTGTCGCGGCCGTCGGTGTTGGTGGACTCTCTCAGTGTCCCGACGTTCCGGGAGCGTTGCGGGTTCGACGCTTCTACGTCGCCACGGCGTGGCGTCGGCGCGGGATCGCCCGTGCCATCGCGCTTCGGCTCATCTCCACCGGCTTTGCTCACACCGAGACGCTCACGTGCAATGCCCGCGCCTCTGCCGCCGCGCCGCCGTTCTGGGAACATCTCGGGTTCGAGCCCACCGATCGCCCAGGCATCACGCACGTCTTGCATCGTGCTCAAGCGTCCGACGGCGCCTGACCGATGTTCCCATTGCGAAGGGATTCAGGTGGACATATACTTGCGTACGCCACTATTGCGAACGCAGGAGAATCATGTTTGTTGCCCGAGTCGCTGTGACCACCACACCCGAAGGTCGATCCACCGTGCAGGAGCTGTTGACCGCAGAGCAGACGAGCGTTGTTCGAGACTTCCCGGGATGCCTCCGCTTCGATGTCTCGGTTGGAGTCGACGATCCCCATCATCTCCACATCATTGAAGAGTGGGAGGACCAGCCGTCGTTCGCGGCTTACCAGCAGTCGCCAGCGTTCGCCTCGGTCATGAGCGCCGTCGGCCCGTGCCTGGCCGGACCGCCCGATTCGTCCTACTACGAGGCCACACTCGTTGGCCCATGAGCGACGACGGCACGCCATCCCTTCACGATTCCGATCGCATCGATGACGCAATCGCGTTTCGCATTCATCGAACGAATCGATTGCTCCTCACCCATCTGGCGAGATTCCTCGAGACTCAGGCCGACGGGCTCGCACCCGAGCGCTGGTTCATCCTTGCCCGGCTCCACCAGGACGGCCCGATGCGCCAGGGCGAACTGACCGAGCCAGCCCTGACCGATGCGCCCAACGTGAGTCGCCTGGTTGAAGCGCTCGTCTCGGACGGCCTCGTCGAACGTTCGGAGGATCCGAAGGATCGCCGAGCCCGCAATCTCTCACTCACCACCAACGGCCGGGCCGTCGTCCGACGAACCATGAAGGCAGCTCGGAGCGAGCGGGCCGCAGTCTTCGCCGGCATGGACGGTGAGAAGCTGCAAGCGCTCGCCCACGCGCTCGACATCGTCGACCGCAACGTCCGGGCGCTCCTGGTGGACGACGAGGCGTAGGTGGGGGTCAGGCAGTCCCCGTCGTGAACCGAGCCTTCATCTCCTGGTCGCGCCGTCGCCATAGTCTCACGGTCTCCTCGTCAAGACGGCCAGATCCGGGCGACGCCGGGGCGAAGTGCCCGAAGCGATCCTCGCCTCGCACGAGCATCGCGGTCGCGTCGCCCGCGCCTGCGAATCGATTGTGGGCCGCCAGGTATTGCACGTTGAGCCCGATCCGGCGGTCGTCGCTCACGTTTGGCGCCGACGCATGAATCGTCCAGCCATGATGGAACGAGGCCTCGCCAGCCCTGAGGGAACACACCACCGCTTGACGCTCGTCCACATCGAGCAGGTGCTGCCCGAGCAAGAGCACGTTTCCGTCACCCGAGCCCGTTGCGTGATCCCGCCGGCCTTCCCGGTGACTGCCGGGGATCATGCGCATGCAGCCGGCGGCCTCTGGTGCCGGCGCCACCGCCAACCACATCGAGACTTGCGCATCCTCATCCTCGAGGCCCCAATAGGTGAGATCTTGGTGCCACTTGACCTGCGCCGGGGAGCCGGGCTCCTTCACGATGTACGTCGCGTTGTACAGCAAGATGTCCGGACCGATACAGGCCTCCACGGCGTCGAGAACCGCCGGGTGGGTAGCCAATTCGAACGCCGAGTCGAGAACGGTCTCGACCCGGTCGATGTAGTGCAGCGACCCAACCGCCGCTTCTGCGGCTTCGAATCGGGCCCGATGTGCGGCCGCCTCGTCTGTCGAAAGCACCTTGATGCCGGAGAGGAAACCGTGTTGTCTGAAGTCGTCGCTCAGTGACATTCCGGCATCGAAGACCTCGGGCCCCGATGGGTCAAGAGCCTCTTACTTCACGAGCGGAACTGGCTCGGCCGGCGCAGCACGGTCGCTGGCAACTCCTCCGTGCATACGGTCAGACAGAGTGATCAGTGCCCGACGGAAACCTTGCCCGTGGACTTGCCGTGCAGCGCTTCGGCGTGCCGGTTCATGCCGCACAAATGCGCCTCGATGCCACGCTCGGCGAACTTGGCAACCACCGCGTCGAGAGCAACAACGGCCGACGTATCCCAGATCCGGGCTTCGCTGAGATCGATCTCGACCCGCTTCACCTTCACTGCGTCGTAGTCGAAGGCATGCACCAGATCGTTGGTAGAGGCAAAGAACAGCTGGCCGCTCACGGCGTAGAGACGCTCGACATTGTCCGGGTCGAGCACGCTCGTGACCGACACGACATGCGAGACGTGGCGAACGAAGAACACGGCGGAGAGCAGCACACCAACGCCCACGCCGTAGGCGAGATTGTGGGTGAGGACCACGACGGCGACCGTGGCGACCATGACGGCTGTTTCGGTCCGGGGCATCGAACGGAGCGTGTCGGGAGAAACGCTGTTCCAGTTGAAGGTGCCCAGGGCCACCATGATCATCACAGCAACGAGGGCGGCCATGGGGATCTGCGCAACGAGGCCGCCCAGCGCAAGAATCAGGATGAGCAGGAAGACGCCGGAGGCGAGTGTGGAGAGCCGAGTGCGACCGCCAGAGCGGTGGTTGATCATCGACTGGCCGATCATGGCGCAACCGGCCATGCCGCCGAGAAAGCCAGTGAAGATGTTGGCGATGCCCTGGCCTCGAGACTCACGATTCTTGTCGGAGTCAGTGTCGGTGAGGTCATCGAGCAACTGGGCAGTGAGAAGCGACTCGAGCAGGCCAACCATCGTGAGCGTGAGCGAGAACGGGAGGATAATGCGCAACGTTTCCATGTTGAACGGGACGTCGGGCAGCGCAAAGAACGGCAGCGAGTCGGGCAACGCTCCCATGTCGCCGACGGTAGGCAGCTCGAGGTTCATGGAGATTGCGATGCCGGACAGCACGACGATGGCAACAAGCGGGGACGGCACTGCCTTCGTGATGCGGGGAAGCCCGTAGATGATGGCGAGACCGGCGGCGATGAAGCCGAGGTTCATTCCCAGCTTGCTCGAGTCCATGCCTTCATCGTTGAGCAGGATGTGCGGCACCTGAGCAAGGAAGATGAGGACCGCCAAGGCGTTCACGAAGCCGAGCATCACCGTGCGGGGCACGAAGCGCATGAGCTCGCCGACGCCGAGGTAGCCGAACGCGATCTGCATCGCCCCGGCCAGGATCGTGGCGGCGAAGAGATAGCCCACGCCGTACTCAGCAACGAGGGGCACCACAACGAGCGCCATGGCGCCGGTGGCGGCGGAAATCATGCCGGCCCGGCCGCCAGTCATCGAGATGATGATGGCAATCGAGAACGAGGCGTAGAGCCCGACCTTGGGATCGACGCCGGCGATGATTGAGAACGAGATCGCCTCGGGGATCAGGGCCAGGGCAACAACGAGGCCAGAGAGCAGATCGACCCGTGGGTTCGACAGCCAATGCTGGATGAAGGCGTCGCGAGGCGCAGGAGAAGGCGCAACAGGCGTGGAAGTGTCAGACACGGCAACCCTTGAGGTCTTGGAGGCGGCGACGAGCAGTTCGCACGTGCCTGTTCCTCCATCGGAAGCGGACCCCACAAGATTGAGGGACCCTCGGAGGGTACGGGCGAGTCGACTCAACAACCGGGACCCCAGCTGTCGCATACGTCACACCCCACCGCCCAAGCCCTTGGTGGCACCGTTACTTGTCGCCCTGGCGACAAGTAACGGTGCCACGAGGGCGTTTAGGTGCGGACAGTGCGCTTTTGGCGGGGCGAGGAGGGTGCGCGCTGAGATGTCCGCAGGTCGCGGCCAGCGCGAAGGTCGCTGAGGTTCTGCTCGACAACACGCAAGGTCGGCGCAATGAGAAGCGCAAAGACGAACGTGCCCGGCCCGATCGACCCTTCGAGCAAGACGCCAAGCGCAAGCACCGAGAATTCGATCGAGGTTCGGACGGCCCGAGGTGGCAAACCTCGATCGGCGATGGCCCGCACCGTCATGTCGAACGGCCCACCAGTTCCACCGCCGTGGATGATGAGCGACAGCCCGGTGGCGATCGACAGCGTTCCCAGCGCCACGAAGAACCCTCGCCCGACCAACGTCTCAGGCTGCGCAATCAGCGGTCGGGCAGCATCGATGAAGAGACCGTTCAAGAGAATGAAGAACAGGGTGTTCACCCGCGGACGTCGGCCAAGCCCAAAGGCCAGGGCCAGGAACACCGAGCCAACCAGCCAGCCGCCCTGCCCGTGCGAGATCCCAACTCGAGCTGCGACGCCAGAAAGCAGCACGTCATACGGAGGCGCGCCGAGATCGGCGCGCAAGTACAGCGTGACACCCACGCCGATAAAGAAGGTCCCTGCGAACAGCCAAAGAAACGGCTGCGCTGGCGCCGCAGTTGTTCGAGCCGCCGAAGCGGCAGTGGTCCGGGCTGCGGACACGGTTGCTTGGATTGCACCCTGCCGGCTGAAGGCCACAGGTGTGCGGCGCATCCAGTCGCCCACGGCGCACGCCCGGCGCACAAGACGGGAGCGAGTTGAGTTGAGCATGTCGTCCTCGTCTCGATCGTCCCGAGAGCCCGCTGCTCAGGGAACGAAAGAGTCAACAAGCGCCGCACCCAGAAGCGTCCCATCGAACACGTGACGTTCGGCTCGTCAAGCGTTCATCAGGAGCCAGAGTCCGAGTGTGCTGTAACCGACCATGACCAGCAGCATGGCGAACTGGCTGCGCAACGAGTCTTTCGCCGGAAACAGCTCGACCGAACGGTCGTGAGCAACCGTGACCGCACCGATGTGGCCAAAAAGGATCGCCAGCACCTGGATCCAGGCGATGAGATCAACGCTGATGATGGTGAAGTCGATCGTGCCGTCCGCTCCGCCGAACAGGTCCCAACCGATGCCGAACGGATCCGAAAGGCGGAAGACGAAACTCTGGACCTCATCAACGAGCAGCTGGGCGTAGTGCGCAATGGCGTAACCGAACACGATCGGGACCAGCGATGGAGCGAACGCGTCACGCAGTTCGGCGAACTCGAAGCCCGTCACCCGGCGAGTCCACCAGATGCCAACGCTGTAGAGAGCCGCAACCACAATGATCGAACCGATGAGACCCAAGGTCAGGGGCACCACGGCACCCCAGCCCTCCGGTTCGTCGAACAGATCTCGGCCCACCTCGCTCTCGGCGAAGCCATCGAATGTCGTTCCGCCGAGCACGATCAGCAGCGCCCACACCGTTCCGGTCTCGACTGGCATGCGGGCCAAACCACTCATCAGGGGTCGTCGGCGAAGACCCCCGCCCTCGTTCGAGGTGATCGGTGCCATCTCGCCGATCCATGTGAAGAGGGCGCTGAAGGGCTCATGCGTCTGCAGCCAACGGGTGCCCCAGAACCACGCGAACCCGAGCGAGATCAGCGCATGAGCGAGGACAGCGATGCCCAGCGTGCGAGGCGTTGACCCTGTTGGATGGACCAATTCGAGGAACAGAAATCCGAAGAGTCCAGCCGCCGCCCACCACTGGCCGACGGCCGCCGGTGGCGTCCCCAAGGAAGCGTCCCTCTGCTCACGTCGCGGTCCGGTGACCTTCTCCATAAGGGCGGCCAGCGTGTAGAGCGGATTGATCGAGCGCCAGATGTCGCCGACCAGGCCACCAACGACCTGGGCCCCTACCCATACGACGACATAAAGGGTGACCGGCATGAGATTGTTGCCCGTCTCGTTGGTCCCGAAGAGCCCGGCCGCAATCGCCACGACGAACAGCAACAGCGCGGCCGCCTGACCAACGACCTGCACCGCTCGAACCGGCGAAGGCAGCGTCTGGCCGAACAGGCTCCGCCCCTCCCCCGCCTTCGCCAGACGGGGCGTGGTCCACAACGTTCCGAGCGCCACGAACGACAGCGCAAGTGCTACCGCGGAGGCCCACGTGAACATCCAAAGTGGCAGCGGCAGATCACCTCGTGAGCCAACGCCGTGGGCGAAGATCATCAGCTGACCTGGATCTCAGCCAAGAGGGTGCCGGAGCCCTCGAGCTCGGCTTCGAACAGGCCAGGAATCGATGCCTCGAAGACGAGCATCCCGATCTCGCCGGGAGCGACATCGGCAAAGAAGTCGTAGCCATGGAGATGCACTTCGTCAGCCACGTCGCTGGTGACCTGAAGCGCCACCACAGAACCGAGCGGGACCTCGACTCGGGTGGAAGCGTCGGCGCCGCCGATCGTGACCTCGCCACCGGAGAGCGTGATGGGAATCACGATGTCGGCCGAGGCCTCGTCTGCCATCTCCATGCCGCCGCCCATGGCTCCATCGGACGCATCTTCAGCGGACACCTCAACGATGGTGACGGCGCGCAGCGGTTCGCCGTCGATGCCGTAAGGAACGTGGTCGTTGTGGCTGAACTCCACGGCAACCTCATGACGGCCCTCCGTCAACGACGGAATGTGCCAGTCGGTCCCGTAGAGGCGGGTCTGGCGGTCGCCGTCGATGGAGAGGTGCAGGTGCCCCTCACCGTCCACGCGATCCAGACCCGACGCCGCTGGCGTGATCTCGAAGTTCGCCAGATCGACCGAGAGGTTCCAGCCGCTCTTCGGGTCCTTCACCACGGTGACCGTCGCTTCAGGAGCAGGGAAGCCTTCGACTTCGACGGGGTCGGCGCCGTGGCTGTGGGCAGGCGAGGCGCCGACCGTGATCGTCTCCATCGCTACGATCGGCTCACCATCAACGGCGTAGGCCGCATGGCTGTTGGCGCTGACCTCAACCATCACGGTGTGCTCGCCTTCGGCAAGGCCGGAGAGATGGAGGTCGGTGTTGTAGAAACGCATGACGCGCTCGCCGTCGACGTACAGGTGAAGGTGTCCCTCGCCGTCGACCGGTTCGGTGCTGGCGCTCTCCGGCGAGATCCGGAAGTCGGTCAGTTCGATGGACAGATGGTGACCGGAGACCGGGTCTTCCGTGGCCGTCAATGCGATCTGAGGGACGGCCATGCCCTCGGGCACCTCGATCGGTTCGCTGTGACCACCGTGGTCATGGCTGTGGCCGGTGCCGTGATCGTCACCACCATGATCGTCACCACCATCATCGTCGTCGTGATGGCCTGCCTCTTGGTCTGTTTCCGCGGTCTCGTCGGTCGCTGGTGCCGCTGCTCCCTCTTCTTCGCCGTCGCCACAGGCAGCGACGAGAAGCGTGAGGGTCGCGAGGACGGCAAGAAGCCGTCGTCGTCGGTCAATCATCGGGTTCTCTCGTTTCGTTCGTTCGGATTCGTGAATGAGTCAACGAACCCGACGAGGCGGCCCACGAGTGGGGGTTGCCACGACGAGAAGAACTGGTTGCCACGACATCGTGAGGGAGGTGCCGAACGACGATCGCTCGAAGTCGATCGTTGCCCGACGTTCCACGAAACGAGCGACAAGCGCCGAGACCTGTCGAAGCGAGCCGCGCAGTGCGAACGCAACCGGCAAGGCAAGAAGGAGACCGATCCAGATGGCTGGTGACGAGGCAAGCTCAAGTGGTGAGATGCCCGCAAGCGCGTACTCAATCGCCTCCTGCGCCACGAACACTCCGCTGATGCCGGCCGTCATCGCCCGGGCCGTCAGAGGTGTGCGATAACCAAGGTCTCTGATCTGGCGCAGGACGAAGCACGCGGCGGCGATCACCGCCAACGGCGTGGCAACTGCCCACATCGTTGTCAGGTGGCCGTGATCGGTGACGGGCCCGCCACCGACTCCAGTGCTGACTGTGGCGAGGGCAGACGCGAGGAGATACGCCAGCTGGTGCACCACCAGCGCTCCGAGCCCAGCAAGGGCAGCAGATGGCCCGAACCGGGCAATCACTCGCACCCCGCCAAGGCTAGTTCGCAGGGCGCCACCGCGACGATCGGTGCGACACACGCCACCCATCTCCCAACGCCATCTCCTCCACCTGTCTCAACACCAGACTTGCCGCCTCAACCACCAGAATTGCCGCGCT
>CALKTH010000094.1 GCA_937997485.1 uncultured Acidimicrobiales bacterium | reverse complement strand
GCGGCGACATCACCCGAAAGAACAAACTGCTCAAGAAGCAGAAGGAGGGCAAGAAGAAGATGAAGAGCATCGGACGAGTCGAGATCCCGCCTGACACCTTCATTCGCGCCCTTCGGCTCGACGACTGACCTGCCGGCTCTGGCGGGCCGTGAGGTTCTCGAGCTACTCGATCACGCTCACACCGCTGCTGGGCGGACGAGCGCGCCCTTTCTCGACTGAGCGCAGGACCACTCGGAGAAGAGTCTTCCACCGGCGATGACGGCAACCACGAGGACCGCTGCAAGAGCGTCGCCCTCGAAGAGACTCAGTTTCGTGAGACGGCCGAGACCGAAGAGCGTCAGACGCAGCGAGCGCCCCACCCGCGAGCAGCGTGGCGAGGCCAAGGGGGCGGACGTGGCCCTGTGGCGACAATGGACCGATGGCAGCGAGTCCCTTCTCGACATCAAGGGCGGCGAGGAGCGCAAGGAGACCCAGCACTCCGAGCAGCAGCCGGACGCTTGACGTGGTCGCGTCGGTGACAGCGTCGTCGCCAATGAACGAATCGACGGCAAACACGCCCCGAGTCGCCGATACAAGAGCGGAGGCCTGCAGCAGGCGCAATGCGGTATGCATCAGGCTGACCGATCGGAGATGAGGCGTTCGGCTTCGTCGCACCAGGCGAGCCGCCCGTTGAGGGTGTGGAGCCCAAGTCAACTCACATCACCGCCGCATGATCCAAGGCCCGACCTCTCGCTTCGGTGAGTTCTTGGGGCAACATGAGCCCGTGCCCGCACCCGTCATCTTTTGGTTCCGCCGCGACCTCCGTCTGGCCGATCACCCTGCGTTGGCGCAGGCGGCAGCCGCCGGGCCTGTGGTGCCTGTTTTCCTCCTCGACGAGAAGTTGCGCTCGACCTCCGGCGCCGCCCGTCTTGCCTACCTCTCGGCATGTCTCGAGTCGTTGAACGCTGATATCGGCGGCCATCTCGTGATCCGGAGTGGCGACCCTTCCACCGCCCTTCAGCAGCTGTGCCGCGACACGGGGGCGACGACTATCTACGCCACCGACGATTTCGCCCCCTACGGCCGGAGCCGAGATACCGGCGTCGGCACCGCATTTGCTGACGCTGGCCTCGAAGTGCACTACCGGGATTCGAACTACGCGGTCCCTCCGGGTTCGGTCTTCACCGGCGGCGGCACCTCATACAAGGTCTTCACCCCCTTCTTCCGGGCATGGAAGACACATGGATGGGCCGACCCGCAGGGTCGCATCGATGCGGATTGGGTCACGGGCGTCACGAGCGAAGGTATTCCGGCCGCGCCGACCGTGGCGGCCGACCTTCCTGCGGCTGGTGAGCGGGCCGCGTGGGAGCGAGCGGAGGCCTTTCTTGACGGTCCGGTCTTCTCGTACGACGACGCCCGCAACAACCCGGGCATCGAGGGCACATCCCGTCTCTCGCCCCATCTCAAGTGGGGCACCATTCATCCTCGACAGTTGCTGGCTCGGCTCGGCCCCGACCCCAGCGAAGATGTCTTTCGAAGTGAGATCTGCTGGCGAGAGTTCTACGCCGAGGTGCTGTTCAACCGTCCGGACTCTGCGCGCCAGGCCTTCGCTCCGAAAATGGCGGCGATGGAAGTTGACACCGGAACGCATGCCGATGAGCGTTTCCAACGATGGTGTGATGGACAGACCGGCTACCCGATCGTCGATGCAGGTATGCGTCAGCTCAGAGCTGAAGGCTGGATGCACAACCGGGTTCGAATGATCGTCGGCAGCTTCCTCGTGAAGGATCTGCACTTGGATTGGACGCGTGGTGCCCGCTGGTTCATGGATCAGTTGGTCGACGGCGACCTCGCATCGAACAATCACGGCTGGCAGTGGGTTGCTGGCACTGGGACCGACGCCTCGCCGTACTTCCGAATCTTCAACCCGATGAACCAGAGCCGGAAGTTCGACCCGACGGGCCGCTATCTCCGCCGCTGGGTTCCCGAAATCGCTCACATGACCGACAAGGACATTCACGAACCGTGGTCTTGCAAGGCCGGCGCTCCCGCTGGCTATCCCGGCCCGATCGTCGATCACGGCGCCGAGCGCAACGAGTCGCTTGCCCGGTACGACCGACTCAAGCAGACGTGGGCCTGAGCGTCAGGATCGGCCCCTTCGGCCGTGTGTGCCGTCGTCTCCAAGGGTTCCCGTAGACTGAGGCACTCATGTTGGACGAGCGGAAAGCGGCCATCCTCAAGGCGGTGGTCGAGGAGTACATCGACACGGCCGCCCCGGTTGGCTCGGGCTCGATCGCGGAGGCGGCCAAGATCTCGGTGTCATCGGCGACGATTCGCAATGACATGTCGAGTCTTGAGGCCGATGGCTACTTGCACCAGCCGCATACCAGCGCTGGCCGAGTACCTACCGACAAGGGCTACCGCTACTTCGTTGACTCCGTGGGCCAGGCTCGGCTGGCTCGTCCAGAGAGCCTGCGCGTTCTCGACTTCTTCTCCGTCGTGCGGGGCGAGATCGAGGATCTGATGAAGCAGACCGCAGGCCTGCTCTCGAACCTCACCGATCACGCAGCGGTTGTCATCGATCAGTCCACCGATGCTGTGGTCGTCCGCTCTGTGCAGCTCGTGTCGTTGACGCCGCAGGTGGCCCTGGCCATCGTCGTGCGCTCCAACGGCGTGGTCGAGAAGCACACGCTCGAATTCGATTCGGATGTCTCAGAACTGGACTTGGCCACCGTTCAGTCCCTGGTCTCCGAGGCCATGAGCGGCCACACACTTCTCGAGGCCGCACCGCTTGCCTTCTCGGGCGACGATCGCGTCGATGCGTTGGCCCAAGCGGTCATGGAGGCCTCAGGGGCGCCGACCCGCGACGACCGGGTCTACGTCGACGGCACGTCTCGGGTCGCGAACGGGTTCGATGCTGTTGACTCCGTCCGTCGGGTCCTCACCATTCTTGAACAGCAGCTGGTCGTGGTGAACGTGATTGCGGATGTGGTCGATCGAGGGCTCTCGGTTGCCATCGGGTCGGAAACGGGCGTCGAGCGGCTAGAAGAATGCAGCGTGGTGGTGTCCCCCTACGAGATCGACGGCGAACATGCCGGTTCGATCGCTGTGCTGGGGCCTACTCGCATGGACTACCCACAAGCGCTGGCTGCCGTTGCGGTAGTGAGCCGACAGCTCGGTCAGCGGCTGAGCGAAGGATGATCGTCTTCTCGATGTGCAACTTGAGGTGCCCCCGTGGCTGATTTCTACGAGCTGCTCGGCGTCGAACGCTCAGCTTCGGCCGAGGAGATCAAGAAGGCGTACCGCAAGCGCGCTCGCCAACTTCACCCCGATGCCAATCCGGATGATGCCGAGGCTGAGGCCGAATTCAAGAAGGTGGCCGAGGCCTACGAGGTGCTCAGCGACGACACGAAGCGAGCAAACTACGACCGCTTCGGCTCGGCCGGTGGCCCCGGCGGTGGTGGCTTCGGAGGCGGCGATCCATTCGGCGGAGGCGGCCTCGGTGATCTCTTCGATGCCTTCTTCAACCAGGGCGGTGGTGGCGGTGGTGGACGAGGCGGACCCCAGCGCGGTGTCGACCTCGAAGTGGTCACCACGCTCACGCTTGAAGACGTTGTCAATGGTGCTGCGAAGGAAGTCAAGGTCCGCACGGCTGTTTCGTGCGACACGTGTGAAGCGACCGGTGCGGCGCCGGACTCGAGCGTCGACACCTGCACTCAATGCAATGGCGCCGGCCAGGTTCGGCAGGTGCGCCAGTCGATTCTCGGCCAGATGGTCACCACGGCTGCGTGCCCCCGGTGCGGGGGAGAAGGACAGATCATTTCTTCGCCCTGCGGCGACTGCTCGGGCGAAGGCCGGCGTGTGGAGGACATGACCTACACCGTTGACATCCCCGCCGGTGTCTCCAACGGATCCACGCTCCGGTTGACCGGGCGAGGCGCCGTTGGTCCTCGCGGTGGAGGGTCCGGTGACCTCTACGTGGAAGTCAGAGTCGCTCCGCACCCAACGTTCCAGCGCGACGGCGACCGGCTCTTGGCCGAACTGCACGTGCCGGCAACCCAAGCTGCGCTCGGAGCCGAGGTCACGTTCGACTCGATCGACGGGCCGGTCGATCTCGAGATCCCACGCGGCGCGCAGACAGGCAAGGTCTTCACTGTGCGAGACAAGGGCACACCTCGTTTGCGAGGTCGGGGCCGAGGCAACCTCGAACTCACACTCATCGTCGACACACCAACCGACCTCAGTGATGAGGAAGAGGCGCTTGTGCGCCAGCTGGCCGAGCTGCGCAAGGAATCGGTGAATGCGCCGGCCGACGGCAAGCTCTTCTCCAAGATTCGCAACGCCTTCTCTTGAGCTTCGGGTTCGGTTGGTGACCCCGTGGCTCCCGTGAGGTGTGTATGACGTCCCTCGCAGCCTCCTTTCGATCTGACCCGTTCATCTACGTCGAGGATCTCGACACGCCGGTCTTCGCCGAGTCGGATATGCACCACTTTCGGCGCGTCCGCCGGACGCACGACGGGGCTGCGATTATCCTGAGTGACGGTCGAGGCGGCTGGCGGACTGCCCGGTTCGCCGATGTGCCGTTCGAGCTGGGCGAAGTCCAGCGAGTCGATCCACCCACAGCGGACGTTTCGGTGGGCTTTGCGCCCGTGAAGGGCGAGCGACCGGAGTGGGTCGTGCAGAAACTCACGGAGCTGGGTGTGGCCAGTATTCGGCCGTTTCACTCAAGCCGTTCGGTCGTGCGCTGGGATGCTGCGAAGGCCCAGAAACAGGTGGTGAAGTGGCGGCTCGTGAGCCGCGAAGCCGGTATGCAGAGCCGGCACGTGCGGCTCCCTCACATTCACGAAGTGGCGTCCCTGCAGGCGTTGCGCTCCGCTGAGCCCCAGGTTGCCATTGCGGATCCCGATGGTGAGGACCTCACCAAAAGTGACCGCTTGGTCCTCATTGGCCCCGAAGGAGGCTGGGAGTCGGCCGAAGTCAGTGGACTGCGGCGGATTCGCCTTCCCGGCGGGGTTCTGCGGGCGGAAACGGCGGCGATCGTGGCCGGCGCCCTTCTTGTGGAACGACTCGGTGACGAGATCTTCCCATCGACGTGATCACCGTCTGTGGTTGAAGCTGGCCCGAGCGCCGTCTACGGTTGCCCGTGCGTGTGACCCAGGGAGAGATATGGGCGAGGACGAATTGAACGAAGCAACGTCGGCCTATGGCCGTCGAGTCGGCGAACGTCTGCGCGCCATTCGGCGCCAGAAGCGTTTGTCGTTGCAAGAGGTCGAGGCGAACTCCGAACAAGAGTTCAAGGCGTCGGTGCTTGGTGCGTACGAGCGCGGAGAGCGGGCCATCTCGGTGCCCCGACTCGAGCGTTTGGCGCAGTTCTACAGCGTTCCGGTCGACCAACTCCTTCCTCGGACTGCTGCGGTTGGGGTGACCCCCGGCGTGCTCGACCTCACCGATCGGGCCCGAGACGGCATCACGCTCGATCTCACGCAGCTCGATTCCATCGCCGGACCCGAGGGCGAAATGCTTGCCCGCTACCTGTCGATGATTCAGATCCAGCGACAGGACTTCAACGGCCGCGTACTCACCGTCCGTCAGGACGACCTGCGCGCCGTTGCTTGCATTCTCGGCGTCGAATTCGAGAGCGCCGTGGATCGTCTCGCCGATCTCGGCCTGGCCAGCTTTTAGGCCAGACCGGGCGCTCCTTCCCTGGCCGTCTTCGACGGGTCGTCATCGAATCTCGGTTTGCCCGGCTGGGCCGCGTGCCCATGCGTGCTCGCAAGAGGTCGAGGAATTGACGCCGTCAGTCTCGGCATCTTGCTCCGCTTCGGGCATCGCGGCGGTGACGACGAGAGCGGTCGCTCCCGGTACCCGGGCCACCGGTTGACCCTGAGCCTGATCAGAGACGTCGTCGAACCGCCACACCGTTGCGTCTGAGCGGCGGAGCACGAGGATGCCCGGGACGCCGTGACATGGCCGTTCCAGGGCGATCGCGGAGTCTCCCTGCTCGCCAACCGCAAAACGACGGCCGTGGATGTCCACGAGTGCCGCATTGCTTCCTGAACCATCGCTCGCCGTTTCGGCTTCAGTGAGCAGTGCCCCCGTCAGCGTGACGACCAAGACCACGGCGAGGGCAACCAGGCTTCGTGTTCTCCACCCGATGGCGCGGCCCGGGGCAGCGAGCAGGGGCGAAGGGGAGGCCGAGGTCACCGACGCCCCGGGCCCATCGCCCAACCGTTCCAGCAGACGAGCAGCTCGTCGAACCGAAGAAACGCCCTCTGACGAAGCGGCCTCAGTGGCGGGGGACAACGCTCTGGCCGCTTCCTCCCAGACTGCTCGGCTTTGGGGGTTCAAGGCGCCGTCTTCCTCCGCCCACCTCTCGATGAGGTCACGGACACAACGGCCCAGACCGGCGACGTCGACCAATGGATCGTGAACGGTTCCGGCAGGGCTGCAGAGAACAGGGCCCGCCTCACCGAGGATCACGTGATCGAGCGAGATCTTCCCGTGGACCAGCGATCGTTCGTGCAGCGAGGCCAGCGTCTCGGCGACCTGAGTCAGGGTCCGGGCAGCATCGACGGGTCCCAGCCGCTCGGTTCGCAACGTGGCGGTTCCTGCATGCTCAGTGCAGATCGTGAACGGATCCTCCGAAACGGTCAGAAGCCGAACAACGCCGGTGTGACGGGCGTCGGCAAGCCATTGAGCCTCGGCTCGCCGATCGACGGCGTCGTTGGTGAGCTTGACCTTCTCGACGACCGCTCGGTCGGTGAGGTCAGGACGTGACGAGAGCGACACGCGGGTGGCCATGGAATTCCTCCAATCAACCGGCGGCGCAGTGCGAGACTGGGAAACAGCCGCATTCGGCTGCGCTACCGCCGGTGGCAGATGTGATCGAAGGACGTCGCGTTCATGGGCCGAACGACATCGAGGGCTGACCTGCCCGAAGCCACCACGATAGCCTCTCTCGTGATGCCGTCACCAACGAAGATCAGCGTTCCGGGCAACGAGCTCATGGTTGGCCTTCTCGGCGAACGTGATGAGTACCTCCGAGTGGTGGAGGAGTCGTACGACGTCGACATCCACGTGCGGGGCAACGAGATCAACATTCAGGGCAGCCAGGCCGACGAGGCGGCCGAGGTCATCAACGAACTCGTGGTGGTGCTCCAAAAGGGGCAACAGATCGAATCGTCGGTCGTGCTGCGCGCCATCGACATGGTGGGAGGCAACCTCCGCGGTGGGAAGGTCAAGCCCTCTGAGGTGTTGACCGATCACGTGCTCACCACAGCGCGAGGCAAGTCGGTGCGACCGAAGACAGCCGGACAGAAGCGCTATCTCGACGCCGTGCGAGCAAACATGGTCACCTTCGGGATCGGGCCCGCAGGAACGGGAAAGAGCTGGTTGGCCGTTGCTTGCGCAGTTCGAGCACTCCAGGACAAAGAGGTCGAGCGCATCATCCTGACTCGGCCGGCCGTCGAGGCTGGCGAGCGCCTTGGCTTCCTCCCTGGCGACCTCATGTCGAAAGTCGATCCATACCTGCGTCCGCTGTACGACGCGCTGCACGACATGGTCGGTGCTGATGGCATGGCCAAGCTGTTCGAGCGCAATGCTGTTGAGGTCGCCCCGTTGGCATTCATGCGAGGTCGAACGCTGAACGACAGCTTCATCATCCTCGATGAGGCGCAGAACACCACGCCCGAACAGATGAAGATGTTCCTCACCCGCATCGGCTTCAACAGCCGGGTGATCGTCACCGGGGACGAGACGCAGGTGGACGTTCAAGGGGGCCGAAGCGGCCTTGGTGGCACGGAGCGGATTCTGAAGAACGTGCCAAATGTGGCGTTCGTTCGGCTTGGATCGAAAGATGTGGTTCGTCACCGCATCGTGCAGGACATCGTCGACGCATATGAAAAACACGAGGGTCTGCCCACCCGATGAGCGACGGGACCCCCGAACCGACGCCCTCGCTGCTCGAGATTCTCGATCTCGAAGAGGTGCCCGACGAACCCGAACCGGACGTCAGGGTCGAGGTCGCTGGTGTCCTCACCACGGGAAGCGATGCCCAGCCGGATCCGGTAGATCTGGAACGACTCTGCGAGATCGCTTCCCAGGTCCTTCGAGGCGAGTCTGTGGATCGCGGCCGGCTCGACCTCCATCTCGTGGATCTCTCGACGATCAGCGAACTGAATGCGGAACACATGGGTGCGACAGGTCCGACGGATGTGTTGGCCTTTCCGCTCGAGATGGCGCCGGAGGTCGGGAGCCGATCTGACGTCGAGCCTGGTTCGACGCCAAGCGAGCCGCAGATTCATCTCGGTGACGTGGTGATCTGCCCGGCTATTGCTGTCGGTCAGGCTGCGGGTCACACCGGGTCGATCGAGGCTGAGCTCGCGCTCCTCACTATTCATGGTGTTCTTCACGTGCTGGGCCACGACCACGCCGAGGCTGGCGAGCGTCGGGTCATGCAAGCCCGAGAACGCCGCTATCTCGAAGCGCTGGGGTTCAGCCACCCGGTGCCAGGCGAAGCACTCAGCAACGAGGCTCAATCGTTGTCGCCGACGCACGACAGCCCGGAGTCCACGTGAGCCAGCAGGAGATTCTTGCTCTGCTGCTCGTCCTTGCTCTGCTTGTCATGATCGTCGTGTTGGCCATGGCCGAGTCGGCACTGACTCATACCAGCGTGATCCGGGCTGAAGCCTTGGCTGATGAAGAGCCAAAGCGAGCGGCTCGCCTCCAGGTCCTCTTGGAAACACCCGAACAGGTTTTGAATCCGCTTCGGCTCGTCATCCTTTCTGCCCAGCTCGTTGAGATGGCCATTGTGACGGCGCTAGCGCTTCGCTGGACGACCACGGCGGTCGCCGTCGGTGTCATTGCGGTGAACGTGGCGGTGGTTTTCTTGGCTGAGGTCGGACCTCGCACACAGGGTGTGTTGCACGCGGATCGGTATGCACTCGCCTTGTCTGGTCCGGTTGCCCGAACGGTCGGTTCACCTCCGGTCCGCCTGCTCGCCCGTTCGCTCATTGGTATTGCGAATGTCGTTGTTCCTGGCAAAGGCCTGCCGAAGGGGCCGTTCGCGCACGCCGAGGAGTTCATCGCTCTGGCCGACGCGGCCGTACAAGACGCAGTGATTGAGCCGGAGGAGCGCGATCTGATCGAGTCCGTCATCGAGTTCGGCGACACCATCGTGCGCGGCGTGATGGTGCCTCGCACAGACATGACGACAGTCGACGGTGATCTCACCATCGAGCAGGCTCTCGAAATCTCCTCTCTCGCCGGCTACTCCAGGCTGCCGGTGGTCGGAGTCAACGTCGACGATGTGCTCGGTCTGGCCTACGTGAAGGACCTGATTCGGGCGGAGTTGGACGACAATCACGAAGACCCCTCACCCAACGTGGCCTCGATCATGCGGGCCGCCCGCTTTGTTCCCGAGACCAAGCGAGTGAACCAGCTGCTTCGGGAGATGCAGCAGGAGAGCTTCCATATGGCCATCGTGGTGGACGAGTACGGCGGGGTCGCCGGACTCGTGACGCTCGAAGACCTCATCGAGGAACTGGTGGGCGAAATCGTGGATGAGTATGACGTCGAAGAATCATTGGTCGAACGGCAACCGGACGGCAGTCTTCGGGTCGATGGCAAGCTCCCGATCGACGAGCTGAACGACTTGGCCGGGCTCGACTTCTCCGAGGGAGAGTACGACACGGTTGCCGGCCTCGTGTTCGATCGGTTCGGCCGAGTCCCGTTGGTCGGCGAAAGTTGTGAAACCGACGGCTACATCCTGCGGGTCGAACGTGTCCAAGCCCGTCGAATCACGAGAGTGCACGTGATGGCAGCAACCAACGATCGCATCCAACAAGAGGCCAACTCATGAGCGACCTGTCCTTCTCTGACGACTTCCACTCCGGGTTCGTCACGCTCTTCGGGCGGCCCAACGTGGGCAAGTCCACGCTCCTGAACAAGATGATGGGCAAGAAAGTCACCATCACGTCGGACAAGGCGCAGACCACACGTCACCAGATTCGCGGGGTCCACACAACAGATACGCACCAGATCGTGTTCGTTGATACTCCGGGTGTCGGCAAGCCGCGCTCAGCGCTGGGTGAGAAGCTGAATGCCACCGCCTCCGAGGCCAGCTCTGGCGTCGACGTGGTTTGCTTCGTCGTCGATGCTCGTTCTGGGTTCGGCCGAGGCGACGAGTTCCTCGCCGAGAAGCTCTACCCGCCGAACACCGTGGTCGTACTGAACAAGTGTGATGGTCTCGAGCACGCCAAGATCGCCGAGCAACTCCAGAAGGTCAGCGTCCTCGACGCATCAGCGTACTTTCCAGTGTCGGCCCAGACCGGCAAAGGCCTTCCTGCGCTGCTCGAACACCTCGCCCAGAGAATGCCTGCCGGGCCCCACTGGTACCCGGAAGAGCAGATCTCGGACACCCCGGAACCCATGTGGATTGCCGAGCTCGTTCGCGAACAGTTGCTCCGAACCTTGCGGGCGGAGGTACCGCACTCCGTCGCGACCCGAGTCACCGAGCTGGACTGGCCGAAGGTCCGGGTTGAGATCCTTGTCGAGCGCGACAGTCAGAAGGGCATCGTGATCGGCAAGGGAGGGGAGGTACTACGCGACGTCGGCATCAAAGCCCGCAAGCAGCTCCCAGAAGGAACGTTCCTCGAGTTGTTCGTGACGGTTGACAAGAACTGGCAGCACGACCCCAGCTCGGTTGCCCGCCTCGGCTACTGAGCAGCTGCGGCTTCGGTGTTGAGCCGTTGCAAGAACTCGATGACCTCGGCTTGATCCTTGGTACGAGCCAATGGAGGGAGCGCGTTGATGAGTTCCCACCGGTACGACTTCTTGGTGTTCAAGCGCTGGTCGAGGATGGCAACCACGCCGCGATCGTCGAAGCGGCGAACAAGACGACCCGCCGCCTGCGCTAACAGGATCTGAGCACGAGGTAGGTCAACTTGGCTGAAGGCATGTCGCCCGGCGCGGTCTCGCCGGGCCTGGGTCACGGGCTCGTCTGGTCGGGGAAATGGAATGCGATCAACGGTGACCAGGGTGAGGGTGTCGCCCGGGAGGTCGACGCCCTGCCAGAACGACAGCGTGGCGAGAAGGACACTCTCGGGATCGTCCTTGAAGGCCTCGATCAGTGCCGCCCGGCTGTTCTCGCCCTGCACGAGGACGGGGAAGTCGATCGTTTCACGGAGCGTTTCGGCTGCCTCTCGCATCGCTGAGGCGCTGGTGAACAGGCCGAGG
Source organism: uncultured Acidimicrobiales bacterium (assembly GCA_937997485.1). Classification (GTDB taxonomy): domain Bacteria; phylum Actinomycetota; class Acidimicrobiia; order Acidimicrobiales; family SZUA-35; genus SZUA-35. The sequence continues at coordinate 17,495 of CALKTH010000094.1, read as the reverse complement.
GTGCGGCCTCCAGCAGCGTTGATGAGCGTCGCCATCTCCTCAGCCACGGCCGCTCGGGCGGTACTGGCGTTGGGCGGAGGAAGATGGGTGGCGCAGTAGAGCATCCCCAGCTCCGGGTAGTCGAACGGCGAGCCGACCCGAGTGATGTCCGTCGAAGTTGGAAGCCCCAGTTGAGGAGCGAGTCCCGAAGGAAGCGTGGCGCTGGTGAGGATGACGGCTTTGTCCGGCCAGAGAAACTCATCGAGAATGGCGCCGACTTCGAGTGGCGTGGCCTTCAGCACGGGATTGTTCTCCGAGCCATCGACCCACAACACACTGTTGTCGTCGGCTTCGATCAGTGAGTCGAAATCGCCGATGAGCGAAGTGGAGGAGATCATCGCCCGCTCGACGCGGGCCGCCGCGTCGGTGTCTTCCTTGGCGTTCACCTTGCGGAGTGCGGCGAGTACTCGGTCCGCCCGGTCGCGGCCGGCGACGAGGGCGGCGACGAGATCGGCGCTCATCTCTGCGACCTGGCCGGTGCCGTCTCTGAGCTGGTTGTCGAGCTCAATCGCTGTTCGATCGAGCAGCAGAGGTAGCTCGTCGTCGGTGAGAACGCCTCGGACTCGCCGAGCCAACGCCCGCACTCGGCCACCGCTCATCTCCACCCCGCACGTCGCACCCAGGACTTCGGGAAGATTGTGTGCCTCGTCGAACACGACCACTTCGTGCTCGGGGAGCAGCACACCGTCGGTGGCCAGATTGAGGCCGTAGTAGTGATGGTTGGTGACGATGATGTCGGCTTCGCGAGCGATGTTCCTCGCCGCTTCCGAAAAGCACTCCGCACCGGACGGACACTTTGCTGCCCCGGGGCATTCGTCCGGACCGACACTCACTGCGCGCCACATCTCATGAGGCGGAGCCGGGTCGAGTTCTTCCCGATCTCCCGTTTGCGTGGAGGCTGCCCACGCTCGGAGAGAAGCCAGCTGTTCAGACGGCAGCCGACCACCCAGAAGCTGCAGTTGCTCCTCGCCCTTGGCCCGATCGAGCTCGAGCAAACGCTGTTTGCACAGGTAGTTTCCTCGACCCTTCAACATGGCAACCGAGACGTCTCGCTCCAAGCCCTCGGCCACTCGCGGTACGTCGTGATCGACGAGCTGACCCTGAAGCGCGATGGTGGCCGTCGCGACGACTGCCCGCTTGCCGGCGCCGATGATCGGTGTGAGATAGGCGAGCGACTTGCCGGTCCCGGTCCCAGCCTCGATGAGCAGCGTGTCCTCGTTCTTGACCGCCGCCTCCACCTTTTCGGTCATTGTCAACTGACCGGGACGCGTCTCACCGCCGCCCGGCAGTTGCTGGGTGATCCTGACCAACTGATCTCGGGCTCTGGACACGATGGTGAGCTTAGGGAGTACCCTGGCGGGCGCGGTCACTGTGGGGAACTGTGCACCTTGCTGGGTGCGCAGATTCTTGATGTTCACGAGGACCGACTCCTTCCATGACACTCTTTTCCCCTCCGGCTGATCCGACACCGCAAGACAATTCCTCCGAACCGGCTGCCAACGCGGACGGGCGTGGCGGCGCGGTCGCCTCCGGCGAGCCAGTCATCGACCTCGTTGGTGATGGCCCGGCACGGGTCGAGCGTGGTGCTCCGGTGACGCCGCTTCTGGGGTTCCCGGCCTCGATCCGTGAAGACCTTCCTCGGCCCTCTCCGCAGCTCTTCCTGGAGCGCGAGCCGCTGAGCGAGCGCGAGGCAGCGGAGCTGCGAGCACTGCTTCTCGACGCCGATCCCTCAACCGAGTCCTCGATCTTCGCTCGGCCCCTCGTGGGCGCCGTCGCTCCGACCTCTACAGAGACGCCGGTGCTCCGTTTGGACACGCCGGCGGAGGAATCAGCCAACGATGCCCCTCCTGCCGTCGTCCTCGGCGCGGCGAGCCGCCCCGAAATGGTGGCGCTGGTCCCGGGCACGATGGCGGATGTGCCAGTCTGGCGGCGCCGCATTCTGGTGGGCCTGCTCGGCGTACTTTCGCTCTCCGCCGCGATCGCGCTCTTCGCCATCGTCAGTAGCTCCGATGATCCTGCGTCGTCCACGGCCGTGACCGCTGCCGCAGTGCCAACGACGGCGATCTCAACCACTGCTGCGCCGACCACCGCTGCGCCTTCCACGACCCCCGCACCAACGACGGCCGCCCCCACCACCGCCGCCCCCAGCACCGTGGCGTCATCGACGGTTGTTCCTTCGACAGCGGCTCCGGTCACAGCGGCTCCGGCCACGGCAGCTCCGGTGACGACGGCTCGCCCTCGGACGACCGCCCGTCCCGTCACCACCGCTCGACCCCGCACGACTGCCCGTCCGGCGACCACGATCAGCGTGTCGACCACGGCACCGCCGACAACGTCGGCGGCCACGATTCCCGACGTCAGCTTCGCTCCGGCCACGGTCGCCGCTCCCACCACGGCAGCGCCAACCACCGCCGCTCCCACCACGGCAGCGCCTGCCACCGCACCGTCGACCCCGGACGCCCAGACCGCGGAGAGCGTGGCTTCGAGCGAGTAGATGTCGCCGCACCTGGGCGACGGATTGCGCCCCGGTTGAGCGAGAGCACGATCCCGGAGCGTCGGTCGGGTACGGTTCGGCCGATGGACCTGTCCGCCGTGGATCTCGACAACGTTCCCCCGCACATCGCTTGTGTCATGGATGGCAATGGGCGCTGGGCACAGCAGCGGGGGCTCAAGCGAACCGAGGGCCACAGCGCCGGTGAAGAGGCGCTCCTCGATGCCGCCTACGGAGCACTCGACCTCGGAGTGGAGTGGCTCACCGTCTACGCGTTCTCCACAGAGAACTGGCGTCGCCCAGCGGAGGAAGTCCGGTTTCTCATGGGCTTCAACGAGTCCATTCTCGTGCGTCGTCGCGATGAGCTGAATGAACACGGGGTGCGTATTCGCTTCATCGGTCGTCGAGATTGGCGTGTGCCCAAGCGCCTGCTCCGGCAGATGGACGAAACGGTTGAGCTGACCAAGCACAATCGAAAGCTGACGCTGACGATCGCGTTCAACTATGGCGGCCGGGCCGAACTTGTCGACGCAGTGAACGCAGCGATCGAGGCCGGCGAGAAGATCACCGAGGCATCGATCGAGCGGCATCTCTATGACCCAGAGATGCCGGAGGTCGACCTGTGGGTGCGGACCTCCGGCGAGTCACGGATCTCGAACTATCTCATCTGGCAAGCGGCCTACGCCGAATTGGTATTCACCGAAACGTATTGGCCGGACTTTCGCCGACAGAACCTGGCTGATGCAGTTGCCGAGTTCCAGCGACGTGAGCGGCGATTCGGCGGTTTGAAGTCGTGAACCGACCGGCGAGGCGTTGCCGCTGTGCCGCACGACAGCGCTGAACATGCCGCTCTACCGAACCGATGGCGTGGTTCTGCGAACCCACAAGCTGGGTGAGGCCGATCGCATCATCACGATCTACACGCGCACGCGAGGCAAGGTTCGGGCCGTGGCCAAGGGCGTGCGGCGTACCAAGAGCAAGTTCGGTGCTCGCCTCGAACCCGGGGCCATCAGCCACGTCCAGCTCTACGAGGGGCGCAACCTCGACATCGTGACCCAAGTGGAGACGGCACAACATCTTCCGAACCTTCGCGGTGACCTCTCTCGCTATGGACGGGCCGCAGTGTTGCTCGAAACGATCGATCATGTCACCGAAGAAGGGGAGGGCAATCCGGCCATGTATCGCTTGCTCTCCGGGGCGCTCGCCGAACTGGACCGCGACGGCAACCCACTCGTGGTTCCGGCGTTCGTGGCGAAGCTGCTCGTGTTGGAAGGAGTGCAACCGCTGCTCGACGCCTGTGTGGTGTGTGGCCGGCCCGACAGGTTGGTGGCAATTGCGTTGCACGAAGGCGGTGTGCTCTGCGAAGAACATCGTCAGGGCGAGCCGATCAGCGACGCAGCTCGCACGGCATTGCAGCAGCTCTTCGATGGCCACGTGCGGCACGTTCTGGCGGCGACCGAGTCGGGCACGGCGCTCGAGGTCGAGAACCTGGGAAATCGCATGATCGAACAGCACATCGAGCGCCGTCTGCGCTCTTCCAACGTGCTGTACCAGCACCTTGGCGATCGAGGCGATCGGGGAGGGAGCTAGCTGTGCGCAGTGACGACGGGGATCAGCCCAGCGGGAGCCACGTGTTCGCCGTGGTGTCGTGGAGCAACCAGCGCTGACCCTTCTCGTCCCAGAAGAGCCAGGCGTCGTACTTGTCGCTCCAGACCGGCACACCCGGCTCGAGCTCGCTTGGATCAGCTTCGGTAGGTTCGAACGGAGCGAAGGAGTCCTCAGGACGACCTCCACCCGGGGTCCAGACCGGCGCTGGGCGAGCGATCGGGGCCTCCCACTCGGTAGCGGCCTCGTCTGATCCCAGAATTCCTGTACTCGTGCCGTCGTTGTCCAGTAGTGGCGTCTCGGCCAGAGCGGAATCGGCGAGTGGTGTATCAGGGAGTGGTGTATCGGAGAGGGGAGCTTCGGGGAGCGGGAGGTCGAGTGCTGCCGCGCTCGCAGCGGCGGCATCGTTGGGAACGGCGTCGCCGTCTCCTCTCTTCATCGCTCCTGTGTCGACGGCGAACGGATCGGAGCCGGTGCTCAGGTTGGCCTCGGAGGTTGCTGGTTCCGTCGTTGGCTGGGGGGATCCCGCGGTCGGATCCGCAGTGGGTTCGGTGATCTGACGCTGGCGATGCGATGGGGGAGGGGGAAGTCGGTCGGTGCCGTCGGACCAGATCGCAGTGGGATCGATCTGATCAGGTGCCAGCTCCGCGGTTGGTGCGGTCTCCGTGACCCGCTCCAGATCGATCATCGGTGGAGAGTCTTGCGCGAGTGGGTTGGCGTCGAGCGGGACGGGCGTGGTGAGATCCGACGGATCGACTGAGCTCAGATCCTGGAGTGCTTCGCCGAACGACACCGGCTGGGACCCCGGGGTTGGAGCGTCGGCAAGCGGTACCGCTTTCGGCTGGGAAGCATCAGCGGGAAGTGGGACCGCTTCCGTTGTGGGCTGAGCGGGCAGCGGAGGAATCTTGGACAGCGGCGAGACCGCGAGGTCGTCGTCCAGTACGTCTTCCGCTCGCTCGAAGCCGTTGTCCAACGCGAATTCCGCGGCGTCCGGAGCGTTCTCTGCGCCTTCGAGGGACGCGATGGCTTCAGCAGCCATGGTGGTTCCCAGCAGCCGGTCGTCTGGGCCAGCCCCGGCGGCTGCACCTGCGTCGGTCGTCGCTGTCGCTACTGGTGTGGGGGCCTTGGCGTTGATGAGGTCGTCGGGTGAGATGAGGTTGAGCGGGCGCTTGCTGTCGATCACGACGGTCTTGGCCAGGCGATCTCCCAACCGCTGATTGAGCGGGTTCTTTCCGGCCAGGGTGAAGCCCAGCAGCCCAGGTATGGCGAAGGGCACCGCATCAACGAAGCCAGCAAGGGTGCGAACGAGGTGCTTGACGACGGAGACAGAACCGCCCTGCTCGTTGGCGACGATCAGGCCGGTCAACATCTTGCCCGGTGAACGGCGGGTCAGGGTGGGGATGACGATGAGGAACAGAACGAGGGCCGCAAGCGCGGCAACCAGACCCGCGGCAAAGGCAGGTTGGCCGAAGACTCGCAGTGACGTGTCGGATGCCTGGGCGCGAGCGAGCCCGAAGGACCCGAGCTCGTTGACGCGGGCTTGGTCGGCGGCGCTGAGCACGACCTTGTCCCCGTCGGTGCCGAGGATGTCGAATGTCTCCGACGTGAAGAAGAACGCAGCTGCAGCTGCGCCAGCGATCAGGCCGCCGTCGAGGATCATTGCCATGACGCGACGTCGAGTGACCTGGGTGAGGTCGGGGTCCAACATCCTCCAATTCTGCCCGCTGCGTCGCGAATGTGGTTGGATGGCGACGCATCCCACAAATCAGCGGAAATCGTCCCGACCGCGTCGCTCGCCCTCCTACCCTTGCGCAGCATGTCTGACGAGGCCGCAACCACGAGTCCCGCAAACGATCCCAGCCTGTTCGACAAGATCGTGAATCTGTCGAAGCGCCGCGGGATCGTCTACCAGTCGGCCGAGATCTACGGCGGCTTCCGATCGACGTACGACTACGGCCCCGTTGGTGTGCTCATGTTGCGCAACGTGAAGGACGCATGGTGGCGAGCCATGGTGCAGCGCCGTCACGACGTTGTGGGCTTGGATGCCTCGATCTTGTCGCCGCCACAGGTGTGGCAGGCGTCTGGTCACCTCCAGAACTTCTCGGACCCGCTGGTTGACTGCCGGAACTGTGGCGCGCGCGAGCGGCTCGACAAATTGGACGATCCCGAGCAGTGTCCGTCATGTGGCATGAAGGGCCAGTTCACTGAGGCTCGCCAGTTCAACTTGATGTTCAAGACGCAGGCCGGGCCCGTCGAAGGCGCCGGCGCCGAGGTCTATCTGCGGCCGGAAACGGCGCAGGGCATGTTCATCAACTTTGCGAACGTGCAATACACGAGCCGCAAGAAGCCCCCGTTCGGCATCGCCCAGATCGGCAAGAGTTTCCGCAATGAGATCACGCCCGGCAACTTCGTGTTCCGGACCCGCGAGTTCGAACAGATGGAGATGGAGTACTTCGTGCCGCCGGCCGAAGCCGACCAGTGGTATGAGTACTGGTGCAACGAGCGGATGCAGTGGTACCTCGATCACGGAATGCCGGCCGAGAAGCTGCGCCTGCGGCCACACGACGCCGATGAGTTGAGCCACTACTCCTCCGGCACCTCCGATGTCGAGTTCCTCTTCCCGTGGGGCTGGGATGAGCTCGAGGGCATCGCCAATCGAGGCAACTTCGACCTCACACAGCACGCCGAACACTCCGGAGCGAAGCTCGAATACTTCGATCAGGCAACGAACGAGAAGTACCTCCCGCATGTGATTGAGCCGGCGGCTGGTGCGACCCGGACGATGATGGCCTTCCTCATGGCCGCCTACGACGAGGAACAGGTCAACGACGACACTCGCGTTGTGTTGCGCCTGCACCATCGGATTGCTCCGTACAAGGTCGCCGTGCTGCCGCTGTCGAAGAAGCCTGAGCTTGCTGGTCCGTGCCAGGAATTGTTCGCTCAGCTCGCCGACCACTTCATGTGCGACTACGACGAGACGCAGAACATCGGCAAGCGCTACCGCCGCCAGGACGAGATCGGTACGCCCTACTGCGTGACCTTCGATTTCGAGTCGATCGAGGACCGTGCGGTCACCGTTCGAGAGCGTGATTCGATGGAGCAGGAGCGCGTGCCGATCGACGAGCTCGTCGGATGGCTGGCCGAGCGGCTCGCCTAGTCGTACCTTTGCCGAGTGCCCTTCGTCTATTCCTTTGATCACGAACATGCTGAGAGCCCTCGCCGGCTGAAGAACTTGCTTGGGGTCAAAGGCGCTGACCTCGCTGAGATGACGTCAGTTCTCGGCCTCCCGGTTCCGCCCGGATTCACCATCACGACCGAGGCGTGCCTCGACGTACAGGCCTGCGGAGAGATCCCGTCCTCACTCGAGGCAGAGGTCGTCGAACACTTGAAGGCGCTGTCGGCCAATGCGGAGCGGATGCTCGGGGCTGCGGAGCGGCCACTCTTGTTGAGTGTGCGGGCTGGTGCGCCGGTTGCCATGCCCGGAGCGCTGCGTACGGTCCTCAACGTGGGGCTGAACGACGTCACGGTGCAGGGCCTTGCCAACGGCACCGGCGACCCTCGCTTCGCCTTCGACTCGTACCGACGACTGATCCAGATGTACGGCAACGTGGTGCTTGGAGTGCCGGCCGAGCAGTTTGATCACCGGTTCCAGGGCGCGAAGCTGCTGGCAGGTGTGTCCTCGGATGGGGAGCTGCCCGTCGAGGTGCTCGAGCTCGTCGTTGAGCGGTTCAAGAGCCTCATCGAGACCGCCACGGGCGCGCCGTTTCCTCAGGATCCAGTGGAGCAACTGCGAGGAGCGATCGACTCGGTGTTCGCGTCCTGGGATGCGCCTCGGGCTCGCAGCTACCGGCATCGGGAACGCATCTCGCACGAGCTGGGTATGGCCATCAACGTGCAGCAGATGGTCTTCGGCAATCGCGATCAGCGTTCTGGCACCGGTGTGGCCTACTCCCGCAATCCGCGCACGGGTGCTCGCGAGCTCGACGGTGAGTTCCTTGTTGGCGGCCAAGGCGAGGATGTGGGTGGTGGCGAGCAGCCGACGGAGTCACTGGCCGCTGTTGCTCGGGACTTCCCGGAGATGCACGCTCAGCTCGCTGATGCGTTCCAGCGGCTCGAGGTCGGCTACGGCGACATGATGGCCGTGGAGTTCACGATCGAGCAGGACCGGCTCTGGTTGCTGCAGGCGGGCGTTGGTGACCGATCCGGGGTGGCTGCGGTACGCATTGCGGCGTCGCTTGCTGGAGAGGACGACCTCGGCCTTTCGCGGGACCAGGCCATTCTTCGCGTCAGCGGCGACCACATCGATCAGATTCTGCATCCGCAGTTCTCCGGAACGGCCAGGCAGGTGCTGGCATCCGGATTGGGCGCCTCGCCTGGGGCTGCAGTGGGCAAGGTCTTCTTCTCGCCCGACACCGCCGTCGATGCGTATGACGCTGGTGACGACGTCATCCTCGTCAAAGACGAGACATCGCCCGAGGATGTCCACGGCATGGCGATTGCGGAGGGCATCCTCACGTCGAAGGGAGGGCTCGCCAGCCACGCTGCCGTGGTGGCCCGAGGTTGGGGCAAGCCTGCGGTCTGTGGCGCCGATGCCCTTTCGATCGAGAGCGATCGATTCACCGTCGGTGACGTCGTCGTCATGGAGGGCGACACGATCAGCCTTGATGGGGCAACCGGCGAGGTGTACCTCGGGGCGGTTGATCTGTCGGAAGGAGAGACTCCGGCCGAGATGGACATGATTCTCGGGTGGGCGGATGAGATCCGCGCCGGTCGCATGGCCGTGCGAGCCAACGCCGACACGCCTGAGGATGCCGCTCGCGCCCGAACGTTCGGCGCCGAGGGCATCGGGCTGTGCCGGACCGAGCACCAGTTCCTCGGCGAGCGGCTGCCGATCGTGCAGCGCATGATCTTGGCGGGTTCAGCTGACGAAGAGGCGGCGGCGCTCGAAGTGTTGGGAGAAGTGCAGCGGTCCGACTTCGTGGGGCTGCTCACGGCGATGGACGGCCTGCCCGTCACGGTGCGCCTTCTCGATCCGCCACTGCATGAGTTCCTTCCTGACATTGAGGAGCTGGCCGTCCGTCAGGCTCGCGAAGGATTGAACGAAGACGATCGGCGACTGCTCGCTGCCGCTCGCGACGCCCACGAGGAGAACCCGATGATGGGAACTCGTGGCGTTCGTTTGGGCATTGTTCGTGAGGGTTTGTTCCGCATGCAAGGCCGAGCGCTGGCCGAGGCCGTTGTCGAGCGAAACGAAGCGGGGGGTGACCCTCGTCTCGAGGTCATGGTGCCGCTCATCATCAACCGGCCCGAGCTGGATTTGGTGAGAGCGTGGTTACTCGAGGAGATCGCGAGCGTTGCGGCCTCCGTGGGTGCAGAGGACCGGACAATGGGGATCGCCGTTGGCACGATGATCGAGACGCCGCGAGCCGCGTTGTGTGCCGGGGCGATCGCTCCAGCCGCCGACTTCTTCTCGTTCGGCACGAACGACCTGACGCAGATGACGTTGGGCTTCAGCCGCGACGACGTCGAGTCTCGATTCCTGCGGCACTACCTGGAGCACGACCTGCTCGGCGCCAACCCGTTCGAGACGATCGATCAACCGGGCGTCGGGCAGCTCGTGATTCGAGCTGCTGCCGATGCTCGTGAAGCCGTTCCCGGGCTGAAGCTGGGTGTGTGTGGCGAGCATGGTGGCGACCCAGCCTCGATTGAGCTGTTCCACCGGGCTGGACTCGACTACGTGTCGTGCTCCCCGTATCGGGTGCCGGTGGCTCGCTTGGCAGCGGCACAGGCCATCGTGAGGTCTGAGGGCACCCCAATCACCTCTTGAGCTCGTCGCCAGGCTGTGACGGGTGCAACTCTGGCCCGCCCACCCACTTGCCGAGGTAGATTCGATCCGTGGGGATCGTGGACGAAGACATCGTCAGAGTTCGGGAGAACGCTGACATTGTCCAGGTCATTTCCCAGTACACCCAGCTCAAGCGAGTGGGCCGTCGATTCTCCGGTCTCTGCCCATTCCACGGAGAGAAGTCGCCGTCGTTCTCGGTGAACTCTGAGGATGGGCTCTACTACTGTTTCGGCTGCCAGGCCAAGGGCGACACGATCACCTTCGTGCGGGAGAAGGAGCAGCTCGATTTCGTCGGCGCCGTCGAATGGTTGGCGAACAAGTCGAATATTCAGCTCCGCTACACCGATGCAAACGAGGGTGAGGATCGTAAGCGGCGGGCACGTCTCTTCGACGCGATCGGAACGGCAGTGGAGTGGTACCACCAACGGCTGCTGACCAGCCCGGATGCAGGGGCAGCCAGGAGTTACTTGCGCCAGCGGGGCTTCGATGGTGACGCCGTGCGGCAGTATCAGATGGGCTGGGCACCGGACGGGTGGGACACGCTTGCCCGCTCGCTCAAGCTGTCGAACAAGGATTTGGTGGACAGCGGACTGGGGTTCGTGAACTCAAGGAGCCGCCAACAGGATGCGTTTCGGGGGCGGGTACTGTTCCCGATCTTTGATGCGCAGGGCCGCCCCGTCGGCTTCGGCGGCAGGATCCTCCCCGGCAGCACAGATCCGGCGAAGTACAAGAACTCGTCGGAATCCGCGGTGTACACGAAGAGCCGGGTGCTCTACGGCCTGAACTGGGCCAAGACCACGATTGTGGAGTCCGACGAGGTCATCGTGTGCGAGGGGTACACCGATGTGATCGGTTTCGCTCAGGCCGGGCTTCCGCGGGCCGTGGCCACGTGCGGCACGGCCTTGACCGAAGACCACGTGAAGCTGCTGCGCCGGTTTGCCCGCCGGGTGGTGCTGTCGTTCGACGCGGATGCGGCCGGTCAGAACGCGGCGGCTCGCTTCTATGAGTGGGAGAAAGCCCACGATCTGGACGTTGCCGTCGCTGATCTGCCCGATGGGGTAGATCCTGGCGAGTTGGCCCAAACCGATCCCGAACGATTGGCGGCGGCGATCACGAATGCGAAGCCGTTTCTGGCGTTTCGGGTTGAGCGAGCGCTGGCCGCCGGAAACCTCAGCACCGCCGAAGGGCGGGCTCGCACCGCTGAGGCGGCACTCGCCATGGTGGCGGAACATCCAGACGTTGCGGTCCGTGACGCGTATGTGATGGATGTGGCGGATCACTGTCGGTTGGAGCACAACATTGCCCGTCAGATCTTGGCGGCAGGGCCCAAGCCGGTGGGCTCGTCGATGTCGCCCGGGGCAGGACGCCCCGTTCGTCGCCGGCTGGCCGAGCGTGACACGCCAGAATTCGAGGCGCTGAAGGTCCTGGCGGCCCGACGGGACGAGATCGTGCCGTTGATCGTTCCCGAGCTCTTCCACGACGAGCTCTACGCCGATACGTACGGCGCGCTCGTCTCGCACGACTCGATCCCGGCAGCGATCGCTGCCTCGGACGATGAGGTAGGAGACCTGCTGCAGCGGCTGAGCGTGCTGGACACGGATGCCGAGGGCATGGACGTGGCCGGTCGACTGTGGCAGCGTTACCTCGAACGACGGGTGGAAGACTGCGTCCGGGACGCCCGAATGGTGAGCGATCCCGCCCAGATTCGTCAGCTCAGCGAAGAGCTCGCGTGGTTCAAATCAAAGATTGCTGACCTGCCCGAACCAGACACGAGGCGACCGACGGTCGAGGGCTTGCTAGCTTGGTTCAACCAGTCCGACGGAGCGAGTGATGAAGGGTGACGGTGTGACAGAACAGCCTGCGGTCATCCCGACCCCTGCGACGGCGCGAGTGTTCAGCGGAGAGAGGTTCACCGCCGAGCATCGCGATCGCCTCGTGCTGCGTGCACGCGCCGGAAGAGCCCTCACGCCCGATGACGTCGTCGATGTGATGCGTCGAGTCGAACTCACGCCCGACGTGCTCGAAGAGGTTCGTGTCTTCCTCGCCGAGAAGGACATTCCCTTCGACGACGAGCCAGTGAGCGTTGAGGAGCCAACGGCCACGAACGGTGCTCGCCGAGGCCGAGCGGGCAAGCGTGACGCCACTCGCATCGCGGCCAACGCGATGGCTCGGGCCAACGGTTCGTCTGATCCGGTCCGCATGTATCTGAAGGAGATCGGCAAGGTTCCGCTCCTCGCCGCCGAGGAAGAGGTTTCCCTCGCCCGCCGCATCGAGGCGGGAGCGATCGCTGCCGACGAGACGGCCGTGCTGATCGCCTCCGGTGGGTGGGCCGAGATGACACGCGAGGAGCAGCGAGCGTTGCGCCGACGCGTGTCAGACGGCGAGAAGGCGCGCCAGGAACTCACGTCGGCCAACCTTCGCCTCGTCGTCAGTATCGCCAAGCGCTACGTCGGCCGGAGCGTTCCAATCCTGGATCTGATCCAGGAAGGCAACCTCGGGTTGATGCGTGCAGTTGAGAAATTCGACTACACGAAGGGCTTCAAGTTCTCGACCTACGCCACATGGTGGATTCGGCAGGCCATCACTCGAGCCATTGCCGACCAGTCACGCACCATTCGCGTGCCGGTCCACATGGTCGAATCGATCAACAAGGTGGTGCGGGCTCAACGAGCCATGATGCAGCGCCTCGAGCGGGACCCCACGTTGGCCGAGCTGGCCGAAGCAGTGGACCTGCCAGAAGAGAAGGTCGGCGAGATTCTTCGTATCGCACAGCAGGATCCGCTGTCCTTGGACTCACCCATCGGCGACGAAGACGACACCTCGATGGCCGACTTCATTCCCGACAAGGGCGCTGCTCCGCTTGATGTGGCTGCTCGCAAGTTGCTGGAACAGACCGTGCGCGAGGTACTCGACGATCTCTCCGAACGAGAGTCCGAGGTTGTGCGACTTCGCTTCGGCCTGGTGGACGGGCGGCCCCGGACCTTGGAAGAGGTGGGCCGGGAGTTCGGTGTGACTCGCGAGCGCATCCGCCAGATTGAATCGAAGACGTTGGCCAAGCTCCGGCATCCGCTTCGCAGCGAGAAGTTGCGCGACTACCTCGATTGAGGCACGGCCCCGTGCTGGGGCGATTCACGGTGTCACACCCTCATGCCTACCTTCCGGCCATGGGTTACGGCGGCAAGGCAGCAGAACGGGAACGAGCACGAGATCTGCGGGCAGAGAGCTGGACGCTCGCCGAGATCGCTAGCGAGCTTGGAGTGGCCAAGAGTTCGGTGTCGATTTGGGTGCGGGACGTCGAGTTCGTCCCGAAGCCACGCAACCGAGGCGCAGACGAGCATCGACCTCACCCGTTGCGGGTGCGGAAGGAAGCCGAGATCGAGGCGGCTCGCACGGAAGGGTCGGAACGCTTTGCCTCGCTGACCGAGGACGAGTTCTTCGCCGCTGGCGTGATGCTCTACGTGGGCGAGGGAAGCAAGACACCAGGCACGGTGTCGTTGGCCAACACCGACCCTGATGTGATCGCCTTCTTCATGGCGTGGTCGCGGCACTTCTTCGACATCAACGAGGCAAAGTGGCGTGCCAGCCTCTACCTCCACGAGGGGCTGAATGTCGGGAAGGCCAACGAGTTCTGGTCATCAGTGAGCGGCATTCCGGTGTCCAGCTTCTACAAGCCGTACCGGGCAAGCCGGCCGAATGGGTGGAAGAAGTCGAAGCATCCGATGGGCTGCTTCACACCGAAATACGCAGACACTCACCTTCATCGAAAAGTCATCGGATTCTGTGACGGCTTGCTATCCTCGCCAGTTCCCGATCCGGGGTAGCTCAGTTGGCAGAGCGCCGCACTGTTAATGCGTTTGTCGTGGGTTCGAGCCCCACCCCCGGAGCCATCGAGACACGAAGGCCGCAGCCTCAGGTTGCGGCCTTCGACGTTTCCGAGTCGGCCGCGAGCACCGACGGCGCTCCCGGCATCTCGGGAGGCGCTGGGGGGCGGCTGGACTCAGGCGGGAGCACGGTGGTGAGGTTGCCGTCCGGTCCTGGCGCTCGGCGCCAGCCAGGGCCCTGCGGATCGATCTCGTTGCTCGCCATGACCTGGATCGGGAGGGCCACGATGAGGCCGATGAGGAGGGCGAAAGGCGTCCTAGCGATCGTGGGGTTGTTCGCAGTCTCGTCGAACGACCCGTCAAGGGCGTAGTCCACGGCGAAGGCGAGGAGTGAGAATGCGACCGAAGACATCGCGATGAGGACCGCCACGGTCGAGGCCAAAAGGAGCCAGGAGCGAAACCGGAACTCGGGCATGAGCACGGCGGCGCCGAACGCTCCGAGCGCCAGCAGCATGGCGCCCAATGTGAGGAGGCCGCTGGCATAGCCAATCCCGCTCACGGTGCCTCGGTCGTCGGAGGTGTACCAGGGGAGCATGAGTGCGATGAGTCCGCAGACGCTCAAAACGGCAAAGCAGATGGACGCAAACGGTGCCCGGCGGTCGCCATCAAGTGCATTCATGGGCAACAAGGTAGACGACACCGTCAACAAGCTGCCGAAACCGCCGCTCACCCCCTTGCTCACCCTGGCTGCCCGGCTGTGGGTGCCTGACCCCCACTGTCACTGTGCTGTGGGTGCCTGCCCCCCACCGTCACCACTCGCTCGGGAGTTGTGAGCGCAGCGAGCAACTCTGTGAGTGAGCGCAGCGAACGGCGTGGGGCCAGTGGGGCTCGAACCCACGACCAAAGGATTATGAGTCCTGTCACGCATGTAAATCGCCACCTGGCGAGGCCCGAAAGCATACTCATTTAGGGGTTTTCGATCCGGCGTGATGTCACGCCAAACGGTCGATTGTGGCAACGATTGTGGCAAGATCTACGCCGACGCCACAGCGCCCACTTGGCTTCGCTGTTCTGATTGCAGCGGTCGACTTGCGTCAGCTCTTTCTTTCGTGTTAAGATTTAACAGGAAATGTAAGAGTGGGGTGATGGCCCCGAACGGAGCAGACCTTTGTCCCCTCACATCGACCAAGCAGCACAGGTGCTCATTCGAGCCAAGAGCTACGAACTTGAAGTCTACAACGACTTCGTCGACCGTTTCGACGGCATCCCAATGCCAGGAAGCGCCCGCAACCGAAACCTCCGCGCCGCTGCCATGGCAGAGCTCGAGACCGGGGAGTTCTCTCTTCTCGTTCCCCGCGGCGAGTGGCGCGAGCAAGGGCGCGTGGCCATGGACGTGCCGTCGCGACACATGACGCTGGTGCTTCGGGCCCTGTCCTCTCAACGGCTCCAACTGCCGATGAATACGAGCGCGGACTACACCACGATCACCGACACCATCGAGCATCTGTTGATGTTCGACTTCGCCAGCACTGAGTTGTCCCTGAGCATCGTCGAAGCGATGAAGGTGCAGCACAACAACAAGAACAAGTACCTGCTGCGTGGGTATCCAGAACCGCTCGGAGAATGGTCACTTCTTACGGGCGAGCACCGCGATTCGCAGGGTCCGGCGGTGGCTCGCTTGATTGAACGATCAGCAGGAGTGACCACGTTCGAGCAGAACGAGGAAGTCGACTGGCTCGACTTCGACGACGACGAGAACCAAGCAGGATTCTCCGAGTGAATCGGCTTCGGGCATATCGCGAGATCGAACAAATCTCGCAAACCGAGTTGGGTGACCTTCTCGGCATCAGCGGCGGCATGGTCAGCCAAATCGAATCAGGCGGACGGAAGCCCGGCGACATCGACTGGACGGCCATTGGCTACGCCGAAGATCGGCTGACGCTTCCCGACATGAGCGAACCGATGCATCGACATCGGGCATCGACGAGAGTCAGTGCGATGAAGCGAGCTCGTGAGCTACTCCGTCTTGCGGGCGAGGTGTTCAGCGAGCTCACAGCGATAACCCCCAAGTCGCCACAGAACATGCTTGACCGCTATCCGACTCCACACTCGGACGAGGATGTCGTGCGTTTCGCTCGGAACGTCAGGACCACAGTTCTGGAATGCGAGGATGCCGGACCCATCAAGAACCTCACGGCCGCCGTCGAGCGAGCCGGCATCTGCATCGTTCCGCTACCGAACCTTGCTGGAATCGACGGGATTTCGTCCTGGGTCGGGGACCAGCCCGTGATCGGGATGTCTCCAACGGTTCCCGGCGATCGATTCCGACTAACCCTCGGCCACGAGCTCGGACATCTTGCAATGCATCGACAAAAGACCCCCACCATCGAAGACGAAGCGAACCGCTTCAGCACGGTGATGCTCATGTCAGACGATGAGTTCCACGATGCGATGCCAGACCGCCCGACGTTGAGGGACTATCTGGCGATCAAGGCGAACTGGGGTCTCTCCGTGGCGTCGCTGGTCTACCGGTCACACCAAGAAGGCGTGCTCGACGACAAGCGGTATCGGTCGTTGCAGATCCAAATGAGTCAGAAGTGGGCCAAGTCGACCGAGCCTGGAGCCTTTGATGCTGTCCACGGTCGACTGTTCCATCGCCTTGTCGAGCGCAACGATGGGGCTGACGCGGTCGCGGTGAAGCTCGGAGTCAACGCATCACACTTGAGAACTCTTTGCAATTGGCGGCACCTGCTGGCTTTGTGAGACAGCGTTGCGTCGCTCGGCGAGTCACGGGGAGCGCTAGACGTCAAGAGGCCCCGCCGAGAACGGCGAGGCCTCTTGGTAGGGCGCACGGGGCTCGAACCCGTAACCCACGCATTATGAGTGCGATGCTCTAACCGATTGAGCTAGCGCCCCGCCCGGACTCTACGCCCTCCGGCAGCATGGCCCGCCAATCCGTCCTGGCAGTGCCAGCCGGCGGCGTGCGAGCCCCTTGGTCATGGCCGATGACACCGAACTCCCCAGGGCGCTCTACTCCACGACCGAGGTCGGCGAGATGTGTGGAGTGAGTCCCCAGGCGATCCGTCGATGGATCCAAAACGACCAGATCCACGCTCTCCGCATCAACGGCGCCTACCGAATCCCAGCCGCGGAGGTCGACCGGCTGCGCTCCGGCACCTGGACCGAGGATCCATAGACCCGCTGACGTGGCCTCAGCCGTTTGCTTGGCCATCAGCCGTGAGTAGCTACGATCAGCTGTGCCTCTACGGAGCGCCTCGCACCTCCGGGTTGCCATCAACTCACTCCAACACGGAGAACATGATGAACGACCCGATGCCTCTCGCATGGGCACGCCCCACTCAAAGCCGCTGTTCGATCTGCCACGGTCCCGCCTGGCTGCGCTGGGCGCTACCGCAACCGGTCGGCCCACGCATCGATCTCGTCGTGTGCCAGCGCTGCGATCGACCCCTGGACTAGACCGTTGGGTGGAGGTCAGCTGCGACCAACTGCTCGAGCTGGGCGATGCGCTCTTGCGTCTCGATGATCACCTGAGGCTCGACGGCTGGCGTGCGTCCTTGAAGATCGTTCAGGCGGCGGCGAGCTCCGTAGAGCTGCGCTGATCGGACATGTTTCGGATTCGCCTTCCCCATTCGGTCGATACTCCCACGATGGGTGTGACACCCTCCTGAGTTGG
>CALKTH010000093.1 GCA_937997485.1 uncultured Acidimicrobiales bacterium | reverse complement strand
ACAGCACGGGAGCGACGAATGTCCAGGACGTGACGACGCCGAGGAGTAGCTGTGCGCCACCGATTGCGAGCCAGGAGGCACCGAGTATGTGTCTTGAACGGCGATCGAGTCGACCCATCGTTTTGATATCGAACGGTCTGTTCGGGACCTGAGGGGATTCTTGTGAACTCTCGTTCGACGCCTGGTCCAGCTGGCTCATGCTCCTGAGACGCTCAGCGAGGTAGATTCGTCCGCAATGTTCAGCTTCTCGCAAAGCAGATTCGGCGGAAGTGAGCCGTGGTTTCGCCTCGGCTCGCTCGATGTTGGCACGGCCGGGGTCGTTGCTCTCGCCGTCTTCGTCAGCATCTTCGTTCGTGCCGGAGAGGGCCCTTCTGCTCCCATCACCAAGTGGCTTACCCTTGCCCCGTCCGAGATCGTCCAGGGTCAGATCTGGCGGATCGGCTCATGGTGGCTGGCCAACGCGATCTCATTGAACGCGTTGATTGCCGTCGCCATCATCTTCTTGCTTGGAACGCACATCGAGGGTCTCATCGGTCGGGACCGGATGGTGCGCTACTTCGCCTACCTCGTCGTTGTCCCGAGCATCGTCGCGGTGCTGTTCCACCTCGTTGGTCTCGTTGGCGAAGGCAGCATCGGGCTTGGCGCTTCCACGATCAGCTCCGCCATCTTCCTGTCGTTCGTGATCTACATGCCGAACGCCAAGGGATTCTTCGGCATCCCGATCTGGGTGTTCGCCGCGGTGTTCGTGCTGCTGGACCTTCTCCAGCTGATTGGTAGTCGGGGCTGGGTCTTCCTCCTCTTTTACTTGCTCACTGCCCTGTTCCTGCCGGCCGTCATGATGCGCAGCATGGGCATCTCCGACGCGGTGTTCGATGCGGTGCCCAAGATCCCACTCCCCGGTCTCTCCATGGCGGGCGAGGGTGGCCGGAGCAGCGGCTACGGCGGCGGTTCCGGTCCCTACGGCGGAGATCCCTACGGCGGAAGCCGCCCGGCTCCACCGAAGGAGAAGAAGCGGTTCGGCCGCCGCAAGAAAAAGGCCGCCGATGTCAGCTACCTCTCGGTCGCTCCCGCGGGTGATGACGGATTCGCTGAACTCGGAATCGATGCCATTCTCGATCAGGTCTCTGAACACGGCATCGACAGCCTCACAGCGGATCAGAAGCAGCGCCTCGATCAGTACTCGAAGAACCGTCGCAAGGGACAGTAATCTGGCGCTCGTGGCGCCGAGCTGAGCGATAGCGTTCCCGGCTATGCAGGAACCGTCTGAATCCCTCGACTTCGTCCGGGAAAAGGTCAAGGCCGATACCGAGAGCGGGAAGTTCTCCGGCCGGGTCCAGACGCGCTTCCCTCCCGAGCCAAACGGCTTTCTCCACATCGGCCACGCCAAGTCGATCTACTTGAATTTCGGCATCGCCGAGGAGTTCGACGGTCAGTGCTTTCTCCGGTTCGACGATACGAATCCGGAAACCGAAGACATCAGCTACGTCGACGCGATCCAAGAAGATCTGGAGTGGCTCGGCGTGGCACCTTCCGGCCCGCCCAAATTCGCGTCGGACTACTTCCCGCAGATCTTCGAGTGGGCCGAGGATCTGATTCGTCGCGGCCTCGCCTATGTCGACGATCAGAGCGCAGAGACGATCTCGGAACAGCGCGGTGGATTTGGTCAACCCGGTGTCGAGAGCCCATTCCGCAATCGCAGCGCCGAGGAGAACCTCGGACTGTTTCACGGCATGCGCGACGGCGCGTTCGACGACGGATCCAAGGTGTTGCGGGCCAAGATCGACATGCAGGCCGACAACATGTGGCTGCGAGATCCGGTGCTCTACCGCATTCGTCGTGTGCCTCATCACCGGACCAACGATGAGTGGATCGTGTATCCCACGTATGACTGGGCCCACGGCCAGAGCGATGCGATCGAAGGTGTGACGCACTCGATCTGCACGCTCGAATTTGCCGACCACCGAGCGCTGTATGACTGGTGCCTGAACCAGCTCGAGCTTCCCGGTGACAAGCCGGAGCAGACCGAGTTCGCCCGGCTCAATCTCACGCACACCGTGATGTCGAAGCGGATCTTGCGGCGGCTCGTCGAAGACGGACACGTCGACGGCTGGGACGATGCTCGCATGCCGACCGTGCGTGGTCTTCGGCGGCGGGGTTACCCGGCCGAGGCGATTCGGGCGTTCATGGATCAGATCTCGGTGGCCAAGGTCAACAGCGTGGTTGAGATCGAGCTGCTGGAGTCGTTCGTTCGCACCCATCTGAACCGGACCGCCCTGCGCCGCATGGCCGTGACCAAGCCGCTGAAGCTCGTGATCACCAACTGGCCCGAGGGTGAAGTGGAGTGGGTTGACGTGGTCAACAACCCCGAAGATCCCGACGCCGGCACCCGGTCGGTTCCTTTCAGCGGAGAGCTGTGGATCGAGGAGGACGACTTCCGCCTCGAGCCACCGCCGAAGTACTACCGACTCACCCCAGGTCGGGAAGTGCGGCTGCGGAACGCCTTCTTCGTCACGGCGACCGATGCGGTGACGGACGACGAGGGCAATGTCATCGAGGTGCGGGCCACGTATGACCCCGAGACTCGTGGGGGCAACGCTCCTGACGGCCGCAAGGTGAAGTCGACCATGCACTGGGTCTCGGCCGAGCATGCCCTTGACGCCACCGTGCACTTGTATGACCGCTTGCTGACCGAGTCGCACCCCGGCGCTGATGATGCGGATCCGCTGGATTCGCTGAACCCGGCATCTCGGGAGACCACCGAGGCCAAGGTCGAGCCGGCATTGGGCGAGGTTGCCACCGGCGAGGTCGTGCAGTTCGAACGGTTGGGCTACTTCGCCGCCGATCTCGACGATGCCAGTGTCTTCCATCGCACGGTCGGCCTGCGTGACGAGTGGGCGAACATCCAGAAGCGCAAGCAAAAGTGAGTGCTACCGGCGAAATGAACTGGGCGGGCAACGTTGCGTACTCCGCCCTCGACGTCCGTTCGCCGGCAAGCGCCAACGAGCTTCTTCACGTGCTCACGAGTTCGTCGAGCGTGCGAGTCCTGGGTTCTCGACACTCGTTCAACGGCATCGCTGACAACACCACCCTGGTGTCGCTCGCCCGGATGCCCGAACGCTTTGAGGTGGCGGTCGACCGAACGTCGGTCACCGTCGACGGCGCAATGACGTACGGACGGCTCGCAGAGCTGTTGGCCCCCGAGGGCTTGGCCGTTCACAACCTCGCCTCGCTTCCGCATATCTCGATCGCAGGCGCCATCGCGACTGGCACTCATGGATCGGGACGGGTGCTCGGCAACCTCGCCACGGCCGTGATCGGCCTCGAGATCATGACCCCTGACGGCGAGGTGACATCTCTCACCCAGGGTGATGCCGACTTCGACGGAGCCGTCGTGGCGCTTGGTGCACTCGGTGTGGTGTCTGCAGTGACGCTGTCGACAGAGCCTTCCTTCGATGTCGCCCAACACGTCATCGAAGGGTTGCCGTGGTCGGCGCTGACCGAATCGTTCGACGTGGTGATGGGCTCGACGTACAGCGTGAGTGCGTTTACACGCTTTCGAGATGAGGTCGACCAACTCTGGTTGAAGGATCGCGTCGACCAGAACCGGTGGGCGGCGGTTGAGTCCCACGCCTTTGGCGGGCAGCTCGCGACCCAGGACCGCCACCCCATCCTCGAGCTCGACCCCACACCTTGTACCCCGCAGCTGGGGCAGCCGGGGCTCTGGTCCGACCGGTTGCCCCACTTCCGCATGGGTTTCACGCCATCTGCTGGTGAAGAGATCCAATCCGAGTTCTTCGTGGATCGAACTGATGCGGGTGCAGCGATCTTGGCATTGCGGGATGCAAGCAGCGAGTTCCTCGATGCGCTCATGGTCTCGGAGATCCGGACCATTGCCGGCGACCGCTTCTGGATGAGCCCTCACTACAGCCGAGACTCCGCCGCCTTCCACTTCACTTGGCATCCAGATTCAGAAGCTGCGGCGAAGGCAGCCAGCGCTATCGAGCGGGCGCTGGAGCCCTTCGGTGCTCGGCCTCATTGGGGCAAGGTCTTCAGCGAGTCCAACTTCGATCCAGGTGCTCACTACGACCGTGTCGGAGACTTCGCCGGTCTCGTGCATCGGTTCGACCCTGAGGGTTCATTCACGAATCCGTGGTTCGAGCGCGTCTTCGCCGCTCGCTGATCTCGGCCCGCTGATCCGCCTTTCGAGGCCGCTCCCCATGCGAGACTCGGGGCAATGCTGGAACCACTCCCGGGAGATCTGCCAGAGGACTTCGACGACGATGTGGACCCCGAGCGGCTGCGCGAGTGTTCGTACTGGCGATGCGGCCAACTCTTTGAAGCGAAGACGGTGAACCAAGTCTTTTGTCGTAAGGCCTGCCGGAGCCGTCAGCGGAAGTGGGAACGAGCGCAGGAGCGCAAGGCGCGTCGGGCGCTGAGCTAGACGATCTGTTCTGCCTCAACGGGACAGATCGCCGGCGGTGAGAGAAGATGCGGCATGGGCATACGTGTCGTCGATGTTGCGTTCGTTCAGTTCCAGGCACCGGACCTGGATGAGATGGAGGCGTTCCTCGTCGAGTTCGGGATGGTGACTGCGCACCGCACGGCAACCGCCCTGTATATGCGAGGCACCGACGGCGAGCCGTTCGTACACATGACGCACCTCGCCGACGAGCCAGGCTTTGTTGGTTTGACGTTCCTGGCAGCCTCTGTCGAGGACCTTGGGGAGCTGGCGTCGAGCCCGGGTTCGGCGTTCGGCCCGGTCGAGGACTTCGACGGCCCGGGAGGCGGCCGCGTCGTTCGGGCCACGGATCCCAGCGGCAACACCGTTGAGGTCATTGCCGGTCGAGCCACACACGAGCGTCTTCCGCTCCACCGGAATCTCGAACACAACGATGCCGCCGGAGCCCCTCGTGCGGGTGCTCCGCTGCGAGTGCGGCCGGGCCCATCGCAGGTCAAACGCCTCGGTCACGTCGTCCTCGACGTGTTGGACTTTGGCGAGAGCGAGGCCTGGTACAAGAAGCATCTCGGGCTGGTGACGTCGGATGAGGTCAAGGTGAACGATGACGTCACGGTCGGAGCGTTTCTGCGTTGTGACGTTGGCGAGCGATTCGTGGACCATCACACCCTGTTTCTCATCGGGGCGAGGCGGCACGGCTTCAATCATGCTGCGTTCGAAGTCCGTAGCTTCGACGATCTGATGGCAGGGAACGCACATCTCGACGCTGCGGGACGGGAGCAGTTCTGGGGCGTCGGTCGCCACATCCTCGGCAGCCAGATCTACGACTATTGGAAGGACCCGTGGGGACACGTGGTCGAACATTGGACCGACGGCGATCTGTTCAACAACGAAACGCCACCCAACGTCGCTCCGCTTCACGAGCTCATCGACTCCCAATGGGGACCGACAACGACGGCGCCCACCTTCGGCTGAACACGAGGCGCTGTGGGAGGCTGATGGGTATGGCTCCGGCACAGCATCTCGAGTGGTTCGAAGACAACATCAACTGGTTCTCCGACCATGCCACGATCGAGGTGCTGGCGACCGACGTTCCTCGATGCCCAGGATGGACGGTGGAGAACGTGCTCACGCATCTCGCCGTCGGTCTCGGTCTTGGCTATCCGCATGCGCTGAGGTCAGCACCGGGCACGCCGGACAACGAGGCATTCGCTGATGTGCCCTGGCCCGCGGCGCTGCCAGGCGGGGCCGGAGCCATCGAGCTCTTCGAGCGAGAGATGTTGTCGTGCTTGGAGATCTTCCGGGCGACGGACCCGGACTGGCCTTGCTATGCGTATGGCGGATCGGCCACGGCGGCGTTCTGGTTTCGACGGGCGGCCATCGAAACGAGCCTGCACCGGCTCGATGTGGCTGACGCGCTGGGCGGCGCACCAAGCCCGCTCCCCGTTGACCGGTTGGAGGATGCCATCGATGAGTCCATCGGCTTTGCCCTGCCTCTCGCACGCCGCTGGTCGGGCGCTGAATCGCTTCCGGGCGTGACCGTGCGCCCATCCGGTCTTGACCCGGTTCCGCTTGGTGATGGCCCAGCGGTGGCCACGATCTCAGGCGAGGGTGTCGAGCTGCTCGACGCCCTGTGGGGCCGCTCGACTGATCGGGTGATGATCAGCGGCGATCGCCACGTGGCTCTGCGATGGCTGAAGGTGGTGGAGCAGGCGTTCGCCGGCCGGTGACTAGGCCAGCACGTCCTTCGAGATGATCGTCTTCATGATCTCGGAGGTTCCGCCGTAGATCCTGCTGATGCGAGCGTCGGCGTAGGCCCGCCCGATTGGGTACTCGGTCATGAATCCGTAGCCGCCGAACAGCTGGAGGCAGCGATCGATCGATCGGCCTTGGAGTTCACTGGCCCACAGCTTGGCCATCGCTGCCTCGGAGCCGCTGAGCTCGCCGTCGTTGAGCTTGGTCACGCAATCGTTGATGAACGAGGTGCCAACCGCGACCTCGGTGGCGACCTCGGCGAGAACGAACTTGGTGTTCTGGAACTTGGCGAGCGGTTGGCCGAACGCTTCACGCTCCTTGACGTACTCCACGGTCCAGTCGAGTGCGGCCTTGGATGCGGCAACGGCGAACACCGCGAGTGAGAGGCGTTCCTGAGCGAGATTGAAGCCCAGATATTCCATCGCCTTGCCCTCCTCACCCAACAAGTTCGTAGCTGGAACCCTGACGTCGGAGAAGAACAGCTCGGCCGTGTCGGCCGCGTGCTGGCCGATCTTGTCGAGGTTGCGGCCCCGCTCGAAGCCTTCCATGCCCCGTTCGAGAACGAGAAGAGAAAGGCCATTGCGGCCGCTCTCTGGATCGGTGCGGCAGACCGTGATCACGAGGTCGGAGTTGATGCCGTTGGTGATGAAGGTCTTGGCACCGTTCACGATGTACTCGTCACCGTCCCGCACTGCGGAGGTAGCAATCGATGCGAGGTCCGAACCGGTTCCGGGCTCGGTCATGGCGATCGCCGTGATGAGCTCGCCGCTCGCAATGCCAGGCAGCCAGCGAGCCTTCTGCTCGTCGGTGCAGTATTCGAGGAAGTAGGGCGTGGTGATGTCGTTGTGCAGAGCCATGCCGAGCCCGCCACCGCCGATGCCAGCGCGGGCCAACTCTTCGCTGACGATGGCGTTGAAGCGAAAATCGGTCGTGCCGCCGCCACCGAACTCCTCGTCAACGTTCAGACCAACGAAGCCATGCTTGCCTGCCTCGACATAGACGCTGCGGTCCATGATCCCGGCCTTGTCGAACTCTTCGTTGCGGGGAGCCAGTTCGGCCTCAACCCAGGAGCGGAAGCTCTCTCGGAAGAGTTCGTGTGTCTCGTCGTAGATCGTTGGCATCGCAGGATTCTCGCAGTACGGGAGAGTCCCGGCCAGTCGTGGCGAGACGGGCCGCTCTGCGCGACACTCGCGGCCTCGCAACGGCGAGCACGGATCGATACAGGAGTACCGGTGACCGTTACCGAAGTCACGGCTGAAGAGCTACCGCCATTCGTCCGAGCCGATGGGCCCGACAAGGTCACCGGATCGGGCCGCTACACCGCAGATCTGACCCTGACCGGCATGCTGCACGCTGCGTTCCGATACGCCGATGTTTCACACGCTCGCATCACCAAGCTCGATGTCTCAGCCGCCCGCGAGATGCCCGGGGTCTTGGCGGTCATCACCGACGCCGATGTGCCTGATGTGCACTACACCCCGGTCATTGCCGACCGCACGCTGTTCGCTCGCGACGTGGTCCGTTTCGAGGGCGAGATTCTTGCTGCCGTTGCGGCCACAACGCCCGAAATCGCTCGTGCTGCGGCGGCCGCCATCGTCTTCGAATTCGAGCCACTTCCGGTGGTCAGCGATCTTGAGGCGGCCATGGCCGATAGCGCTCCGCTCGTCCACGAGAATTGGGACGGCTACGAGATCAGCGGTGACACGATTCGCGATCGCAACGTGGCGACGTTCTCCGCCCTGACCAAAGGCGATGCCGCTGCTGCGATGGCGAGCGCCGATGTGGTTGTGTCGAGCCGCTACGTGGCTGATGCGTCGCATGCTGCACCGATCGAGCCGCGGGCGATCGTCGCTCAGTGGGAGGGCAACAAGGTCACGATCTGGACGAGTACGCAGGTGCCTTACGACGCTCGCGACGGCGTGTGCGAAACATTGCAGCTGCCCTCCAACCAGGTTCGTATCATCGTGCCACATCTCGGCGGCGGCTTCGGGGGCAAGTGCGGCTTCCACTTCGAGGCGCACATTGCGGCGTTGGCCAAGGCGGCCAAGCGGCCGGTAAAGCTGGTGTTTTCCCGCTACGAGGAATTCATGGCTCCGGACCGGCGCCGCGAAGGCATGATCGTCGACATCACGACCGGCGTGACGACGGATGGCACGATCGTGGCTCGCGAAGCCTGGCTCGCGATCGACAACGGGGCGTACATGGCGGACGCCGCCTTCTTCCCCCAGCTCGCGGCCATGCACGTGGCTGGGCCCTACAAAATTCCGGCACTGCAGATCGACGCGAACCTCGTCTACACGAACCACCAACCGTCCGGCTCGGTCCGCGCCCCCACGGCGCCCCAGGGCTGCTGGGCAGTCGAGTCCCACACTGACGAGCTCGCGGCAGCGGTCGGCATGACACCCGTCGACTTC
Source organism: uncultured Acidimicrobiales bacterium (assembly GCA_937997485.1). Lineage (GTDB taxonomy): Bacteria > Actinomycetota > Acidimicrobiia > Acidimicrobiales > SZUA-35 > SZUA-35. Next base: position 65,580 of record CALKTH010000093.1, on the reverse strand, counting down.
CGGCGAAAGAACCTCGTGGCCACCGGCGACGAGGGCCCAGTCGGCCAGACGTATGACGAGATTGGTTTGCTCGAGTGTCTCGAGCTTGCTGTCACCTCGGCTGGTGATGAGTCGGCACTAGGAGAGAATGAGGCGCTTGGTGTCGCCGTTGGTTGGTGGCCGAGCTTCGCCGTGCCCGCCGGCGCCTACGCCAAGATGCAGGGGGACGGTTCGGTCCAGGTGATCACCGGTGCTCAAGAGTGCGGCACAGGGGCGGTCATGACCCTTCGCCAGATTGCCGCCGATGAGCTCGGGATTGAGCCCACCTCAGTGGAGCTCGTCTATCAGGACACGGCGGCGGCACCGCAAGGCCCGGGGGCCACTGGCTCGCAGACGCTGCTCAATCATGGGCGAGCGGTGGAGCGGGCGGCACGAGAGATCGCGCAGCAGCTGAAGGAGCTGGCGGCCGATCGGCTGGAGGCTGCCCCGGCTGACATCGTGCTGAGTGGGGGAGTAGCGGCAGTGACCGGAACCCCAGCGGTGTCCATTCCCCTTTCGGAGCTGGCGGCTGAGGCGGCTGGCGGCGACCTGCTGCTCGGGTCAGCGTCGGCGCCCGTGCCGGAGTACCCGACGCTTCAGGGTTCGCAGTGCGTTGGTGACCAGGGCGTTGCCTCGTGGCTCGCCCCACAGTTCTCCTGCCACGTGGCGAAGGTTCGGATCGATCCCGATACCGGTGTTGCCCGAGTGCTCGAGGTGCACGCGGCTCACGACAACGGCACGATCATCAACCCGATCGGTGCCCACGGGCAGGTCGAGGGCGGGATTCTCATGGGGATCGGTCAGGCGCTGACCGAAGGCACGCAGTACGGAGAGGACGGCAAGCAGCGCAACGCTGCCATGCTCGAATACAAGCTCCAGACCATCGCCGACGCCCCTGCCATCACCACGCAGTTCGTGGAGATCTTCACGCCGGATGCCGGCCCTCGTGGTTCGAAGGGGCTGGCCGAGGCGCCCAACGTTGCCACGGCTGCGGCGGTCTCGAACGCGATCGCCAAGGTGGCCGGCCAACGTGTCCGTCAGCTTCCGATGACGGCAGAGCGGGTGTGGACGGCGATGCAGTCATCGTCTGACGAGGGAGGTGCGGCATGAGCATGACGATCGCTTCCTCGGTCGATGAGGTCCTTGCTGCGATGGCCGCGGGCGCTCAACCGATTGCTGGTGGTACCGATCTCGTTGTCGGCGCTCGTGCCGGCAAAGCTCCGCTGCCCGAGGTTCTCGTCGCCGTCGATCGCGTGCCAGAACTGGCCACCGTTGAGGTTGGTGACACCTCGACTCGCATCGGCTCCGGCGTCACCCACGCCCAATTGATGGAAGACGTGGCGGTCGTCCATCGCTTCACCGCCATCGCTGACGCCGCTGCGTTGGTGGGCTCGCCGGCGACCCGCAACGTGGGAACCCTTGGCGGCAACGTCATGAACGGCTCGCCGGCGATGGACACTGGTGCGCCGCTTGTGGTGCTGGGAGCAGAGGCGGAGCTGACGACGACCAACGGATCCCGTCGGGTCAGCATGAACGAGTTGTGGGTTGGGCCCGGGCGCACATCGGCTGCGGCCGACGAGTTCTGCACAGCGCTCGTGATTCCGAACCCACCCGCTGCTTCGGGCTCGGCGTACGTGCGCTTGGAGTATCGGCGGGCGATGGAGATCGCTGTCGTCGGCGCTGCGGCCGCTGTCACCCTCGATGGCGACTCGATCGCTTCCGTGCGAGTGGCGCTCACCGCCGTCGCCCCAACGATCCTGGAGGTCGCCGGTCTCGATGCTCTGGTGGGTACGAGCTATCACGAGCCCGAGATGGAACTCGTCGCAACTGCGGCGGGGGAGCAGGCCACACCCATTTCGGACCTGCGGGCCAGTGACGCCTACCGGAGGCACACGATCGGTGTGATGGCTCGTCGAGCCGTTGAAGCCGCCGTGAGGCGTGCGCAAGGAGAACAAATCAGTGTCCCGGTCAATCGGGCCCTCGGTATCGGAGCCGCGTCATGAGCCTCGTCAATCTGCGCGTGAACGGCGTGACCTATCCCGTCGACATCGAGATGGGGCGCAACCTCTCCGGCGTGCTTCGTAGTGAGGTTGGTCTCACCGGAACCAAGGAAGGCTGTGACGATTGCGAGTGCGGCGCGTGCATGGTCTTGCTCGATGGCCAGCCCATCAACTCCTGCTCATACTTAGCGGCGCAAGCGGCGGATCGGGAGATCACCACGGTCGAGGGTCTGGCCAACGGCGATGAGATGCATCCGCTGCAGCGGAACATCCTCGCTGCCGGTGGCGTCCAGTGCGGGTTCTGTACGCCCGGCATGCTCATGTCAGCCGACGCGCTCCTGGATCGCAACCCCGACCCCTCCGACGAGGAGATCAAGATCGGTCTGTCGGGAAACCTGTGCCGGTGCACGGGCTACGCCCGCATCATCCAGGCCGTGCGCGCCACTGCGGTGGAATTGAACGTCTCGCCGTGAGTCCTGGCGAGCGAATCGACGCCACGTGAAGGTCGTTGCCGATGCTCTGCTGTTTGACAACGACGGCGTGCTTGTTGACTCCCATGAGCAAGTCGTCGCGGGTTGGACGCAGCTCGCGGCGGAGTTTGACCTCGACATCGAAACGCTGCTCGAACAGCTGGTAGGTGTGCGGGCAGTCGACACGCTCGGTCGCCACTTGCCGCCGAGCGAGGTCGAAGCCGCCGTGGCTGTTCTCGAGCGGTTGGAGGTCGGGCTTGCGGCGCAAACGAGGCCATTGAGGGGCGCGATCGAACTCGCCACTCAGCTGCACAGCGGGGAATGGACCATCGTGACCTCAGCCAGCCGCCGCCTTGCCGAGGCCCGGTGGAACGGTGCTGGCATTCCGATTCCCGCACGGACCGTGACAGCCGACGATGTCACCGAGGGCAAGCCACACCCCGAGCCGTTCCTCGCCGGCGCGGCGTGTCTGGGAGCTGCACCGGAGCGCTGCGTTGTCTTCGAGGACTCCGCTGCCGGGGGGACCGCAGCTCGGGCCGCGGGAATGCAGGTCATCGCCGTCGGGCACCAACCCTGGTCTTTCGAGCCACTCGCTCGAGTTGACGATCTCACATCGGTCGGGGTCGTTCTCACGGCCGATGGCATGGCCCTCGAGCTACATCCGAGCACATGAGGACGATCAGACTCGTTCAATGATGATCGCCGGTGCCATGCCGCCGGCGGCGCACATGGTGATGAGGCCGAATTGGCCGTCGGTACGCTCGAGCTCATCGAGGGCGGTGCCGATGAGGATGGAGCCGGTGGCACCGATGGGGTGGCCGAGGGCCATGGCGCCGCCATTGGAGTTGACCTTCTCGCGGTCCATGCCCAGATCGCGCATGAACTTCTCGCTCACCACGGCGAAGGCTTCGTTGATTTCCCAGATGTCGATGTCGTCGACGGTCAGTCCGGCTTTGGCCAGCGCCTTGCGGGCAGCGGGCACGGGTGCGTTCAGCATGAGGGTGGGGTCGTCGCCCATGTTCACGGTGGCGACGATGCGGGCACGAGCCTTCATGCCATGAGCCTTCGCGTAGTCCTCGCTAGCCATGAGGATGGCGGCGGCGCCGTCGACCACGCCGGAAGAGTTTCCTGCGTGGTGTACGTGCTCGATCTGCAGATCGGGGAACTTCTGAGCCACGAGCTCTCGGTAGGTGGGCGCACCTTCTTCGTGGCGGTAGTCAGCAACCTGGCCGAAGACGGCGGGGAGATTGGCGAGTTTCTCGGCAGTGGTGCCGGGGCGGGGGAACTCTTCGCGATCGAGGGCCACCGTGCCGTCCATGTTCAGCACAGGGATGAGGCTCTTGTCGAAGCGGCCTTCCTTGATGGCTCGCTCGGCCCGGGCCTGTGACTCTGCGGCGTGCTCATCGAGGGCTTCGCGAGGAATGCCCTCGAGGGTGGCGATGGCGTCAGCGGCCACGCCCTGGTGGGGTTGGGGGTGAATGGCCTGGAGGTGTGGGTTGTTGCCACCGATGGGGAGCAGGCCCTTCTTGGGCAGCGACATCATCTCGGTGCCGCCGGCAATGACGAGGTCCTCCATGCCGGCCATGACGGCGTTGGCCGCGAAGTTGGCGGTCGTGATGCCGGAGCCGCAGAAGCGGTCCAGGGTGACGCCGCTGGCCTTCACGTCGTAGCCGGCGTCGAGGGCAGCCATACGTCCGAGATCGCCACTCTGCTCGGCGACTTGGGCGCTGGTGCCCCAAACGATGTCGTCAACGTCAGCGGTATCGAAGCCGTTTCGTTCGACGAGTGCCTTCAACACCGTGGCGCCGAGGTGCTGCGGGTGCAGGTGAGCGAGGCCGCCCTTGCCCTGCTTGCCAACGCCTCGCGGGGTGCGGCAGGCGTCGATGATGAGTGCGTCAGACATGTGGTGCTCCAGAGCTCGTGTTCTGGTGGGGCAAGTTAGTGGCGTGAGCAGGTCTCCTCGAAATTGGAGGGAGCGCACGTCTTGCGCTCAACCGTGGTTGAGGTGTTTCGATCGAGGGATGCAACGACCTCTGCCGCCATCCCTCGTTCTCGTGCTCAGCCTCACGGCGACGCTGGCTCACGTGCTGTTCTTCCGTCCTGTGGTGCCCGACGCACTCCGATGGGGCGGTGTTCCCGTGGGTTTGCTTGGCCTGGGCATGGCGGTGTGGGGAAGTCGGCGCTTCGCCGCAGCCGGGACCAACATCCAGACCTTCGGTGAGCCAGATCTGCTCGTGAGCGATGGTCTGTTCCGTTGGTCTCGCAATCCGATGTACCTCGGATTCGGTGTCGCGTTGGCTGGCCTGGCGGTGGGGCTGGGTTCGATCGCCGGCTTCGCCGCACCAGTGGCCTTCGTCCTCGTCGCCGATCGGTGGTACATCCCTTTCGAGGAGCAGCAGATGAGTCAGACCTTCAACCAGCAGTACGACGACTACGCAGCGAGTGTGAGGCGTTGGTTCGGCCGACGGGCGATCCAATGAGCGAGGCGCTGGACATCGGCGACGTGACTGCCGCCTCGGGGCTGCCCGCCTCGACGTTGCACGTGTGGGAGCGAAGGGGTCTGCTGGAACCCGCGGGGCGAGTGGGCAGGCGGCGGCAATACGACGCCAACGTGCTTGATCGCATCGCGATCATCGTGACCTTGCAGGGCAGCGGATTCACACTGGGCGAGATCGTCGAGCTTCTCGCTGCCGGTGCTTTCGACGACGACAAGCAAGTCCTTCACGAGAAACTGGAAGTGCTGGTCGAGCAGCGCCGAATCCTGGACCGGGCGATCGATGGCATTCAGCATGCCATCGCATGCCCCGGTCCTTCGCCGCTCGACTGCGACGGCTTTCGGCAGCATCTCGAGGGCGCGCTGCCGGTGGCGAAACGACCGAAGCTCTCCGGCCCGAACCGTTGAGGCATGCGATGCATCACTCGTCGCCGAGCACAGGGTCCGGGTTGGCCGGGGATTCCGAGCCGACGAGCCCGATGAACTCCCCGAGGAAGCGAGGCTCGGGACGAACGATCATCTCGTACACCGCTTTGACGGCGGCGATCGGTTCGCGCACGGCTTGGCGCTTGCCGAGGGCCGGCGAGAAGAGTCGCTGACTGCCGAGGCTCAAGACATCGACGTCGATGCCGGCCGCCTCACAGAGGGCAGCGGCGCGGTTGGCGAAGCGGGCCTGCGTAACGAACACCGCTCGGTCGACCCCGAAGATCTCCTTGGCGCGCACACAGGTCTGCCAGGTGCTGAAGCCGGCGTAGTCCAGGGTGATGTCCGCCAACGGAACACCTTGCTGGTGGGCGCTGCGTCGAATGATTGTCGGCTCGTCGTAGCTCTCGGTGCCGTTGTCGCCCGAGGCGAGGATGTGGTCGACGACGCCGAGCTCGTGCAGTTCGACTGCTGCGTCGATTCGCGATTGCAGAGTCAGCGAGGGTCGTCCGCTGGCCCAGACACCGGCTCCGGGCACGATCACGGCGTCGTAGGTGCCACCCAGATCGGCGGCGTCGTTGACGACGTGGCTTCGAGCGGCCTGCCACAACACGATGTTTGCCCCGAGAATCACCAGCACGAGAAACCCGGTGCCAGCGACCATCGCCCGAGCGAACCGATTGCGATAGGCCCAACCGATGGCTCTCATCGTTCTCGACATGTCGGTCGAAGGTAGGGCACGAGCGCCGGTCTGCGCGGTCGGCATGCTCAGGTGCTGAAGACCTCGGCCACCAAGGCGACGGCTCGCTTCACGAGAGGCGACTGCTCGTTGCCTCGGCTGAGGAGAAGGAGCGTGCTCGCAGCGTCTTCGTCATTGAGCGGGAGAAAGCGGAGCGTCGAGGGCTGGAAGGTCTGCACGCCGCTCGGGACGATCGCGATGCCCTGCCCGGAAGCCACGAGACCGAGCACGGTGGTGTACTCGGTGGCTTCGATGATCGGGTCATAGGTGATGCCTCGCTCTCCGAAGAGGCCGGTGAGTTCGGTGTGCAGCGACGGTGATGCCCTCCGATCGAATCCGACGAACGCCTCCTGCTGAAGTTCGGCCAGGCTGATCGCCGTCCGTTTGGCAAAGGCGTGGTCGGCCCCAACAGCGAGAACGAGGGGTTCCTGGAGGACTTCAACCGCATCCAGGCCCTCGGGTCCGACCGACCGGCCCAGGCCAACGTCGATCTCCCCGGCCAGCAGCGCAGCGTGTTGCTCATCCGAGGACATGCTTCGCAGCTCGTACTCCACGAGGGGCAGTGCGGTTCGGTAGGCACGCAGGAAGCGGGGCATGACGTCGTAGCTGGAGCTGTCAACGAAGCCCAATCGCAGCACGCCACCGTCGCCTCGTCGGAACTGATCGACCCGGCGCTCAAGGGCATCGACATCGCTGAGGAGTCGCCGTACGTCGGGGAGGATCAACCTCCCCGCCGCGGTGAGTTCGACGTGGCGGGTCGTTCGCTCGAAGAGCGAAACACCCAGCTCGGCCTCCAATGTGCGGATCTGCCGGCTGAGTGGAGGTTGGGCCATGTGAAGGCGATCGGCCGCCCGTCCGAAGTGCAGTTCCTCAGCAACGGTGGCGAAGTATCGGAGGCGGGTGAGGTCCACGACGACCACTCTTGCACATGGGGTATCAATCTGGCTTGAATTGATACTTCTGACTCTGCCCGCAGAGTGTCAGCATCGCGGGCGATGTCTCTCCTTCCGGGTAAGAAGTCGAGCAAGCCGCCCCGCTACTCCGCCGCCGGCCTGATCGTGAAGGGCGCGCGCAAACAGAACTGGCCACGGGTGTGGCGAGACGTGCCGCTCAAGAAGTCCTACGACGTGGTGATCATCGGTGGTGGTGTCCACGGTCTGGCGACGGCGTACTACCTGGCCGCGAACCATGGCATCACCAACGTGGCCGTGCTCGACAAGGCGTACCTCGGCAGCGGTGGCTCGGGCCGCAACACGGCCATCGTCCGGTCGAATTACCTGACGCCGGAAGGTGTGGCCTTCTACGACCGGTCGCTCTCGCTCTACAACACGATGGCCGCTGACCTGAACCTGAATGTGATGTTCTCCGAGCGGGGGCACATGACGCTTGCCCATACGGACAGCGCGCTGCGCACGATGAACTGGCGAGCCGAGGTCAACAAGCTGCAAGACATCGACAGCAGCGTGATCGATCCGAGCGAAGTGAAGAAGCTGGCGCCCAGCCTCGATACCTCCAGCAACGCTCGCTACCCGATCCTCGGGGCGCTCTATCACCCGCCCGGCGGCACGATTCGCCACGACGCGGTGGTGTGGGGCTACGCCCGCGGTGCCGATCATCTCGGTGTCGAGATGCACCAGAAGACCGAGGTGCTCGACATCCTCGTCGAAGGTGGCGAGGGCTCGGCGACCGATGCTCACGATGGCAAGGGCGCCGGGGGCAAGGTCACCGGCGTGCGCACGAACAAGGGCGACATCTCGGCGCCGATCGTCGTGAACTGCACGGCCGGCTGGGCCACGCTTATCTCCGACATGGCCGGCGTGAAGTTGCCGATCTCTACTCGGCCTTTGCAGGCAGCCGTGACCGAACCGGTCAAGGTCTTCCTCCCCACGGTGGTCGTCTCTGGCTCGCTGCATGTGTACGTGAGCCAAACCGATCGAGGCGAGTTGGTGTTTGGTGCTTCGGTGGACCCGTTCAACACCTACTCAGTCCGAGGCTCGCTCGAGTTCACCGAAGAGTTGGCCGGCCACGTTCTCGAACTCATGCCCGGCATCTCGAAGATGCGCCTTCTTCGACAGTGGGCCGGCCTCTGCGACATGACACCGGACTACTCGCCCGTCATGGGCTTCACCCCGGTGGACGGATTCCTCTGCGATGTTGGCTGGGGCACCTACGGCTTCAAGGCGGGCCCCGTTTCCGGTGAGCAGATGGCCGAATGCGTGGCCACCCAGATGACCCCCAAGTTGATCGAGCCGTTCCGGCTGTCACGCTTCTCGACCGGCGCACTCGTCGGCGAGAAGGGTGCGGCGGCCGTCGGCCACTGACTCGCACGGAGAGATACGAATCATGTTGCTCGTTCCCTGCCCCAACTGCGGGCCCCGCAATGCCTCCGACTTCGCCTACGGCGGCGAGTCGCATGTCCGCCCGAACCCGAACCAGGCCACTCCAGAGGAATGGCGGAGCTACCTCTACATGGAGGACAACCCGGCTGGCTGGCTGAAGGAGACCTGGTACTGCCGGTCCGGCTGTCGCCGCTTCTTCACCGTCGAGCGGAACACGGCGACGAACGAGTTTCGGGAACACCCGATTCCCGGCACCAAGCTTGGAGGCAAGGCGTGAGTAACAGTATGCGACTGCCAGCCCAGCCGGGCGAAGTGATCGACCGTTCTCGCCGCATCGACATCAAATGGAACGGCAAGAAGCTCAGTGGCTTCGACGGCGACACCATCGCCAGCGCCCTCGTGGCGAATGAGGTGCGTGTTGTCTCCCGAAGCATGAAGTACCACCGGCCTCGTGGCTATCTCACGGCGGACTTCTGGGACCCCAACGGTTTTGTGCAGGTCGGCGATGACCCGAACGTTCGCTCTGGCCATCGCCTCATCGAGAAGGGGATGACGGTCGATCCGCAGAACGTCTGGCCCTCGCTCGACTACGACGTGAAGGCGGCGAACGGCCTCGTCGGTCGCTTCCTCACCGCCGGCTTCTACTACAAGACCTTCATCAAGCCTCAGCGATTGTGGCCGGTGTACGAGAAGGTGCTGGCTCGCTTTGCTCCCGGTGGCGTTGTTGATCTCGACACACCCCATGGCTTGTACGACAAGCGCTACGCCCACCCTGATGTTGTCGTCGCTGGAGGCGGTCCGGCCGGGATGGCCGCAGCGATTGCGGCCGCCGAGGCGGGTTCGAAGGTGATGCTCGTCGAGCACGAACACCATCTCGGCGGGCATCTTCTGTGGGGCTCAGCGGAGGATCGTGCGCTTGCCGCCGAGCTCACGGCTGCGGTCGAAACGGCTGGCGTCGAGGTGTTGCTGAACTCGACCGTGACCGGCCGCTACGAAGACAACTGGGTCGCGATCGCCCAACGGTCGCACCCTCAAGCCATCGAGCGCCTGGTCAAGGCACGGGCCAAGATGCTCGTCGTTGCGCCAGGCCTCATCGAGCGGCCCTACGTCTTCGCCGGTAACGACAAGCCCGGGGTCATGCTCTCCGGGGCCGTGCGTCGCATGGTCAACATGTACGCGGCCAAGCCTGGCTCGCGGGCCGTGGTGTTCACCGGAAACGGGGATGGCGACGCCGCCGCTTCAGATCTGGAGCGAGCGGGTATCGAGGTGGCCCGGATCGTCGATGCTCGGAACGGCGAGAACATCCTTGCCGCTCATGGCCCTGCGAAGTCGATGGACTCCGTTGAGCTCGCCGACGGCACCAAGGTGGAGGCCGATCTGCTCGTGACCGCCGTCGGTTGGACGGCGCCAACCTCGCTGCTCAACATGGCCGGCGATCGCCCGTCGTACGACGCCAACGCCGCCCGCTTCTTCCCCAACAGCCCGATCGACCACGTGCTCTCCACCGGAGGAATCGCCGGCGACGGCTCCCACGAGGAGCTGATCGAGCATGCGGTTGCCACCGGTCGCCTTGCTGCGGCTCGGGCCGCTGCGATTGGGCATCGTCTGCAGGCTGCGACGCGACGAGCCGCCTCGGTCGACGGGGAAGCTCCGGCCTTCGCAGCCGACGATCGACCGATCCTGCCTCGAGACCCGCATCCGGAACTCTTCCGCTCCACAACCCACGGCATCGTGGACTACTCCGAAGACGTGGGCTCGAAGGATCTCATGGCGGCGGCAGCCGAAGGATACGACTCGGTCGAGCTGCTGAAGCGGTTCACCACCGCAACGATGGGCCCGTCGCAAGGCAAGCTCGAAACCGTGAATACGGTCGCCGTTCTCGGTGAAGCGAGAGGCGAGACCATTGAGGAAGTGGGCACCACCGTGTGGCGCCCGCCGTACGCCCCGATCACCTTGGGCGCCCTCGGTGGACGCATCCACGAGCCAGCTCGCGTGTCTTCCATCCAGCCCTGGCACGAAGCCAATGGCGTCACGCCGATCCTCGCCGGTGCTTGGATTCGACCGGAGCACTACGGCAACCCGGAAAGTGAAGTCCGCAACACGCGAGCCAACGTGGGCATCACCGACGTGACACCGCTGGGCAAGCTCGATCTCCAGGGTCCTGACGTTCCCAAGCTGCTCAGCCAGCTCTACACGAACAAGTGGATGCAGCTCCCTGTGGGCTCGGTTCGCTATGGAATCATGTGCGCCGAAGATGGAGTGGTCCTTGACGATGGCGTGACCGGTCGCCTTGGCGACGAGCACTACTTGATGACCACGACGAGTTCCGGCGCCGCCTCCATCTGGGAATGGGCCGAGAACTGGTTGCAAACCGAGCACCCCGATTGGAAGGTGCACGTCACGCCCGTCACCACCGGGCTCACCAGTATCAACGTGGCCGGGCCAAAGAGCCGTGAACTTGTCAGCCGACTCGTCGCTCACGCTGGCGACGGCGCCATTGACCTCGATGGCGAGGCCTTCAAGTACATGCAGGTTCGCCAGGGCACGATCGCTGGGGTGCCGAACTGCATCATGTGGCGCATCGGGTTCACCGGCGAGCTCAGCTTCGAGCTGCACGTCCCGTCTGGTCATGGGCTGCACGTATGGGAGGCGCTGCTCGAGGCAGGGAAGGACCTTGGTGTGCGTGCGTTCGGCCTCGAAGCGCAACGGATCATGCGGCTGGAGAAGGGCCACTTCATTGTTGGACAGGACACCGACGGTCTGACCAAGGCTCCTTCCACCGGGATGACGAGTCTCATCAAGCTCGACAAGGAAGACTTCGCTGGCAAGGCCGAATTGGCGTGGGCGATGGACACTCCGCTGCCCGTTGTCGTCGGCATCCAGACGGTGGATCCCTTGATCGTGCCGGCCGAGGCTTCGCAGATCGTACGAGAGGGAACGAACGAGATTCTCGGCCGCATCACCTCTTCCCGCATGTCTCCCACACTTCGGCGCTCGGTGTGCCTCGGCCAGGTTGCGCCAGAGTCCGCTGCGGCGGGAACTGAGCTCACCGTGGTGCTCACCACTGGCGAGCGCATCAAGGCCCGGGTGATGGAACACCATGCCCACTTCGACCCGGAAGGAGCCCGTCTTCGTGGCTAATGCACTCGAGTTCGAAAGCCCCATTACCAAGCGCTACCCGTCCGGCGGGTCGAGAGATCTGGCGCTCAGCGACGAGTCTTCTCAGACCAAGACGCTGGTGCGCGCCGCAGACGACAGTGCCGCAGCTTCCCAACTGGGTGTCGCTTTCGGTGGCTCGCGGCATCAGGCTGGCGTGCACATCATCGGGCAGCGCCCGACCGAGTGGCTCCTCGTTGGTGACGAATCTGCTGCGGCAGCGATGGTCGTGGGCCTCGATCGGACTGGGCACGTCAGCGTGATCGACCACACGCACGCCCGAGCACTGCTGCGTCTCACGGGAGAACGGTCGGCCGACGTGCTGTCCAAGATCTGCAACGTCGACTTTGGCGATCACATGACCCCGGACGGTTCGGCTCTGTCGGCGTCGGTGGCGAAGGTTGGCTGCGACATCACAAGGGACGATGCGAGCGGCATTCGCTCCTACCGCATCGCGTGCGACCGCTCCTTCGCCCAGTACCTGTTCGACGCCATCCTCGATGCGGGCCGCGAGTTCTCCCTCACCGCTGTGGGTGCCTGACCCCCACCGTCACATCATTGCTGTGGGTGCCTGACCCCCACCGTCACATCAGCACCCGATTTCGGGACGTAGGTCCCTAGGCGCCATCAGCGTTGCCAGCGATGCTTTCTTGCATGGCAACCGTGACCTATCCACAAGCAACCGAGACTGACCCGATCCAGGACGACGTTCGTCAGCCCACCAAGGTTGGCTCCGACGACAGGGCCGACATGCTCGAGACATCGGCGGAGCGAAGCTTCTGGCAGATCCAGTCCGTGACGGTGCCCATCGGCATGCTCGTGGTGTTCGTCCTCACGGCGTCGATTGAGGGCTTCGTCCATGGCGGCGCCGCAGACTCGATCGGCCTTGGTCTCTTCATGGCTTTTTGGTTGGGATTGGGCGGCGGCTTCATGGTTGGCGGAGTGCTCTGGGGCCTCGAACAGGAAGCGGCAGACGGCGCATAGCCGGCGCAATTCCCTTCCTGCCACCGAGGTGACAAACTCAGCCGATGTACGCAGGGGACTATCTCACCAAGCATCCGGACCGGGCGGCCTTTGTCATGGCCTCGACGGGGGAGACCGTCAGCTACGCCGAGTTCGAGGGTCGTGCGAACCAGCTGGCGCACCTGTTGCGATCGGAGGGTCTCGAGTTCCGAGATCACTACTCGGTCTACATGGAGAACAACAGCCGGTACCTGGAGAGCTGCGCTGCGGGTGACCGAGCAGGGCTCTACTACACGTGCGTGAACTCCTACCTCACGGCTGAGGAGCTGGCCTACATCATCCAGAACTCTGAGTCGAAGGTGCTCATCACCTCGAAGTCTCGCATGGAGGTGGCGCTCGAAGCCGTGAAGGAGTGCCCGAACGTAGTCCTCACTCTGGTTGTCGATGGCGAGGATCTCCCCGACACGGTTGGCATGAGCCGAGTGCAGGACTTCGTCAGCACGGTCTCTGCGTTTCCGAGCGAGCCGATCGCGGACGAGATGGCAGGCACGGCGATGCTCTACAGCTCCGGCACAACGGGTCGGCCCAAGGGCATCATCCGCCCGCTCACCGGCGACAGCCCAGATCAGATGGCACCACTCTTCGCATTCCTGAACGGACTGTGGAAGTACAGCGAAGACATGGTCTATCTCTCACCTGCTCCGCTCTATCACTCAGCCCCGCAGGCCGCGGTGAACCTAGCGATCCGCAACGGGGCCACTGTCGTGATCATGGAGCGCTTCGATCCCGTTCGGTATCTCCAGCTCATCGAGGAGTACTCGGTGACGCACAGCCAGCTCGTGCCCACCATGTTCAGCCGGATGCTCAAGCTGCCGGAGGAAGAGCGCACCCGCTTCGACCTCTCCTCCCTCGAAGTTGCGGTGCACGCTGCTGCGCCCTGTCCGGTGCCGGTCAAAGAAGAGATGATCGAGTGGTGGGGTCCCATCATCGACGAGTACTACGGCGCCACTGAGGGCCTCGGTTTCACTGCATGCAACTCGGAGGAGTGGCTGGCCCACAAGGGGAGTGTGGGCAAGGTCCTTCTTGGGGATCTACACATCCTCGACGACGAGATGAATCCGCTCCCGATGGGCGTGCCGGGCACGATCTGGTTCAAGACGGCGACCGAGTTCGAATACCACAACGACTCCGAGAAGACCGCTGAATCCACCTCGCCCGATGGAACGATGACCACGGTTGGCGATGTCGGCTACGTGGACGAGGACAACTTCCTCTACCTCACCGATCGCAAGACGTTCATGATCATCTCGGGTGGCGTGAACATCTATCCGCAGGAGACCGAGAACCTGCTCATTACCCACCCCAAGGTGGCCGACGCCGCCGTCTTCGGCGTGCCGAACCAGGATCTCGGTGAAGAAGTCAAAGCCGTGGTCCAGCTGATGCCGGGCACCGAGCCGAACGAGGAGACAGTGGCTGAGCTCATGGCCTTCTGTGCTGAGCACCTCTCCCGACAGAAGGTGCCCCGCTCGATCGACTTCGATCCTGAGCTGCCGCGCCTCCCCACTGGCAAGCTCTACAAGCGAGTGCTGCGAGATCGCTACTGGGGCGAGGCTCGCTCGCAAACGGCATCGCGCATCGTCTAGATCGTGCCGAGCGAATCGGGCTCGCACGAGCAGAGGACGCTGGCCGAACGATTGGCTGCCGCCCTTCGCCGGGCTGGGGCGGACACGATGTTCGGGCTCCCCGGGGGAGGCCCCAATCTCGATGTTGTTGGCGCTGCCCTTCGTGACGGAATGCGATTCGTGCTGGCCCACGGCGAAACCGAAGCGGCCATCATGGCCTCGACGTATGGACGCCTGACGGGTCAGCCGGCGCCCGCCGTTGTCACTCGTGGTCCCGGTGCTGCGTCGGCGGTCAACGGTGTCGCACAAGCGACGCTGGACCGTTTTCCGCTTGTGCTGATTGCCGACACGGTTCCGTCGTTGCACGCGTCCTGGGTGCCGCACCAACGTCTTGATCAGCGCTCGATGTTGGCGCCGGTGAGCGTGGCATCAGCGACGATCTCAGACCTCACGAGCGACGATGAGTTGGACGGCCTGGTGACCGACGCCTTGGCCTGGCCCTCGGGCGCCGTGCACCTCGACTTCGACCCTGGTGCGCCGGCGGCAAGCAGCAAGGACCCGTCGCTCGTCGCCCCAGGTTCTTCGAACAGTCGCGACCTGGGAGAGGCGAGGTCCGCCATCGCTGGAGCTCGGCAGCCCGTGGTCATCGTGGGATTTGAGGCCGCGGTCTGGGGCAGTGACGTCCGCGACACACTCGTGCGATTCGGCTGCCCAGTGCTCACCACCTATCAAGCCGTGGGAGTGGTGCCCACCGAAGGCGATCTCCATGCCGGGCTGTTCACCAATGGCGCACTCGAGCGACCGCTCCTCGACCAGGCCGATCTGGTCATCGTGCTGGGTCTTGATGAGGTGGAACCGATTCCGCTCCCGTGGACCATCGATGCGCCAGTGCTTCGGCTGTCGACGCTTCCGCAGGAGAGCCCGTATCTGCCGGTCGAGTGGGATGTGATCGCTCCTGTGAGCGATCTCCTTGACCTCCTGCAACCGGCTGACCGCTTGTGGCCCGCCGAGACTGCATCGGACACCCGCGCCTCACAGCGCGAGGCGCTGCGCACGGAACGACAGACCTTTGGCCCGCTCCAACTCGTGCGATCAGCGGCGTCCTCGGTGCCGAACTCTGTGACGACCACGGTGGATGCGGGTGCTCACTTCTTGGCGGTCATGCCGAACTGGCCTGTGGATGAGCCCCTCCGCCTCCTGATCTCGAATGGACTGGCCACGATGGGGTTCGCGGTTCCTGCCGCGATTGGGGCAGCGTTGGCTCGACCAGGCGAGCCCGTTCTGGCCATGACCGGCGATGGCGGGTTGTCGATGGTGCTGGCCGAGTTGGAGACCATCGCTCGTCTCGACCTTCCCATCACTGTGCTGGTCTTCAATGACGCGGCGCTCAGCTTGATCGAGATCAAGCAGAAGCCGAGCCATGGGGGAGCTGATGTTGTGCGCTATCACCCCGTGGACTTCGCCGCCGTGGCCGAGGCCTCCGGCGTGCCAGGCACGGTGGTGAGGAGCGAAGGCGAGTTGCTCGAGGCCCTCAGCTCCGGGTGGTATTCGCCTCGCCTCGTCGACGCGCGAGTCGATCCGGCTGACTACCCCCACCTGATCGCGACGACCCGAGGCTGACGCCGGGGCTCGATTCGTTGCCGTCTGCTAGACACACCCACAGGCCGCAACCGATCGGCCTCACAAGAAGTGCTCACAGAGAGAAGGACGCTCATGGTCACAGTTGCAAAGTTCTTGGATGTCTCCGAAGGACTCCAGCCCAATCAGTTCTCCGTTGGTTCCAAGGAAGAGATCACCAGCATCAGCGATCTCGACGAGACGTACAAGCAGCTGATGGACAAGCCGTTGGCTTGCGTCATGGCCGTGATGGGTGGCGACGGGCGCCCCAATCTCACGCCGATGTGGTTCGACTACGAGGGCGACAAGGTCCTGATCAACTGTGCCAACCAGCGCAAGAAGACCGAGTGGATTCGGCAGACACCACAGGTGTCGATCCTGATCATGAACCCGGAGAACATGTACCACTGGATGAGCCTGAAGGTCACCGTTGACCGTGAGATCTCCGAGGACGATCCCACCGACGGCCCATGGGTCACTGAGCAGCTGAACCGCATCTGGCAGAAGTACATCGGCGAGGGTGACGAGTACGGCCTGCGCGATCCCTCCTTCGAGGAACGCCGCACGCTTTTCGAGTGCCGCGTCGACAAGATCGCCACGTTCGGTCAGCCCGGCTGATCTCGCGTTGAACAACGCTCGAATCGCCGTCGTCGGCGGATCGCTCGGCGGTCTCACGGCCGCCTGCCTTCTGCGCGACGACGGCCACGACGTGACCGTGTACGAACGGTCACCCCGAGAGCTCGAACAACGAGGTGCCGGCATCGGCTTTCTCGAAACGTCGTATCGCTATCTCGTCGAACGGGCGGGTCTCGCATTGGGCGATGTCAGCATCGCGACCGACCACATTCGATACCTGGCTCGCGACGGTTCGATCGCAAGCGATGCTGAACATCGCTATCTCTTCAGCTCGTGGAACATGGTGTACCGCCAGCTGCTGGAACATTGGGGATCTGAGCGATACCTGCTCGGCCATGAGATGGGGACATTCGAACAGTCGAACGCTTTGGTCGAAGCCCGGTTCACCCGCCGCATTGGAGAGCGGACCGAGGAACACTCCGTCGAGGTCGATCTCCTTGTGTGTGCCGATGGTGTTGGATCGGCGAGTCGACGGACCCTGCAGCCCGATGCGGGGGAGTCCTACGCCGGGTACGTGGCCTGGCGAGGGATGGTGCCAGAGAGTGAGATTCCCACGGAGCTGGCGGCTGCGTTGACGGACGCCATCACCTACTACGTCTACGCCAACAGCCACATCCTCGTGTATCCCATTCCAGGTTTGGACGGCTCAGTGGAGCCCGGGCAGCGGCTGATCAACTTCGTCTGGTACCGCAATTATCTGGCTGGAGGCGACGTCGATGACTTGCTCACCGACCGAAACGGCGAGCGGCGAGACCTGTCAATCCCTCCGGGCTTCGCCGCTGCCCATCACGTTGCGGAGATGAAAGCCACTGCCGCGGCCCGGCTTCCGCCGCAGTTGGCCGAACTCGTTGAGCGAACGGCGCAACCCTTCGTCCAGGTCGTCTACGACATCGACGTGGACCGGATGGCGTTCGATCGAGTCTGCCTTCTTGGCGATGCAGCGTTCTCCGCTCGACCGCATGCAGCAGCGGGAACAGCCAAGGCAGCAGACGACGGCTGGGCCCTCGCTGCCGCGTTGAGCGCGGCAGACGATGTGCCGACGGCGCTCGCCGCTTGGGAGCCGCTGCAACTTGAGGTCGGCCGGAACCTCCTGGAGCGCACCCGCCGCATCGGTCGCCGATCCCAGGTCGAGAACTCATGGGAGCCGGGCGATCCCGACTTCATCTTCGGCTTGTACGAGCCGGGAAGGTAGCCATCGTGGACCATGCGCGGAGAGGCGCTGAGGACCTTCGGCGTGAGATCGCTGAGCAGATGGCTGACGCCGCGGCATCTCTGCTCGAGTCGCTCGACGAGGCTCAACGTTTGGCGGCGTTTCATCCGCTCGATGTCGAATCGCCTCAAGCGGAAGCCGAGCGACAAACGTGGTTCTACACACCAGCGGATCACGGTGGCCTGCCGCTCACGGAGATGACCTCCGATCAACACCGTCGCACGCACCGCCTGCTGGCGACCGGCCTCTCCGAAGCCGCCTACGTTTCAGCCTCAACGATCATGGGGCTGGAGAACGTTCTTGACCGGACCGAAGGGTGGCAGGCGAGCTTCGGACGGGAGCGAGGACGGGACCCGTTGCTCTATTGGATCTCCCTCTTCGGCCAACCGGGGGAATCGGTGTGGGGCTGGCGTTTTGGGGGACACCACGTCTCTGTTCACTTCACGATCATCGACGGCAAGGTCGCAGGGGCAACGCCCAACTTTCTCGGCGCCGACCCTGCCTCATCACCGTTGCTCGGGCCGCATCTTCTCCGTCCCCTGGCGGCAGCCGAAGACCTTGGCCGGGAGCTTGTGCGCATGCTGGGACCGGACCAGCGAAGCGCGGCACTTGCCTCGGCGAGGGCACCCATCGACATCGTCACCGTGAACAGGAGCCAGCCAGCCGACGGTGACAACGTGCTGCCGCTTCCGCTGCTCTTCCGCGGCCGCCTACCCGACCCGTTCAACGGGATGATGGCCGCCGCTCACCACGCTGCGGAGGCCAAGGCGGGCTTGAGCGCGACGGAGATCGACGCTGTCTCGTTCACAAGGGCGCCGAAGGGGCTCGCTGGTGCCGCACTGTCCGTCGATCAACGCGAGGTGATGCGAGCGCTCCTGCACTCCTACCTCGACCGGCTGCCGGACGGCCTCGCCGACTTGGAGAAGACCAAGTTCGAGGGCGATCGAATCTCGGACCTCTCCTTTCTTTGGGCGGGTGGGATCGAGGCTGGTGAGCCGCACTACTACCGCATTCAGGGCGGCGATCTCCTCGTTGAATACGACAACACGCAGCGAGACGTCAACCACGTGCACACCGTGTGGCGAGATCTGAGCAACGACTTCGGCAGGGACACTCTTGCTGACCACTACCGGGCGCACCACGACCATTAGCGGTCTCCGCTGTCGAAGGCCGGTCTTCGGGGCGGTCGGGTGTGTGCGACGATGTGAGCATGGACGACCGCGGCGCGAAGGCTCACACGGCCTCCGTGGCGGATGCACTTCTCTCGCAGAGTCCGACCGCAGTTGAGGACTGGCTCGTGCTGCAGGAAACGGGCCGGTCGATTGTTCTGCGGGGGAGCGGCGTCGTCGCCAAGCATCCTTACGAAGGATCGTCTGCGACGTTTGCCCATGAGGTCGCAGCACTGCGATTCCTCAATCGTCGTCGGCCCGGATTGGCGCCGCGCTTGATTGCGGTGGACCTCGAGGCTCAGGTGTTGCTGCTCGAAGACTTGGGCGCCGGCAAATCGTTGGCCGACGCGCTGCTCGGTTCCGATGCCAATGACGCTCGCCAGGCCATCGACGAGTACATCGATGCTCTCGCGGCCCTGCATATGGCGACGCTGGGGACCGATGACGGAACGGCCCCGAGCTTGGTATGGATGGAGACGCTGGTCGAGCGAGCGCTCGCAGAGCTGAGCGGCGAGCCGCCTTCGGGCGTGCCGCGGCTTGGCGGTGAGGCCTACCAAGAAGCAGCGCTTCTTCTCGAACGGCTGTCGTCGAACCGAGCGAGGAACGTCTTCTCGTTCGGCGACATGTGCCCGGACAACAACCTCCGCACGTCGGAGGGAATGCGCTTCTTCGACCTGGAAGGCGCAGGGTTTGTCAACGCATCCGCCGACCTTGCCTACATCGCGATGCCGTTCCCGACTTGTTGGTGCTCGTTCGACCTACCGGAAGGTGTTCGGCGCAGCGCACTGGATCGATACACGTCGCGCGTGGGGGACTCAAAGGCGGTTGATGATCTTCCGCTTGCTCTCCTGCTCTTCGCCTTTCTCGCGACCGCACTGAGCAGCGCTTACTCCGAGCCAGCAGAGCTCGTGGCCGAACACGAGGGCGTCGAGCTTCCGGCGGCGCGCCAATGGTTGCTGCATCGGATCGAGCGTGCTCTCGAGCATCCAGACATCGATGCGGCAGCACCGGCGCTTTCGTCCTGGTTGCGGCAAGCCCACGAAGCGTTGACCGCCCGTTGGCCCGATGTTGCGCCAATGCCCATCGCGCCAGCCTTTCGAGAGCTGGACGCACGCTCGTGAGGCATGAGGAACGCTGGAACCTGAACATCCACTGCCACCGGGCGATCCTCGACGTGGCTCCGGAAGCCGGCTCGCTCGCTCTGGACGTCGGGAGCGGCGACGGGCTCCTTGCTTTCGACCTGGCTGATCGGGGCCTTCACGTGATCGGAATCGATCCGGATGCACCATCGGTTGATCGCGCGAAGGGGGACAGCCGCGCCAGCGCTCGCACAGACTTCGTGTGCGGTGACCTCTTGACCCACGAGTTCGCCCCAGCGTCGTTTGACCTCGTCGCCTCCGTTGCCATGCTCCACCACGTCGACGCGGTGGAGGCGCTCAGGAGCATGAGGAAGCTGGTCCGGCCAGGTGGGACGCTTGCCATCGTTGGTTTCGCTCGCCCCTCGGATGTTCGAGATCGTCTGCTCATGGTGGCGGGGACGATCCTGGTCCGATTCAAGAAGGCACGGGGTGTGTACTGGGAGCACCATGCGCCGATCGTGTGGCCGCCACCGCTCACAATGCGAGAGATGCGCGCCGTCGCCGAAGCCGAGCTCCCCGGCGCACGATTGCGATCGCTGATGCTGAACCGCTACTCGCTTGTCTGGACCGCTCCTGTAGAAGCAGTGCCCTGAGCTCGTTGAGCGGCAGGGCTGTTCGTTTTCAAGGAGCGAGGTCGCGGTCGTTCGAACGCTGCGAACTGCGGATCTTGTTGTAGGACCCGTACAGCAGGCCGCCTCCGATCAAGACGAGGCCAACGACACGGCCGAGCCACTCGGCGGTTCCGGCCGTGGCGGCCGGAGGCTCAGCGTCCTCGCTCGTCGCCACCTCGTCGTTGTGCTCAGTGACAGCGAATTCAGTGACCGCGAATTCAGTGACCGCAAGTGCGGAGGCCTCGGGCTCGGGCGTGATCGCGACGGCCGCATCAACGGCGACGCGTGCCGCCGAAGCGGGGGAACCGAAACCGGTGGCGAGGACGACGGCCATGAGCAGGGCGGCGACGAAACGACGGAGTGTCACCGAAACATCTTCGCAGGCCGCAAGCCATCTCTGGTGACGTCGAGAGATTACGCTCGCTCAACATGTCACTCTCTGCCGATCTGAGATCCGCAAGCGGTGTGTACTTCGGCACCGGCGACGGCCCCGAGAGCGGGCCGTTCGTGTCAAGGATCGAGATCGCGCCGCTGCCGGGACCGGGCGTGTCGGTGGCGTACGAGGCAACGTCTCGTGAGCAGGGAGTGCAGCATGTCGAACTCGCCCTTCTCACTCCCGGCGCCGATGGGAGGGATTGCCTGCACATCTCCCATACGGAGTCGCCGTTCGTGACCGAGATGGTGGAGACCGAGACTGGCTCCGGCCGCTTCGCCCAGCCGAGCCCGAGCGGGCCGTACGTGATGATGGTCGTCATCGAGCGACCCGAGCCCGATCGGCTCACCTACGCCTGGTGGTGGGGATCGAACGGCGACGAACCGGTCGAGCAATCCAAGGCGGATGCTCGGCTTCACTCGTGAGCTGAAATCCAGTCGACCAGAGCTGCGCTCAGCGTTGGACTGTCCTCGATCATCGCCATGTGACCGACCCGTTCCATGACGATGAGTTCTGCGCCCGGTATGGCAGCAGCAATCCGCTTGGAAACCTTGAGCGGTGTTGCCTGATCATGCTCACCGCATACGACCAGCACGGGCGGATCGGAGAGCGAGAACGTCGATCGAAGGTCGACGTCGTCCATGCTCTCAGCAACCGCCGATCTGGTGGCAGGAGGACAAGAAGCGGAGAGCAATCGAATCGAGTCGAGCTGCTCCTTGCCGGGCTTCTTCCCGAACCACGTGGAGATCATGATGCGGCCGGGCCGCCGACGTTGGAGCAGCGCGATGCCGAGCGACGAGCTGAAGAGCCGAGCCCCCAGTTTCATCACAGGGTTCTGGACCGAGCGCTCGGTGCCAGCGAGCGATGTGACCGTCTTGATCGAACCTTGGAGTCGACCGTCGGCCCGTGCCGCCAACACGATCACGGCACCCAGCGAGTGGCCGACCATGTGCGCCTCTTCAACGTCGAGCGCTGACATCGTTTCCTTGAGATCGAGCACGAGCCGGCCGAGCGTTGGAGGATCGGAACCGAGTGTCGACTGGCCGTGTCCGCGAAGGTCTGTCGTGATCACCTGACAGCCAGATTCGGTCAACACGGTGGCCACCGGATCCCACGTCGTGTGATCCAGCGAGAATCCGTGGATCAGGATGACTGCTGGAGTTCCGGACGCGCCGTGCGACCACGTTGCGAGGTGGGCTCCGTCGCTGGCCGTGACTGATACGTGGGTTGCCGCCATGCTCACGTGGCTATCGAGTGAAGCGGTTCGGCGTCAAACTCGGCCCGGTGGGTATGCCACCCAGACCAGAGCGCTCCACAGGCCAACGTCGTCGTAGTGCTTCTCGAAATCACGCTCAGGCTCCCGAACGAGACCGAGACGATCCATCACCCGCTGAGAACGCACGTTGTCTGAGGCCGTGTAGGCGAGAACCTCATCGAGCTCGAGGCGCTCGAAGCCGTCGTTCAGCGCAGCGCTTGCCGCCTCTGTGGCATAGCCGTGGCCCCATGCGTTGCGGGCCAGCCGCCAACCGATCTCGTGGTGGAGGCCGAGAGGGTGATCCTCTGAGGCTGGAACGATGCCGACGTAGCCGACGAACTGCGTGTCATGAGTGCGCACCACCCACCGAGTGATTCGGTGTTCGCGAAAGCTTCGGGCGAACCGCTCGTACTTCTCATCGCTGGCTGCTCTCGTGAGCGGGCCACCGAGATCTGCCATCACTTCATGGTCAGCGTTCATCGAGGCGAAGTCATCCCGATCCTCGGGCCGCCAGGGTTTGAGCGTCAAGCGCTTCGTGGCAAGTTCGAATTCGCTTGGCATGAACGGCTCCATGGATCGAGGGGCATCGCGTCAGCCAGCCTGTCACGCCGACATTGGGTGCACACGGACGTCAGAATCGAGGGCCTGGCGCACCCAATCCTCCTGGTAGGTAATGAGTGTCTGACCCCCATCACCTACCAGAGTGTTGATAGCTGGGGACAGGGAGGGAAAGGCTCACTGAGCGCGGTCGGAGGGCTAGTGTGCGCCGATGGCCACCTTCGTTCTCACCGCCATTGGCGACGATCAAGCCGGACTCGTCGAGGCGCTGTCGGGCGTTGTTGCCACCCACGACGGCAACTGGAATCGTTCACAGATGGCGGGACTCGCCGGCAAATTCGCAGGCATCGTCGAAATCACGGTGGCAGATGCACGGATCGACGACTTCCTCGACGACCTCGAACCACTCGAAGAGAAAGGCTTGCTCGACATTCAGATTGAGCGGGCTCGCGACGAAGATGTTGCAGCCTCACCTGCCATCGAGCGCTACGCGCTCGAGGTGGTTGGCACTGATCAGCCTGGGATCGTGCACGAGATCTCCGCTGCGCTCGCCGATCTCGACATCAACTTCGAAGAGCTCGCCACCTTTACCGAGAGTGCACCGATGGCGGGAGGCACGATCTTCAAGGCGACCGCCGTCCTGGTATCGCCTCCGTCAATGAGCCTCGACGACACCCGCAGCGCACTCGAAGATGTGGCCGACGACCTTCGCCTCGACGTCGACCTCCAGCTCATCGAGAGCTGAAGCCCTACATCTCCGAAGTCTCGGCCTTCCCAGTTGGTGCCGAACGGCAACGTCGGCCAGCATGTCCGCCGTGACCGGCCCGAATCCTGACATCGACCTGGCTCGCTCAGCGGTGGCTGATCGCATCCGCGACCTCTCGCATGCGCTCATGCAGTTCGAGCAGAACCACGACGACCTCGCCTCGATCGAGGCCCAGCTCGCAGCACTCGTACCAGTCGCTCAGAAGGGGCCTGCCAAGCGTCGCGAGCTAGAAGCGTGGGCTGAAGACCGGCATGAGACGCACCCTCCGGTCCACGGTGAGTTCTTCCCGCCGCACTACGACCGACCCGTTTCCGGCGCCGCCAACCCCTGGAGTATTCCGCTCGAGGTCTACCGCCACGGGGATCAGCCGACGTGCACTGTGACGCTGCGAGCAGCACACGAGGGAGCACCGGAGCGGAGCCATGGGGGTGTCGTCTCAGCCATCTTCGACGACGTCTGCGGCTACGTCCTGGCCATGGAGCAGGTCATGGCATTCACGGCCTATCTCAAGGTTGACTACAAGGCCGGAACTCCCATCCACGAGCCGATCACGTTCTCGGTCTGGCTCGATCGGCAGGAGGGTCGCAAGATGTTCATCCGGGGTGAGTGCAGGCGAGGCGAAACGCCCGGTGATGGCGAGATCCTCACCACCTGTGACGCGTTGTTCCTCCGCATCGACCTGCCCAACTGACGCTCTCTCCGAGGAGCCCTATGCGCACGACACGTCGTCGTCAGCGACTGACACGAAGACTCGGATCGCAGCGTTCTCTTTGACGTACAGCTCATCGTCAGATGCAGAGATCCAGAGCTCCCGGTCGCCAGTCGAGCGAAGCCCGGTGTCGACAGCATCCGTTGGTAGCTGGTCGAGGAACGTCCCAGCGTCGAAGGCAGCGACGGCAGCGTCCGTGTTGTGGAAGAACTTGGGCTCCCAGTCCTGGCCGGGCGGCGTGGCCTCGGGGCCGCTGTAAGGAACACCGATCGGCACGCCGATCGAGATGAACTCGGCGTCTTCCCAACCACAGTGATCGTCGCCGAAGGTGTGGAAGACGAAGTTCATGTTCACGGCGCATCCGGCCTCGTCAGTCCAGTCGATGCGGTCTTGAGGATCGGTGCGAAAGTTCTCACTCTCGGAATCGAGGTTGGTCCACGAACCAGTGGGCCCGTCGCACAGGGCCACGGGGTCGAGCTCGTCAGCGTTGGCGCAGCCCCCGACTGCGATGGAGGCCACGAGCAGGAAGGAAGCAGCCGCTGGAGCGCTTCTCGTTGATGCCGACCGCAGCCACCTCATTGAGGGATGGTAGATCAACCGTCGCAGATCATCCGTTGTTGATGATTGCGATCGCGACGCTGCAAGCCCTGAAAACTCGATGGACGCCGAGCGCGAGTCAGTCCATCATCATCGGCCCTATGGGCACGACTCCGACCCCCGAACTGACGATTCAGCCGCAGTTCCCCTCCGCTATGTGGGGTCTCTTCGTCGCGCCGTTCCTGGCTGGTGAGGAACCGTTCGCCAGCCACTTCACGCTGCTCGAGTGCCCGTCGCTCGACGACCTTGTCCCGTCGGAGACGGTGCGGGCCCGCGTGGATGGAAGCGATCGAGCGATCCTCGCGGACGTTGGGCAGTGCACCGCTCTGCTGCAAGCATGGCAGGGCAAGACCGTGCACGTCGCGGTGCGCGGTCCCCACCGGGATCTCGTCGAAAAGGCGGTGATCGAGATCAAGTCACGTGCCCCGCAGGCGACGACAAACGAAGCGTTGGTACCGATCGACTTCTGGCAAGTCAGCAACGGGGCCTACACCAACACGCGCCGAATCGAGTCGCCAACGTGGGCTGAGATCGCCGGCAACTATCCGGGCGAGGTGCGCACCTCGGTCGAGAAGCTGTTGAGCCGCCGGCCGTCGCTCAGCGATGGCCGCATCATCCTTTGGCACGGCCCGCCCGGGACCGGGAAGACCACGGCAATTCGTGCGCTCGCTCGCGAGTGGAAGGACGATCGTCGCCTCCAGGTCGTCCTCGATCCTGATCTCGTCTTCGCTCGCTCCTCCACCCTGATGGAGGTGCTCCTCGACGATGCCGACAGCGCCACCCGCTGGCGGGTCCTCGTGATTGAGGATGCGGACGAACTCCTTCGGGAGGACGCGAAGGATCGAGTGGGCCAGGCGCTCTCCCGCCTGCTGAATCTGGGCGACGGCATTCTGGGCCAGGGCATCCGGGTTCAAGTCCTGATCACGACGAACGAACCCGTTCGCCGTCTTCACTCGGCGCTCATCCGTCCCGGCCGATGCCTGGCCGACATCGAGTTCCGAGCCTTCACGAGAGCGGAGGCGGTCGAGTCCTTCGGCAAGAACATTCCGAAGTCGGGCGAGATGACACTCGCTCGGCTGGTCAATCCGGGCGAGAGCACACGAGAGCCAGACGCGATCGATCTCACGTCCACCGGGATGTACCTGTAAGCGGCCCACCACTAGGGTCGGCGAATGAGCTTCGCCACGCCCCTGGAGACCGTTGACGGAACGATCAAGGGTCCTCGTCGTGCACCTGTGCAGATGCTTGCTGAGCAGGTGTACGACGATCACCTGAGCGTCCACGACGAGTCCAACGCCGCAGCGCTTGGACTGAGCGGGGCGCCCATCGAGGGACCGACGCACTTCTCACAGTTCGACCCCATCGCTATGGAGCTGTTTGGCGACGAGTGGTTCCGAACGGGCTGCATCAGCAGTCACTTCTCAACGATGGTCGTGGAGGGTGAAGAGGTCGACGCCATGGCCACCCGCAGCAGCGACCAATCGGCAGACATCACGGCTGTGAAGGCCGACGGCGCAACGATTCTGACCGGCACGATCTCGGTGGCACCGCATCCGGAAACGGCTCTGGAGCATCGTCTGGCCAATGGCCGTCCGGCCGGTGACCTTTTCATCGTTGATCAGCTCCACGTCGGAATGACGAGCAGTGAGGCTCGCCGCACATCCATGGATCTCGAGTCGGGCAACGGCCCCCTCTACCCGTTCTCGCTCGCCAGCAAGCTGGAAGGCATCACCGAGCGCAGCCCCTGGTATGACTCTGCCGAGAATCCGTGGGGTCGCCCGATTGTTCCGATGGAGATGCTCAGCGTGCTGGCCAACAAGGTCGGCGATCGCATGCCGATTCGCCAACCCTCGCTCGGCCTGTTCCTCGATCTCGAAGTCCGCCTCGAGGGCGCTCCCGTCTTCGTCGATCAGGAGTACATCGTCGAGCGCGAAGTCGTTGGGCTCTCGCAAAGCCGCCGGGTTGAGTCCTATTGGGTCCGAAGCACCCTGACCGATGCCGCCTCTGGGGTGCACACCGCCACGGTGTTGCTCCACTCCGGTGTGTTCAAGGAGTCGTACCCCGACTATCCGAAAGATCGGCTCTAGCGCCAGCTGGCGGCAACGGCGAGCCCACTCGGCTGAGCGGGGCTGACAAGCGAGCGGGCAAAGTCCATCAACGCACCCAGGCTCTCTGCAGTCACGGTTGCCGGATCGCCTCCCTGCTCAGCGAACAGACGCCAACGCAGATCGTTGGCGAGCTTCGGGTCAGCCCACGCTCCGAGGGCGTCGGCGAGAACCAGTCCGTCCGGCCCGAGTTCTTCAGGCCTCGGCAGGAGGCCCTGAGCAGCCCGACCGAGCCAGAGAACCGCTTCAGCCGCGCCGAGCCGTGGGCGAAGCTCGGTGAGGCTCGCTGGGTCGGCGATCTGCCCACTGCGAACCAAGGTCATGCCCGCTTGGAAGGCACGTCGAGCACCGAAAGCGTCCCGGCGAGCGAGAGCCCCAATCATCAAGAATCGTTGGGTTTGGAAGCGGTCGCTCGGACGCTTCGCCGAGTTGATCGACGTGCGGAGAAGTTCGTCACCCTTGACCGGATCTCCGGACTGAACGAGACATGCTCCGAGCGTTCCGGCCACGCTCGGATCCGCCCTGATCGCGTACGCCTCACGGGCCAACTCCGTGGCTCGTTGCATCGTCGACGGATCGCCGAGCACAGCGAGGGCGTAGGCAACGTTGTTGCGCAGCAGGGCGGCTCCCTGCTCCTTCACTTCGGGATCGCGACTGCCCAGGGCGAGCGCACGTTCGGCGAAGGGCAAGGCCTCAGCAAAACGATCGTCCAACAGCAGTCCCACAGCTGCCTGGTTGTTCGCGTTGCAGTCGTCGGGTGCAGCCTCTGCGACCTTCACACCGACGGCGGCCAGCTCAGCGGTCGTCTCGCCCTTCGAGGTCGTCGCCGCACCATCCATCATCAAGTCATCGAAAGCGAAGGACTGACGGGCTTGATCATGTCGACTGACTCGCTCGATGACGTCGGCCCGGGACATGCCGAGTGTGTGCAGGATCTGCTTGCCGTCGGTCTGCTGGCCGTCGTCGAGCTGTCGCGGCAACAGGTTGCCGATCGCTCCGAGAATGGAGAACCACACGAAGGTCACATAGCTGCCGGCAACGAACGCGTTGCTGCTCTGCGCGAGATTCCGGCCCATCCAAGCCACGAGCAACGGCAGGGACACGCCACCGAGCAAGAACGCGATCTCACGGGTGCGGTAGAGCCTCGCACTCTTGGTGACCGCCATCACGAACCCGCCGTTCAACAGCAGCGCCCGGATGCGGATGTCAACACGCCCCAAGCGAAAGCGGAACACGGTCTTGCCCGTGCCGACGGAGAGCTGATGGATGCGGAATCCCAGCACGGCGCCAACCAATGCGTGGCCGAGCTCGTGAATGGCCGTCATCAGAACGGCGCCGACGATCCATGTGCTCAGCACCATGAGAGCGGTCGACATGCCAGCGCGGCTGATGATGAACGCAAACGACAACGAGGGGAGGACCCACACTCGGAGCAGCCGGAACATCACTTCGAAACGGCGGATCCATCGCCCCGCTTGATGGGCCATCTGGCCCGCGGCCCCAGACTTCGGCCAAGCTGCCCGCATGTCGACACTCAAAGGTCAGCACGCTCTCATCACTGGCGGCGGTTCTGGCATCGGGCTGGGAGCTGCACAGGCACTTGCCGCCGACGGCGCCCGAGTCACGCTATGCGGGCGAACGGAAGAGAAGCTCGCCACCGGACACGCAACCCTGGAGGCTGCAGGAATCGCCGCAGAGAACGTCGCGACTGCCGTCTGCGATGTCGGTGACGCTGAGCAACTCGAAGCAGCCCTCTCAGCGGCGAACGATCAAGCACCGCTCACGATCGTGATCGCCAACGCCGGCACCGGTACCGCCGCTCCGTTTCTTCACACCCCGATGGATGAGTGGGACCGGGTGCTCCGAACGAACCTGACCGGGGCCTTCCTCACGCTCCAACTCGGCGGCCGCTTGATCGCCGCCAACGGAGGAGGAGCCATGTGTGCCGTCTCCTCGATCGCGGGCTCGCACACGCACCGCTTCATGGCGGCCTACAACTCCAGCAAGGCGGGACTGAACATGTTGGTCCGCACCGCAGCCGACGAACTGGGTTCACTCGGCGTGCGAGTGAACGCCGTGGCCCCCGGTCTCGTGGAGACGGACATCTCAGCGACTCTGCAGAACAACCCCGAGGTTGATGAGGACTACCGCCTCAACATGCCGCTCGGTCGCCATGGGTTGACGAGTGACATCGGCTCGGCCATCCGCTTCCTCTGTGGCCCCGAGTCCAGCTGGATCACCGGTGCCGTCCTACCTGTCGATGGCGGCCATCACCTTCGACGCGGGCCGAACATCGATCCGCTGCTCGCCCCCTTCGTGCCCGATCTCCCCACAGCAAGCCCCGAGCTGTGAGAGCTCGGACGACTGGCTGCGGCGCTACAAGTCTTTGACCAAGCGCAGCGCGTCGTAGACCGCGGCGTGAATGTTGCGGCTGGCCACCGCGTCGCCGATGCGGAAGAGCTGGAAGCTGCCCGCATCGTTCCGCACGAGCGCCTGCGGCCTTCCCTCCATCAGCGCTCCATGGTCCATCGCTCCCAGGTTGGTCGACTCAGGCTTGAGCTCGAAGTAGAGATCGGCCAGCGGCTGAGTGCCGTGATCGACAACGACATGGTCCACAAAGCGTGTGCTGCGGTGAGCCGACATGTCGCTCCCGAGCTCGGCACAGAGCCCGCCCTGTTCGAGATGCACCATCTTGACCCGCTGGTTCAGGGTGATCCGCGTGTTCGTCTCGTTGAACGCACGGGCATAGGGCACGTGGTTCATGCCACCCACCTCGATACCGAGCATGCGTTCAGGCGTCACAATCTCGAGCTCTGCTCCCGATCGAGCAATCATCTCCGCCGCCGACAGCGCCGAGTGCGTTCCGTTGTCGTCGTAGAAGAGCACCCGTCCCGCGGGACGCACATCACCGCCAAGCACATCCCAGGACGTGGTCACGTTCTCCGCCCCATCCTCAAGTGGTGGAAGCTGCGGCTGTCCGCCGGTGGCGATGATCACCACATCCGGTGCCAGATTCTGAACCATCGAACCCTCGGCGAACGTCTCGTAGCGCACCTCGACGCCCAGCCGTTCGAGCTCGGCCACGCGCCACTCGACAATGCCCTTGAGATCGACCCGGCGAGGGTTGCGGGCAGCCAGATTGATCTGGCCTCCCGCCCACGGCATCGCTTCGAGCACGGTCACGTCATGGCCCCGCTCGCCAGCAACACGCGCCGCTTCAAGACCAGCCGGACCCGCACCGACCACCACAATCTTGCGAGGCGTTCCAGTTGGAGCGAACTCGTGCGGCATCGTGGCCTCACGGCTCGTCGCCGCATTGTGAATGCAGAGGGCCTCGCCCGCCTCGTAGATGCGATCCAAGCAATAGGTGGCCCCGACGCAGGGGCGAATCTCTGCCTCCCGCCCATCCATGATCTTGCGCACGATGTGCGGATCAGCCATCCCAGCTCGAGTCATGCCAACCAGATCAACCTTGCCCTCTCGGATGGCGTGACGGGCCGTGGCCACATCGTCGACCTTGGACGCGTGCAGTACCGGTAGCTGCGTTGCCTCCCGAACCATTCCAGCAAAGTCCAGGTGCGGTGCGGCGGGCATGCCATGGATGGGAATGACCTCGCTGAGCAGTGCATCGGTGTGCGTGGAACCTCGAATGACATTGAGAAAGTCGATTAGACCATCGGCCTCCAAGCGTCCCAACAGAGCGAGACCGGCATTCGCATCGATGCCACCCGGCAGCGTCTCGTCGATGGCCATGCGAAGCCCAACGATGAACTCCGGCCCCACCCGCTCTCGGATTGCCTCCAGTACTCGCCATGGGAACTGCCGTCGGCCATCCTCACCGCCCCACTCATCGGTGCGCTGATTCGTGACGGGCGAGTAGAAGCCGTCGAACAGGTGGCCGTAGGACTCCAGCTCGATGCCGTCCATGCCACCGGCCTGCATGCGTTCGGCGGCATCTGCGTACTTACCGATGATGCGTTCGATGTCCCAGTCCTCCGCCTCCTTGGGCACGGAGCGATGGGCGGGTTCACGCAACGCAGAGGGAGCTACGACGGGAAGCCAGTCGTCGTGGTTCCAGCTAGTCCGCCGACCGAGATGGGTGAGCTGGATCATGCACGCCGCGCCGTGCTCGTGCACCCCATCGGTCAAGCGTTGGATCCAGGGCACGATCGCATCGTCGTACGCATGCAAGTTGCCGAACGACGGGGGCGAGTCCTCCGCCACCACCGCCGAGCCTGCCGTCATGGTGAGCGCCACACCACCCTTCGCCTTCTCTTCGTGGTAGAGCCGGTAGCGATCGGTGGGCATGCCGCCCTCGCCATAGGCCGGTTCATGAGCCGAAGAGAAGATGCGATTGCGGAGTGTGAGGTGCTTGAGTTGAAACGGCTCGAGGAGTGGGTCCGTCACTTCGCTGCCTTCTTGACAGCCTTCGCCGCCTCACGTTCCGCCTTCTTCGCAGCCTGCTTCTCCCTGTGTGCCAGCGTCTTCGCTATGTAGCTGGCGGCATCTGGCGTCTTGCAACTCGTTTCCCCGTGATCCACGTCGACCGGGCTGATCGCCGCCGCGACCTCAAGCGCCCGATCGTGGAGCTCAGGCAGCAGACCAAACGTGATGACACACTGATTCATCTCGTGGCGAACCCGGTTCGGCCGGTCCGCTATCTCGGCCTCGATCTGATCGAGAAGCCGCAGTCCCAACTCGGTGTCCATTCGCTCGCGGAATGCCAAAGACGCACTCAGCGCCCAGCCCGCGCTGGCCGCCCATTCATCCTTCTTGTCCCGCCACGCCTTCGATCGAGCGTCCGCGATCTTGCTCTCGGTCAAGAGCCCAGCCAGCGACTCAGCGACCACGTAGTTGTCGCACGCCTTCACCATCTCATTGGCGTTGGCCACGGTGATGGCCTTCGGGTCCGCAATGCGGCAGGCAACCATGCGCGCATCGTGATTGCCCGTGGCCCACAGCTCCATCGCGAGCTCGTGGTCCACTTTGACTTTCTTCACCAGCTTGCCAATGTCGGCAAAGCTCACGCCGAACATGGGCTCGGTGGCTCCATGCCGCGCGTAGACCTTCCGGTTCTGTGCGGTTCCGGCCGCCTCAAGTGCATCCATCACCTCGGCACAGCTCATGGTGGTCGTCGTGTTCGTCATGCCGCCGATTCTGACAGACTCAACCGATGGGACGCCACGCCATCAAGACCGCACCACATCACGCCACCTGGGACCAATTTCTCGACGTTTGGCGAGCGGCCGACGAGATCGAAACGTTCGAGAGTGCATGGAACTGGGATCACTTCTATCCGCTGGCCCCGCCCTATGAAGGGCCGAACTTGGAGGGCTGGACGATGCTCGCTGCCCTCGCCATGGCAACGAAGCGCATTCGCATCGGGTCCATGGTGAACGGTATGCACCACCGCCACCCAGCGGTCACGGCAAACATGGCGGCCACACTCGATCACATCTCGAAGGGGCGGTTCGAGCTGGGCATGGGCGCCGGATGGAACTTCATGGAGTCCGACGCTTACGGCATGCCGCTCGGAGAGTTGCGAGATCGGTCTGACCGACTCGAAGAAGGCATCGAAGTGATCGTCTCGCTGCTCGAGAACGAGCTGACGACGCACAAGGGCCGCTTCTTCGAACTCACCGAGGCTCGTTGCGAACCCAAGCCCATTCAGAAGCGAATCCCCATTGTGATCGGCGGCAAGGGCAAAGTGAGAACGCTTCGAACCACTGCTCGCTTTGCCGACCAGTGGGACATGACGTTCCCCGACTCACCAGCCCACTGGCAGGAACTGGATGCTGCGCTCCGCACACATTGCGACGATCTCGGCCGGGAGCAGGCGGAGATCACTCGCTCGGTGCACCTGGGTTTCGACGACACCGACCCGGCCGAGCTGGCCGACCTCGCTGACTCGTTCTTCGACGCCGGCGTCGACATCGTCGTTTGGTCGATGCGGGGCGAAGTGGTCGCCCATCGCCTTGAGCCGCTTGCCGCCAAGCTCCGCTAGCGAGCTCGCTTCAGCCAGGAGGAGCGAGGAGCTGGGCATCGATCGTGATGTCGACGGACTTGCCGAGCATGATTCCGCCCGACGGCAGCGGCACCTGCCATTCGATGCCGTAGGCGGTGCGGTCGATCTGACCGACTGCTTCGAAACCGGCCCGCACGGAACTGTCAAACGGATTGTCCTCGATGCCAAAGAAGGTCACGGACAACGTCTCTTGCTTGCTGACGCCATTGATGGTCATCGTTCCGCTCACCGAGAAGGCGTCTCCCTCGCCAGCCTCGATCGAACTCGAGGCAAAGGACATCTTGGGGTTCACTTCGGCGTTGAAGAAGTCGGAGCTGCGCACGTGCCCATCCCGATCAGCGCTACCGGTGTCGATCGATCCCATGCCGATCGAAGCCGACAGCTCCGTTGTCGCCAGCTCTTCGCCGACGCTGAGCGTGGCCTCGACGTCGTTGAATCGGCCGCGAATATTCGAGATGCCAAGGTGGCGAACCGAGAACTGAACTACCGAGTGGGTCGGATCGATCGTCCAGGTTCCGGACGCGAGTGGCAATGGCATGACGGGCTTCTCCTTGGGCTGCAGCACCGATTCGGTGTTCGCGGAACACTAGAACACTTGCTGGGCCGGCGGCCGCGGTGCGTACTAGGTTGCCGTCGAAAGGGGACCGTGCGAGAGATTGGCCGTGAGGACCAAAGAAGCCGGCCGTTCGACTGCCTGGAGGCAACGCCATGAAGACATCACTCGCTCACCGTCTGCACCACACCGCCTACGTCACCAAAGACCAGGAGGCAACCCGAGCGTTCTACGAAGACATCTTGGGGTTCCCCCTGATGGCCACCTGGTCAGAAACGGATGAACTCTTCGGGGCCGAGCGCGTCTACTGCCACACGTTCTTCGGACTGGCCGACGGGAGCGCGCTCGCCTTCTTCCAGTTCGCAAATCAAGAAGATCAGGATCTGTTCGACCCAGAACTGCTGCCCTCACCGTTCCGGCACATCGCCCTCAAGGTTGATGCGGAGGGCCAGGCCGAGCTCGAGCGTCGGCTCAACGATGCGGGCTGGAAGCCGGAGGGTACGTACGTGCTTGAGCACGGCTACTGCCGCTCGCTCTACACCGAAGATCCCAATGGCATGCTGATCGAGTTCACCGTTGACGTGGACGAGGTCGACCAGATCGCTGTCGACCGAGCTGCTGATGCTCACGAGACCCTCAAGAACTGGCTTGCTGGAAACCACACGTCGAACAACACGTACCGCTGAATCAGGAACCGCGTGGAAATCGAGCGAGGTCGTTTCGGCGAACTCATCATCGGCCCGGACCCGGTCGAGGCAGCCGCCTGTGTTGTTGGAGTCCACGGACGAGACCAGTCAGCGGAGTACATGCAGCGACACCTCGTCGAGCCGATCGACCGAGACGACGTCTGCTGGATCCTTCCCTCCGCTACGCGAGGTTGTTGGTACTCCGGACGGGCCGCCGATCCACTCGTTGTGAACGAATCCGAGCTTGTGCTCTCGTTGGGCGTTCTCGATCGAATTCTTGCACCCCTCCCCCTGTCGAAGACCGTGCTCGTGGGCTTTTCACAAGGCGGATGTCTCGTCGCCGAATACCTGGCTCGTCGGGCCCCGCTGTGCGCCGGGGCAGCTATGGCGAGCGGCACGCTTCTTGGTCCAGCACCTGCAGGTCGGGTCGCTCTGCCGCAGCGGGATGCGCTTCCTGTCTACATCGGGGCCGGCTCCGGCGATACTTGGATGTCGGTTCAGCAGGCCAAAGACACCGTCGCAGTGTTCGAGCGCAGCGGCGCCATCGTCAGCTCGTCCATCACTGAAACTCTCGAACATGCCATTCACGAAGCGGACCTGCGCTCGATCGCTGCACAGATTGACCAGGTTCGGCACCCATCAGAAACGAACGATTGATGACACCTTCTCACCTCGCCAGCACCTCGAGTCTTCCCCTCATCCCCACGACGGTCATGGGGAGCTACCCCCAGCCTGGCTGGCTGATCGATCACGAACGCCTCCGGGGCGACGGTGTTCCTCGGGTCAGGGCAGCGGATCTCTGGAGTGTTGCGCCCGAGCATCTTGATGAAGCCATCGAGGCTGCAACGCTCATCGCGATCAATGACATGGAGGCTGCTGGCGTCGATGTCATCACCGATGGAGAGGTCGCTCGAGAGTCCTACTTCAACCACTTCGCGAACGTGTTGGGAGGTGTTGACCAGGAGGTACGAGGGGAAGGTCTGAATCGCCGAGGCGGCGTTGCCGAGGTGCCACTGGTCAGCGGCCCGATCGAGCGGAATTCGCCGATCGAGTTGGATACTGCACGATTCCTCATCGCGAATACCCGATGTCACTCGAAGGTCACGGTGCCGGGGCCGTTCACACTCTCGCAGCTGGCCGATGACAAGCACTACGGGAATCAGCGCGACCTGGCCATGGCCTATGCCGAAGCCGTCAACGCCGAGCTGCACGACCTGGCGGCGGCAGGTGTGGACGTACTGCAGCTCGACGAGCCGTATCTGCAAGCCAATGCTGAGGCGGCTTCGGAGTTCGCGGTCGAAGCGATCAGCCGCGCCGTGCAAGGCATCAGCACAGCGACGACCTTGCACACCTGCTACGGCTACGCCGCCTACGTGACTGAGAAGGCGGGCGGCTACCCCTTCTTCGATGCGCTGGCAGACATCCCGGTCGACATGATCGCGATCGAGACAGCGCAGCCCGATCTCGACCCCCGAATGATCGAACGCTTGGCTCCTCGCGGAGTCGTGCTCGGTGTCATCGATCTCGGTCGCGAGAGCATCGAATCTCCTGAGGAAGTGGCCGGCCGAATTCGTCGAGCACTGGAGGTCATCGAGCCGGAGAAGCTCTGGGTTTCGCCCGACTGTGGCATGAAGTACCTGCCTCGCGAGCGGGCGCGGGCGAAGCTGACGGCGATGGTGGAAGGCGCGGCCTTGGCGCGCTCCGAACTCGTCTAGCCGTTCGAGTCAGGCATCAGCCACGACGTTTTCGAGAATGCCGACGTCACTGATCTCGACTCGGACTTGATCGCCGGGCGTCAGCCATTGCGGCGGCTCCTTGGCGTAGCCAACGCCGCCGGGCGTGCCCGTGGCGATCACGTCGCCCGGAAGCAGCGTCGTGAACGAGGAGACATAGGAAACGATGCGGGCGATTCCGTAGATGAGCTGGCTGGTAGAGGCCGACTGCACCACCTCTCCGTTGACGCTCGTCGTCAGCCGCAAGTCCGATGGGTCCGTGACCTCGTCAGCCGTGACGATGAAGGGGCCCCAGGCACCGGACTGATCGAAGTTCTTTCCCGGAGTGAACTGGGAAGTGTGGCGTTGGAAGTCCCGCAGCGTTCCGTCCATGAATGGGCTGTAGCCCGCAATGGCTGCCAAGGCCTGGTTCTCGGGGACAGATCTCGTTGGGCGACCGATGACAACGGCGAGCTCACCCTCATAGTCGAAGCTCATCGAGTTGTTGGGTCGAAGGATTGGCTGCCCATGGCCAGTCACTGATTCTGCGAAGCGAACGAACAACATGGGATGACCCGGCGCCTCGGTCACTGAGTCGGACTCCGCCACGTGTTCGGCATAGTTCGTGCCGACACAGATGATCTTGCCGGGACGAGGGATCGGCGGCCCGATCACGAGATCAGCCATCGACCTCGCAACGCTGCTCTGGGCCGACTGTTCCTTGAGCGCATCGGGTTCGATCGCTGCGGCGATGAGATCGTTGACGTCCGGCAATGTCGCCGTGAGGTCCTGGAACGTCTCGCCAACCGCGATGCCATGGACGGGGCGGCCATCGATGGAGCCGGAGCAGATCTTCATGGACCGGACGCTACTCGACGGCGACCGTCAGCCGGCCTTGGCTGCGATGATGCAGATCTCCACCAACAGCTGGGCCCGGGCCATGTGTGCCTCAACGCACGCACGAGCAGGGGAGTGGCCCTCGGGCACCCACGCGTTCCACACCTCGTTCATCAAGGCGAAGTGCTGATCGATGTCTCGCAAGTAGATCGTGGCCGACAGGATGTGTTCTCGGTTGCTGCCCGCCTCGGTCAGGAGCTCATCGACCTTGGCCAGCGTCGAGCGCGTCTGCTCCTGCACGTCGGCTTCGGGATCATCAGCAACCTGGCCGGACAGGTAGATAACGCCGCCGTGCTCGACAATCTTGCTGGCTCGGGCGGACGTGTGACTGCGCGTGATCTGCATCTGAGCGACGTTACCGCGAGCACCCAGGCGCTCAGTCCTTGAGGCGCTCCGAGGCCGGATCGAACAGCGGGCCCTTCACGATCGTGGCTGAGTAGGGGGTGCCGGTCCGGACGACCGTCACCTTCGTGCCCACCTTCGCATGCCCAGCGTCGACGAAGGCATGGGCGATGAACGAGCCCAGCGAGTAGCCGAACTCGCCGCCGGCGATACGGCCGACGGCTGCGCTCCCGTCCCCATCGGCGAGCACGACCGGCTCCCAGCCGTAGACGATCGAATCGAGCTCATCGAACTGAAGAGTGACCACGCGCTGGCGCACGGGAGCTGCCAGCGCAGCTTCCTTGCCTCGGAAGTCCTTGCTCGTGTCCATCGCCCAACTCAGGCCGCTTTCGGCTGGCGTGTAGTCCGGAGAGGTGTCGGATCCCCACAGGCGGTACCCCTTTTCGATGCGGGCGGAGAACACCGTCTGGGCGCCGACGGCGGGCATGTCGAACGCCCGTCCTGCCTCCCAGAGGGTGTCCCACACGTGCAGGGCAAGCGATTGGGGAACGTAGAGCTCCCAGCCCAGCTCGCCCACATAGCTCAACCGGATCGCCGTGACCGGAGCCATGCCAACGTCGAGGGAGCGGCACGAGTACCAGGGGAATGCCTCGTTCGAGACGTCGTTCTCAGTGACGGATTGAAGGACCCTTCTGCTGTTCGGGCCCCACAGCCCGATCGACACGAGCTCTTCGCTCAGGTCCCGGTAGCGGACGGATCCGTCGGCAGGAGCCAGCGAGCGGAACAACGCCAACTCTGCCGGCAGGTTGCCCTTGCCGGTGAGAATCCACCACGTGTCGTTCGAGCGTCGGGTGACGGTGAGATCACGGACGACCGTGCCAGAAGGCGTGAGCACGAGCGTGTACGCAACACCACCGACAGGCAGGTCAATATCGGCCGTGCACATCCACTGCAGATGATCGAGGGCGCCGGGACCGGAAACCTCGATCGGCCCGATGGCGGCAGACCAATCCACGAGGCCAACGTTCTCACGCAGCTCGAGGTGCTCGGCCCCCATGATTGGGCTCCATCCCACGGCGTCGAAACCAGTGCGTTCCGGGATGGCCGCACGATGCTTGGCGACGAGGGCCTCGTTGCTGGAGTAGTAGAGCGGCGTCTCTTGGCTGGCGATGGGAATGAACTCGGCGCCCAGTGCTTCCAACCGGTGGTGGTAGGGCGCGTGCCGCAGACCGCGAACCGATGATGCCACGGCGCTCGGGTGGAGATCCTCGAAGCCGATCTCGTAGAAGTACTTCGACTGACGGCTGAGGAACTGCCGGTTCGACTGATGGGGATGGAATCGATCGATGTGAGCTGGGGTGACGTCCATGCCAGGATCGCCCGTGGTCATCCAGCGAGCCATCACGGCGCCCACCTCGCTGGCGAAAGAAAGCCACGCTCCAACGGAGGACCACAGGCCAGAAACCTGCGTCTCGCCCATGACGGGATACCCGTCCACCGTGAACGAGAACATGCCGTTGAAACCGCTGGCGATACCGGACTGCTCGAGGCCCGGCATGTGGTGCTGCATTTCTTTCCACGCACCGTCGAAGTCTTCAGACGTGAAGGGCAGCATCGCGGTCTTGGGCAGCGCCTTGGGGTCGACGAGGCGCGCCTCGTGGGCGTAGCTCCCGATTCCGATGTGATCGCCGTGCTGGCGGAAGTAGATGGAGAGGTCGTCGAACGCCGTCACCGGCATGCCCACCTCTTGCGCTGCGATCGAGCTGAGCGCAGGCACCGGATCGGTGAACACATACTGGTGCTCGCCCGGGTAGAGAGGCATTGGGGTGCCCGTCTTCTCGGCCAGCAGCGGCGCCCAGATGTTGGTGCAGACGATCGCCTGGTTGCAGGTGATGCGTCCAGCCTCACCATCGGTGACGACCGCAACGATCCGGTTGTCGATGATCTCGATGTCGGTCACTTCGCTGTCGCCCAGGAAGCGCGCCCGGCCGGCCTCGGCGATCTGACGCATCGAGGTGGCAAGGCGGCTCGTCCGAACCACGCCGGACGAGGGGATATGGACACCACCGACGACCGTCGACGGGTCGACAAGCGGGAGCAGCTCGGCAATCTCGGACGGGGTGACGACGGATGCCTCGACACCTTCGGTGAGGCCCATGTCGGCCATGCGTCGATGCGCATCGAGCCGCTCCGGTGTGTTGGCGACCTGCACCATGCCTACTCGGTAGAACTGCTCTTCGCCCGGGACGGCGAGCGGGAGCTGGTCATAGACCGAGCGACTGGCCAAGCCGAGCGTGGTGAAAAAGTGAGACATCGTCAACGTCCGCAGCCCACCAGGTGCGTGCGACGTTGATCCGTCGTTGTGATCGAGGTCGCCCTTGTCAACAACAACGACGCCCTCCACGCCCATGTCGGCGAGGTGATAGGCGACGCTGGCGCCGATGATGCCGGCGCCGATGACAACGATGTTGGCCTCTGTGGTCATGCGCAGATTCTCGCTCGAAAGACTTCTAGACACAAGTGTCCAGAGATGCGAGGGTGACGCGTATGGCCAGAACTCGCCGAGAGCGGACGAAACGGGTGCGAGCCCCGATCGACACTTCACATCACCGACGGCTCGTGAACCCGTTCGAACCGCTGAAGGTTCTGTCCGACGATCAGGTGGCGCACCTTCACAACTCTGCTGTGCGCTACCTCGCTGACGAAGGCCTGCGGGTACTCCTGCCCGAGGCTCGCGAGCTCTTCGCCAGTGCCGGCGCCAGTGTCGATGACGGCGAGATGATGGTCCGGCTCGATCCTGACCGCATCGCTGAAGCGCTGGCCAGCGCCCCCTCTGAATTCGAGCTCAACGCGCCAAACCCGGAACGCTCCGTCACCGTTGGCGGCCGCAACTTGGTGCTTGCTCCAGTCGGTGGCCCGCCCTTCGTTTCTGATCTGCTCCAAGGACGACGCCCCGGCACCCTCGCCGATCAAGAGAACTTCCTCCGCCTTACGCAGAGCTTCGATGTGATGGGCGTGACCGCACCGTGCGTCGAGCCGGACGACCTGGCACTGAACACCCGCCATCTGCACTCCACCCGAGCGACGCTCACGCTTTCCGACAAAGCTCCGTTCCTCTTCTCCCGTGGCCGGGATCGTGTGCGGGACGCAACGAACCTGGTGAAGCTGCGGTACGGCATCGAGACCGGCCCGGAGACGGATGACGAGTTCGCCGAACACGTTCGT
Source organism: uncultured Acidimicrobiales bacterium (assembly GCA_937997485.1). GTDB lineage: Bacteria > Actinomycetota > Acidimicrobiia > Acidimicrobiales > SZUA-35 > SZUA-35. Next base: position 25,111 of record CALKTH010000093.1, on the reverse strand, counting down.
TGCTGGACGAACATCAACACGAACTCGCCCCGCCAAATCGACATCCCGATGTCCATGGGCATCATCGACTTCGCCCGTAGGGGACAAGCGAACATCATGACGCCGTTCACCCTCGCGGGAGCAATGGCCCCGGTGACCCTGGCGGGCGCTCTCGTTCTCCAACACATGGAAGTGCTGGCGGCAGTGACGCTCGCCCAGATTGTGCGGCCGGGAGCACCCGTGCTCTACGGCGCATTCACATCGAATGTCGACATGAAGTCCGGCTCACCGGCCTTCGGAACACCCGAAGCGATGAAGGGTGCGCTGGCCAGCGGCCAGCTCGCTCGCCACGTTGGATTGCCATGGCGGTCTTCGGGCTCGAGCGCATCCAACACCGTTGATGCCCAGGCCGGCACCGAGACCATGATGAACACGTACGGAGCCTTTCTCGGCGGTGCGAACTGGATCATGCACGCTGCGGGATGGCAGGAAGGCGGGCTCTCGGCCAGCTACGAGAAGTTCATCGTCGACATCGAGATGTGCCGGATGTTGGCCGAGGTCTGCCAGCCGGTGAAGGTGGATGACGATGAGCTGGCGTTGGACGCCATCACGGACGTGGGACCTGGCGGCCACTTCTTCGGCACCGATCACACCCTCGCTCGGTTTGAAACCGCGTTCTATCAGCCGCTGGTGTTCAGCCGAGCCAACTACGAGCAGTGGACAGAAGAGGGCAGCCAGCGTGCCGACGAGCGGGCGACGTCAGTGTGGAAGAAGACCTTGGCCGACTTCGAGCCACCGACGGTCCCCGACGACATCCGAGCCTCCATCGATGACTACGTCGAGCGCCGTGTCGCCGAGGGCGGAGCGGCGCCGGACTGATGGGCAAGCACGAGGTTCGGGTCCATACGAAGGTCACTCGGCAGGAGTGGCTCGAGGCCGCACTCGCAGCGCTGGAACACGAGCCGCTGGATCAGTTGCGAGTCCAGAGCCTTGCCAAGGGGCTCGACGTTTCCCGCTCCAGCTTCTACTGGTACTTCGAGAGCCCGGAGGCGTTGCAGACCGAGCTGCTGGCCGTGTGGGAACGCAACACCACCTCGATCGTCGAGCGCACCAAGCGCGAGACCGAAACGATCGTCGCCTCCTGCCTCGGTGTCTTCGAGTGCTGGACCGATCCGGACCTCTACCACTCAACACTCGATCTTGCCGTGCGTGACTGGGGCCGACGGGACGGCTCGATCGCCGCTCGGGTCGCGGCCGCGGACGTTGCCCGGCTGCAGGCTCTGGCGCTGATGTTCGAGCGTCATGGTTTTGAGTCGGCGGACGCCGTCGTGCGAGCACGTCTGCTGTACCACTCGCAGGTTGGCTACTACGCCCTTGGGACGAATGAACCCCTCGCTGACCGCCTCGCCTACCTGCCCTACTACCTGGAAGCGATGACCAGCAGCGCACCGACGGCGGCCGAACTCGAAGCCTTCACTGCGCTCGTGACGGCAGCCGGAGATCCGAAGGAGCCATCGTCGGCGATACTGCTTGGTGATGGTCCGGATCGCTGAACCGCTGCTCGGGACTCGGGCCGAGATCTCCATCACGGCGCGGAGTGATGCCGCGGCCAGCGCAGCACAAGAGGCAGTGCTCGCCGAGGTCGCCAGGCTTGAAGCCGTCTTCTCGATCTTTGATGAGACGAGTGACCTCCACGCGCTGCGCCGAACGGGGACCACTCGGGTACCGGAGTTACTGGAGGTTCTCGACCTCGCACTGGCGTGGTGCGATCGCAGTGGCGGCGCCTTTCATCCCGCGGCGGCATCGCTGAGCGAGCTGTGGCTTCAGGCAGAGGCGAAGGACCGCCTGCCGACCGCGCTCGAACGCGAAACAGCTGCCACTGCCGTTGCCGGGCCTCCACAGCTTGAAGTGCTCGACCTCAACGCGATCGCCAAGGGTTGGATCGCCGATCGTGCGTTGCGCTCAAGGATGCTGGTCGACCGGAATCTGGCGTCGGGCTGGTTGAGCCTTGGTGGTGACGTGGTTCATCGCGGCGACGGCTCGGTGCGGGTCGGCATTGAGGACCCGCACCGCCCCTACGACAACGCCGAGCCACTGGCGTCCGTGGAACTCTCCAACGAGGCGTTGGCCACCAGCGGTGGAGCGCGGCGTTGGTGGACGATCGCGGGTGAGCGCTACTCCAAGGTTCTCGACCCTCGCACAGCACAACCCGTCGATCACGTGGCGAGCGCCACGGTGATTGCTCGGGACGGAGCGACGGCCGACGTGCTCGCCACAATCGCCCTCGTCCTCACACCAGAGGAAGCGCTTGGAGTTGTGGCTGAGGAAGGGGCGGACTGTCTCCTCGTCGACCGAGACGGTGGCGTGCGCACATCGTCCGGTCGCTTCGAGTTCACGACACCGCGAACCAGATGAGCCCCGCACTGAGGACAGCTCCGGCGGTCAGCCAGGCGAGAGCGCTCCGGCGCCGCTTTCGCATGAACACTTGAATGGCGAGGCCCGTCACCGAAACGAAGACGAGGAACGCCGCAGAGACATCGATGGCGAGGCTCCAGGCCGAGCCGCTGTCACTGCCGGTGTGCAGGTCCCGCATCGCATTCACGAACCCTTCCTCGCGAACCACCACCTCGTAGTACAGGCTGCTCACATCGAATCGCGCCGTTGCCCCGTAGCCCGGTCCCGAGTAGTTGATCGAGCCCTCATCCCCGACCTGATCGAAGTTCGTGACGTGACCGGTCAGACCGTGCTCGCTCCGCAGGAACTCACTGACGGCGAGAAACTCGACGCGATCTTCCTCGGTCAGCACCTCTTTCGGGAGCGTGCCTTCAAACGTGTTGGTCGTGACCTCATCACCGAAGAGCCAGGTGGGGTGGTTGAGCAAGAGTCCCGTCACCCCGAAGAAGAGGATGACCACAAAGGCGATCATGCTCGCGTACACATGAAGCCAGCGCATTCGCCGTTGCCACTTGGCCGACATGTTCGACTTTCCGGTCGTGCGTGGGATCGACTTCAGCGCGGCCAGACGAGCTTCGTTTGATGCGGCCTCAGACATTGATCGTCACCGATGCGTCGGACAGTTCGCCTTCATTCGGTAACGGCGTTTCTTGGAGCGAACCGGTGAGCGCGAACGGTTCCCGGATGAGGGAGTAGGGCCCCTCTTCTCGAACGGCTTCGATACACACGAAGTAGTCGCCTCCCGGCGCTGGTGTGCCTTCGATGGCACCGTCCCACGCCACGGCATACGAGCCAGCGGCGCGTGTGGCAGAAGAGACGGTGTCGATCGCACTGCTGCCTCCTCCGGCGAGGTGCTGTTCCTCGAGACCGAACCAGCGCGAGAGATGGTCGAGCCAACGTTCCCCACGGCGCTCCGTTTGGAACCACAGGGCGACGGTTGCCGCGAGCTCGCCGGCCGCGTCCTCGATCCAGACGGCGACGTACGGCGGCTCGTTTTTCCCGCCAGCCGCCTGGGTGTAGGTGAAGGAAATCACCATCTCGCCGTCGACGGCCACACCCGGCACGGTGGCATCAGCCGTGTCTATCGCAGCCGTCGTGTCGGGCGCCGTCGATGGGGGCACCGTTGTCGGAGGTGTGGTCGTGGTTGGCGGAAGAGTGGTTGGGGCGTCGGCGACTGCTCCGGCGAAGATCTCGGCATCATCGGTCCCACAGGCCAGCCCGGGTACGAGTGCGAACGCCCCTGCGCCGAGGGAGGCCTTCAGCATCGCCCGGCGAGAGACCGCTCCATAGCGAGTGAGCTGTGGGCCTTCCATGGCACGAGAGTATGCGCGGCTTCTGTTAGGAACGTGTGAGCGCTCTCTCTGGGGCCAAACCTGCGCCTGGTCCCTCGGGGCTGAAAACGCCGAAACCCCAGGTCACCGCCAAACGGCGCTGACCTGGGGTTTCGTGCTGCGTACGCCCCCCGGGACTTGAACCCGGAACCTGTAGATTAAGAGTCTATTGCTCTGCCAATTGAGCTAGAGGCGCATGTATTGCCGCCTCAACCCGGGGATCTGGGTTTCTGGCGACTGACTGATGCTATCCGTGTCGTTCGGATCTCATCTGACGAATGTTGATGTGGGGTGACCGAGGGGACTCGAACCCCCAGCCTTCGGGATCACAACCCGATGCTCTAACCAGTTGAGCTACGGCCACCAAGGTCGGATGATCGTAGCGTCGTTGAAGCGAAACGGCGATGGCATATCGACAGATGTTTTTTGGCCCGGGCGGGAGGATTCGAACCCCCGACCAATCGGGTAGAAACCGACTGCTCTGTCCAGCTGAGCTACGCCCGGAAGGCCTGTCAACGGTATCGGTGGGCCCTCAGTTGCCGAAACTCAGCGGCTCGATCGACATGTCGACGACCTCGCACGTCACCTCGCCGATGCCGGTCGGGAGCGGGTTGGCGATCCGCCACTCTTTGGTCTCGCCGGGCGCGACCTGGCCGATCTCAGTGGATCGAGTGCGATCGCGAGAGCCATCGGACTGAACGAAGACGATGGCGAATTGGTATCCGGTCTCGACCGTGCGCTCGTTGGTGATCGTTCCGGACGCAACGAGCTCGCCGTTCTCCGCGCCGCACGTCTCCACCGCAACCGAACGTCTGGCCGCATCGATCTCTTCGGTGAAGTCCTCGATCGCGTTGAAGAAGCCCTCGCCAGCGCGCACGGCAATCACCGAGCACGCACCGACGCCGAGAACGATCAGCGCCACGATCCCAAGAATGATCTTCCCCGCGTTGCTCTTCTTCTGGGGCGTCGGCGGTGCCCATTGCGGAGCGGTCGGCGGAGCCCCGGGAGGCGGGGCGGCCGCAGCGGGAGGAGGCATCGCTCCGCCAACGCCTGGAGGTGGAGCAAAGACCGCCGGCGGTGGCGCGGTCTGCGGTGCAGTCGGGGGTGGAGCGTTGGTCGGCTGAGCGGCTCGCGGCTGAGGCTGGAGTGGTTCTCGATCGGCGGGCCAGTAGCGGCCGTCGCTTTTGAGCTCCCAGCCGTCTGGGGCGGGTAGCGGATACTCGTCGCCGTTCCAGGCGATGTAGGTGTCGCTCATCTCAGTTCCCTGTGCGCGCAGTCCATCGTGGGTAAGACATGTCGCTCGTGATGCTAGTGCCGCAACGACAACGGATCGGGGTGGCTCGAGCGGTCCGTTCCCGCGTCGGCGGCGCCACGTATCGGCACGAAATCGTTCGGGTTTGAACGAATGTGAAACCTGCCACAAATGTTGCGGTTAGGTGTCGAACGGTCGCTGAGCCTTCTAGTGTCTGGGGTTCAAGCTTGCTCGGGGGCTGACAATCCGAGCTCGACGCACCATCACCGGCCACGGCCGGCGCGCCGAGAGATGTCAGACCCCTTCCGAGTTCGTCTCGGCACTTCGCAGCCGTCGCTGCCCCCGCCGAACCCACGAACTGTGCGCCTGTACCGCACGTGACCTCCTCCCGAGGCACCTCAACGTACCCAGGGTCTGGTCTCCGTCCCGCAGCCGCCGAAGGGCCCTTTGAGGAGATTGCCGCCATGAAGAAACGAATGCCGATTGCCGCCGCGCTTACCGCTGCGATCATGACCCTGCTTCACCCAATCGCAGCATTGGCTGCCGATGACGCTGCTGAAATCAGCGAAGAAACCGCCGTCAGCATCGCCGTTCCGACCGGTCCCGAGGCCGATCAGATCACCCGCCTCTACATCACGGCGCTCGGTCGGACCCCGCACCCGGAGGGCCACGCCTTCTGGACGAACCTCCGGCTCGAGGGACGAACGTTGGCCGAACTGGCCGAGATGATGATTGGCCTGCCCGAACCGCAGGCGAAGACATCCGGTGATTGGATCGTCGACGCCTACCGAAACGGCCTCGAGCGCACCCCCGACGCCGGTGGATACGCATTCTGGTCTGAGCGCAACCCGGGCGAAGCCATTGCCGCCATCGCCGACTCGGTTGAGCTTCAAGAGAAGACCGGGACGCTTCCACCACCCGTCTACGTCCCCGAGCCCTACGTCGAGCCGCTGACGGCAGAGCGCTTGCCGGTGGCGCCGGCTGGTTGGGTTGACGCCGGAAATGGTGTGTTCGTCCCGCCTGTGCTCATTGAGATTCGTCGGTGCGAGTCAACGCACAACTACTTGGCCGCCAACCCCCGGTCCTCCGCTCGTGGGGCCTACCAGTTCCTCACCTCGAGCTGGGCGGCGTACGGACACGATGTCCGCTACGGAGTCACCCAGGCACACCTTGCAACTCCGGCCCAGCAGGATGAAGCAGCCGTGATCACGTGGAAGCGTGACGGCACCCGCCCGTGGAACGCCAGCCGCCACTGCTGGAGCTGATTGACAGTGCCTCGTTGACTGAGCGAGCACGATTCAGATGAAGAAGGGAGGGCCCGACGTTTGCGTCGGGCCCTTTCTCATGTGAACTGTGCGGGTGGAAGCACCAGAGGGTCAGGCAGAAGCGCCAACGGACCAACGTTCGAATCAAGCGCGATCGGCCATCTTTCGGGCGGCCATGGATCTACTCGAGTCTGAAGGATCGATTGAAGCCGTCACGCTCGGCCGGATCGCCGAGGCCACGCACTATGCAACGAGCGTGGTGCACTACCACACCGGCGGCATCGAATCGCTGAGAGACGAGCTCTTTCAGATGCTCGCCATCGAGTTCAGCAGCTCAATGCTGACCGACCTCGACGGCACCTCATCAACGCGCAGTGGTCATGATGCGATCCTTGCCGCGGGCCAGTGGGTCAAGGATCACCCAGCAAGTACTCGATTCCTGGCTGGGCGTGAGTCGAAGGAGATCCGCGAGCCCGGCCTGTCTGCAGCGAAAGCCGTCTTCGGCATCGACCTGGCCAACGATCCGGACGGATTGAGCATCACCCGCTTCATCCACCGCAGCTTCTTCAACCCGACAACGCTGATCCTCGACGCTGAGTCGGGCGCTCGGTCGATTGACGAGCCCACGATCGTGGCTCTCGGCATGCTCACGTGGCGTCACCTTCGATCCTCACTTGCTGTTCTCGCTGCCCGCCAGCAGAGCCCAGGTCGCATCGCTCCAGAGACCTTCCCGCTTCCCGGAATCACGAGTCCGGCCCCAAGACGCTCGGAGCCGCCCCGCTCCGACGCAACCAGCGCTGAGGAGCTCGAGGTTTCTCGCACGTACGTGATGCAGCACGGACTTGATGGTCTCGATCCGGAGACTGCGGCCGCCATCCACACCGATCTCGTGCGTGAGCTGTGGCACGTCGTGCTCGACACCGGCACGGGAGGGACCGTGGCCGATATCGCCGCCGACGAGGACGCCATCGCCCGCTTCGTGGCGTGGGGTACCGCACACCCGTCCTTCGCTCGCGTGGTCTTCTACACCGAGGGAAGGTCAGGAGTTCCGGCGGGTGACGAGGTGCTGAGTGCGCTGCTCCCAGGTCTCGCAATCCCGGATCCGGCGAGGGAGCCAGTGGCCTTCCATGTGAGTCGACACCTCGCCGGCGTGTGGGAGACGTTGCCGCTTATCCTGGACGACGACGACGCCATCGCTGCGGTCGCAGCTTCACTCTTGAGCCTTCGAACTGTTCTCGAGGCATCGGGAGTGGTCTCATGTCAGGCGTGAACGAACAGCTGACGCAAACGAACGAGACCGTCGACCTGCTGCAGGCCTTGATCCGCAACGCGTGCGTCAACGATGGCAGGGCAGAGTCCGGGCAAGAAGTCCGCAATGCGGACACGATCGAGGCGTATCTCGACGGCGTTGGTTTGGACATCGAGCGATTCGAGCCGACTCCCGGTCGTGTGTCGCTGGTTTCCCGCATTGCTGGCTCCGACCCCGATGCCCCGAGCATGTGCCTGATGGGCCACACCGATGTCGTGCCGGTCAACGAGAGCGGCTGGTCACGCGACCCATTCGGCGGCGAGCGCATCACGACGTCCGGCACCGACGAGATCTGGGGGCGCGGCGCCGTCGACATGCTCAACCTCACCGCCTCCATGGCCGTGTCCTTTCGCTCGCTCGCCGCCTCGGGCTTCAAACCGAAGGGCGATCTCATCTACTTCGCTGTCGCCGATGAAGAGTCGGGCAGCGCCCACGGCATGCGATGGATGGCCGACAACGCTCGTGAGGCCATCGCTGCTGACTACGTGCTCACGGAGAACGGCGGGCTGCACAGCGGTTCTCCCGAGGCTCCCTCGATCGCGGTGACGGTGGCCGAAAAGGGGGTGGCTTGGCGACGTCTGCGAATCAAGGGCACCCCGGGCCACGGATCCATGCCGTATCGCCGCGACAACGCACTCGTCACCGCGGCCGCTGCGATCCAACGCCTCACGGACTATGCCCCGCCCGCAATGGTGACCGAGCTCTGGCGGGCTCAGGTCGATTCGATGGGTCTCGATGCTGAAACTGCCGCCACCCTCGTCGATCCGAACAAGATCGATGACGTGCTCGCGGCAATGCCGGCCCCGGCGGCCGCCTTCCTGCACGCCTGCACGCACACAACGTTCTCCTGCAATGTCGTTGATGGTGGCTTGATGAAGACCAACGTGATCCCTGACTCCATCGCACTCGACGTGGACATCCGCACCCTCCCTGGTGACTCAACCGAGGAAGTGCAGGCTCACCTGGACGCCGCACTCGGCGATCTCGCTCCTCGTGTCGAGGTTGAGTTCTTGATGAACGATGCATCGACGATCAGCCAGGTTGACACTCCGCTGTGGGATGCCGTCGCCGCTGCCGTCGCGAATCCCTTCCCAACCGCATCGATCACACCACGTATGTCGGTGGGCTTCACAGATTCCCGGATCTATCGAGAGATGGGAGCGGTTGCCTACGGAGCGGGTCTGCTTTCACCCGGGCTCGATGCGGCGTCCTTCGGCGCTCGGTTTCACGGAAACGATGAGCGCATCGATGTCGAGTCGCTCGGACTGACCACGCAGTTCTGGACCGATGTCGTGCGAGGAATGCAGTCCTAGAACGCGCCCGGCTCAGGCCGTGATACGGCCGGGCGTGTCAGCGCCGAAGCGGGCGATCTCGGCATCCAGGTCCAAGGGGGCGACGCTCACGAGCGCGTCCGCTTCTGTCAGAAGCTCTTGAGGAACCGCCCACATCAGCTCGAACTCCAGACCGTCGGGATCCTTGGCGTACAAGCTCTTCGAGACGCCGTGATCACTCCAACCCGCCAGTGCCCCAGCAGCGCTGAGCGATGCGTAGTACGTCGCAAGATCAGCAAGCGTGGGCACCTCCCACGCCAAGTGGTAGAGCCCAACGGTGGCACGTCCAGCTGCAGAGTCGGCCAGCTGGTCTCCCATCGAGAAGAGCGCCAGATCGTGGTCGTTCGCTGAGCCCCCAGCTCGGAGGAAGATGCCAGCTCGTCCGCCCAGATCGATGGTGCTGGCGACTTCGAAGTCGAGATGATCGACGAAGAACGCCGCCGTTCGTTCAGCGCTTCGAACGTAGAGAACAGCATGATTGAGACGGGTGACGGCCATGGGAATCACAACCGTTCTCACCCTGCCGCTTGTTCCCTACGTCGTGACGTTTGTCGAACCCTTGGCGACTAACGTCTCGATCGTGATCGGACGCCCTCGCACTGCTGTCGATGCCCTGCCCGCCTACCGCCCCGGCAAAGCGGCGTCTCAAGCCGAGGAGGAGCACGGCATTACCGACGCCATCAAGCTCGCCTCGAATGAGAACCCCTGGGGGCCGGTTCCGGCCGTCGTTGAAGCGATCACCGCTGAGCTAGCGGGGATCAATCGCTACGCCGACCACCGGGCCACGGAGCTTCGCCAGCGCATCGCCGAGTGGGTGGGTGTCGATGCCGCTTCGGTCACGGTCGGCGCCGGCTCGGCCGGGATCCTGCAGCAGTTGCTGCTCACGTATGTCGATGCCGACGATGAGGTCGTCTACCCCTGGCGCTCGTTTGAGGTGTATCCGGTGTACACCCAGCTGGTTGGCGGTACGGCGGTCACGCCGGCGCTGGACGACACCTTGACCTCGGATCTCGGAACGGTTGCGGCGGCCATCACCGACAAGACGAAGCTGGTGCTGCTGGCGAATCCAAACAACCCGACCGGCACAGCACTCGACATCGACTCGCTCCGCTCCTTCTTGGCGGAGATCCGCGATGACGTCATCGTGGTGATCGACGAGGCGTACCGAGAGTTCATGGATCCCGTACTCGGCAATCCCGTGACCGATGTGCTGCCTCATCACCCGAATGCCGTGGTGCTTCGCACGTTCTCGAAGGCGCAGGGCCTGGCGGCCCTCCGGGTCGGCTACGCCGTTGGGCATCCGGGCGTGATCGAATCGATCGACAAGACCATGGTCCCGTTTGCCGTGAATGGCTTGGCTCAGGCTGGTGCGATCGCGGCGATCGACTCGATGGACGAGATCATGGAGCGGGTTGACACGCTCAAGGCTGAGCGTGGTCGTGTCGTGGCCGAACTCGTCAGCCGGGGCTACGAGATTCCTGACGCACAGGCCAACTTCGTCTACTTACCACTTGGAGCCGAGACGGAGTCGGTCTACCTCTCGCTCGAGAAGCAGGGTGTGGTCACTCGGCCGTTCCCCGGCGAGGGTCTGCGGGTGACGATCAGTTCAGCCGAGGAGAACGACCGTTTCCTGGCTTCGCTTCCTCGCTGACATCGTCGTCCCATGACTGCCGCCCTCCGCTCTCGCTCGCTGTGGCTGGACACATACCCCGGCTCCTTGCTTCCTCGTCCTCCGCTCGCGGGAGACACGGAGGTCGACGTTGCGATCGTTGGCGGCGGCTACACCGGCTTGTGGACGGCTTACTACCTCGCACTGCTTGATCCCACGCTGCGCATCCTCGTGATCGAGAAAGAACAGGTCGGCTTCGGTGCCTCCGGCCGAAACGGTGGTTGGTGCGTCGGCGAACTCGCCGGATCCATTCACCGGTATGCAAAGGTCTCGAGCCTGGACGCCGGGCTGCGTTTGTGGCGTGCTGCCTTTGACGCAGTAGACGAAGTCGGGCGAGTCGTTGCCGCGGAAGACATTCGCTGTGGGTATGCGAAGGGCGGCACCGTGCGAGTCGCTCGTAACCGCCCACAGCTCGATCGCCAGCGAGCCGAGATTGACGAACTGCGGGAGCTGGGCATCACTGCCGATGAGCTTCGGATGATGAGTGCGGAAGAAGCCCGCAGCTCTGTCAACGCCACGAAGGTGCTGGGTGGCATCTTCCATGCACCAAGCGCAGCCCTTGATCCCGCTCGACTCGTGCGTGGTCTTGCTGACGCCTGTGAGCGTCGCGGCGTCATGATCGTTGAAGGAACGGTGGCAACGGGGCTCTCGACCGGAGCCGTCACGACTCCCCACGGCACCGTGAAGGCCGAGATGGTGGTGCGGGCGACGGAGGCCTACACACGAGACCTGCCGGGTGAGCGGCGGACCATGATCCCGGTCTACTCACTCATGATCGCCACCGAGCCGCTCGCACCAGGCGTGTTCGACGAGATCGGTCTCGCGCAACGGCCGACCTTCGCCGACGACCGCTACATGGTCATCTACGGCCAGCGCACCGAAGACAACCGTTTGGCCTTCGGCGGACGCGGCGTTCCGTACGCCTTTGGTTCCCGCATTCTCCCCAAGATGGAGCACAACGAGCGGGCGCATCGAGAGATGCGGGAGAACCTGGTGGATCTGTTCCCTGTGATCGAGAGCGCGGCGATCACCCACCGTTGGGGAGGCGTCCTTGGGATTCCCCGTGACTGGACGCCCGCGATCCAGTTTGACCGAGAGGGCGGCATGGCCTCGGCCGGCGGCTACGTCGGGGAAGGGGTTGCAGCAGCGAACCTGGCCGGACGGACCTTGGCGGACCTCATCACTGGAACCGCCTCGGAGCGCACGGATCTTCCGTGGATCGGCATCGACTGGCCGCTATGGGAACCCGAGCCGCTCCGCTTCGCCGCTATCCGAGCGAGTCGGGCGTTCCTGGGCTTCGCCGATCTCCAAGAGAATCGCACCCAGCGAGAATCGAAGCTTGCCGTGAAGTTGGCGAGCTTCGTTCGCGGCTGATTCGCTGCTGAACGATTGAAGCAAGCCCGGCAGCTGGCGCCTCAGAAGAAGTCGGGCCCCATGTCCTTGGGCTCCCCACCAGCACGGAGGGCCAGGAGACACAGGTAGTCGTAGGCAACCGTGGCACCGGCGATGGCGGTGATCTCGGCGTGGTCATACGACGGCGCGACCTCGACGACGTCGGCGCCAACGAAGTTGATCTCGGCCAGCTCCCGAAGAATTCCCAGAGCTTGAGCAGCCGAGAGGCCACCGGCGACGGGCGTGCCGGTGCCGGGCGCAAACGCCGGATCGAGACAGTCGATATCGAAGGTCAGATAGGCCTGGTGTGTCCCGACGACCCGTTTGATGTGTTCGACCGTGGCGAGCACACCGTGCTCGTGAATCCACGGTGAGGACACAATGGTGAAGCCGTGGGTGTCCTCGTTGTCGGTCCGGATGCCGATTTGAATCGAACGCGACGGATCGATGAGACCTTCACGTGCGGCCCGGAGAAACATCGAACCGTGGTCCAGTCGCTCGCCGTCGTCTGGCCAGGTATCGGAATGCGCATCGAAATGAACCAGCGACAGCGGTCCGTACTTCTTGGCGTGAGCCCGGAGGAGGGGATACGTCACGAAGTGATCGCCACCAAACGTCAGCATCGACGCATCACTCGTCAGGATCTCGTCGGCATGGGCCTCAACGGCCTCCACCACGTGCTGGGGGTAGCCGAAGTCCAAGAAGCAGTCGCCATAGTCGATGACATTGAGCGTGCGAAGCGGATCGAAACCGAAGGGGAACGAGCCGAGCTCGGCCAGGCCGGTCGAGGCAGCACGAATCGCGCGAGGCCCCCCTCGGGCCCCGCTGCGATTGCTCGTTGCTGCATCGAAAGGGATGCCAGAAACCACCACGTCAACACCTTCGAGATTGCGGGTGTACCGACGTCGCAAGAAGCTGAGCGCGCCGCCGTAGGTCATCTCCGGCCAATGCGTATTCAGCTCTTCGGCCAGAAACGGTTGCTCACCCTGCTCGGGCATGCCGAACTCCTCGTCAGCTCGCGGTTGATGTCCGCACCCCGGACGAGTGCGGTGACTGGCGTTCGGCGATCAGCCCTTGGCCTCGGTGAAGGCATCGGTGAAGTTGATCTCGAAGTCACCAGTATCGGCGATGAACTCGAGCTTGGACTGATCCGTCGGATACACGATCGGATCCTCCAATACCTCAGGATCGATGAAGGGGACGGCGGCCGCATTCGGGCTGGCGTAGAAGTTCCAGTTCGTCAGCGCTGCGCCGTTCTCGGCATCGAGCAAGAAGTTGATGAACGTGTGGGCGGTGCAAGGATGCGGAGCGTCGTGGACAACGGCCATGTTGTCCACCCAGCGAGTGCCACCCTCGTCAGGCACGAAGTAGGCGTACTGATCGGGGTTGTCTGCCGAATCGAACTGCACAATGAAGTTGCCGCTGAAGCCGTGGGCGACCACGGTGTCGCCGGTGGCCAGGAGCTCGTCGTACTGGTCGGAGTCGAAGGCGGCCAAGTCCTGGACGACCTCAGACACCAGCGCCTTGGCCTCCTCCAGCTCAGCCTCGCTGGTGGAGTTGAGCGAGTAGCCGAGGTACTTCAGCGCTGCACCGATCGTCTCTCGAGGATCGTTCAGGAGGGTGATGCTGCCTGCGGCGCCGTACTGTTCACGCAACGCGGGATCGAAGACGAGTCCCCACGTTCGGGGCACATCCTCACCGGTGACGGAAAGGTCAACGCCGAGGCCGGTGGTTCCCCACTGGTAGGGGGCCGAGAAGTCGCCGTTCGGATCGAACGGGAGGCCGGATGCAAACTCGGGGGCAAGGTTCGCCAGGTTCGGAATGGCGTCTTTGTTCAACGGCGAGACACCACCCGCATCGATGAGGACCGAGACCATGTAGTCCGATGGGACGATCACGTCGAAGCCAGAGTTGCCGGCGGTCACGATCGGCTGCATTGCCTCGTTCGAGTCGTAGAAGTCTTCGGACACAGAAACGCCGAACTCGGCCTCGAACTTCGTGATGAGATCGGGGTCGATGTACTCACTCCAGTTGTAGAGCGCGAGGTCGCCGTCGGTTTGACCAACTGTGCAGGCGGGACTCTCGCCGGCCGAGGCTTCAGAGTCCGAATCTGACGAGCCGCCACAAGCGGCGGCCACCAAACTGAGGGCGAAGATGCCTGCGAGCAGGCGGGTCCAGCGTGGGTCACGCATTATCTGTCTCCTTTGAGGGGGTTGGTTGGGGAGAGCTTTTTGCCCGGTCAGCGAGAAGCGAGAGGGCGACGAGCGTGATGGACGCAGCGAGCATCACGACGGACACGGCGTTGATGAGCGGAGTGACACCACGCCGGATCAAGCTGAAGACGTAGACCGGCAGCGTGGTCGATCCCGGCCCGGACACGAACTGGGTGATCACGACATCGTCGAGCGACAGCGTCATCGCCAGCAAGGCGCCGCCGATGATGCCGGGGGCGATCAACGGGAGCGTGATGTGACGGAATGCTTGCCAGCGGGAGGCGTACAGATCGAACGCAGCTTGCTCGAGTTGGTCGTTCATCCCGGCCAGGCGCGCCCGCACAACAACGGAGACGAAGCTGATGCTGAATGCCACGTGGCTGAGCACGATGCTGGTGAAGCCCTTGCTCAGTCCCAGGCCAAACCACGCGTCGAGTGCATCGAAGAGCTGCGAGAAGAACAGCAGCATCATCACCGCCATCGTGACGTCGGGAATGATGATGGGCAGGTAGAGCAGTCCGTCAAACACCTTCTTGCCTCTGAACGAGAACCGTTCGAGTGCAAGGGCGGCCATCGTGCCGAGCACGACCGACACCACAGTGGAGATCAGAGCGACTCGCAGCGAGGCGCTCAATGACTGCTGGATCTCTTCGTTCTCGCCGAACGCCCGATACCAGTCGAGCGTGAAGCCACCCCAACGACCAACGTTGCGATCGTTGCTGAAGGAGAACACCACGAGCAGCAGAATCGGCGCGTAGAAGAAGACGTAGACGAGCCACGCATTCATTGTCAGGCCGATGCGGGTCTTGCCGCGAGGAAGGACGGGAGAGGTTGGCGAGCTCACAGCGTGCGCCCTCCATTGCGGAAGTACACGAGAGTGGCCCCGAGCATTACGGACATCAGGACGAAGGAGAGTGACGCCCCGACCGGCCAGTTCCTCGCCGTGAGGAACTGGGTCACGATGTAGCTGCCGAGCAGCGTCGTTTTCGCCCCACCCAGGATCTCAGGCGTGACGTACGCGCCCAGGCTGGGGACAAAGACAAGAATCGATCCGGCGATCACGCCGGGTCGGCTGAGCGGCCAGAGAACGCGACGGAACGATTGCCAGCCTGACGCGTACAAGTCCCGGCTGGCCTCTAGCAGGCGCATGTCGATCCGTTCGATGGAGGCATAGAGCGGAAGGATCATGAACGGTAAGAAGCCGTAGACCAAGCCGATCACGACGGCGAGAGGCGTGAAGAGAATGCGGGTCTCGCCCAGGCCGATCGCTTCGGTGATCTGAGAAACGGGACCGTCGTTGCCCAGCAGGACCCGCCACGCATAGTTGCGGACGAGAAAGTTCGACCAGAACGGGATCATCACGAAGACCAACATGATGTTTCTGGTCGTGGCACTGCGGGTGGCCAGGAAGTACGAGAACGGGTAGGCGAACAGCAAGCAGAGAACGGTGGTGATGATCGCAAGCCACAACGAGCGGAAAAGGATGTCTCGCACGATGGGCTCGCCGAGTTTGCGATACGCCTCGACGTTCCAGCCCGAGAGGTCGGTGCCGCCAAACCGGTTGCGGGTGGCGAACGAGTACACGAAGACGATGACCAGTGGCAGCGCAAAGAAGACCAACAGATAGAGATAGGCCGGCAGCGCCATGATCAAACCGCGACGAGACTCGGCCTTCTCAGCCGCCCGCTCGAACTCGGGATTCGCCTGAGCTACCTGATCGGGGACGTCGCCGACGATGAGGTCACCATCCACGGCGAGGCCGCTCATTGGGCGACCACCGCCACAGCCTGCGGCAACCAGGAAACGGAGATCTCGTCGGTGACTGAGTACCGCTTCATCGACGGCCGGTTCTCGGCCCGCACATCAAGCGTCATCCAGTCGAGCGCGATGCGATAGACGACTGCGTTGCCCAGGTAGGTCACTGTTTGC
This sequence comes from uncultured Acidimicrobiales bacterium, assembly GCA_937997485.1. Taxonomy (GTDB): domain Bacteria; phylum Actinomycetota; class Acidimicrobiia; order Acidimicrobiales; family SZUA-35; genus SZUA-35. The sequence continues at coordinate 8,987 of CALKTH010000093.1, read as the reverse complement.
ACGACGCCGTCGAGCGATGAGCGTCCATCAGGGACGTCATCTCGGTCGTGCAAGAGCGCCCGTTCCGGTCGGAGGCTCACCGCAACAGCGGAGCCGACAGGTTCGGTGCTGCGCACCGAGAGCCGCGCACCGTTGGCCAGGCAGACCGTGTCCGACGATTCCACCGTGCCCTCGAGCAGGTTGGTCTGGCCGATGAAGTCCGCCACGAAGCGGTTTGCTGGCGCCTCGTAGATCTCTTCTGGCGAGCCCACCTGCAGCAGGTTGCCGTCCTTCATGATCCCGATTCGATCGCTCATCGTGAGCGCCTCTTCTTGATCGTGGGTCACGAAGACGAACGTGATGCCGAGCTCTCGCTGAAGTGACTTGAGTTCGGTTTGCATCTCCTGGCGGAGCTTCAGATCGAGCGCACCGAGTGGCTCATCGAGCAGCAAGACCTTCGGCCGATTCACGAGCGCCCGCGCCAGGGCCACACGCTGTTGCTGACCGCCGGAGAGTTGATTGGGCTGTCGGCTCGCCATCGCCCCCATCTGCACCAGCTCGAGTGCCTCGGACGAGCGGCGAACGATCTCGGTCTTGTTGACCTTCTGCATCTTCAGCCCGAACCCGACGTTCTCCAGCACATTCATATGAGGAAAGAGTGCGTAGTTCTGGAAGACCGTGTTGACCGGGCGCTTGTTCGGCGGGAGGGTGCCGACCTCTTGGCCGAAGATGGTCAGACTTCCCTCGGTTGGAAAGTCGAGGCCAGCAATCATGCGGAGCGTTGTGGTCTTGCCGCAGCCGCTGGGGCCGAGGAGAGCAAAGAACTCGCCATCGTGGATGCTCAGATCGATGGCGTCGACCGCGACCACGTCACCGAATCGTTTCGTAATGCCTCGAATGCCGACGGCGGGAGTGCTCCCGTCAGAGGACGGAGCGGGAGACAAGTCGGAGGCGGCGTTGGAGGCAGTCATTCAGCGTCGTCCTGGGAGGTGGGGCCAACGGCAGTTGCGGTGTCGGTGGTGGAGTCCGACTCCTGGAAGTCAGGATTGTCCCACACGATCAAAACGGCATTGTTTCCAACGGATGGATCATCGAAATAGTCCTCCAGCACCGCCTTGGCCTGAAACCCGTTTTCGATCTGGAAGGTGAGCGTGCTGTCGTACAGCTCGCCCGAAGAGACCTTGTCGATGTACTCGGCTGCCGACATCGCGTCGCGATGGGGTGCGTAGCCGGGCAACACGCCGCCGGCGACGATGCCGCGACGGTTCAACCGCTGGACGACGCCTTTCCGTAGGTCGTACAGGCTCCGTCCGATCCCGCGTCCGCGATACGCCGGATTCACCGCGATCGTCGTTCCGTAGTACCAGCTGCCCTCGGGACGATGACTGCGATACACGTCGTGCAGATCATGCTGGGGATTCTCGAAGTCGAAGTCGAGGAGCAAGCCCAAGCCCATGCCGACGATTGTTTCGCCATCAAAGACGGCGAAACAGCCCTCGGGGAACTCCAGCGCGGCCTGGTGGATGTCTGATTTGGTGTAGAGATCCTCAGGGTTCACCGTGGGAAAGGAGGCGACTTCGAGCGCAGCCATCTCTCCGGCCCACTCCGGAACGATCTGGCGGTACACCAATTCGCCAGACGATGAGCTCACGATGGGAAGCCGATCTGTTCGTAATCGTTGTGGATGGGCTGGCCCCAGCAAGCCCAGAACTCCCTCGTCTTTGGTCGCATGACGGCTGCCCCGCTCGACTCGATCCGGTACGGCTCTTGCGGCACCTGGCAGATCGACCCCTCCTCACGGGTGAGCTGCATCAGGTCTTCAGTCGTGATGCCCTCCCGGTCCAGAAGCTCTTGTGCGGTGGCAAGGCGGAGTACCGAACTCGATTGGAGCTGGTCGGCCCGATCGCCCTGTACCGCCGAGGTCTCAGGCGTCAGCGTGTGATTCGTGTGGGCCAACACAGCGTCATCGAGGACCGAGACCGGGCGAGCGGTCGGCATTGCCTCAATCAGGTAACCAGCTCCTTCGGCATCGAAAACGCTGAAGCTGTGTCCTCCAGCCAGATCGGCGTTGAGGATGGCGTCTCGGGCTTGCGCCGCAGACTTGGCGGCCAGCGCCTCTCGAACGACTGATGGCCAGGTCACGCCGATCTTGCCGTCGGTAGCGGTCAGGTTGTTGATGCCCACGCACACACCGAGTTCATTCATGCCGAGTTGGCCGAGGCATCCAGTGGTCGTGAAGACGAGAGCGGCCGGAGCGTCGTCGGGCCGCACCCGGAGCAGGAGCACGTGGTCGGTTGCTGTGTCGTGCATGTCCCACGTTTGGGCGTAGTACCCGGCGCCATCAGCACGATGGTCGGGAACGATGACGGCGGTGCAATCGTCCTCGATGACTGACGGCGGGTGAGCGCCACCGGTCACGGCTCGAACGGTGTCCACGAAGTCGGTGAAGCCGCCGACAATGACGGCTTCTGCTGGGGAGATGCCGGCCCCTTCGGCGAGGCCGAGGAGTTCGGCGTAGAAGGCGGGGGAGTGAGCCTCGTGGGCCGGCAGGCACTGCGCGGCCAGGTCGAGAACCTCGGCCCGCTCGAGCGGACGGCCACTCCAACTTCCGTTGCACACCAGGTGCACTCTCTCCTCCGTGTACACGCCGATCTCGGCGCCGAACGCCCGGCCGTGGGCCACACCCATGCTGTGGGGGTCGCCGGCGACGTCGAGCACACGAATCGGTGGGCGCTTGAGAGGGGAGGTGCTACTCATGGCTGCCCCGCAATCGCGGCAGTCAGCGACGCTTCGAGGACCGCGAGGCCCTCGTCGATCTGCTCGTCGGTCACGATCAGGGGAGGCAAGAAGCGCACGCAGTTGCTGTACAGCCCCGCTCGAATAGCAATCAAGCCCCGGCTCAGCGCGGCCTTGGTGGTGGCGAGTGTGAGATCCGGATCGGGTGACATGGACACGGTGTCGCTCACCAACTCGATCGCCAGCATCGGACCGAGACCGCGAACGTCAGCGACGCGATCGGGATGCTTCTGTTGGATGGCGAGGAGACCAGCCCGCATCCGATCGCCGACGGCTTCGGCCCGAGCGAGGAAGGCAGGACTACTGACCTCGTCGATCGCTTCGATGGCCGCGACGCAAGCCAGCGGGTTCCCGCTGTACGTGCCGCCCATTCCCCCAGGATGGGGAGCATCGATCATTTCGGCCCGTCCGGTGACCGCGGCCAGCGGCATTCCCGCCGCCAGGGACTTCGCCGTGGTGATGAGATCCGGCACAACACCGCTGTGCTCGATCGCCCACATCTTGCCCGTCCGGCCGAACCCCGCCTGGATCTCGTCGGCCACCATGACGATGTCGTGCTCATCGCAGATGTCCCGAATCGCTTGGAGATAGGGAGCAGGGCAAGGGATAAAGCCGCCCTCACCCTGGACCGGTTCGATCACGATCGCCGCCAAGGCCGACGGATCGACCTGGGAAACAAGGGCGTCGCGAAGTCGATCGATCGACCAGCCAACGAACGTCTCTTCGTCCATGCCAGGCGGGCGTCGGAACGTGTTGGGGAAGGGAATGCGATAGATCTCGCTGGCAAAGGGTCCGAAGCCCTTCTTGAACAGCCCGTACTTGCTGGTCATGCCCATCGTCATGTTCGAGCGTCCGTGATAGGCGCCTTCGAAGACGAGCACAGCTTGCTTGCCCGTGGCGACCCTGGCGATCTTCACCGCCGCTTCGACCGCCTCGGCGCCCGTCGTCAAGATCATCGACTTCTTTTCGAAGTCGCCCGGAGCGATGGCGTTCAATGCTTCGGCCACCTGCACATACGGCTCGTAGGTGCCGACGATGGCGCACATGTGCACGAGCTTCTCGGCCTGGGCTCGGATGGCTTCGACCGTCTGTTCTGGACAGTGCCCAGTGGCCAGCACGCCGATCCCGCCTGCGAAGTCGAGCAATTGATTTCCATCAAGGTCGGTGACCACCGCACCCTGAGCAGAAGCGACGCCGAGGTCGGAAAGAAAGGCGGCGCCCTTGGAGGTCGCGGCGACTCGGCGAGCGACAAGCGCCCGGCTCCTCGGTCCCGGAACTTCGGTGATGAGCTCAATGGACATTTAGTGGGTGCCCCAGTCGTAGGTTTGCTTGACCACCCGCAGGTAGTTGAGGGTTTCGACCCCGGCGACGCCGAAGGTCGGTCGGATGACCTGGTTGATCACGGTGAGAAGATCGTCGGCTGTTGCACACGTGACCTCGGCCAGAATGTCGAAACGTCCGGCGGCGAGAACGAGGTATTCGACGGCATCGTGCTTGGCCAGGTCATCGGCCACTGCCTCGGCGTCGGATCTGACCGAGATGCCGAGCATGGCTTGGTACGTGAATCCGAGAACGACCGGGTCGGTCACCGCGACCACCTGCATCACACCCGTCTCGATCAACCGCTGCACCCGTTGCCGAGTGGCACCCTGAGAGAGGCCAACCAAAGGAGCGAGTTGCGCATACGGCACGCGGCCGTCGTTCTGAAGCTCGCGGATGATGCGCTTGTCGATCTCGTCGATCTCACTGGACAAGGTGGTGTCGCTCCGTTCTCCCCGGCGCAACTTCTAGCACTCGATTCGGTTCTGAACAACTCTTTCGTCTGTCCGCTGGCCATTTGGCAGCGGAATCCGTCATGATGCAGCGCTATGACTGCACGCGTGCCGCCCCTCGATCTCCAGCAGGTCACGCCGCGCGTGTTCTGGACTGACCGGCCGGATCGGCCTTCAGCCCGTCCGGCGTTGCAAGGTTCGGTCGAAGCCGACCTGGTGATCGTTGGGGCTGGCTACTCCGGGCTGTGGGCAGCATTGCAGGCCGCCGATGAGGCCCCGGGACGCTCCATCGTGGTCCTCGAGGCAGAGGTGTGCGGCGACGGTGCCAGCAGCCGAAACGGTGGTTTCTGCAACAGCTCACTGACGCATGGCGTCGAACAGGGTGCATCGCTCTGGCCCAATGAGATTCAAGGAATCGTCGGTCTTGGGCGGCAGAACTTCGACCAGATGATGGCCGACATCGACCGCTACGACATCGACTGCGGTGCGTACCTCTGTGCCGCTCTCGATGGAGCGACCGAGGAATGGCAGATGGAGGAACTGCATGCCTCGATCGAGATCCAACAGGCAGTCGGCAATGACGTCGAGATGCACGACGAGGACGAGATGCGCCGCCGCTTGAATTCACCGACCTTCATTGGCGGCCGCTCGCGCTACAACCACCATGCCCTCGTCGATCCGGCCCGGCTTGTGTGGGGCCTTGCCGCAGCGGCCGAGCGGGTGGGAGTGCGGCTGTTCGATCGGAGCCCGGTGATCGGCGTAGAAGAGACGTCCTCACACACGTCCGGGCGGACGATGGTGGTCTCGATCGACGGCGGCACTGTTCACGCCGACCGAGTCATCGTGGCCACCAACGCCTACCGAGGTCCGGTGCGGCGAATGCGCCGTTACATGATCCCGGTCTACGACCATGTGTTGATGACCGAACCGCTGACCTCCGAACAGATGGCTTCCATCGGTTGGGCAGGTCGGGAAGGCGCTGGCGATTCGGCCAGTCAATTCCACTACACGCGACTGACCGAAGACAACAGGATTCTTTGGGGCGGGTACGACGCGACGTACCACTTCAACAACGGCATCGATCCAGCGTTCGAACTCTCCGAAGGTACGCACCAGAAGATCGCCGGACACTTCTACGCCATGTTTCCGCAGCTGGAAGACGTGAGATTCACCCACCGTTGGGGCGGCCCCATCGCCACCACCTCCCGATTCACCGCGACCTGGGGTACGTCACACGGTGGCAGGCTGTCGTGGGTTGCGGGATACACCGGGCTTGGCGTGGCCGCCTCTCGCTTCGGCGCTCGCGTCGCGCTCGACCTCGTGGACGGGCTCGAGACCGAGCGGACGGAGTTGGAGATGGTCCGTCGCCATCCGTTTCCGTTTCCGCCCGAGCCGATGCGAAGTGCGGCGGTGGGCCTGACGAAACGCGCGATCCAGCGCTCCGACGAGCGTGATGGCAAGCGCGGAGCGTGGTTGGGTCTGCTCGACCGTTTCGGGATCGGCTTCGACTCCTGATCGACAAATGGCATGATCGTTCCGTCACCGACCTTCGGTGGCGGAGCGATCCTCACAGGAGAAGCGCGAATGCAGTTCTTTGGCCCCGAAGAAGTGGCGACTGCGTTGCCGTGGCCTGCCCTCATCGAGGCAATCGAGAACACGCTGGTGGCGGATGGTGCTCAGGTGCCCGATCGCACGGTGCATCAGGTGCCGACCGGGGTCGGTCGGCCCGAGGCGAGCCTGCTGCTCAAGCCGGGTTGGATCGTCGGCGACATCATCGCCGTCAAGGCTGTCACGTTCGTCCCGGACAACGGTGTCCGTGATCTGCCCACCGTGAATGCTGGCGTCCTTCTGTTCAGCGGAGCGGATGGCACCCTGATTGGCGCCTGCGATGGGAATGAGCTGACCACCCGCCGAACCGCCGCGGCGTCGGCTGTTGCCGCGAAGAGGCTCGCCCGTACCGACGCCCGCACCCTGCTGGTGGTGGGCACCGGGGCGCTGGCCCCAATGGCCGTGCAGGCCCACCTGGCCGTCCGTCCCTACGAGGTGATCGAGGTCTGGGGCCGGTCGTTGGCCAAGTCGCAGGCTGTTGTCGACGGGCTTGCCGATGATGTCAACGTGCCTTCGAATACGACCGTTCGAATCTCAGAGGATCTCGACCGAAGTGTGGCCAACGCCGATGTCATCTGCGGCGTCACCGGAGCCACCGCACCGATCATCAAGGGTGCGCTTCTCCAAGCCGGATCGCATGTTGACCTCATCGGATCGTTCACACCGCAGATGCGAGAGTCCGACGACGACGTGGTGCGCCGGGCTTCGATCTTTGTCGACAGCAGGACAGACGGCGTGCTTGCTGGTGACCTCGCCCAGCCGCTGGCCGATGGACTCATGACGGAGGCCGACGTGCAGGCAGATCTCTTCGAGCTGATCTCCGGAGAACATCCCGGTCGGACGAATGAATCGGAGATCACCATGTACAAGTCGGCCGGCATTGCCCTGGAGGACGTGGCCGCCGCCCGTCTCGTGTTTGGCGCGTAGCGCCGAAGGCAGCGGCGTCCGAGCTGGGTTCAGTCGAGAGCCGCAAGCCGTTCCACCATCGACCGGCACAGGTCCTCGACCTCGCCCGGATCGTCGGTGTGTTGTGACGGCTTCATGCAGAACGTGGTGAAGCCGGCCTCAACCTGGGCGGGAACGTCCAACATCGCTCGGTCCAGATCGCAAACGTCATCGGTGTCGTCGAAGACAGCTCGCGTTCCGCCGATGAGCTCGAAGGCATCGGTCTCCCTCCCAGCTGCTTCCAGCGACGTTGCAAGTAGGTCCATGTCCTGGGGCGACGGACTCCCGAAAGGGTGAAAGCCTGCGCCGTGCTGCACCAACCGACGAAGAAGTGCGGGGTGAAGGGACTGGCCGCCGAACCACAGTGTCGGTCCCTGAGGACGGATAGGGGAGGGCTCGCAGTTCACATCGTCGAAGTTGAAGAACGTGCCGTGGTGGCTGGCTGGAGTCGATCGCCACAGCGACTGCATCGCGGCGAGGCCTTCATCGAGCAAGGCTCCTCGACGCTCGAAAGGAACGCCAACGGCTTCGTACTCCTCTCTCGACCATGAGACGGTTGGCTGCACCACGAGTCGTCCTTCGCTCAGCCGGTCGAGCGTCGCCAGATCTTTGGCTAGAACGACGGGATGGCGAAGCGGGGTGATCAGCGCCGCGAGCGCGATTCGAACCGACGTTGTGGCGGCAGCAATGCCGGATGCCATCACGATCGAGCTTGGCCACTCGGTCGCCGGGTCTTGATTGCCGGGGGCGGCGTAGGCCCGAGGGTTGGTTGGGCGGCCGAGCGCGCCCGATTCCGGGCCGAGGCATACGTGATCACTCAACATGACGGCATCGACACCCGCCCGCTCAGCGGCAACCGCCATGTCGATGAGGCCCCGGAGATCACCAGGCGGCACCAGCGTGTGGTTCTCGGTGAGGATCACCATTGCCTTGAGGCGTTGAGGGCTCATGCTGCTCTACCGATGCCGGTGCCACCGCCGCTGATCAGCGCCACGGGCCGCTCTTCACCATGATCCTCTGGAATCTGACCCATGCCTCTGAGCGTTGCACACTTAATGGCCGCCCGGATAGGTCGCTGTTGCACTTCGATTCGCCTTTGGCGAAGCACTGCCACACTGCATTGGTCGGGTTTCGGATCGGCTCGTTCCTCGCCTATCCGCGCACCCTCTTACGCGGGCCAACATTTCGGTAGCTCTGTTGTCGGCGGTTTTGATGTTCGCTTCGGCATCGGGAACCAGGCGGTTGGGCGGCCTCGGCTCGTCCCGAGTTGGCTGGCGACGGCATTCCAGTCGATGGAGCGATGGAACGTGACTTCGGCTGGGTCGAGATTGCCGTTCATGTGATGGACGATCGTGACACCCTCGACTCTCACCTGTCGATGTGTGGGCCAGACGTCCAGCGACTGCTGCTGAGTGTCAACCTTCGAGTGGGCGCCAGCGACGGACCAGCACACGGTCGTGTAGTCGTTGTTGCCGATCCGCTCTTGGCCGTCTCCGGTCGGTGCGGCGAGCTCGAACTGAGGATCGTTCAGCCAGTCGGTGACACCCTGTTCGCAGTCGAGTTTCACGAGGGCGACGACCTCGGCGAGTGAAATGGTCATGCTGCGGTCTCCGCTTCCTGCTTTGGGGTGCCCGTGGGCTCGATGAATTTCTTGCCGTCGGGGTCGACGCCGCCGTCCCGCTCGGCCGGGCTGACGATCACGATCGGACCGACCCCCACGTATGCCGGTCCGAACGCAGGAGTCACCCACGCTCCGAGGCCGGACGCCTTGGCCACGGGAATCGAGGGAAGTAACACGTGTTCTTTGTGGCTGATCACCCACATGCCCTTCGCGGTGTTGGCGACCGAGACGTGGGTGGGGTCGGGCTGTGTCGTCGGCGGACTGGC
>CALKTH010000092.1 GCA_937997485.1 uncultured Acidimicrobiales bacterium | reverse complement strand
GACGTTGGTGGCGTCGCTGGGGCCGTTGTTGGTCGCGGTGATGGTGTAGGTGACGGTTTCGCCTGCGGTGACGTTTGCTGGTCCGGTCTTTTGGATGGTGAGGTCGGCGGAGCGGGTGATGTCGGTGGTTTCGGTGGCGGTGTTGTTGTCGACGGGGTCGGGCTCGTCAGCGGTGACCGTGGCGGTGTTGGTGATGACGGCTCCGTCGGCGAGGTCGCTACTGACGTCGAAGACGAGGGTGACGGTTGCATCGTCACCGTTGGGAAGGTTGACGGGGTCGCATTCGATGTCGTCGCCGGCTGGGTTGAGTTGGCAGCCTGTGGTGGTGCCGGTTGCGGTGCCGTCGGAGGGGAGGAGGGTGAGGCCGGCGGGGAGGTTGTCGGAGATGACGACGTTGGTGGCGTCTGATGGGCCGTTGTTGGTTGCCGTGATCGTGTAGGAGACGGTTTCGCCGGCGACGACGGTGGCTGGTCCGGTCTTTTGGATGGTGAGGTCGGCGGAGCGGGTGATGTCGGTGGTTTCGGTGGCGGTGTTGTTGTCGACGGGGTCAGGTTCGTCGCCGGCAACGCTGGCCGTGTTGGTGAGCTGAACCCCTTGGGCGAGTCCGGCGTCGAGATCAAAGACGAGGGTGACAGTGGCGTCGTCGCCGTCGGCAATGTCGACGGGCGGGCAGCTGACCGTGGCGAGCGCACCGGGGCCGGGGGCAGGTGTGACCACGCAGCCGGCAGTCGAGCCGATCGGCTGGAACGTGTAGCCGTCGGGGACGTTGTCGGAGAGGACGACGTCGGTGGCGTCGCTGGGTCCGTTGTTGGTGGCGGTGAGTGTGAACGACGCGGTGCCACCAGCGGTGGCGGTGCCCGGGCCGGTCTTTTGGATGGTGAGGTCTGCGGAGCGGGTGATGTCGGTGGTTTCGGTGGCGGTGTTGTTGTCGACGGGGTCAGGTTCGTCAGCGGTGACCGTGGCGGTGTTGGCGATGGTGTCGCCGTCGGCGAGGTCGCTACTGACGTCGAAGACGAGAGTGACGCTGGCGGTGTCGCCGTTGGGAATGTTGACGGGCCCGCATTCGATGGTGTCGCCTGCGGCGTTGAGTTGGCAGCCTGTGGTGGTGCCGGTTGCGGTGCCGTCGGAGGGGATGAGGGTGAGGCCGGTGGGGAGGTTGTCGGAGATCACCGCATTCGAGCTGTCGGATGGGCCGTTGTTGGTGGCGGTGATCGTGTAGGAGACGGTTTCGCCGGCGACGACGGAAGCTGGTCCGACCTTCTCGATGGTCAGGTCGGCTGAGCGCTCGATGTCGATACCGGCGGAGCCCGTGTTGTTGTCGGGGGTGGGGTCGTCTTCGGTAGCGGTGGCCGAGGCCGTGTTGGTGACATCATCACCCGCAACGAGGTCCGAGTCGACGGTGAATTGGAGCGTGACGGATGCTGAGTCGGCGAGCGCAATGTCGACCGGATCGCAGACGACGGCGTCGCCCGCTCCGTTCAGTGCGCAGGTCAGAGTTGAACCGGGGCCGGGCAGGAAGGTGAGGCCGGCGGGCACATCGTCGGCGATCACGACGTTGGTGGCATCGCTGGGGCCGCCATTGATGGCCGTGATGGTGTACGACACGGTCTCGCCCGCCGTCGCCGTTCCCGGTCCGACCTTTGCCACGCTCACATCAGCGCTGCGGTCGACAGTGGCCGTGCTGGTTGTCGTGTTGGGGGTCGGGTCCGGCTCATCGGAGGAGGCGGAAGCCGTGTTCGTGATGTCGTCGCCCGTTACCGCGTTGGCGTCAACGGCGAAGACGAGCTGCACATCACGTGTGTCGCCGACAGCGAGCTCTCCGACGGGGCACTCGACGGCATCTGCTGCGCCGTTGAGAACGCATCCGGCGGTAGAGCCGGCCGGGGTGCCGTCGGGGGCGACGTAGGTGAGGCCCGGCGGGATGTCATCGGAGATCACGACGTTGCCAGCCGAAGATGGGCCGGTGTTGGTGACGCTGATCGTGAAGGTGGCGGTCTGGCCCGCGATCACTGTGGCCGGGCCAGTCTTGGTGACCGCAAGGTCGGCGATCCGCTCCACGGTGGTGTCGGCAGTGCCGTCGTTGTTTCCGGGCGTCGGGTCGTCTTCATCAGCGGTGACCGATCCGGTGTTCCTGATATCGGTTGCATCGGCCAGGTCACTGTCCACATCGAAGACGAGGGTGACGGACGCTGTGCCCTGGTCAGCAATGTTGACGGGAGGGCACGTGACGGTGTCAGCTGCTTCAACACATCCAGCGGTGGAGCCGGTTGGCTGGAAGGTGAATCCGGCGGGGACGTCATCCGAGATCACCACATTGGTGGCACCGGAGGGGCCGTTGTTGGTAGCCGTGAGCGTGTAGGTGGCCGTGCCGCCCGCGGTGACGGTGGCCGGGCCGGTCTTGGCCAGGCTGAGGTCGGCGCTCCGTTCGAGATCGGTCGTGACGCTTCCCTCATCGTTGGTCGCATCGGGATCGGGGTCGTCGCCGGTTGCCGTGGCGGTGTTCTGGACGGTCGTTCCTGCGGCTCCCTGCGCAGTGATGTCGAAGACCAGATTGATGGTTCGCGTCTGGCCGTTGGTCAGGTCGAAGGCGGGGCACACCACGGTGTCGCCGGCGCCGTTCAGCACACACCCGACGGTGGAGCCCGCGGTGACGAAGGCCAGTCCTGGAGGGACCGGATCGCTGACCACGACGCCAGTGGTGTCGGAGGGCCCGTTGTTGGCGACCGTGATGCTGTAGGTGATCTGGTCGCCTGCGGTTGCTGTTGCCGGGCCGAGTTTGGTGACTTCGAGATCAGCGGAACGAGCGGTGGTGATCGTCTCGTCGACCGTGGGACTGACCGGGGCCTCGTCTGCGGAGGCCGATGCTGAGTTGGTGATGGCGGAGCCCGTGATAAGTGTGCTGGCCACCGTGGCCACGACGGTGACGGCGAAGGCGTCGCCAACGGCGAGTTCGGGGATGGAACAGTTGACGGCTGCAGCACCGGAACAGCTGCCGCCGGCAGCCGGGGTGGCGGAGACGAGGGTGAGGCCCGCGGCGAGCGGGTCGACGATCATGACGTTGTTGGCGTCGGACGGCCCGTCGTTTGTGACTTCGATGACGTAGGTGACATCGTCGCCTGCGTTGACCACTTGCGGGGTGGCGACCTTCGTGAGTGAGAGGCTCACAATTCGGGTGATGCGAGTTTCGCTGTCGTCGGCGTTGTTGGCCCCGTTGGGGTCGGTGGCATCGCTCGTGATCGTGGCCGTGTTGCGGATGATGAATCCGGCGGGCACGTAGGACTCCACGGTGGTGGCGATCAACACTTGATCGGTGTCACCCGGCGAGAGCGTGCCGAGATCGCAGGACACGGTTCGGGACGGCGCGTCGTAGGAACACCGCGGATCAGTGTTGACAGTGTCGAAGATGACGTCGTCGGGGAGAACGTCGGTCACCGTGGCGTTCTCGGCATCGCTTGGGCCGGCTGCTGCCACATCGATCGTCCAGAGGAGTGCCGTGCCGGCATCGGTTGTGGCGGGTGCCGTCTTGGTGAGTGAGGTGTCTGCTTCCTGCGCGATGGCGCTGCTGTCGGTGCCCGTATTGTCGGTGTCGTTGGGGTCCGGTGTCGTAGCGGAGACGGTGGCGGTGTTGACGAGATCGGCGGTGGCGCCGGCTGGGATGTCGATGACAATGTCGACGGACGAGGTTCCGTTCGCGGCGACGTCGGCAACGGGACAGGCGACGGTGCCGGCGGGGGCTTCGGTGCAGCCGGCGCTGCTGCCGGTTGCTGCGAGGGACGTGCCCGTCGGGAGTGTGTCGGTCACGCTCACGCCAGTTGCATTTGAAGGGCCGGCGTTGGTGATGACGAGGGTGTAGGTGTAGGTCTCGCCAGCGATGGCGGGAGCGGCGGGGGATTGCTTGGCGATGGCGAGGTCGGCGGAGCCCTCGACGATCACGTCATCTTCACCGCTGTCGTTCGCTCCGTCCGGATCCGTTTCAGTGGCCGAAGCGGTGGCCACGTTGTTGATGGCACCGGGTGCGGCGGAAGGGTCCACATCGAAGGCGATACGAACGCTGACGGGCGGGTCAGCGGGATCCATCGTGCCGATGTCGCAGACGACGTCGCCAGCGAGATCGAGGGCGCAGCCGGGTGTCGAGCCGTCTTGGTCGAAGGTCAGTCCCGCGGGCACAGGATCGGTGATGACGACGTCGGTGGCCTCCGACGGCCCCTGGTTGGTCACGGTGACGTCGAACGCGGTGGTGGTACCGGCGGCAACGGGGGAGAGGGCCACGGTCTTTGCCGTTGCGAGGTCGGCACTTCGGGTGACATCGGTCGTGGAACTGCCGCCGTTGTCCGTTGGATCGGGGTCGATCACCGAGGAGGTGATCGTGGCGACGTTGACCAACTCCGTGCCGACGGTCTCCGTTGCCGCCACTGCGCCGCGAATCTCGACGGTGAGCGTGGCGCCGGGAGCCAGGGCGGCCACGTCGCAGTTGACGACGCCCCCAGCGGGGGCGCAGGTGGCCGGGCCGCCCACAACGGTGGTGGCGGAGACGAAGGTGACGGAGGCAGGCAGGACATCTTCGATGCCGATGGTGTTGGCGGTGCCTGGCCCGTCATTGCGAACGGAAACGGTCCAGGTTGCGATTTCACCAGCGTTGATGGTGGCCGGACCCGTCTTCGTGAGGTTGAGATCGGCCCGCAGTTGGATCGTGGTGTCCTCGCTCGCCGTGACCAGGGGGGCGTTGTTGGCCTCGGCGGAGACCATGTTCTGGATCGTTGTGCCGTCGGCAATGTCGGGATCGAGGTCCGCCGTGATGGTGATCGTCGCTGTCGGGTTGGGGCGCGCCGCACCGGTGAGGTTGCCGACGTTGCACGTCACCAGCGTTCCCGCCACCCCACAGCCCGGACCAGCGGCGGTGATGTTCGAGAGTGGCAGGCCGGCCAAGTCGTCCGTGACGACGACACCCGCAACGTTGGGTGTTCCGAGGTTGCTGACGACGATCTGCCATGTGATCGAGGTTCCGGCCAGAGCTGGGTCCGCAGTGGTTTCGACCTTGGTGATCTCGAGCTGGGTCGTGCGGTCAACAGTGACGTCGATCGTCGAGACGTTGTTGTTGGGGTCGGGGTCGTCTTCGTCGGCGGCGACGGTGGCCTCGTTACTGATGACCGTGCCGTCGGCCAGGCCAGCGTCGACGAGGACTTGGACGATCACCGACACGGTGGTGCCATCAGCCACGGTGCCCACGTTGCAGGTGAGTGTGGCGGTTCCCACGCAGTCCGGGGCCGAGACGAGGGTCGTGCCGGCAGGGATGGTGTCCGTCACTGTCACGTTGCTGGCATCGGATGGTCCGGCATTCGTCACGTCGAGTGTGTAGGTGAGGGTGGAGCCTGCGGGGACGGTGCCGACGCTCGCCTTCTTCACCACGCTGACGTCAGCGGATCGGCCGACCGTCGAGTTGATGGTCGTGTCGTTGTTCGTCGCGTCAGGATCGGTCTCGTCTGCGGTGGTGCTGACGCTGTTGGTGAGCGTCGCGCCATCGGCCAGGTCAGATGGAAGCGTCACTGCGATCGTGAAGCTCGCTGAGTCGCCCACATTGATCTGGGTGACGGAGCATGTCACTTGGGTGCCGGTGCCGTCGGGTACACAGCCCGACGTGGATTGGCCGGGGACGAAGGTGGTGCCGCCGGGCAGCGTGTCGGTGATCGAGGCGTTGCTGGCCACGGACGCGCCGTCATTGGTGACCGTGATGTCGTAGAGGAAGACCTCTCCGGCGATCGGCGTGCCGACGCCCGCCTTGGCCACACGCAGGTCGGCCTGCCGGGCAACGTCCACCGGAGCCGTCGTCGTGTTGTTTCCCGTGATCGGATCTGCGGTGTCGGAGACGACGCTGGCTCCATTGATCACGTCGTCACCGTCATCGAGGCTCTCGAGCACATCGGCGACGATGGTCACGGTGATGGACCCGCCAGCGGCGACCGAGGCGAAGGAGCACGAGACCGGGGCCGCGTTAGAGCACGCCGGATCGGACACCGAAGCGACCGTGAGGCCGGGGCCGAGCGTGTCGACAAGGTCAACGTTGACGGCGTCGCTCGGACCGGCATTGGTGACGGTGAGCTCGTAGGAGATCTGACCGCCGGCGAGTGCGTCGTCGACACCGATCAGTGGTGTGGGCGTTGCCACCTTCGTGACGGCGAGATCTGCACTCGTCGCAATGGTGGTCAACTCGGTTGCGGTGTTGTTGGTGATGTCGAGGTCGTCGGTGTCGCTCGCGATCACCCCCGAGTTCGTGTAGGTGGCCTCGGCAACGTCGGAGCCGACACGAACGGTGATGGGGATGAGGCCATCGAAGCCGACGGCGATATCACCCACGCTGCAAACCACGGTTTGGGTGCCGGCGGTCTGGGTGCAGCGGGGGTCCGTTCCGACGGTCTCGAGCGTGAACCCTGCGGGCAGGGTGTCGGTGACCGTCGTGTTTCGAGCGATCGAGGGTCCGCTGTTCTGGACTCGCAGGTCATAGCGAGTGGTCTCACCGGCAAGCACCGGATCGACGCTGTCGGTCTTGTCGAGCGAGAGGTCGGCCAGTTCGATGATGGGAGTGTCGACGTCGTTCGTGCTGGCTTGCTCGGTGGAACCGACGGTCTCAGCGACATAGTCGATCTGGGCGTTGTTGGTGACAATGTTGCCGCCCTGGTCGTCATCGACGGTGACGTCGAAGGTGACCTCGTATGTCGTGCCCGTGCCGGTAACCGTGGCCCCCACGTCATTGAATGGCGCCACTCGGCCGCCCATCGTTGGGGTCGCACCCGTGCCGAGGAAGAACTCGACGGTGTCGGTCGCTGCGTTGTACACCGCGTTTGCGGTGCCTGGATTGTCGCCCTGCACGATCCGCGCCGAGCCAGGAACGTAGGTGGTGCCGGCGGGAATCACGTCACGAGCCACGGTCTCGAGTGCAGCGTCCTCACCTTGATTCGAGAAACTGACCGTGTACGACAATGTGTCGCCGGGATACGTGGGTGCGCCGTTGTTGTCGACAACCCTCTTGTTGAGGTCGAGGATCAGATTGGGGAGGAACACCTCGATGGCAGTGGTGACAACACCGGGGTAGTACCAGTCGCCGGCCGAGCGAAGCGCAATGGTTGCGCTGGTGTCGCCCGGCTGGACGAATCCATTGGTCGTGATGATCTTGGCGTCGTAGCCAAGGGTGTTCACGTAGTCGGGGTCGCCGCCAGTGAGGACTGCGCCGTCGACCGAGACTCGGGAGTTGAAGAAGTTCGTCTCCGGCGAGACGGCATCGGTGAGTGGGCTGCCGTTGAACTGGGCGAAATCACCGGTGAAGCTCTGATCGCCCTCGTAGGCGACGAATCCGATCTTGGCTTCGATCGGGCCGACGGGTGGGGAAATGAAGCCCGAGATGGTGATGTCCTGGGGATTGCCGCTGTTGACGAGTTGGAAGCCGTCGAACACAGCCAGATTGCGGAACGGCTCGATGGGGTTCTCGTAGGCGACGATCAGGCTCCAGCCTGCGTGTCGCCCTCCTCCCGTGATGACGCTGATATCTGCTGCGGTGTAGACGCCGTTGCCGATGGGAGCCACGCGATCGGTGACGTCGGCGAAGCCCTGATAGGCCGTGCCCCTCGAACTCAGCTCGTCGGCGGTGATCGTCTCGTACGCCCCTCCTGGCACCTTGAACTTGATCTGGTCTCGGGACAGGGCGTTGGAGGAGGCGCCCCAGTAGAGGCCCGCAAAGAGGACAGTTGAACCGGCTGGCATGGTCAGCGTTGATGAAGACGAGCTGGTGGTGTTTGGATCCCCGTCTGTGTCGACCCGCACCATGCTGAAGTTGTTGTTGGAGAGGTTGCCGCCGTTCTGCGCTGTCGTGCAGGTCGTCGAAGGTGAGCAGCTCAGCAGGGTGTTCGCGGCGAGCGTGATGTCGCCCGACACGGTCTCATTGAACACCTGGTCGAAGTCGCGAGTCTGCGCACTCGCTGCGGGTGTGTCGAGGGTGTGATTGCCGTAACCCAAAGGAACCCCCAGGACGGCGGTGGCCATCAGGAGGGTGGACATCAGAACTTGCTGCGACCGTCGCCCGACGACCGCTCGAAGGATGCGGATCCTTCGACAATCAGCACGCATTCCTGCCCCGTCGGCGAAGAAGTCCGCCGAGTAAGGGGTTCAGAGTTGTTTCTTATGCAAGAAACATGATGCTTGTCCAAGCAAGCAAGATTCCTGCGACGGCACTGCAGTGCATGAGACGCAAGCGGGTCTGCTTGCGCCAGGCGGTGTCGGCGGCGGCGGCGAAGCGGGTCGGGAGCTGTGCGACTCGGAGTTCCCGGGCAATGAAGGGGATGGTCACGCCGACGGCGAGGGCGAGGATGCCGATGAAGACGAAGAGGATGGCCGAGATGACCAGGGCGAACGTGCGGGTCATGGCCCAGTTGTTTACGGCTCGGCCGATGACCAGCTCAGTATGGGGTGAACGGCCGAGGGAGTCGGACCGTTCGAGGCAGGTCTCGGCATCGTCGAACCAGCCGAGGCCGGCGTAGCTGGCGCTGAGGGCGGCCCAAGCGTCGCCGTTCGTGTCGTCGATCTCGACGGCTCGGCGAGAGAGGATGTCGCCGGAGATGAAGTCCTCGCGAGCAAGGGCGACCTGGGCGAGGGCAGCGAGTTGGTTGGTGCCTGGCGCATCAATCTGACGCAGGCGGGCGACGCTCGCTTCGGCTGTGGCCTTGTCGCCGGCATAGGTGGCGGCGAGCGCAAGGAGGGCGTCGATGTCGTTGTCGGCGGTGCGAACCTGGCGAGCGGATTCGAGAACGGTGACCGCTTGCTTCCACTGGCCGGTGGCCATGCAGGCTCGGGCCTCGGACATGAGCGCGGCGCCCGGGGTGGTGTCCGCCGTCTCGATCGACCGTGTTGTTGGTGTCGTTGCTGGTGCCGGCGCCGGGGTGATCAGGGTGGCGCTCGGGTTGAGCGTCGTGCTGGCGCCGGAACTCATGCCGTCGGAAGGCATGGCGGTTGCGGTCTCTGCGTGGATTCCTGAGTGCTGGGTTGCGGCGGTCACACTCTTTTCTTCGGCAAGTTCTGGCCAGTGATGAACAGGCAGAACGACCCACAAGGAGGGTCTAAAGACCTACATCCTTGTTGGTGCAGAGGCTGTCCCAGCCGCCCACTAGCCTGCGGGGATGGCAGAAGCGGACCGGCTCACCGAGGGTCTCAACCCATCCCAGCTCGATGCAGTCACCCACCCGGAAGGGCCGCTGTTGGTCGTCGCTGGGGCCGGGTCCGGCAAGACCCGAGTGCTGACTCGACGAGTGGCCTGGTTGATCGACGAAGGGGTGTCCCCGTTCGAGATTCTGGCCATCACCTTCACCAACAAGGCCGCCACGGAAATGAAGAACCGTGTGCAGGCCATCATCGGTCCCGTGGCCCAGAAGATGTGGGTCAGCACTTTCCACTCGGCGTGCGTTCGCATCCTTCGTCGAGAAGCCGACATGCTCGGCTACCCGAGCAGCTTCACGATCTACGACCAGGCCGATGCGCAACGCCTGATTGGCTACGTCATCCGTGACCTCAACATCGATGCCAAGCGGTTCCAGCCCCGGGCGATGCACCACTTGATCAGTGCGGCGAAGAACGAAGGTCTCACCCCAGAAGAGCACCAAGAACGAGCCCAGGTCCCACCAGACAAGAAGGCGGCGGAGATCTACGGGGAGTACCAGCGTCGTCTCAAACAAGCGGGCGCCATGGACTTCGACGATTTGCTGCTGAACGTCGTCCTCCTCTTTCGAGCAAAGCCTGAGGCGCTGCAGTACTACCAGCGACGCTTCAAGCACGTGCTGGTCGACGAATACCAAGACACCAACACGGTGCAGAACGAGATGGTCGTGCAGCTCACCAAGCAGCATCGCCAGGTGACCGCCGTTGGTGACAGCGACCAGTGCCTTCCGGCTGGAACGCAGATCCTGACTCCAGACGGTCTGCAACCGATCGAAGACCTTGCCGTCGGGGACTCTGTCATGGGTTCGCGGGGTCGCTCGGAGCTGGTTCCAGCTGAGGTCACTGAGGTGCGCCGCACCGACCACAAGGGCCGGCTCTACACGATTGTCGCAGGCGGCCGAACGCTGTCCGGAACTGAGCATCACATTCTTCCCGCACGTCTTGTCCCCGTGCCCGACAAGTTCTTCGTCTACCTCATGTATCGAGCTGACCGTGGCTATCGGATCGGCTTGTGCAAAGCCCAACGCGTCAACTCTCACGGGTACGCCGACATTGGCTTGAAAGTCCGGTCGGGGCAAGAACACGCTGATGCCATTTGGGTCTTGAAAACCTGCGATTCTCGAGCCGAGGCTGCGTACTACGAGAACCTTTTCTCGATCCGTTACGGCGTTCCGACCGTTGTCTTTCATGCTCAGGGTCGACCCTCGCTTGCGCTCGACAACGACTTGATCGAACGGCTCTTTGACGAGCTGGACACGCGAACGGCTGCCAAGGAGCTGATGCAAGAGCTTGATCTGCATCCAGAATTCCCTCACTACCGGCCCCAGAATGGCCGACGGCGCTCAACGCTCAACCTGACGATGTTCAGTGACAATCGCGGCGAAACCGCGAGCTACCACAGAGTTCAGTGGAGTTCGAACAGGCTGGAGGTTGCCGATCGGCTGCGATCGGCTGGCTTCAGCGTCCGGCCCTCGAAGAGTCGGAGCGTCCGGGTCGAGACCAGCTTCAAGGACTACGGAGCAGCTTTGGAGTTCGCAACTCGAATGGCGGAGGTCGGCGGTCTCGATGTTCGCCGCCGGATGCACGTCGGTTCGACCGTCTATGAGTACCAGCCGCTGTCGCATCTTCGGCCTGGCATGGAAGTCCTGGTGGAGCGCAACGGCCGAACCGAGGCAGTGTCGGTGGAGTCCGTGGACTTCGCTGAACATGACGCTCCGGTCTATGACCTCGAGGTGTCGCCCACGCATTCCTACGTTGCGAATGGTGTGCTCGTGCACAACTCGATTTACAAGTTCCGAGGGGCAGACATCCGCAACATCGTGCAGTTCGATGAGGCGTTCCCGGACTCCACAATCGTGTTGCTCGAGCAGAACTACCGCAGCTCGCAAACGATTCTTGATGCGGCCAATGCCGTCATCTCTCAGAACTATGGGCGCAAGCCGAAGAACCTCTGGACCGACGCTGGGCCCGGGGACCGGATCACGCGCTATCAGGCGGACGACGAGGTCGACGAGGCGCAGTTCGTGGCCAACGAGCTGGCTCGCCTTCATGACCGGGGCGACTACCGCTGGGGCGACATGGCGGTGTTCTACCGCACCAACGCCCAGAGTCGTGTGCTTGAGGAGTACCTCCTGCGGGTCGGCATTCCCTACAAGGTGGTTGGTGGCACTCGCTTCTATGACCGCAAGGAGATCAAGGACGCTGTCGCCTACTTGAAGGCTGTTGCGAACCCGTCCGATGAGGTGTCGGTCAAGCGCATTCTCAACGTCCCCAAGCGCGGCGTTGGGGACACCTCAATTGGCAAGATCGACGCCTGGGCGACCATGCACGGCGACACCTTCCACAAAGCGCTCGAACGGGCCGACGATGCCGGTGTTTCCGGCAAGGCACTGAAGGGCATCGCTTCCTACCTTCAGCTGCATCACAGCTGGGAGCTCGATCTCGAGAAGGGTCCGGCCCACGTGATCGAAGCGATCCTGCGAGACACCGGGTACATCGCAGAACTCGAAGATCAACGTTCGGTTGAGGCTGAGAGTCGCATCGAGAACCTGCAGGAGTTGGTGGGTGTCGCCCGCAGTTTCGAGACGGTCGACGCGTTCCTCGAGCAGGTATCGCTGGTGTCTGACGCAGATGACATCGACGAGGACGAGTCCGCCGTCATTCTCATGACGATGCACGCCGCCAAGGGCCTCGAGTTTCCCGTCGTGTTCATCCTCGGGCTGGAGGACGGCATGTTCCCCCACCTGCGGGCCCTCACCGATCCCGACGAACTCGAGGAGGAACGGCGTCTCGCATACGTCGGCATCACCCGCGCCGAGCAACGCCTCTATTTGACGAACGCCTGGAGCCGGATGATCTTCGGCCAGACGCAGTACAACCCGGCCAGTCGCTTCCTTGAAGAGATCCCTGAGGAGCTCATCGAAGAGGCCGAGGGCAGCCGCGGCAAGCGAACCTCATCGGTGTTCGGCAGTAGTGGCACCGGAGGGAACAGCTATCGCTACGCGGGCGGCAGTTCTTCTGGCGGCGGCAGCTACTCCGGCGGTTCTTCAAGCGGTTCTTCAGGCGGAGGTGGCGGCCGAAAGCAATTCTCCGGCGGGGGCGGCGGCTTCACCCAAAGCCGCGATCGGCGCGTGGATGCGGCGCTCAATCCGAAGGGGCCGGTGCCTTCAGGCGCCAACGAGCTCGGTCTCAAGGTCGGCGACGACATCGACCACAAGAAGTGGGGCCCCGGTGTCATCCTCGAGATTCGCGGATCTGGCGACAAGGCCGAGGCCGACATCCACTTCCCCGACGTTGGGCAGAAGACGCTCCTTCTCTCGTGGGCACCGGTCAAGAAGACCTGATAGCTACGGACGTAGTTGGAAGACGCCGCCCTCGTGAGCGGTGCCGTTGAGAAGAATCTCGACCTCGTGTCGTCCGGGATAGTGGGTTCGGGTTGAGTGCTGCTTCAACGACACGTTCTTCCCGAACGTTGCTGTGGCCCCGGCATCAATCTCGAGCTCCGCTCCCTTGAAGACTTTGGGCGCGGTCGAACCATTGGCCTTCACAAACTGGATGCGCAGATCGACCAGCGCGCCAATCGCCTTCTTCGATGGGTTCTTGACGTCCACCTCGATGCGGACCTTGCCGCCGATCTCGACTTCAGTGGGCAGCACTCGCACAGCATCAATCGTTGCTGGCGAATCGGCTCCGTACCCGATGACATCCAACGCTCCGGGGTCGCCGGCCTTGATGAGCGATCGCAGCCCGTGTTTGATCAACCGCCGTCGATGTCGCTCTGCCTCCGTCGTGACGGTGGCTGGCCACCAGTCTCGGGCAGTCGCGACAACAAGCTCGGGGCGGTCCTTGGCGATGTCGTTCAGGTTGTTGGCCACCGATCGGCGGACGTATTCCTCCGGGTCGTCCTTCAAGAATTCGAGCAACTCGATGACCGGGGTCGGGTCCTCTTGAAACCGCTTGATGCGTGCGGCCCACGGCAGGCGTGAGCGAGTGCCTTCGGAGACAAGACGGCGCACATGCACATTCTCATCCGTGACCCATTCGTGGAGACGGGTCATCGTGGCTTCGTAGTCGGACTCGATGAATGTGCGCAGGCTGAACTCCGCAGTGAACCGCTTTGTCACCTCGTACTGGAGCGTCATAGCTTCCTCGAAGTGACCGTCGCCGTGATCAGCTGCGAAGTACACGTGGGGAAGGAACCGGAAGCCCTCCATGCCTTCGAGCTCGGCTGAGTCCAACTCGTCCCCAAGAGACCGAGTCAAGATCTGCATCGCCTCTGCTCTATCTGCCGGAAGGAAGACCGCGAGTTGGTCGCTGACCTGTCGCGCCCGCGGCGTGAGTTCCAGGTCCTCCCAGCCGACCAAGCAGGCAGTCACGAAGCCGCCTCGGTCGAACGCTGGATGGATCGCAGCGATGTCGCGGGCGATTCCTCCAGGGATGTCTGGACCGTATGAGTTCTTGAGCGGCTCGGCCATGTCCGATTCTGCCCGATGCTGCGCTCCACGCGTCTTGGGGCGACCGAATGAGCTCCGCCCCCGGGCCGAAACACGTCCGCGGACGCGTTCACTCATCGCCGGCTTGGCTGAAGCGGGCAATCCAGCCGGACGCTGGGCATCATGAACCATGGTCCCGTCATCGCCCGATTCGCAGACTCCATTGTCTCCCGCCGATCGCGTCGCTCTCCTTGAGCTCCCGAAGCTCGAGCTGCACTGTCACCTCGAAGGCTCGATGTCGGTCGGCACGGTCCGTGCGCTGACCGAACGGAACGGGGCTGACCCCAGGCAGGTCTGGCCCAACGGGTTCCCCGAAGCGTTCTCGTTTGACGGCTTCCCTGACTTCGCTGCGCAGTACTTCTATGGGCTCTCCCTCTTCAAAGGAGCGGCCGACCTCGCCACTGCGACCGATGACCTTGCCGCCGTTCTCGCACGTCAGAACGTGCGCTACGCCGAACTCACCACAACGGCGTACACCCACTTCCTTGACCGCTCGATTGGAGATGGCACGCCTCGATCTGCGCTCACCGTGGAGGACTACTGCGAGGGGTTGAACGAGGGTCGTCGCCTCGCTGCCGCTCGCGGCGTGGAGATCGGATGGGTCATCGACATCCCGCGTGACATCGAAACTCCCGATCAAGAAATCACGGTCGACTTCGTCACCGGTTCTCGGGTGCCAGACGGCCTCGTCGCCCTCGGCCTCGGTGGCTACGAAGTCGGTTTCCCAGCTGCTCCCTATGCCGATCAGTTTCAACGAGCCATTGCCCACGGGCTCGGCTCGGTGCCGCACGCGGGTGAGACGGAGGGGGCTGACAGTGTCCGCTCGGCGATCGAGGATCTCGGGGCCACCCGCATTGGCCACGGCGTTCGCTGTCTCGAAGACCCGACGCTCGTCGATCTGATCGTCGGACGAGGCATCTTCCTCGAGGTGTGCCCGACCAGCAACCTGCTGCTGCACGTGGTGGAGGACCTCGCCGATCATCCGTTCCCGTCTCTGCGGGAAGCGGGTATCCGCACGTGTCTGAACACTGACGATCCCGGCTGGTTCGCCACCGATCTCATGACCGAGCTCGTCATCGGTTCCGAGCGCTTCGGCCTCACGCTGGGAGAGCATCGAGCCATGCAACTCGACGCACTCGCCGCCTCGTTTGCCCCCGACGACGTCCGCGCACGCCTCAGCGCCGAGTTGGCGACATAGATCGATCGCCGCGCGAGCGACCGGCGGCGACCCCTGGTCCTAGGTCGAGCGATAGGCGCGTGCACTGCTCAGGAGGCAGGCCGCATCGAGAACGTCCAGTCCCGGGTTGGGCGCGCATGGCGCGCTGAGGCCAGGACTTTGTCCGGCTTGACGACTCAAAGCCCGAGTGCCTCGGCAACGATCACGGCGGGATGCCGGAGTGCGGGTGCGTCGAGTCGCTTGGCCTGCGACCGGCATGAGTAACCGGACACGCATTGTTGGGTCGCGGCCTTGGCCGCACCTGCTTCCAGCTTCGGTCGCCAGTGGTCGTCGAAGAGCTTGGTCGACATCTCTTGGTTCTCGGCTTCATGGCCGAAGATGCCGGCCATGCCGCAGCACGATGTCGCTTCGATCTCGACCGTAAAACCTGCCCGCTCCAGGAGCCGTCGGTACGCCGCGTTGTGCCCCGGGGTGATGCTGACTTCCGTGCAGTGGCTGAACATTTGAATGGTGCCTTTGCCCTCGGGTGTGGTCGACGGCGGAAGGGCATCAATGCGGGCATCGACGAAGTCTGGGAGGGAAACGGCCAGCTGGCTGGGGTAGCTCCGATCGATGGCCGGATACTCGTGCCGGTGGAGAAGAAGAACGGCGGGCTCGATGACGACAAGTTCAACGCCGTGACGAGACAGCTCTTCCATCATCGTCCGCTGCTTCGCGACGGCTTTCGCAAAGCGCTTGCGTCGCCCCTTCACGTGGTCGTACTTGCCTGATGGCACGAAGCGTGCCACGGCGGGTTTCTCACCCATGGCCTTCAGGATGCGCAGCGTCGAGGTGAGTACGTCGGGATCAATGAACGCGCTGAAGGCGTCGGGCACGATGATC